>JBDTGA010000045.1:0-21222 GCA_039937655.1 Ginsengibacter sp.
GGTAGAAAGCATACATAAATTTGCAGGCTTTTTAGTGATTTTACAAATAACTTGTAATCTTTATCTCCACATTCTCTAATATAACCTTTTAATGATAACCATTACAGAGTTTTTAAGGGTCGACTAACTATTACTGTTATTGGGAGAAAAGAATATTCTTATTGAAAAACAGGAGGTGGGTTTAAGGAGAGATTGAGAGGTGTGATTCGTGTAAAGATTTCATGAGACCTGGAGAAAAATGAGAACTTCCGGTTCAGTAATTTTAAGTTAAGAACTCTATGTATAACTTGCTGTCATTATTCAGTTACTCGCTTTAAAATGAATAATTTGTACTTTGGCTTCATCAAAAGGAGACTTTAGGAAAATAATCTTCTGGGTAAAAAGTATTTGATTCCTTTTTGGTTTTTCTCTTGATGTGTAAATTCCGTTTATGTTGACCCACTCTGCCGATCGCTTTACTTTCTTTGTTGATCAACTATCTTTCTTTAACTACTTTACCGGAAGCTAATTTCGCAATCCTCTTGTCAATCCTGACTCGGATTACTCCGGTCAACCTTGTCCTATCTCTACCTAAAGGTTGGTTTATCGGCAAAGCGTGAGCAACCTGTTTGATCATTCAAGTGATAAAGAATTGGTTGAACCTTTTAAAAGTAGATTTTCATTAAGTATAATAATAGTTCCAAACAAATCAGTGATTTATTTTTGAACAGGCAATAGGCAATGAAGTACAATCATCTAAATAGTGGGATCACCAGGCGTATTAGGATTGTTTATCCTTTCCTGATCGGGATAAGGATAGAATATTCGATTACGTTCTGAATTATCTGTAGGTGGTACCGGACGATTGAATCTCCTTGTATCTTCCCATTTTAAACCGCTGTTATATAATTCTGCGCAACGCTGCTTATAAACCTCTTCAAGGAGGCCTTCATATGTTACAGGCCCGGAGTAAACGGGTAAACCTGCATTTACACCGAACGGATCTCCACTCGTTTGTGTCCTTACGGTATTAATTAAGTCCAGTGCCTGTGTAATTGTGCCATTTAATCTAAGTATTGCTTCAGCCTGAATTAACCTAATCTCATCTGGCATATACACCGGTATAGAAGTTGTTTGTGAAGCTCCAAAGCCTGTATAGGTTACAACCGTATCCCCGTTGATGACATTAATTGGTGTGGTAAAGTAAAAATTGAGCCGATTATCACCTTTGTAATACAAACTATCAGCAAGTCCAAAATGAGCCCTGGGAAAATAGCTCTTATTTATGTTGTAAGTTGTATATAGAGGGTTTGGACTTAAAGTTGAATAATCAAACTTCGATGTTTTTCTTAAATCTACCAGGTTTGCATTTTCGAGGGCTTTTTGATAATGGCCTGCAATTAAATTAATTCTCGCCTCGTATGCATAAAGGGTGTTTACGAGGTCAAAATCTGGCCCGGTAACTAAGGAAGTAAACATTGCAGATGGTGCGTTACTTTTGATTTCTGCTACTCCCCGGTCAAGTAAACTTATAGCACTATCAAAAGCCTGTGCTCTCGGAACAAACTTTGCAGGAGAAGTTATGTTGGTATTCAAATTAACCTCTTCAAATGCCATGGCCAGCTCAGTTAATGCCATCGCTTTGAAAAGATAAGCCTGTGCCATTATTCCGCTCAATGTTCCTGCATCTAGTGACGAAGCCTTTGGTGCATTATTTATGATGTTTTCACACATACCCATTTCTGCCTGCATAGAGGACCATAAACCCAAAATATTTCCATTCGACGTAGTTAAATTCGATCCGCCCTGTTCCAATTCTATAACGTTGGTAAAAGTGGCAACTCCCTTCATCTCACGGGCTGTTACGCTTGGAGAAACCATGGTGTTACTTAATCCGGTTGTAGAATAATATTGCCTTAAACCAATGCTTAAAGCAATTATGCCCTCCCTTGTAGTTAAAACCTGCTGGTCAGAGGCTGCATTAGGATTTACCTGATCCAACTCGCATGATGAAACTATTAAAGTCAGTACAATAAGAAGATATCTATAATCTATTTTTCTTTTCATGACATCAAATTTAAATAATTAAAAAGTTGCGCTTAAACTACATCCAATTGTTCTTGGTATTGGCACTTCCACAAAGTCGAAACCCCGTACTGCGGTGCTTTGACCTGCCGCATTTGTCTCGGGATCCCATCCCGGATATTTTGAGATACAAAGCAGGTTCCTTCCATAAACAGAAACCTTAAAAGGTATATTTTTAGAAAATTTCAGTCTAAAGTTATAAAAAACAGATAATTCACGCAGTTTAACGTACGATCCATCATCAATCCAGTTTTCCATAATACTGTATAAGGCAGCAGAAGTTCCTTTAGGAACTTTGCCCTCCAATTCGGGCATGTATCCTGCTAAACCGCCATAAATGTCTCTACTTCCAACTCGTCTGGTAAAATCAAAAATCTGTCCACCATACGATGCATCCCATTGCATTCTTACTGATAGGCTTTTACCAATTGTAAACTCATTGGTAAATGAGCCCGTCCATTTAGGATTTGGATCTCCGATAACTTTAAGTAGCGTTGTTCCTGTAGGCTGCCCGTTAGCATCACGACCCGATTTTTCTACTTGTGGGAAACCTGTAGGTTTTAATAAAAGTGAACCTTTGGAATCACGCGCAAAATAGGTTGCATAGAAGGCACCAAGTGCATAACCATTTACTGCCGCAACTTGGCCAAAACCATTTGGGAAAGTCACCACGCCTCCGGGAATGTTACTGACGATATTTTTGTTTGTATTAAATATAATGGTTGACTCCCATTTAAAATTCCTACTTTCCATAGGAATTCCTCTAACTAATAATTCTGTACCCTTATTTGTCATACTTCCGATATTTTCAAATCTAGTAGAATAACCAGTTGAGGGGCGTAAGGTTACCGGTAAAAGTAAGTCCTTTACAAGTTTATTATAGTAAGAGAATTCAAACCCAAATCGCCCTTTCAGAAAGCTCACATCCATACCAATTTCCTTTTCAGTTTGCCGTTCCGGCTTAATATTTGAATTGCCAAGTTGAGTTGGCGATGCAACACCTGGTAACCCTGGTAAAGAAACAGCTACATAATTAGTAAGCCTATCGTAGGCACCTATAGCTGTTAGGTTACCATTTTGGCCATACGACGCTCTTATCTTCAAATCAGGTATGATAGATGCAAGTGAAGAATTTTGCCAAAATTTTTCTTCAGACAATAAATAAGCCCCACTTAATTTAGGATAATATTGCCATCTGTTACTGATACCAAAAGAGGAAGCAACATCATTTCTTACAGCACCTGTTATGTATAATTTATTTTCGAAGCCTAAAGTCTCCTGTGCATAAAAGCCTGCAATATTCAATGTAGAGCGAATTTCAGAAGTTGTAATGGTAGCGCCACTTGATGATACCTGACTAACCGGGCTTAATTGTGTCCCTGTCACTGCATTAGTATTCCCTCGCGCCGTTTGTGCTGTCCCTCCCAGAGTGCTCGTTGATTCAATTAAAGATCCTATCTTAGTCTTATAAGAAATGTTTAGATCGTTATTGAATAGAAGGGTAAGATTATCAGCTCTTCTTGCATAGCCGGTGTTGTAAGTAGGAGTAGTATTTCCGATCGGAATATACGCTGTACCCAGCTCAGTAGAGTTGTCATAACCTAGTGTGTAAACTATTGAAAGACCTTTAATTGGTGTTGCACTCAAATTAATGTTACCAATGAACCTACTGGTTTTTTCATTAAAATCAAATTTATTAATAACTTCCAAAGGATTCGTACGCTGCAGGCCAGCTGGAGAAAGTGTAGGATAAACACCAGTAGCCTGATCAGGATATGGATTGATATCATTGTTTCCAAAAATAAAACCGGTAAGTGCGCCATATTGCGTGTTTATTCCCCCGTTTGGAATCTGCTGACTTCCACCTAATATATAATTGAATCCGATAGATACTTTTAACCAATCGTTAAACCGCTGATCAATACGTACACGGCTGGTACCTCTTTGGAAATTAGTAGATCGTATAATACCCTGATTGTTCAAGTACCCACCGCTGATGTAATAATGTGTATTTTCTGACCCGCCGGAAATAGAAACATTACTTTCTGAACCTATAGCGTTTCCGAATATGAGACTCTGCAGGTCGTATCGCTTAACTGGAACCTGAGTATTGTCAGAGGCATTAGTGTTAGTGAAAGCAAATGGATAAGTATTATAAGCCAGTTTTTTACGTAGGGAATTATTCCGAAAATCAGTTGAAATCGTAATGGCAGGTTTACCGGATCTTCCCTTTTTCGTGAAAATCTCTACAACACCATTACTGGCTCTTGATCCATAAATCGCAGCACCAGCGGCTCCTTTAATAATTTCGATATGATCAATATCAGCAGGGTTAATATCTACTAATCTATTTTCTGAATAACCACCCAGGTCAATTAATTGATCGGAGTTGTTATTAATAATAACTCCATCAACTATGTATAAAGGATCACTTGACCCAACAATCGTACTATTACCTCTTAAATGAACGCTTATACCACCATCTGGATTACCAGAGTTCTGAGAAATCTGCGCACCAGCGACTTTTCCCTGCAAAGCCTGATCTACAGAAGTAGGAAAGCCTTGTGTTAGTTCTTTTCCACTTACTGTTGAAATGGCATTCCCTAGCTGTTTCTTGCTGGTGGCTACGATATTTCCGGTAACCACAACTTCATTAAGATTTAAAGCGTCGGTACTAAGGTCTGCATTGATAGTCACGGGCGTCCCACTAAGCACAATGCTTTTGGTGACTGTTTGGTAACCTATAAAAGAAATGATTACAGAATAAGTACCACTCTTTACAGCCCCATTAATACTAAAGCTTCCATTTAAATCCGTAACAGTTGCAAGGGAGGTCCCATTTAATCCAACAGTCGCCCCGGAAATAGGCTGCTTATTCCTGGCATCAGTTATGATTCCCTTAATGATCTGGTGGGTTTGCGCAAAGGACACTTTTACAATGCACAATAAAACAAGTAATGTCAATAGACCTCTCGCTTTTTTCAATTTTCTTAAGATTTGTTTCATATATAAGTTTGATAATTAAGATTAAAAGACTCCGGTTTTGTGGTTTCAGGAAATCTTTTTAAAAGGGAGTTGAAACGATAGCGCATTCAACGGATGTTCATTAGTTATACTTGGTCAATCTATTTCAGTATTTTAAAGATTATTTTCTATGTTTTAAATATATGTTACAATAGTTATTTTCTTTTTGTCTCTTTGGCTAATATGTTCCAAAAGGCGGGGTCTTCACTACCTAAAACCCATACAGATATTCCTCTCAAGTTATATTTTTTTAAAAGATCAAGCTTAGGTTTCAAAGATTGTGCATCTTCAATAAAAACATATTCGAATACCCCATCATTATCCCATACTGCATAATTACAACCTGCCTTGTCATTCCAAAAAGACTTGGCGTCATTTTTTTTAAGCAAATATTGTACTGCTGAGTATCCTAATCCTTGTGCATTGGAAAAAGCACCTTTCTCTTCTGTGTAATCCGTAAACCAATGTTTCGAATAGTTCGGTATTCCCAAGGATAGCTTTTCAGGTGGAATGCCTTCGGCAAGTAAGTATTTAATTATACGCTCAACCCATTCTTTTCCTGCTACTGGTCCAGGAGTTGTGCGACGCGTATGCTGATCATAAGACATAATAGAAATAAAATCACCAGCTTCAGCCAATTCTTTAAACGAATAGCCGGCACGCCAGTCTTCATATAAAAAATTGAGATAGGGTGTTGTCCCTCCTACGTTTTCAACAGCGTGAACCAGGGCAGCAGACATTTGCAGATTTTCATGATGCAATGCGTTAGCTGCTTCCTTAAAAAAAACAGTAAAACTATCTCGATCTTGTATGTTTAATCCTTCTAAGTCAAATTGCCAACCGTCGAGTCCATATTGTTTAGCATATATTAGCATCATACCTACAGCCCGTTTGCGTGCTACAGGATTGGAGACAATATCATGAAGCAACCCTGAATTAAATCCACTATTTCCTACATTTACTATTAAAGGCATCACCTTGATCTTGTTTGCCTTCGCAATTTTTAATACACGAGGGTCAATAGTCCCTGATAAAACACCCTCTTTACTTATTCTAAAAACCTGTGGGCAAACAATGGATATCTGTGAGGCGTTATTTTGGAAGCTCTCAAAAGACTGGGGATTATCTGTCATGTAGAATAAGTTCTCCGATCTCACCTGTGCTTGCGGTTTAAACCCTAAAGTAATGATAACTGCAATAGTTAAGATTTGCTTCCTCATAATGATGAAATTGAATATAAATCTGAATTTATGTTTATATAATCTGATAATAATTACCGTTACCTACTCTCAATTCGTGCTAAATACAAACGGCCCTTGTTACAGTCACAAATTTCGTAATAACGAAATTTTATCGCTATCGCAATTACTTCAATACTTGGATGCAGAATGTAATCTGAAAGAGCAGAAATACTAACAGATATAAATGCCGCCTCCAATTCCAATGGCAAGGGCCTCGCCATTTCAATGATAATCGTTCCCCTCAGTTAAAATAAATATTACACTTTTAATAACAGATATTGCTTTTTGTGCAATGGCCTTTTTTGCTGATAAGCATACACTTCTTTTGAAAATGTTGTGTTATGGAAAGAAGGTGATAAAGCGCTTCCATGAAATTTTATCACTTTGTCTTCTTCCTCCAGTTGTCGGATGTCACTGCGAATGGTATCATCCCACACTTTTATTTGCCTGATTAGATCTGTTGACAACACTTTGTTGTGCTGATTCACCCGGCGAAGAATAAAAGTCTGTCTTTCAACTTTCAGCATCAATGTTACTTTACTTAACAAACCTATAACAAAAAAATAGAAAAATGCAAATGCCGCATTTATATTTTTTAATTTTCCGCACATATCTGCAAAGAATGCGATTTTAATCGCAAAATATCTAAAAAGTTGAATGATTTTTTTGTCTTAAAATGGCTGCAATCGGTAAAGGCCAATGTGCAACTTCAGGGAAAAGAAAGATACAGGTTACTACCTTTCATTCAAGGCATGTTATTCGTTTCATTTCACTGCCCGCCACTTACCATTCGTTTCATTGCAGGCTGCAATCCGCTTATCATTTTCACTTAACTGTAGGGAATTAAATAAAAGGAAGAGAATACAATTAATGGGAAGACTTGTTTCAGTTAATTAGGCTCAATCAATGGCCTGTATTGAGAGTATTTAATAGTGGAATGAGATCAATCCGTACTGCTAATGTTTTCTAAAAAAATCAATTCCACCAATAAGTTAACATCTGTTAAACATTAGCATCTGTAGTATAGCATTATCTTTGGATTATAATAAATAACAAACAAAGTTTAAAATTCAAATTTCTCATAAGCAGTTAGTTTTGGTAAACCGGCCTCTGTTTCTACAGAGGCCTTTCTTTTGATATTAATGACATTTTTGATTTAGTCAATTATTGGTATTCAAAAAATATTAGCGCAAAGGAAGTTTTTAGTGAGCGTTTCTCAATAGACCTGGTAAATAAAAATTCAAATGATCCGGCTGCTATTCATACTCAACTTTAACAGTTAGTAAAGGAATTACAAAGGACTATGAATGTGAATATGAATAAATTGTTGTTATTCCTTTCATTAAATAAGTAATAACGAAGTTGTTCCCATTTTTTTAGCAGAGTAAAAAGTGTTTTTCAGTTGCTTAATGCATATCTTGGAGAGAAGGAATGTTAAATGTGATAAATTATTTTTTCGCTTTGAAGGATATCAAATATTTTGTTATCTCCAGTTTATGGTCGTTTTCAAAACTGCCTAAATGTATTTGAGTGGTTTTAATTGATGTATGTAATAATTGTTTCGATATGATTTCGACGGGGAACCCCTGCACGTTTTAAAATGGTAGAAATGAATGCCTTGCAAAATTTATTGTTGGTACTCTTTCAAGGTTGATATCTTATGCAATTCGTTTCATGTATTTATTTATTGTCTTTACTGCCCGATTAGTATCCTGATAAGTTTGCAAATCAAATAGGCCTTTTGTAAATAGCATATCGGAAATGAATGTTTTTTTATTAACAAGGTTTCTCCACTTTTTTATTATTCTTTCAATGTCTTCAGTAATTGATACTTGAATTGTTTGAATATTTTCTTTTGTTGAATGTTCGTTTTTTGCCCTTATGAAAGAAAGGATGCCATCCTTAAGAATGTTTCTTTACTATAATTTTGATTTCTCTGTTGATCTGAGATTAAATTTGCACCCCTGTCTTCATTTTCGTGAAGTTTATATTTAAGGAGTTCTATTGATTTTTGCTCAGGGCTTCCCACAAACTTTGTCCATTTCTTTTTTCCTTTTTTATGTGATGAAGGCTTGTCTGTAATTCGCGCATTACCGGTATCACCATACAGAGGCGAGGCGTAAAGTACAAAAGGTGTGCAAAAAAACCGGTTGGGCTATAATTAGTGAAATGCTTACAAATCCCATCATTGCTATTAGAATGGAATATAAAATTACAATCCACGGTTTTGTTCTCCAGCGGATATTATCCACCAATAGAAACTAAAATGTTATCGCATAAATATCGGGATGTACTTAAAATCCCATCAGGAATGGGAAGTGAACAGGGAAAAGGAGATTTTACGACAGCATTTGTTCTGTTTCCGAAAAACGGTTCCCAAACATTTTGAAAAACACGTAGCTGATACAAGCCTGAATATAAGACAATACAAAACCTGCTATCGCCATTATTAAAAGAGGAGTTCTCTTACTCCATGAAGACGGATTGGAACGGCTGCCCCAGGGTATGGCATCATCTAAATTCATTAGATTTTAATCATTTTTTTAAAATCGGAATCTTGTAATTTTTATTCTCCCAATGATTGGCTTTTTTCCAGAAAAAGGTAAATTGGATTTCTTCTGAGCCGGATTCTTTTATATCAATATCTGCAACGTGTATCCCTAATTTTGTATCGTAGGTTTCTGTTTCGTTTGTTGTTTTCCAATTATCAACCGACCATCGGACTATAGCTGCAGCCTTCACTTCAATTCTTAGTTTTTTATTCTTCGGAATATTTTCACAAGGCCATGAAAAACGCCAAACGATAAAAGGAGATTTCACTTTGTTTTTGATATACCGCTCTTGTGAATGTAGCGACATATCAAATATTTTCTTCTCTTTGATAGAGTAACACAACTTAATATATTCTGAATGTGCCCACACCAGGGGCATCGCAGAACCCGAATGTTTGCCAAAAAGTAATTCCTTTTCAGGAATGTCATCGGTATCCCAAATTTGCTCGGAAAGTAAACCGTTGTTGGCGAATTTATCCATTGATTTTAAAATTTCTTTTGCACCTTCTATATTGCCAGCGGCTATTTCGTAATGTCCTCTTTCTCCTGCCAACAATGGCCATGCTCTTCCGATACCCAAGCCATTACCTGAGAATCCATTTCCATTTTTGTCCTCTCCATATCCATCATTTGTATAACGGTGCCAGCAAGGACCGTTCGGTGTATCTACTTTTAATTTAGCGTCAATTACCTTTACAGTGTTTAATATTTTAGGATCATCTGCTGCGCGTAAACCAAACCTTACCAACGCCAAAGTATCTACACAAACCAATTCCCATAAATGCATTTTGCCATTATCATCGTTGCGGTTTTTGATTTTTAAAATATTATCTTTTATATCTTCTGCCGGTTGTTGAGTATTATTGATACGCATATAATACCCTTCTACACCCACTTCTTTTGATATAGGTGTATCTGTAACGTAAGTCCATTTTTCGATTTGTTCATTCCAGTAATCAGCAGTCTCGCTGCAATACTTCGACATTTCCTTATCTCCGTTTATTTCGGCAAGATGAGCTGCACTCAGCAATCCGGTTATTTCGGCTGCTAAAGTGTAAGCGGTTAATCCCGTCTCTTCTTCCCATCTGTCTTGCGGTGTGGAAGGTCCGTGAGTAATCAAAAAAGAGATCGCTTTTTTGATTCCCGGCCAATATCTTTTCAATCTATCCGGTTCGATTTTTTTAATGTGAAGGCATTTGTCAACAAGAACTATTGGCAACGCTACTTCATCTAATTGCAGGCCGGTCCAGTTAGGAAGTCCGCCTAGCCACATATTCTGGCTCCAGCGCCCATCATCTTCCTGTGTCGCCATCAGGTAATTGAGGATACCCAGCACCTGGTCTTTTGAGTCCAAAGCCAGAAAGCCTCCTGAAGCCTCTACCAGGTCGCGTGGCCATACCAGATGGTAGCCAGCTTTATCATCGTCTCCTTTTGTTTGTCCCCACGGAATAGAAAGACTGGCAACTACGCCGCCAGGAAATTTTTTAGAATTATGTATGTTTAAAACCGCAGCACTTGTGCGAAAATTTTTACCAATCGCGTTTTTGTCCGATTTTATACTGTGTAAACCTTTCTGAAATTTCTTCCAACCGCTTATGTAAGCTTCTCTTGCTGTATCATATCCATCCAGTAAGCTCGCCCATGCAAGATGGGCAGCCTCTTCTTCTTTAGCTCCAAAGCTAATAGCTATTACAAAGTCCCGGGTTTTGGAAATATCAATTTCAGCGGTAAGTGCGATGTTGCCATTATGCGCTGCCGAATACTCCCACTCCATTTTTTTGTGTTGTTTTAAATCGGTATATCCATCCGAAGTCCCCACATAGCCAACAGATCTTTTAACCATATCCGCATAAAAAGAGGCAACAGCAAGTGTTACGCCTTCTCTGTTGGCAAATAACATCGGTACTCCTTTATAATCCTTTATCCACCCATCATTATTTTTCCCTTTGTCATTTAGATGTGGTGCAAGAAGCAAAAAAAGTTTATATTTTGATGAGTCATTTTTCTTGATTGTTTTAAAACTGATCCGTTGCAAAACCGTTTCCCGACATGGGTCTGTTATAATTTCTTTTTCAATCGTATATCTTTTTTCTTTGCAGGTATTTACAATTTTAAAAGCAGGGATGCCATCTTCAACCCACTTAACAGAATGGTACGTATCTCTTTTTTCTTCGGAAAAGAAATCTTTTCCATCGGTGACAATAAATTCCATATCTCTTATACTTGCGGTGTCTTCGGCGGGATAATATATTTCATCAAGAATACCGTGGCTTAGTGTGAAAGCAACTCGTGATGAATTATCAAAGGATTTTCCTACTCCTGATTTGGCGCTGGATGTCCAACGTGGGGAAGTACCGGGTGCTCCGGGTGGTGTTGTATTATTTGACATAAAAGATTTTATATTTTGATTAATGCGATGCCTGAATCTTTGTCTATCTTTCTTCTTAAATATTCAGACGATTCATTTAAAATTATTTCAAGTGTTGGATGCTCAGTCCAGTGCCAATTGCTGTGCTAACATTCTTTAAAGTATTTTCATTCTTTTCCTTACTCTTTTTTTTAAATAGCACTTTCCTATTTTCATAAAGCTTAACAATCGTTGTCGTTGGCAACTTTTTAAAAATCTTCTTCAAGAATTCTATTAACTTCCTGGTATTCTTCTTTGGTTATTTCACCAGAGACAAATCGTTTTCTGAGAATATCATAAGAAGTGTCTCCACTAATAACACGACCATAAAAGAACGGAGTTGCAAAAAAACGGAGAATAAATAGTGTCCCGGATAAGCCATCAGATTACATGCATTCCATGGAAGTAGTATGATTATAAAATATAAACATGGAATTCTGTTTTTAAAATGAATAAAAATGAAACAAAGAAAACCTGACACGGTGCATTCATTAAATCCTGTGAGACGGAGAACCATCAGACAAGTTTTTTGGTAATTACTTTTTACGGGTCAACGCTTTTCCATAATGATGGACTACCTCAGGTTCACCAGGATGGTGGTCATGCTGTTTTATTGAATACTCTGTATTATCTGCATTCGTTCCTTCTTTGTAGATACCTTTTACAGTACCATGACCGATTGCGCTACGATAATGCCAGGTAACTTCTGTACCTGTCGGGATTGTATCGAATTCCTTCTCTGTTTCTTTTGTTTTTGTTGCCATAATATTATTTAATTTATTTTATGAATTATTTCCTGTCAGACGAAGACCGTCAGAGAGGATCGTGTGTACTTTTTTAATAAACAGGATTTTATATTTTTCTAATTTATCACCAATACTTATTCTACTATTTTTTTCTTCCTTCTCTTTTTACTAGCCAATAAATAACTAACTGCTACCAGCCCAATTACCGAAAGCAATACTGCTGCTCCATTTGCCTTAAGTGCCGGAGGATAAAGTCTCATGTCACCCACATATTTCTTTTCGTGAAAATCTGTTGCTTTACTATTCGTTTTGCATTTTCAAGCTAGGCTATTTGTAAAACCTGCGCGATATGTAATCCTTCACGCCCCGCAAGTTGCTCTATCTGTTTGCAACAACTAATCCCATCCATGATAATGATGGATTCTTTATCTGCCTTTCTCATTGAAGTCAAAAGCAATGTAAGGCTTGACTGATACTTCATATTAACTGATTTTTCGTATCCGGAATATCCTACTATGCCTCAACGACCCAAATCCTACACCTCAACATTCATGCCCATCTCTTTACATATTTTCTTCATCTTTTATTTTCATAATGGCCTTCTGATGACAAAGACATTGCGCCATCGTATTTCCTTTTAACGTACTCTTCTGATTGTGCTGTCTTTTTCTTTATGCGTTGTTATATAACTTGAGTGCATGGTGCCTTCTTCGTGCCGCCGGCAATTACCCACACCTACGCAAAGGAGAACCGTAGGTGGAAAACTTCTTTTGTTATCTTCATTTAAATAATAAAAATGAGTTTTTGGTGAAGGAGGATTGTGGAAAATTCCCAAACAGGACCTATGTAAAACTGGCTGAGAGTACCAATAATTTTTCCGGGACTCATTAAAAAATCCTAATCCTATATATATTTAAATTCATGAAGAGCTTCCATGATTTTTTGCTAAATGTTAGTTATAATAAATCACCTCGCATTTGGCCATTTCCCTGGTCGCCTCATTTTAATACAAAGCCATTACCATTAAGAACAATTAAATTTGCCAATCCGGATTCTACAATCATAAAAGGTGTACATTTATTTTTATGTCAAAGGCTGTGAGTATTGCCATAAGATCAGTAACTATGGAGGACTAGACGGTCCGGATCTGACTACTTTCGAAAGTCTTTTATCTATAGGAGAATTATAAATAAGAATCATAAACCGAGGAAAAAATATGTCGGCTTATAAGAGAATTATGATAAAAGAAGAGATGAGTAATATTGTGGTACTTTAAAAATCGCAGGATTAAATATTTGGGGAAATTGATTATTAGAAGTAGGTATTTGGAAAATACTTTAGATGGTAATTTCACTTACACAAAGTGTAATCATGGCTTATAAAAGTAGTGGTGACCATATCAAAGTTTTAAATTAAGAAACTAAAAACCTTCTGTCAGATTTACAACCCCGATCTTTCACAGAAGCAAAAATAAAGAGATGAATACACTTCGTCTAAAGACTGAAATTCAAACTTTTTCTCCGGCCTATTTTGCATTGGCTATGTCCACCGGAATTATTTCTATCGCTTCGAATATGTTGGGGTATTATGTTATCAGCAACTGTCTTTTTGTGATTAATAATATTGAGTTCGTGATATTATTGATTATATTTATTATTCGCCTCTTGTTCTTTTTTCCGGATTTTAAACGTGATCTTTCTTCCCATGCGGAAGGCGCCGGTTTTTTAACCATTGTAGCCGCATCATGCATTCTGGGCGCAGAGTATGTCTTATTAAAATCTCATTTTGAGAGTGCAATCATCTTATGGTGCTTTGCTTTATTTACATGGCTTGTATTAGTATATTCTTTCTTTATTTTGGTGACTATAAAAAAACAGAAACCATCGTTGGAAGATGGTATTAATGGCTCATGGCTGCTTTTTGTAGTATCGGTACAATCCCTGTCTATACTGGGAAATATAATCTCACCATATTTGAATCTGTCTGTGCAGGTTGCCTTATTTATAAACCTTTTTTTCTATCTTCTCGGCATTCTGTTTTACATTATTGTTATTGGTATTATTTTTTACCGTACTACCTTTTTTCCTATGAAAGCTAATGAATTTAAACCTTCTTACTGGATTGATATGGGGGCGGCTGCCATAACTACCTTATCGGGTGTAATACTGATAAGGTACATGAGTAATATAAACACATACCAGGATTTTATACCTACTATAAAAGTATTAAGTGTTCTATTTTGGATAGCCGGAACGTGGTGGATTCCGGTAATATGTTTCCTTGAAATATGGAGGATTAAATCAATCCACATAAAATATAATGCCGGTTTCTGGAGCGTGGTTTTCCCTTTGGGAGTTTACACAGTTTGCACCTGGCAATTGGCAGGTGTTTTAGGGTTACCTTTTTTAAAGAGCATACCTGAAGTATCTATTTTTATTGCATGGATTGCATGGCTGATCATTTTTAGCTGGATGTGTATTAAATTGATCAGATTGCTTTTCGCCTCCAAAACAACTTCTTAATACAATCGTATTCATTTATCCAATTGATTAATTGATGCAGACGAGGATGAGTCGAACTCTATTGGTTAGTTGAAAGAGATGACACATTTTTAAAAGGTGTCATCTCTTTGGTGTATTAGAAAAATCAACCCCTACTAAAATTCAAAATACAGAATCTGTAAAAGAAGGTAAGAGCAGATGGGAAAAGATATTGACGGTACTTGCAATGATTGAACAGTGGGTTTCAAGATTGCACGACTGTTACATCAAATTCCTTATGCACAAAGAAAGTGAGGTGGAAAATACACAACTTGGAAAGAGTTGTTGTCTGTAGCGCCTTATAAAAACTTTTTTATAAACCTCTCAAAAATAAAGGGTTTGCCGCCAGCTTCCATAATGGTAGTAAAATCAGAACTGGGTTTACTTTCTAAATCATTCATTTTATTGATTATTTTTTATTGGATTATTTTCTGATTGTCTCTATAGAATAAAAATCTGCAACATATATATAATGTAATTACTTTATTCTTTCGTTGGGAAGCCTGTTCTTTTATTTTCGGTATTTTTTTTCGGATTTCTTAATTAAAATACCAGAGTTCAATTTTCGGGAACATTCAAATAATCAACTGTTGGAACTGTCAGATGGATATAAGTTTTTTATTGGCATGATTGTAGATTTTTTAAAATTACAATTAAATAAAAAAAATAATTATGCTTAAATTTAAACAACTTCTTAGCAATTGACATTGTACTATTAGTTGATATATCGCGCAATTACAAGCCCGATGGCAAACAAATATTACGAAATATCGTGGTGTGCATAACGATGTAGTTGCTGAAGTAATAGTACTCAGAGGAAATATTGATCGAGTCGATCTCCAAGTTTTAATGAGCGGCTTCATCTCATTACCTCCTAAAAAATAGACAATCAATTTGTGGTAGAATAAAAGGATTATGATTCCCGGTTGCCTGAGGAATAATGCATTTTTTACTTAATTAATAATACACTACTGAAGTTTGAAATTTTTGACTCATTCACATCATCAAAAATACATTTTTATGGAAAACAATCAGATCCAAAATCAACTTGTTGTTGATCCGTTTATAATTGAACCAAACGCCAACGAAGGGAATGAGGGATATTTTAACCTGATAGTAGATAAAATTCCATATCGTGTGGAATTTGACCCTTTCTTTTTTGACGATCAGGTGCGGTATTATGTGAGTATAAATGCCGGCCCGAAAGATGTTTTTGTTTGGAATACAGGCGTGCAACAATTTAAAGCTATTAATGATAAAAGCGTCACATTGCCGGTGGTATTAGAAAGAGCAATTAGTGCCCAACTTCAAAATCATGAGGCATGGAATAATTTTTATTTTTGTCTTCCTTAATATGCGGTAAAACAGCTGGGAAAACATTTATCTCGGATTTAATTTTAGGGGTCTTAAAGAGTCAAAAAAAAGTGCTTTTTTATAACATTGATGTTTTCTCTGTTACTAAATTATTGAGATAGTCTATAAATCGGTTTTTTATCTTCATCAATTCTTGATTATATCTGACACATACATTGTAATTTTCTTTTCCTCTGTTAACATAAAGTTTTCAAAATGAAATGTATCAAATTTTCAGGTGTTCAATTCTTACTTATATTTTTCTTTTCTTTTTTTGCAGCCTGCACTGGCAAGCAAAGTGATGATGAGATACAGCAAAGCATAAACGCACAGTTAAGTGGGAATGAAAATTATAAAGGAGTAACTGATTCAATAAGCGGAAGAACCGTACTACTTACTGGAAGCTGTGAAGGTGAGAATTGTGCTATTGAAGTAGAAAAAATAATAAAAGAAAATAAATACGTTGATTCTGTTATGAAAACTATATTCAAGAAGACTATGCCATCACTGTAGTGCCTTTAAATACTTCCTTACAAAAGATTATAGGCAATTATCAAGGTGTTCAGGGAGGAATATCAGACAGTAGTATAATACTTAAAGGAGATATATCGCGAGGGAATTTACTTCTATTAATGAAACAACTATCCACGCTTCATCCTAAGAAGATTAATGATAATTTGGCGGTTAAAGTGGATTAGTTTTAATCATTTCAAAAAAACATAAACTGCTAAAATAAATTGATAGGGTATAGTAATTAACGGTTACATACGGAGAGTGTTATATTCTTAATTCAATATCAATCATAAAGTATGATCGGGAGAATTACTGAGAAAACTTAACTGGATTATTATATAATATCAAAAAAGAAAAAATATGCCTACAAATTAATATCGCGAAGCCGCAAATGAATTGAACCCTGCCACAAAATTTTTTGCCCGCATGATCCAGCCCATGATTGAAGAAGTGGACTCCATTAACTGGTACGAGCCAAGAATGAGCATTGAAAAAGATAAAGCCGCAATAGCCATTATAAACAAATGGATAGTCAGAAGTATTTATTTGTAAGACATTTTATCTGAATAAAAATCCTTGTTATTTATTGCTCTACGTTATAGATCAATTAGCTTGTAGAGATGACACCTTTAAAAAGATGAACAATCTTTCCCATTACAGTCGTACAGAGACTGTCAGATGTTTCATTTTATTCGGCATTTCATTTGATATATCGTAAAAAAACTTTTATGCAAGATGGAACAATGATTCAATATTTTCATTGGTATATACCAGAAGATGGAAATTTATGGAAACAAATCAAGGAAGATGCGCCACATCTTAAAGATCTTGGATTTTCTACAATATGGTTTCCTCCGGCTTATAAGGGATCGAATGGAGGTTATGGCGTAGGATACGGTGTTTATGATTTGTATGATCTTGGAGAGTTTGATCAAAAGGGATCGGTACGAACAAAATACGGTACACGCCAGGAATACATAGATGCCATTAACGCGGTACATGCTTCAGGAATGCGCGCGATGGCGGATATAGTTCTTAATCACAAAGCGGGCGGCGATGAAAAAGAAAAAATAAAAGTGGTAAGAGTGGATCCCAACAACCGTGAAAAAGTCATATCTGCACCCTTTGAAATTGAAGCTTATACCAAATTTACTTTCCCCCGAAGACAGAAAAAGTACTCAGCATTTGAGTGGAATTACATGTGTTTTACCGGTGTGGATTATGCTGCTGATCTTAATGAAACCGGTATCTTCAGAATTCTGAACGGTTACGGAGATGACTGGGAAAAAGTGATCGGAGATGAGAAAGGTAATTACGACTACCTTATGTTTAATGATATAGATTTTAGAAATCCGGCTGTGTGTGAGGAACTTCAAAATTGGGGAATGTGGTATTGGAACCAGATACATTTTGATGCGGTCCGCCTTGATGCTGTAAAGCATATCACTCCCTCTTTTTATCTCGATTGGCTGCAAAAGATAAGGAAAGGCACTGGGAATGAAATTTTTGCAGTCGGAGAATATTGGGCACCCGGAAAGCTAGACCTTCTCCTTGAATATATTAAAGAGACCAACAATGAAATGAGTCTTTTTGATTCTTCACTTCATAATAATTTCTGCCTGGCATCCAAGGGAGGAAATAGTTATGATATGCGAAGGATCTTCGATCAAACACTTGTAAAAGCGCTTCCACAGAAGGCAGTAACTGTGGTTGCCAATCATGATACACAACCGTTGCAGGCGCTGGAAGCGCCGGTAGAAGCCTGGTTCAAGCCAATAGCCTACGCATTGATCTTGCTCAGGAATGAAGGTTATCCATGTATTTTCTATCCTGATCTTTACGGCGCTCACTACAAAGACAAAGGAAAGGATGGCAACGAATACGAGATATGGTTGGCCAAAGTAGATGATTTAGAAAAACTGCTCCATGCGCGTCGCAACAATGCTTTCGGAATGCAAAGAGATTATTTTGACCATGCCAATTGTATCGGATGGACACGGGAAGGCGGTAACGACCATAGCGGTTGTGCAGTTGTATTATCAAATGGTGATAATGGAAATAAAGATATGGAAATAGGCAAGCGCTATGCAGGGAAAAAGTTCATTGATATGCTGGGGAAGAATCCTGCTGAAGTAGAGATCAATAATGATGGGTGGGGAAATTTTTTCGCTCCCGCGGGATCCGTTTCTGTATGGATAGAAAAAAGTTAAAAGTTAGAGGTGACACCTTCTGAAAAGGTGCTACCTCTTTAAAATATTTTCATAACCATTTATTAATTCAATACAAGAACGATGAAACAAAATAAAAGAAAAGCAAGCTTCTTCGAAAAACTTGCAGGGAAGGCAACTATTATTACCGGTAGTACCCCGGCTATCATCTTAAGTTTTAGTTTGATAATAATCTGGGGTATCAGCGGCCCCTTTTTTCATTATTCAGAAACATGGCAACTGATAATAAATACAGGTACCACCATCATAACTTTCCTGATGGTGTTCCTTATTCAAAAATCTCAAAACAAAGATTCAATGGCCGTACACCTGAAATTAAATGAACTTTTGGCTGCCAGTGATTTCTCCAGTAACAGGCTCGTGGATGTAGAGGATCTTAGTGAAGAAGAACTATTAGTTTTACAGAAATATTATGGTCGTCTTAAAGAGAAGGCAAAAAATGAAAATAGTTTGCTAAAATCTCATAGCATTGATGAGCATGAAAAGCGAAATAAAGAAGTTCCTACAATAATTAAAAAGAGTACAGAGTGACATTGCTAAAATGCCTTTATGAAAATCTCTGTTGTAACCCTAAATCAATATAAAATCTGATACAATTTAATAGTTTTAAATTACAATTTCGAAAGCAGTATTATAAAGATTTTATCCTTTTCCACACTAAAGGTTCTATTTGTAATGATAGTAGAATCATTGTCAATATTTATGAGAATATCATCAGGATTAATCCTGTAGCTTAGCTTATGAGAAAGTTTTTGGCACGTATTTTAGTTTACTAAAATTATAACTAAAAAATTTATACTATGCTTAAATGGGCAGTAATTTTCTTTATCATAGCAATTGTTGCCGCAATCTTCGGATTTGGCGGAATAGCTGCAGGTGCGGCTTCTATTGCTAAAGTACTCTTCTTCATTTTCATTGTTTTATTTTTATTGACTTTAATATTTGGAGCAAAACTTTTTGGAAAATAAGGAGTGTTTCTGATGTAACAGGTACGAATGTGTAATTCGGCGACTACATTTTATTTGCCCGGAAATTGGAGAAATTGTAGAACGAATTACACATTCTTTTATTAGGAGATAACCAGGTAAGAAACTAACTCGAAATTTCTTATCTAACGAGGTGCACAAAATTTTTTAAACAACTATTTATATGGACTTAAAATCTGGATTCCCTTATTGGCTTATTAATGCTGGCCTGCCTTATAGCTATCCTTCCCTCGAAGATTCGTTGGAAACCGAAGTGGTTGTGCTCGGTGGAGGAATTTCAGGTGCATTATCAGCGTTTTATTTAACGGAGGCGGGAATAGATTGTGTAGTTGTAGATGCCCGTAGTATCGGGCTGGGAAGTACTTGCGCAAGCACTTCATTATTGCAGTACGAGATTGACATACCATTAATTAAGTTGCAAAAAATGATAGGTCATGAAAAAGCAGTTCGATCCTATCTGCTTTGTGCAGAAGCCATAAATAAATTAAATGGAATATGCCAAAAAATCGGATTTGACAAGTTCGAGTATAAAAAAAGTTTATACTATGCAGCGGGTAAAAAAGATATTTCTTTTTTAAAAGAGGAATATAAAATAAGGAAGGAAAATAATTTTGATGTTACTCTTCTTGATAATAAAGGCGTCCGGGATACTTTTGATTTCAATGCTCCCTGTGCCATTCTTTCTGAATTGGGCGCTCAAACAGACGCTTATTCACTTACTCACGCTCTTCATCAATACAATTTGAAAAAAGGTGCTAAAGTTTTTGATCGCGTAAATATCACCAAAATCCGGCACAATAAAAGTGAAGTGATTCTTACTACTGAAGACAAAAAGACACTGAAAACAAAGAAACTGATATATGCAGTTGGTTATGAAGCGGTAAATTTTATCAACAAAAAGATAGTTGACCTCCATTCAACGTATGCTATCATCAGTGAGGATTATGATGCAGATAATTTTGCATGGCCGGGAGAAGTACTTATATGGAACACCGATGATCCTTATCTATACCTTAGAACAACAAAAGACCGGCGTATTATTATTGGCGGCCGGGATGAAAAGTTTTATAATCCTGACAAAAGAGATAAACTGCTTGACCGAAAATCGGATAAACTCGAAAAAGATTTTAAAAAGATATTTCCCGCTATTCCCTTTAAGAAAGAATACAAGTGGACCGGGACCTTTGGATCAACAAAAGATGGCCTTCCTTTTATTGGTACTTATAAACCATTACCTAACAGCCTCTTTGCTTTGGGCTTTGGTGGCAACGGAATTACCTTCAGTCAGATTGCGGCAGAAATTAATAGGGATTTAATTTTGGGCAACAAAAACCCGGATACTAAACTATTTACGTTTGAAAGAGTATAGTACCACCTCAAAGAGATATTTTTTCAGAAATAAATCGTATTGAGAATTAGTAAACCTTTTTTTATTTTAAAATCATTGTTGTCCGACTAAAAATAGCACAAAAATTTCCACGATTCACTGTTTTCAATACTTTGAGCCAAAAAATGACTTGTTTCAAAAATGGGGGTAGTCGGGGGTATCTTTTTTAAGGGCTGAAAGC
>JBDTGA010000046.1:0-10623 GCA_039937655.1 Ginsengibacter sp.
AATTAAGATCAGCACCGGGAATTACGGATAGCGATTTTGTCATTTGGGCTATTAACTCAGACTTCCTGATATGTGGTTTCCAACTGTCTTCAGGATATAAAATCACATCAAATTCATTGTTATAGAAGCCGGTTACATCCGTACCATCATCGGGGCGGCCTGTTTGAGAGACGATTGTTTTTACCTGAGGAAAGTTGATCATTTTTTCGCGGACAAACTTTGCGACCCCTACAGATTTATCGAGCGAAACGCTGTACGGCAGTTGCACTCTGAGCCAAATAGAGCCTTCATCCAGTTCCGGTAAAAATTCAGTACCCAGAAATTTGAATGAATATAACCCAATAACAATGATTATTATTGAAGAAATGATGGCTGTGTTTTTATGTCTTACACTAAAATCAAATCCTTTTAGCATAAAATTGTTCAGGTGGTTAACAATTGGATTATGCCTTTCGCGAACATTTTTCCTAAGCAACATGCTGATAAGGACAGGTACTAAAGTCAGCGTGAGTATTAATCCGCCAAGTAATGCGAATCCTAACGTATATGCGAGTGGAGAAAATAATTTTCCTTCGATTTTCTGAAAAGAAAAAATGGGAACCAGAGCGGCAATGATGATTAATTTAGCAAAGAATATTGCTTTACCTAACTCAGCACCACTATTTTTAATCATTCCCAGTTTGGCCAGTTTATTGAATCGGATCATACCGTCAGCCTTTGCTTTTTGATCGAGAATTACAAAAATCCCCTCAACCATTACCACAGAGCCGTCAATAATAATTCCAAAATCTATTGCTCCCAATGATAACAGATTTGCCGACATATTCATTAACCGCAAACATATAAATGCGAACAATAACGAAAGTGGAATTACGATTGAAACGATCAGGGTAGTACGCCAGTTAAACATGAACAACGATACAATTAATGTAACGAGCAATATCCCCTCTATCAGGTTGTGCAATACAGTTCCGGTAGCAAAATTAATCAGGTTTTCTCTGTTATAATAGGGAACCATTTTGGTATCCGGTGGTAATATTTCGTTGTTTATTTTATCAACTTTTAATTCTAAGGCTTTAATTACGTCGGTAGGATTTGCACCTTTGCGCATTAGAACAATTGCTTCTACATCATCAGGTTCATCGTGAGTGGTTCTAACTCCCGCAGAATCTATAGCATCCATCCTGCCCACATGTCCCAATCGTGGGATATTTGATATGGTTACATCAGCAACATCCTTTACCAAAACCGGAACGCCATTTACATTCTCTATGATGATGTTTTTTATTTCATTGATATCATTAAGTAAACCAATGCCTCTGACTACAAAGGCCTGGTTGTTTTTGTTGATAATGTCGCCTCCGATATTAATATTGGTTTTGGTTACGGCATTGTAAACATCCAGAGCGGAAATTCCAAGATTACTTATTTTACCGGGATCCACCTGTATTTCGTACGCTTTTGTTTCGCCACCAAAACTGGTTACATCAGCTACACCGGGTACGGATCTTAACTGACGATCAACTACCCAATCCTGCAAAGTTTTCAATTCCCTCACATCTCTGATTTTACTTTGCAAAGTGTATCTGTAGATTTCTCCCGTAGGGCCTGTTGGCGGTTGTACGGCGGGAAGTATTCCCTGAGGCAGATCGGCGTTATTTAATAAGTTCATTACCTGCATTCTGGCCTGTTCGTCGGTAACATTATCTTCAAAAATGAGTTTTACATAGGATAACCCAAAGGTACTTGTTGACCGAAGACTTGTTTTCATTTGTACCGGATTCATGGCAATCTCAACAGGAATTGTGATGAATTTTTCGACTTCCTCAGCGCTCCTTCCTGGCCATTGAGTAATAATATCAATCTCTGTGTTGGTTACATCCGGATAAGCCTCTATCGGCATGTTTTTGAATGTAACAATACCTCCGATCAGGAGTAAGAGAGTGGCGGCTATAATGAAATATTTACGCTTTAAGGAGAATGCTATAATTGATCTCAGGATTTTTAACATGAAATTTTTTTTACTTTTTTAAGAATTTAATGCGGAATAAATTAAAACAGCATCTGAGCCTATTATTTTATCACCAGCCTGCAGGCTGCCAGAGATATAGCTTTTATTTCCATTGGTGCCAATTATTTGCACCGGGGTAATCTTCACATTGGATTGACTTTTATAGACCAGAACATAATATTGACTGTTTTCAAATATTAAAGTGCTGGCAGGAATACAAAGCACTTCACTCTTAGTTTTGTTTATAACAGTAACGCTGGCAAACATTCCGGGCTTTAATGCATAATCCGGATTATATAAAACAACTCTTAGTTTCATTACCTTATTAGTAGGGTCTAACACGTTTAAAATTTTATCCACTTTCCCACGAAATATTCTTCCGGGATAGGAAAGCGTTGTAACATCTACAGAATCTCCGAGGTGTACCTGGCTAATGTTTGACTCATATACGTTTGCTATTATCCAAACATCTTTCAAATCTGAAACGGTGAAAAGGTCACTGGTGTTATCGGGCCGGATGGCCATGTCGTTATTGATTTGCTTCTCAACAATAAAGCCGCTAATGGGTGATTTTACCACAAACTTACCCTGGGTATTTCCTCCGTTTATCTGAAGCACTTCATTGGACCTGTTTAATTGCGATTGGGATTGCTTGTAAAGTTCCTGTGCGGTAATAAAATCTTTTTCAGAAAGTAAGCCGCTTTTGTACATGTCCTCTGAAGCATCCAGATTTTTTTTTGCGATCAGTAAATTTGTTTTTGAAGTAATAAGATCATTTCCGTAACCCGCCATCTCACCACTTCTTATGATACCCAGTCTTTGACCCGCATTTACGTGGTCTCCTAATTGTGCGGTCACTCCTGTGATGTTGCCACTCACCATAGGAAATATTCTGGCCACTTTATCTTCATTGAAAGATACTTTACCCGTAAGCGTTAATGTATTTACGAGTGGGCATTTTATAACACTGTCTATTTGTATTGTTTTTAGTAAAGAATCTGAGATCACAAATTTTTGCTTCTCATCAGTATTTTGAGAATCAGGTTTGCAACTGGAAATAATAACGGTTCCTATCAGGAAAAGAGAAATTATATTGATTCGGGTCATTGTATGAATGTTTAAAATTTAAAAAGACGAATTATTATTTTGGTTAAAAATTATTTTCCCTGCCGAGAAATTAAGTTGTTCCAAGGCACTCATTTTATTGAAGCGCAGTTGATTCAATTGCAATACATTTTGTTTATACGAATCGTAGAAATCTAAAAATTCCAGCATCGTTATATTCTTTTTTTGGAAATTGATAGTT
Organism: Ginsengibacter sp.; assembly: GCA_039937655.1. Taxonomy (GTDB): domain Bacteria; phylum Bacteroidota; class Bacteroidia; order Chitinophagales; family Chitinophagaceae; genus Ginsengibacter. The sequence goes on from JBDTGA010000046.1 coordinate 3,318, forward strand.
ACCTGGCCAATAATGTTTTTCATGTTTTGCTCGAATGCAGGATCAAAGCCTGTCAATAGTTTTTCAGAACGTAAGGCATTTATATAATTGGTAGTGACTTCGTTCTTTACTTTCTCCATTCCACTTTCATACTCGGCTTTATTTACATCAGTTTGAATCCTCGCATTCTTAATATTACCCTGGTTTCTGTTGAAAAACGGTAGTGGGATTGAGATGCCGATAGCATTATAGTCCTTCACATAACTGCCGAGCCGGTCATAGTTTGCGTTGATGGTGATATCCGGTTTCGCGTAGGCTTGTTGTAGTCTTAAATTATAATTGCTGAAAATAATATTGGCATTCAATGCTTTTAAATCCGGACGATTCACAAGTGCTGAATCAATCAGGGATTGATAGTTAGTTCGGGAAATAACATCACTGATGAGGCTTGTGGTTTTTGCAAGTGGTATTATAAATACCGAAGGGTTGGAACGTGTCAGTAATTTGAATTCACTCTGTATGTTGTTAATATTTGTCTGCAGATTATCATACTCAGCTTGTAATGTGTAGAGCTGTGATTTGATTCTCAATGCATCTATGGGAGCCATGAATCCTTTTTTTACCTGGTCTTCAAAAGCGGGCACCATCTTCCGGAGAGACGAAATCTCGATTTGGTATAGTTTGGAAGATTGCTCTAAAAAATAAATATTATAAAAGTCAGTTCTTAAAACGAAACGCAATGTTCTCAGCAGATCATAAAATTGAAATTGGACAATATCAACTCCCGATTTTGCGAGGTTAATTGACTTATTCCTTTTCCCCGCGAGCCTTATCAGTTGAGATACCTGTACCGACATTTCAGGGTCGAATAGATGGTGTGTAGCCGGATTGAAAAGAGCGTTGGAATAGGAGAGATCTGGATTGTCGTATAGTTTAGCAGTTATGACGGTAGCCTTTGCAGAATCAATGCTATATTTCTGTGCGATCAAATCAAGGTTATTATTGAGAAAGGCTGTTTCTGCCTGCATTAACGTTAATTGTAAAGTATCCTGCTTTGGGAGTGATGAAGTGTCCTGTGCATACAAATTCCATGCGCATAGGATGAAGATTAAGAATAGAATTACTTTTCTCATTTCATTTTATTTAGTGAATCAATTAATATAATTACAATGAAGCAGGTTGATGTGTGCCCAACTGTTCCATTAGAATTTTGTAAATCCTTTTTGCAAGGGATAAATTCTATAAAGTAATAATTTGTAGAAAGCTGAAATGCTTTTAAAGAGGGTTAGATCTTGGGAGGAGGAACTAAAATGTCGTAAGAGATAGAAAGTGTTTTTGATTCATCCAGATTGTGAAATCTGGTCTCTTTTTCTAAGAGAGTTTCATTTTTTTCTTCTGTAAAAAAAGGTTGAAATGTATATTCATAAAAATTGACAATGTGAAAGTTTTGGCCGCTATCATCATTCTCATCGTCAGCATGATGGTCGTATCCAAGCTGAACCCTCACCAGTTCCACAATACTGGTAATGTCATCCAACTGATTTCCGTTGGTATCATATACATCTACTTCAGGTGCCTGTGGAAGGAACATAGAAGTATTCATGTGAGAAATCAATAAAATAAACGCAAGTAACCTTCTCATTTCATAAACGAAGGTAGATGAGTAATTAAAATTCTATTTATTAAAAATTCCCTAAATATTTTAAAGGTTCAAGGCTTTATACAGAAACGGAATCTATCAGGATTACTTGTATTTCACTCCCTTCGGTCTTCAGCATTTTGGTTGCATCCTCAAACGAAGTTAACAAACAAATAATCCAGATTCTTAGCTGGTCTTCTTGATGGAACTACATCTTCAATCTTACGAAAGCTTCTATGGCAGCATATTTGGTAAGGCCAAGTCCTGCATATAAATTAGCTGTATTCGCATTCCTTTCTTCAGCTCTTTGCCAGAATTCCCTTTCGTCATTCCCTTGAAAGGGAACAGAATCTTTTTGTGACTGATGAATGAAAATACCATAACGTTTTTTTCTTACCTGGGCCGGGCTCATAGGTACCGCCATTTCTATTTCACTGATGTCCCATTCTTCCCATGCTCCTTTATAGAGCCACACATAGCAATCGCTTAACCATTCGCCTCCTTTTTCTCTTTTGATGACATCCAAAGCTGCGAGGATTATGTCGAGGCACACTTTGTGCGTACCATGTGGATCAGCGAGGTCGCCGGCACAGAAGATTTGCTGTGGTTTTATTTTTCGCAGGAGCTTCACCGTTATATCAATATCTTCTTTCCCCATTGGATTTTTCTCTATAGTTCCTGTTTCGTAAAAAGGTAAATTCATGAAATGGATTTGTTCATCAGTGAGGCCCACATATTTACAAGTGGCTCGGGCTTCACAGCGGCGTATCAATCCTTTTATTTCTCTTATTTCCGGGCTATCCTGCTCGGTTGTCTTTTTTTGATTAATAAATGCGGAGGATGTTTCAAATACCTTTTTACTGATGGTGTCGTCAATATGGAATATTTTTTCGAAGCCTACGGCAAAATCCAGAAATCTGGTAACAAATTCATCTGTTACAGCAATATTACCACTGGTTTGGTAGGCGATATGCACATCGTGCCCCTGATCGTGTAATCGCATGAAAGTGCCTCCCATGCTAATAATGTCGTCGTCCGGATGTGGTGAGAAAATAATCACTTTTTTAGGATAAGGTTCACTTCTTTCCGGGTGATTGGGCATGATGGCATTGGGTTTACCACCGGGCCATCCGGTGATAGAATCACGAAGCATGTAATACACTTCGAGGTTAATTTCATAGGCATTCCCTTTTTCAACCAGAAGGTCGCTCAACCCAAATTCATTATAGTCGTGATCTGAAAGACTCAATACCGGCTTGTTTAATTTGGTGGCCATATCAATTACGGCTTTTTTGATGATTTTTGAGGTCCATTCGCACTCGCCGGTGAGCCAGGGTGATTTGAATCTGGTGAGTTCAGATGCTGCAAATTCATCCAGTACGAAGGTGCAATTATCGTGGTGTTGTAAAAGAGATGCCGGAATCTCTTCGGTAGGTTTCCCTTCTACCGCCTTTTGTATTACAGGAGCTTTTGTTTTCCCCCATGCCATCAGTATGATCCGGCTTGATTTCATAATGGTACTAATACCCATACTGATTGCCATACGGGGTACCTCTGACATATTTCCGAATTCCTGCGAATTGGCTATTCGGGTAGAATTGTCCAGGGCAATCAATCTTGTTTTTGAATATACGGGAGAGCCAGGTTCATTAAATCCGATATGGCCATTGATGCCTATCCCCAATATCTGAAGATCTATTCCTCCTGCCTCTTCTATTTTTCTCTCATAGTCGGCGCAATGCTCTTTGATCTTGTCTTTGGGGATCATTCCGTTGGGAAGAAAATAATTCTGAGGATCAATATCAGTTTTTTCAAATAAATATTTACGCATAAAGTAGTGATAACTATTAAGCGCATCCGCTTCCATGGGGTAATATTGGTCAAGATTGAATGTGATTACATTTTTAAAACTCAATCCTTCTTCTTTATGCATACGAACCAGTTCAGCGTATAATGATTTGGGCGTAGATCCTGTGGCAAGACCAATGACGGCTTTTTTACCCTGAGAATTTTTCTCTTTTATAAGAAGAGAAATAATTTCGGCTACATAATGGGACCCTTCTTGAGGGGTTTTAAAAATTTCGACTGGAATCTTTTCAAGAGAATCAGAAAGGCTAATATTACTTGGCATCATGTGTAAGTTGGTATTTCGGTTTGTTTAAAGTTACAAGAGTGTAAAGATGAAAAATAAAATCGCTACTAAGATAGTTTTTTTTAATTCTTTAATTGATTTATACATAATATTTCGGGCAGCCTGATAATTGATATCCATGATTCTGCTCACTTCTTCATAACCGAAACCAGGATAGAATTTAAGATAAATAATTCCCTTTTACCTTGTTGGCGATTTTTGCAGAGCGCTATAAACATTTCTTTACTGATCTCGAACCCGCTTTCATTATTTGCCTCTACGAATCCGGATGAACTGCTGTTTTCTTCTGTTATTTTTATTAGTTTGAATTTGAATGTTGTAAAAATATAGGCTTTCAGGGAAAATTTAGGACTTTCCATTGGTACATTAGAATAGTAGAGAACAAAAACTTCTTAATCGTATAAACTTCATAAGGACTAAATGAAAATTGGATTCCTTTTGATTTTATCTGGAGATATAAAAATGAGATCGAATGGATAGCCTGATTACCTTTCTTACCGAAGATCTGAAACTAAATCTTTTTCTATGGGTAAAAGTTTATCTCTTTACCATTTTAATTTTGATATTAAAATCCCTGCAATTTTTAGATTTCGAGGTAACATTTCAAGCTTTTTATAGACAAAGAAGTTAAATTTTATCTTCAAATATGCTTTTTATAAAATACTTAGAAAATGGAGGCTTATTATTTTTTATATGTTTGTGCCATATTATCCAATGTGTTACGAGAAGGTGGATTAATAGTGGATTTTTTTCAACAAAAAATCTGACTATGGCATAGAAGTTGCCTTATAAGGTGAATCGTTTTATAAATTTCATAACAATGTATCAAACCGGATGCCGATTTTTCTAATAAGAGATAAATAAAAGAGCTCCTGGTAAATTTGTAAAAAGTATAGATATTATTTGTTTTGGAATTTTAAAACTTTTCCACCCAGCCTATGAAACAGGGTGTAAATTGAATCTATAATTTAATATAACCGGCAATCCAATATGCTTAAGAAACAACCAGTAAGAACTCTGCTCTTATTATCCTTTATTCTATTTAGTTTTAGCGTAAACGCTACTACTTACTACGTTTCCAACTCTGGAAATGACTATAATTCAGGAACAGATCCTTCCTCACCATGGCAAACCTTAAATAAGGTGAATTCATTTAAAAGTTTTTCACCAGGTGATAACATTTTATTTAATAAGGGTAATACTTTTTATGGAAGTATTACTGTTTCTAATTACGGGTACTCCGGGAGTCCCGTAACCTTCGGAGCTTACGGTTCAGGAGCTAATCCGATAATAACAGGATTTACAACGGTTAGTACCTGGACAAATCTGGGTGGAAATATTTGGGAGAGTGCCAATGCGGTTTCTACGTTATCTACTTGTAATATGGTGGCAATAAATGGCATCAACACACCTGTGGGACGGTATCCGAATACCGGATTCCTGGCCTATCAATCCCATAATGGAAATAATTCTATTACAAGTAGCTCCTTAACAGGATCACCTAATTGGACAGGAGCTTCTGTTGCTATTAAAAAAGAAAGATATGTTATTGAAACAGGTAAGGTAACCGGCCAGTCGGGCGGAACTATTTCGTTTTCTGATGGAAAGCTTTACACACCAACAGACGGGTTCGGGTTTTTTATTCAGAATGATCCAAGGACCCTTGATCAGCAAAATGAATGGTATTATAATCCTTCTACCGGGAAGGTGAGAGTATATAGCGTAAGTTCACCCTCAAATGTACAGGTTGCAACAGTAGAAAATGTTGTCGCTGTGTCTGGAACCTGGCCGTATAATTTTAATAACATTTCTTTTAGGGGTTCAAACTCAGATGCGATGAATCTTCATCTTGTGAGTTCAGGAAACATAGCAGTAAAAAATTGTGATATTTCTTATGCAGGTGGAGATGGTATATATGCAGATAGAGTTACTGTTGATATTGAAGATAATAATATTAGCTATGTGAATAGTAATGGAATCGAGGTTACCTACACTTGCCCCAACTCAATAATTAAGAATAATACCTTAAAGAATATAGGGGTTATACCGGGAATGACGCGGACAATTTCAGCGGGCAGTATTTTAACAACGGGAGATAACGCACTGGTACAATATAATAATATTGATAGTTCTGGTTATAATGGGATTTTCTTTGATGGTAATAATACTAAAATCAGGAATAACTTTATTAATCATTCCTGTGTCATTAAAGACGATGGTGCGGGTATATATACTAATGGGATTAAAGTAGGAAGGGAAATTAGTGGAAATATTGTTTTGAATACGATAGGTCTTACGGACGGGATCGGTGGATCAGATAATTTCCTTGCACATGGTATTCATTTGGATGGGGGGACTAAGTATGTAAATGTTTCGGGGAATACAGTTTCGGGATGCAGAGGGACTGGATTATTTATACAACAAACTACAGATGCCATCATCAAAGGGAATACCTCTTATGATAATGGTGTAGGTGGCAATTGGATTAAAGGAGAGATTATGTTTCAAAGTACAGCCACTAATCCCATACAGAATGTAACGCTTACTGATAATATATTTTTTGCTAAAACTATGGATCAACTTGCTGTCTTTTACTACACTTCCTCAACAAATACGAATGATGTAAAACAATTCGGCACCGCTGACAATAATTATTATACAAGGCCTTTGAATGAAGATAAAACAATTTACATTCAGGTGGGGAGTACTGATACTTATTTTAATCTTTCAACCTGGAAATCTTTTCTAGGGCAGGATGCTAATTCAAAGTCCTCACCAAAACCGATTACTGATATTCAGAATTTAAGGTTTGAATACAATGCTACTCAATCTTCCAAAACTATAGCATTGGATGCAAAATACATGGATGTAAAGGGTGTTGAATATAATGGAGTAATTACTTTAGCTCCTTATACATCGGCTGTTCTTACAAGAGATGGGGCTATTACATTGTCCGATCTATTACCTGCAGTCAATCCATCCAATACGGTCAATGGGTTGGATTATGCCTATTATGAGGCGAGTAGTTACAGTGTATTACCAACTTTCAGTACAGTAACCCCTGTAAAGACAGGAACTGTTACGAACTTTGATATTTCACAGGCCAACAGAAGTACGTCGTATAGTTTTAATTATAGCGGCTATATCAATGTTCCTACGGATGGTCAATATACCTTTTATACCGCTTCGGATGATGGAAGTAGTTTGTATATTGATAATATTCTGGTAGTCAATAATGACGGTTTACATGGAGCCGTTTGGCAATCGGGAGTGATAGGATTACAGGCTGGAAAACATGCTATTTCGGTGGGTTATTTCCAGGAAAGTGGCTCTCAAAGTCTTTCGATAAGCTATTCAGGTCCTGGCATATCAAGCCAACCCATTCCTTCATCAGCTTTGTATAGAGTTTCAGGGTCCAATTTATTACCTGCAGTCAATCCATCCAATACAGTTAATGGTTTGAATTATGCCTATTATGAAGCGAGTAGCTACAGTGTATTACCTACCTTCAGTACAGTAACCCCTGTAAAGACAGG
>JBDTGA010000047.1:0-10488 GCA_039937655.1 Ginsengibacter sp.
TATGAAAACGCGAAGCATTTTTCCTTCGTGCTCTTTGTGCCTTTGTGTTTACCCCGTTGGATTAAATGGATTAGAATTTAGTTATTAGCAGTGAACGTTTTAATCCTACGGGGTAAAAAACTTTTGCGAAGTAATAGAAGAAAGAAATGACCACCATGATCTTGGCTCTAATTGCCTGTATGGAAAAGAAACCTTTTCATCTACCAAATCCAATTCACTAATTGGCCCTTGCGAACTATAATAAAAAATTACAATGAATGTGAAAGCCGGGAAGCAATCGCTACAAAAAGCATCAGAGAGTCATACATACATTCCGGGAAATGTAAAGATAATTTGGTTCCTCCACTTCTTCGGGATTAATCATCTTTTGGCTTCAAAAAGCAACCGAAACAGCCCTCATAATCCACGAATTTCATTTTACAAATTTTTCTGATATCCCATACAATTGCCAGGATTTAACGTACGATAATTTGCATAGCTATTCATTTTGCCGATACTCCTTAATTGCTTAGATTCGCACGTTATCACTCTTTTTTATATATGAAAATTAAACCCTAAACTCTTTCTCCAATAATTATTAAAATGAAAAGAATTTATTTTTCGCTTGTACTTCTGGTATTTGCCGGTTCAGTGTTAGCGCAGAAGGTATCATTTACAGAGTATGACCTGTCAAATGGTCTGCATGTAGTATTGCACCAGGATAACAAGGCTCCCGTAGTGGCCGTATCCGTCATGTACCATGTGGGCAGTAAAGATGACAGCCCCGGCCGCACCGGCTTCGCACACTTTTTTGAACATCTTTTATTTGAAGGCACAGAAAATATCCCAAGGGGGGAATTTTTTAAACTGGTAAGTAAAAACGGAGGCACCAACAATGCCAATACTACACAGGACCGTACATTCTATTACGAAGTTTTCCCCAGCAATCAATTGAAGATGGGTTTGTGGCTTGAAAGCGAAAGGATGATGCATCCCGTCATTAACCCCATTGGAGTAAAAACCCAAAATGAGGTAGTAAAAGAAGAGAAGCGCAAGAGTTTTGACAACCAGCCTTACGCCAATTTTATCAATTATATTTTCAAAGACCTTTTTACAAAACATCCCTACCATAATCCCTTAATTGGAAGTATGGAAGACCTGGATGCAGCTACGCTGGATGAATTTAAAGCTTTCAACAAAAAATTTTACGTGCCTAATAATGCAGTGCTTGTAGTAGCAGGTGATATTCAAATAGACGATGCCAAAAAATGGGTGGAAGCCTACTTTGGAGCTATAAAAAAAGGATTACCGGTAGAGCATGAAAAAATTGTGGAAACTCCCATTACCACACAAATTATTGATACTGCTTATGATGCAAATATTCAAATACCTGCAATCATGATGGCATACCGCGTACCCGGAGAAACCAGCGATGAATCGGTTGCCCTTCAATTGGTCTCTGCTGTATTAAGCCAGGGCGCAAGTAGTCGTATGTACAAAAAGATGGTTGATGACAAGAAGAACGCGTTAGTGGTTTCCACTTTTAATTATTCGCTGGAGGACTATGGCGCTTATATCTGCCTGGCGCTGCCAAACGGAAACGTACCCTTGAATGATTTATTAAAAGATATGGATGAAGAAATTCAAAAAGTACAAACCGACTTAATTACAGAGGATGAATTTACTAAACTGCGAAATCAGGCAGAAAATGCTCTTGTAACTGTCAATGATAAAATGTTGGGAGTAGCCGAAAATCTTGCCAATGGTTATACTTTTTTTAAAAACACCAACCATATCAATACCGAATTGGATAAGATAAAAGCAGTAACACGTGAAGACATTCGTAATGTAGCAAGAAAGTATTTGAATCCCAATCAAAGAGTGGTATTGTATTATTTACCCAAAAAATAAATGAAATTATTCTTTTGCATTTTCTAAAATGAAAAATAAAATGAAAAAAATATTCAGCCTCGTTTTAATAATATTGAGCTTTCAGATAAGTAATGCTCAAACTGTTGTTGACCGCACGAAACCGCCTAAACCAGGGCCCGCACCGGTAATAAAAATAAAGGACCCCGCTATTTTTAAACTAAATAATGGTATTACGGTATTGGTTGTTGAAAACCATACCCTCCCAAAAGTAAATGCGCAGCTAACCATAGACAGGGGGCCTGTTTATGAAGGGAAAAAAGCCGGTATGCTCCAGATGTTGGGTGCTATGATGAATGAAGGCACCAAAAATATGAGCAAGGAAGAATTTGATAAGAAAATAGACTTGATGGGCGCCGATGTTTCTCTTTCTTCTACTGGCGGTGAGGTATCTGCATTAACCCGTTATTTCAAACCTTCGTTTTTGATTTTTGCTGACGCATTAGAAAACCCGCTGTTTTCAGAAGAGTCCTTCGAAAAAGTACAGTCACAAATGATTACCGGACTCAAAACCCAGGAAAAAAGCGCCACAGTAATTGCAAGCCGCATGCTCAATGCATTGAGCTATGGAAAAAATACTGCACTTGGAGAGTTTGTCACTCCTGAAAGTATGCAGTCATTATCTCTTTCAGATATAAAAGATGCCTACAAGAATTACATCACTCCGTCCAGGACCTATTTAATTCTTACAGGAGATATAACTGTGGCACAGGCAAAACAAATCACCACAGAAGCATTGGCAAAATGGACCGGGAAAACATTGACTTTCCCTACTCTTCCACCCTCAAAAAATTTAACTAAAACAGAAATAAATGTTATAGATGTTCCGAGTGCGGTACAGGCGCAGCTTTATGTGTCTAACCTGATCAAAAACCCAATGAGTAATCCTGATTATTTTTCTTTGCTATTGGCAAATCAAATGCTGGGTGGTGGGGCAGAAGGTAAATTATTTTTAAACCTCCGGGAAAAACATGGTTTTACTTATGGCAGTTATTCTACCATTGGAAGTGGCAGATTCCAGTCTTTGGTAGAAAGCCATGCCCAGGTACGGACTGAAAAAACAGATAGTGCAGTTGTTGAGATAATTGCGGAAGTTAAAAATATGCGTGATGGTAAATTTACCCAGGCAGAACTCGATCTTGCCAAAGCAAAATACAATGGATCTTTTGCGCTTGGTATGGAAGATCCTGCGCTTGCTGCCTCTTACGCCCTGAACGTCTTAATCAATAAATTACCCAAAGACTTTTACCGCACTTTTCTACAAAAAATAAATGCAGTAACTCTTGCAGATATTAAAAGAGTATCTCAAAAATATATCAGTGGCAATGACGCACGCATTATTATCGTTGGAAAAGCTGAACAGATATTGCCTGATTTAAAAAGGCTTAATTATCCCATAAAACAATATGACGCTTATGGCAACCCGGTTGAAATGACAACTGTTGATGTGAGCGATGTAAAGGCCGACCCGAATATTATGGCTGAGAAAATAATTGACAATTACTTAAAAGCTATCGGCGGAAAGGAAACTTTAGAGAAAATAAAAAGTTACAGTGCTAATTTGTCCATTAATATGATGGGTCAAACGTTAGATGGGGTCATGAAAAAAATGGCACCTTATTCTTCCCTTATGGAAATGACGATGAAAGGCCAGACTGTTTACAAAATGGTATTTGATGGCACTAAAGGCTACCAGGCACAAATGGGACAATCGAAGCCAATGTCGCCTGAAGAAATAAAATCCCAGATGGACGAAAAAGGTATTTTTTCCCAATTGTATTATACCGATGCCGGTTACAAAATCAGTAAGGATGGCACATCAAAAATAGATGGAGAGGATACTTACAAAATAAAAGTAACTGCCCCCAGTGGAAAAATTTCCAGCGAATATTATAGCATTCGCACCGGATTTCTAATAAAACAGGAGAGTACCATCTCGGCCAATGGCCAGCAAGTAGAACAATCCGTTCAATTCGGAAATTATAAAAATGTGGATGGGATCATGACACCTACCTCCATTACCCAATTAGCCGGAGGCCAGGAGATACCTATGACCATTTCAGACATAAAATACAATGTAGGAGTTGCTGCCGACGACTTCAAATAAAAAAATCCTACTTATAAAAAGCCGCTCCTTTCATAAAGGAAGCGGCTTTTTTGTTGAGCAAATCTGTGAAAACAGTATCTTCAAAATCGTAACTTTCTTTGCAGTTGAATTCATTCCGGCACCTGCGTTTGTATTTTCTCGATTGACGAAACAGTACTACCTAACATCAAATTATCTTCTGCTATCAAATTAAACCGGCAACTCTCCAACACAGATTTCTATATGGCACGCGATCATACCGACATAATTACCAGCCTCCAAACAATTTTTATTAAGGCACATTCTTCTTCAAAGCCTGTTCTAAAATTCTGGAAAAGCAAACCTGACTCAACAAATCCGGTTGCACTCCCCGGCAAGAAAGAATGAAATATAAAATTTATCATTATTGTCCGACTAAAAACCATGAACTATTACAGAATGCTTACTGGCATTAAGTTACACGACCTCCTCCGAAGAAGCCCTGATAACCGTCGAGAGGAGGCGAGGCCAATACCAACGTGGTTTCCATTGGCTCAATCGGACAACAGTGAAAGTTTATCTGTAATTAAAAAATTTTATATTATTTTTAAACTGTCAATAGAATGAAGAATTCTCGATCCCGCTTTTAATCCAGCGTTTTAGATATCAAGTTCTCAGAAATTATCTAAGAATGGAAACACTGCCCGACGGTAGAAGTGTAATTCAGCCTTTTTCGGATAGCATTCTTAGTTTTGATAATCTATAAATATATCCCGGCCCAAAATCAACTTCATCAAATCGTCTTGAATTTTTTTCGAATGAAAAATAAATCAACTTTCCTGCCCTTTATTATAATTGTCTGTTTTTCACTGCTTTTTATGGTAGCTATTTTGATCACACAATATCAATCAGCTTCTATCATAAACCAGTTAAGAAGTGGAAACAGTCTGGCAGTAACAACCATAAGGGTCTATAACCGGATAGACGATATAATAAATGAGATTTTCATTGTACAAAATCTTTCTGCAAAATATATTAAAACCGGCGATACAAGTACATTTAGCGATTTGCGCGATACACTGGAACAATTAAACAATGACAACAATGATATTACCAGGCTTGCGAAGGGAAATGACAGTAACAGGATTTTAATTTCACGGTTTAATTCATTGATAACACGTATAAAAGAACCGATAGAAGAACTTCAGTCTTCATCAGGTACTGACGAAAAAAACGCAATTAATGCCGCACTTACTTCAGAAAATACTAAAATAATCTCTGACAGCATTTATACTACGGCCCTATCCATCCAACAAAAATTTGAGAAGGACCTCGAATCCACCATCATAAAAAATGAATTGCTTTCTGCTAAGGCTCTCGCCCTTTCAGTGATACTGGGGTTAATTTCAATTGTGGCAATCGCTATTCTTGGTACTATTATTATATTAAGGCTGCTACGCCACCATCAGCTAATAAAAAGATTACATGTAGTAAATGAGGATTTGCTTTTAGCAAAGCAACAGGCAGAAAAGGCTGCTAATATCAAAGAAGAGTTTCTGTCAAATATGAGTCATGAAATCCGTACTCCGGTAAATTCAATAATCGGGTTCACCAACCTTTTACAAAGAACAACCATGCAAAAGGAACAAGAGCAGTTTGTGCATTTAATAAAATCTGCTTCTGAAATTCTGTTAAATATTATTAATGATATACTTGATATTTCAAAAATTGAGGCTGGCATGCTTCAATTTGACAAAAAACCTTTTGAGTTAAGAGAGTTATGCTATTCCATTGAAATGTTGTTTTATCATCTTATTACTAACAAAATTATTTCTTACGAAACTAATATTGATGAAGAGGTACCCGACATTCTTATAGGTGATAAAGAGAGACTTAGCCAGATACTTTCTAATATTATAGGAAATGCCATTAAGTTTACAGATAACGGAAGCGTTTCTTTCCATCTCTCTTTGATAGAGAAAAAAGGAAGCTCGATCCGTCTTCGCTTTGTAGTAAAAGATACGGGTATTGGCATAGCTCCTGAGAAACTCGAAACCATCTTTGGCAGATTTGAACAGGGACAAAAAATTACCAGCCGCAATTATGGTGGTACAGGTTTAGGGCTATCTATCGTAAAGAACTTAGTAACCATGCAGGGGGGCACGGTGGTAGCAAAAAGTAAACCAGGCAGTGGAGCTGAATTTGTTATTGAAATGCCTTTCTTATATAGTGACACTCCGCTTTTAAATACGGATACATCCGGTACTGCTAAAAACATTATCCCCTCTAACGAGAGTAAAAAATTAACCGACAGGCTGATTCTGGCTGTCGAAGATAACCCCATGAACCAGATGTTACTCTCCTACATTTTTCAGCAATGGAATATGCAATACCATTTTGCTGGCAATGGCGAGAATGCCATCAAATTATTAAAGCAAAACAACTACGATCTTGCTTTGATAGATATTCAAATGCCTGTTATGGACGGATACACACTAACAGAAAAAATAAGAAACCATTTAAAAATGGAGATCCCAATTATCGCCATGTCGGCAAAAGTATTACCCGGCGAAAGAGAAAAATGTATTAAGATGGGAATGAATGATTACATCCCCAAACCTCTCAATGAGTTCGATTTACATGAAATAATAATCCGGAATCTTCGACAGGCAACTACAAAATCCCTGGTAAACATACCTAACCATTATCAGTATATTGACACTCCTCGTCTCATTAAAGTTTATCACAACAATGTGGAGTTCATTAAAAAACTGCTTCAACAGTTTCTGGATCAATATCCTTTGGAACTCCATAAACTAAAGGAAATGGCGGCAGCGGGTAATTACCAGGAAACCAATAGAATGAGCCACCTTATGAGAACAACCGTGTCATTATTAAACAGGGAATCACCACTTCTAAAACCTCTTGAAGCGATAGAAGATTGTGATGACTCCGTTTCGGGTTGGGAAATGATACGCACGAACGCCAATTTACTTTGGGATGCAAAAGAGGAAGTACTCAACGAAATTATCTCTTGTAAGGAACAACTAAACTGATAAAACGAATTTGAAAGATAGTAATAAAAAAACTATTTTCGTCCTTACAAAGAACGAGAAATCGCTCATTGAACGGAATCGAAAATATATTTCAAATACTACTAAAATAAGAATATCTTTCTGTTCTTTGATGCCAGGTTAATACTGCTTTTTAAGACACCTTTTATTTAAAAAATATGATGACGGAACATTTTTCCTTTATCAATTTACCAAAATGACTGAGAAAAATGAACAAATCGGTAAATATTAATTCTGGCATTTCGGGAAATTACGCTTACAAAAACGGGCTGGATGAGAGTATTGAGTTAAAAGCAAAATCTTTTATTGCATTTATCTGGCTGAGTGCATTTCTATTGTCAGCAGTATTACTTTTTTGGAAGCATACCCTTTCAACCCGTTATTCAAAAAATACCGACATAAACAATTACAATGGAAATCTGGCAGGTCTTTTTAGTGTGAGCGAGTTAAATAAAAGAACCTTCGAAGAATCGGAAGTGTTTTTATTTGTAAAAATGAACAGGAAACTTATTCTCACACGTTATCCTTCCAACCAGCAACCCCTGGTTGAAACACCCTTCTCGGAAAAAAATGAATTTCCACAAAAAAGTAGTCTGAATATTTCCACCACAAAAGTTATCAAAAAAATAAAACAACCTGAGCATCTGCCAAATGAAGATTTTTCAATTAAACCTGTACCAAAATGAAAAGAAAGTTATCAACGAATCACACGTTGCTGATTTACGGAATTATATGTTTTTCCATTACCACATTAGTTTCCTGCAACGCCAGTAAAAAAATGAGAGTAAAGAAGCTGGTATCTTCCGCACAAATGGCTATTGAAAAAGATGAAGCCCACATTACAGTATTATCGTTAACAAGAGACCTCAAACTATCCCAGGAGAAAATAGACACTACTATTAATAACCGGATTATTGCCAAATTACATTCCTATCAAAAAGTAACCGATTCCGCGAAAGCACATACTGCTGCAATTGCGAACATCTTTACCGGTTCAACATCATTCAGAAGAGGCTATAAAAACATCTTTGAGTTAAAAAAACCTTCTCTGGATAAATACATATCAGATTCCGCTATACGCTATTATCGTTTTAAAATGATTGAAGACGGGCTATCTGTTGCTGAAAAAAAATTGTATCAAATGGCCGCTTTTTTCGGACCAGGCATATATAAAATACCCTTGGGGAAAGTGGATCTTGCAGATTCGATGTTCATGCCTATCATTGATTCCCTTATTTACTTCTCCAATAAATATTCTCAAATAAGCCAAACCGGAGACATTGTAATAGATGGATATGCCGATGGGATGGATATAACTCCTGATTCAGAACTATATGGGCAATTATTAGCGGGGCTTAAAAAAAGTTCTGCAACAAAAGAAGAACTCAACAGTCAACTCTCTCAATTGAGGGCAGGCTCAATCGGAAACCTGCTTCATAATCTTGTAGTAAAAAATAAATCTCAATTCAAATCATGGAGCACCTTTGATATTATGTCGTTTGAATATGGACAAGGTGAAACACTTCCTACCAAAACAATAAAAGACTATACCGAGGATGATGACCGAAGAAGAGTGGTTTTAATTTACTGGTGCGTGCTCCCCAATGATTAAGAAAGTAAAATCAAATCCCGGCCTTGATACAAATTGAAAGCAAGTAATCAATAAGGGGAGTCTTCTTAATTCCGTAAGGAACCTCCTACAGAGTAAATACTCATTCTCATCTACAAAAGATATAACCGGTACATTACATAAAAATTTCCAGCCTGCAAACCCTTAAATAAGACTTACAGTTATTTGCCGGTTGACCATAAAATTATTTCTCTAAACGATCAAAGAACTTCCCTATAAGTAGCCCCTCGCTAAATAAATTCCTCATTCGGACAATAAATAGGAGCATTCGTCCTCAAAACGAGTATTTCAACAATTCTTTCCATTACGTTTATGTAATCAATTCAAATCCTGATTAAACAAAATCTGCAAAATCTAAAATTTACATCAACCTGGAGACCTTTTGTAAAAGGGTAAGAAAAAATAGTGAACAGTATGTTTCAAAAAAATATAGGTTTTCGAAACTCGAATTAAATAATTTCTCGTGTGTGTTCTTCGATCCGATGGCTATCAGTTCTCATCATTGTTTCCCGCCGGTAACATCGCGGGAGCAGCCAAATGAGAAAAAGGATGATGAATTCATTTCAGAACAATACTGAAAAAAAAGTGAAGTTCAGTCATCACTATAAAAAACGGGCTTGTTCCGCACAGGCATTTTTTGCGGAGGCGTTTCCAACTTACCTGCCTACAGCTCGGAAAGCCTAAAGAGTAGGAAAAAATGAAAATGAAAATGAAAAAGACAATCAAACGCAGTATGCTTCTTGCATCTCTTTTGCTTACGGTTTTCACAACTACAATTCAAGCACAATCGCAAAAGGCATCGAAGCCGCACTACAAAGATATGGTGATGGAAAACCCCAATGCTGAGGCAGATATTCAAGTAGTAAGTGACTTTGTAAATTCGCTTGTTTCGGGAAATATAGCTACTGCGAAAGCTAAGCTGGCAAAGAATTACATGGGATATGGCCCCTCTTCTGCTGACTCAGCCACCGGTGACCAAACAATTAAAACATGGGAGCAGGACTACAAAACACAGTCAAACCGTAAAGTGGATTTCGTAGCAGAAAGCTTCCGGGTTAAATCAGGAGCTCTAAAAGGAAATTGTGTATCTCTATGGGGAGACTCAGTTTTACACAAGATGGTAAAGACATCAAATTTCCTTTACAATATACCGCCCGTATAAATCATGGAAAGATTGAAACAGACAGAATCTATTATGACAACCTGAACATAATACTACAATTAGGATACAAGGTGACACCTCCTGACAAAAAATAAGCTTAGTCATTATCCGTTCGTAATTCAGGGTTGCCAACCTTTAAAAGGTTGGCAACCCTTACTCAAATTTTATAAATACCTATTTTTTAATCAAAAAAAAACAAATAATGAAAAAACAATTCATTTCTACCAAACAACTTTCTTTTGTTGCAATCATTATTGCAATATGTTTTTTGCAACAAGCTGTAATCAGCCATCATCGCAAACAACAACAGTGGATAAAAAAGATACCACTGCAAAAGCCGAAACTCCTGACTACTATAATTTCCGCCCCGCATTAGAAAAAGAATATGGTTACACACATGCAGTAAGGATTGGTAACCACATTAAAATATCCGACGCGGTAAGTATGGATGACAAAGGAACGCTGGTTGCACCGGGTAACATGGAACAACAAATGAAAAATTGCTACAGTGATCTAGGAAAGATATTAGCGCATTACGGTTGCACTTTTGATGACGTGTATTCTGAAAACATTTTCACAACCGATATGGCCGGTTTTATAAAAGTAGCAGGAACCCGCAACAGTATCTACAAGAAACAATTTCCTACGG
>JBDTGA010000048.1:0-3123 GCA_039937655.1 Ginsengibacter sp.
GCCTGATCGTGGCAATGAAGGATTCATTGACGGAAAAGATTTCGAGAAAAAACCTTTGAAGTTAACTTCCGGAAATAAGTCGCACAAAGAGTTTTCTGAAATGGCGGCTAAGTATGGTATTACGATAGGTAGAACAACGATAACGAACTCATTAGCCCCGGGAACTAAAGATGCCAGCCCTGTTCCGAGCGACAGTCTATGTTACCAACAAAAACGCATTTTAATAAACAGCCTCAGTCCTGATGATACTATTATCATTGTGAATGATCCAAAATACCTGGATGAAATAGGCAGTTGGGAAGGACATGCCAAGAGTTTAAATATGGTAAAAATCGGCAAGGAATTGATTCATTATCTTGGCGTTTCTAATAAAGAACCCTATCGGCTTTTAAATGTAAAGCGTGGATATTGGGACTCCAAAGCAGCCTCTCATAACGCAAACGACACTATCTACAAACTGCAGGTAACCATTAACTATGGCTATGATGGATTGATACCCAATATGGCACTTCAGGATAAAATAGCTGCATATTATGCTGATGTTTGTTTCATTAACGGTTTAGGCTATTACGACTTTGATGGGCAGGAATTTTTATTTAACAATGGGCATGGGTATTACTCAGCAAAACGTTTTTTCAGAAAAATGTTTGAAAGGGCTGCATCGCTTGGTATTCCTTCTATTCGTTTTACCGGGGCTACCTTATCAGAAGGCTCATGGCAATACCAAAGTATATGGAATGTTGGCGGAGGAAAAAACTTATACGATGTTGACACCAGGGAATGGGGTAGTACTACCAGCCAGGGCAAGGATCTTCGGGATGTAACTTATTCCAACTATTTCCCAGTTGGCATGGGAGGCAATTTTCCTATTAAAGCCAATTCAACGGTTGAACAATACGAGCATATACAAGCCATTTCTGTGGGAGTGGGTACAACCTATAGTTTGCAATTAAACCAGAAGGATGTTGAAAGTTGCCCACGCAAATATGAAATCTTTCATGCGATACGGACCTGGGAAAATGCAAGAGCCGCCAATGCATTTCCGCGTAAAATAAAAAAGCAATTAGCCGACCCAACAAAGAGCTGGCATTTAGAACAAATTGATAATGATAATTGGAAACTTTACCAGGTAGTAAACAAAGAAAAAAGCGTTTTTTTTATTTTGACAAGAGATATTGCAGGAGGATATTAATTATCTATAATGTACTCACTAAAATTATTGTAATGAGATCAGCAACGGTTATAGTGGATTGCAAAAACGATTTAGGAGAAGGCCCTGTATGGGACCACATAAATGGAGAACTATTATGGGTGGACTATGATAGTGGGAAGGTTTGTAAATACCATATCAACACAAAAAACTATTCGGAAGTATCAATCGCAGATACGGTAATGGTGGCTATTCCCACCAATCGAAATAATTGGATAGTGGCAATAAATAAGGATGTTGTAATCTACAATCCACGCGAGAAGACGATTATAAAACAGGTAACCATACAGGAGAATAAACCCAGCAACAGGTTGAACGATGGTAAATGCGATGCAAAGAACCGCCTGTGGATTGGTACAATGAGTAATGATGCAGATGCTCCTGTGGGATCTTTGTATAAGGTGAATGCCAATTTAATTTATGAAAAAATGGATGAGCCTTTTATTATACCCAATGGCATTGCATGGAACAAAAAAAACACAGCCATGTATGTAGTTGACAGCATGATGAAAAAGATTTTCCGCTATGATTTTGAACTGGATAAAGGCGCTATCAGCAATAAAAGCGTTTTGATTGATACGGCTGCAGAGATGGGATTACCGGACGGTATGACAATAGATGAAGATGATAATTTGTGGGTGGCTTTTTGGCAAGGTCAATCGGTACTGCAGTACGATACTAACACCGGCAAAGTGTTAACTCGTATAAATGTTCCTGCGTTCATTCCAAGTTCCTGCTGCTTTGGTGATGAAGACCTGGCCACCTTGTACATTACCTCAAGCCGTAAATATGACACGGCAGAAAACATCGAAAAGTTTCCCCAGGCAGGAGGATTATTTTCCATTAAACCAGGCGTAAAAGGAATGCCCACTCAATTTTTCAACGAAAGCTAATTTTTTTAATTATAACTACTAAATATTTTTTATGCAGTTTACAAACAAAACAGTTATCGTTA
The DNA here is from genome assembly GCA_039937655.1 of Ginsengibacter sp. Classification (GTDB taxonomy): domain Bacteria; phylum Bacteroidota; class Bacteroidia; order Chitinophagales; family Chitinophagaceae; genus Ginsengibacter. The sequence continues at coordinate 2,166 of JBDTGA010000048.1, forward strand.
CCGGTGGCGCCAAAGGTATGGGCCAGTCAACAGCAGCTAAGTTCCTTGAAGAAGGAGCAACGGTAATAATTCTTGACAGAGACAGGGAGCAAAACGAAATTGCCGGTGAAACTTCTCCCTATCATTATTATCAGTGTGATGTATCTAAGTATGAGCAGGTAGAAAAAGTATTTGCCATTATAAAAGATACATTTAAAACTATTGATGTATTGGTAAACAATGCAGGCATACAAACCTATGGAACGGTAACGGAAACCTCAGAAGAACTTTGGGACCGGACCATAAATGTAAATGTAAAGAGTATGTATCTCTGTTCAAAATTTTGTATTCCTTTAATGGCTGAAAGTGAGGGTGCCGTAGTTATAAACCTGAGTAGTGCTCAGGCGTTTGTTACTCAGAAAGAAGTGGCCGCTTATGCCACTTCAAAGGCCGCCATACTTGGACTTACCCACAGTATTGCGGTGGACTATGCGCCGCACATCCGGTGTATAGCCGTGTGTCCCGGTGCCGTGATGACCCCTATGCTCAAAAATACAATAGATGCACTGCCAGATACGAAAGAAGCCATTAAGCAAACAGAAAACATTCATCTTCTAAAGCGTATCGCCAGGCCGGAAGAAATTGCTGATTTCATAATATTTGCGGCGAGTAATAAAGGAAGTTTTATGACCGGACAACACTATCGTATTGATGGAGGAATCGGTGTTGAGCTCGGTGGACGATAAAGTCATTGTATAAGATATACTTCAATGAGGTAAATTAGCGAAGTTTTCAAGTTAAAAATTTACTGTTTTGTTGAATTATACTCTGCGCCGGATAAATTTGTGTAACAAATTTGATTCGTGAAAATTCCCCGCCTGAACGGCTTCAGTCGGGCAGGGTGGAATTCGTGGCAGAAAGCACTTGAGCTTTAGCTCAAATTAAAATCATCCCTTCATTCGGGATTTTATCTGGAGGC
>JBDTGA010000049.1:0-8240 GCA_039937655.1 Ginsengibacter sp.
TTCCTCCATAAATAAGTGTTTTTTTTGCTGCATTATTAGCAATGATTTCAAAGTAGTCCATACCTTTAAAAAAGACTGCCCCGGAGGTTTCCGTGGCAGTCTTTTTATTAAATTAAATCTGTAATTATAAATGTAATAAACAGGTAATCTCTTTTATTTTACATATTCTTTATTCCCGTTTTTGGTAAGGTAATATTTACCACCTCTTGGTCCCTGGTAAATAGTTCTTCCCTTTGAATCAGTTCCAATTGATTTATCAGCAACTCTTGGGGTATTTGCTCTTGCTATATGGTTATTCGCTTTATTGGTGGTTACCGAAGTAGCGGACGGTGCCTGAGTAGGAACAGTTTCCTGTGCGGAGGTTGGTGTATTAACTGCACCTGACTGTTTATTCGCTTTGAAACGTTTGTCGGGTGTGCCGTTCTTATTCAAATGCGCTGTTGACGTAGCAGAAGCAGACGGAGCTGCCTGTGAAGGAGCCGTTGCCCGTGTGCGGGTTGAAGTACTAACAGTAGTGGCCTGTTTATTGGCTTTGAAACGTTTGTCGGGTGTACCGTTCTTATTCAAATGTGCGGTTGATGTAGCAGAAGCAGCGGGGCTGGCGGAAGCTGCTGCCTTGCTGGAAGCTTTGGCCTCTTTCTTTGCCAATGCTTTGGCCTGGCGGTCTGCTTTTTTTTGAGCAGCAATCGCTGCTTTGTCCTGTTTACTGGTCATGGTACTGTTCGCCGTCACAGAAGTAGTCTGCGCCATGCTTACTGTAAATGCACCAAACACAAACAGGAGAATCAATGTAATCTTTTTCATGAAAATTATTTTTTTAAGGTGAACTCTTTTTGTAATCCTATATAGGCTACAAATTATGCCGAAAACCATTTTTGACAACTTTCGATTGTAATATTCCTGTCATTTATTTTTGGATGACTTTAAAAATGGGAGCTACTGTGTAAAAGAAAAAGGAGTGGCAGGTCACAAGGGGTAACAACCGGAGGAAATTCCTATTTCAAAAAATATCATTTTTGATTTTTAATATTTGCCTATGCCTGTTCTGTTTAATTTACTTTATTTAAACATTGCTTAATCATTTCTACGGCTTCATCAACGATTTCTTTTTTTGTTCTAAATGCCAAAACTGCAATCCTGATTACAAAACGGCCATCAATGATGGAGGAGCTTAAAAAAACAGAACCATCTCCATGTATCTCATCCATCAGTTGCCGGTTTCTTTTATCTATATCCGATTCAAAAGGATACCAAAAATAACTGACTGACAAGTCCGGTTCCGGTCCTAAACAAAAACCTAATTCAGCTAATTTATTTCTAAAGTAATGGACCAATAATAATTTTTCCTCAAGACAAGCGATGAAAGGCTCTATTCCATGTATTTGTAAGGGAAGCCATACGCGAAGCCCCCTGAAATGTTTGGTCAGTTCCGGCGAAATATTCGCAGAGCTTTGTAACATTTCTTCACTGGCTACATCCTGCATATAATTGGCAGTATAATAATTGGAGTGTAAAACAGCGGCACTATCTTTTATCAATACCGCGCCTACGCCATAAGGGATAAATAATCCTTTATGTGGATCAATAATAACAGAGTCCGCTTTTTCGATTCCTTTAAAAAGTTCTTTTTTTGAGGTCATGATAAAAAAGCCACCATAAGCAGCGTCCACATGAAACCACATTTTATACTTTTTTGCTATTGTCGCTATTTCATCTAAAGGGTCTATTGCACCGGTGTCTGTAGTTCCGGCGGTTGCCACTACCATAAAAGGTAGAAGTCCGGCTGCAATATCTTTCTCTATCAATGCTTCTAAAGAATCTGTTTTAATCCGAAAATGATTATCTAAAGAAACATAGCGGATCGTTATGTCTTCCAGCCCAATAATCCTCAATGCTTTTTGAGTAGAATGATGTACCTGTTCACTTACATAGACCACATTTTTAGTAATGAATTCATTCTTTACTTTATGTTGATCTCTTGCTGCAGTAAATGCAATTAATGTAGATATTGAACCTCCGGAAGACAAACAACCAACTGAGTTTTCGGGAAATGAAAATATTTTTTTCAACCAGTTAATTACTTCGCTTTCAATAGTAGCAGCACCAGGAGATGCGTAATGTACGCTGGCGTACGGATTGGTAACGGCTGCAATAAAATCGGCAAGAGCTGCTGTAAAAACACCCCCTCCAGGAATATAACCAAAATGTTTTCCGGAAGCGGCATTAATCCCGGTCTCGGCTACTTGTTTCTGGTACAGATCAAGAAGTTCTGTGAGCGGCCTTTTTTGATTGGTAATTTCCAGCGAGGAGGCTTCCTTATCCTGGAAGGCCTTTACTGTATTAAGCCCCGAGATAAAGTGATTGGCATAATTTGTTATGCTATTCATCATTTCCAATCGCTCCGGTTCGGGCGTATCAAGTTGCTGACTCGTCTTATCTAATTCAGCTAATTTTAAAATTATTTCTTCGGTATTCACCATAAGAATTGATCTGTTTCTCCGAAAGTACGAACTAACCAATTCTTATTCCAAAAAGTATCATCGAAACTTCCAATATTTTGGTATGAGTTTGCGCTCTATAAATTGGCTCAATTGCCACCTATCAAAAAAAATACCCACTTATTTACATAGAGTAATAAGCGGGCATTTTTAAATTTTAAACCATCTTGCTTTAAGGAAGCAAAACCTGGTCTATTGTATGAATTACACCGTTAGTAGTAACCAAATCTGTACTGGTTATTTTAGAAGCAGTTGTATTAGAATTTCCTTTTACAGTTGCTCCGTTTGTAAGATTGATAGTTACTGTTCCGCCATTTACAGTTTTAGGCATTGCTGCATTTGTAAGATCTGAAGAGAAAACTCTTCCTTCAATTACATGGTATGTAAGAATAGTGGTTAAGGTATTTGGGTCTGCGTTGTTAATAGCATCCATAGTTGCAAATCCGGCAGCTTTAAATGCATCATTGGTTGGTGCAAATAAAGTGAAGGGACCGGCACCTGATAATACGGAAGCAACGTTAGTATTTCCCTGGCTGGCGCGCACTACAGCGGCTACCAAAAAAGTAAAATCAGGATTTGCAGAAGCAGTCTCAACGATATTTCCTGCTGGTGGCATTAATACACGTGAGATTGCGTGTATAACCCCGTTAGTTGCCATAATATCAGCTTTTGTTACCGTTACACCATTTACAAAAACACCTTTATCATTTTTTGTAACGAATACATCTTTTCCGGATACAGTTCCAATATTAGCATTAGGACCAGATGGCAAATCTTTAGCCATTGCTTTTCCACTCACTGTATGATAAAGCAGAACTCCTTTTAATGCATCAGGAGATAATTGATTAATAGTTGCCATGGTTATTCCTGAAGCCATAAAAGCGTCATTGGTTGGCGCGAAAACGGTAAATGGACTTTTACCATCAAGTGTCGCAGCCAGACCAGCTTTTACTACAGCAGCTTTCAAGAATGTAAAGTCCGGAGAATTAGAAACGATAGCAGTGATAGTACCTGGCACTTGTACCGGATCATTTTTTTTCTTGCAGGAAACGAACATGAATAATACAGATAGCGATACCATCGTAATTGTTAGAATCCTTGTTGAGATTTTGTGTTGCATAATTTAATTTGATTTTGATTGTTGTTTAAATAATTTATTATAACCTTAAACAAAATGTATTCCAAATAACTCTTTTTATATTAAAATAATTATAAAATAAATCCTCTTTATCAATGTAATTATTGAATATTGATTGATTTGCAAATACTTAGAAGGAATTTATGAGATTTAGGATTGTTTATATTATTATCAGATTATCTAATCAAATTGGGGAATATAATCCCATGGGGGAAATTGCCCGTCCAATTTACCCACAAAAGTCACCCCAAAGTGTGACCGGGATATTTTCTACGTAAATGATCACCAAACCAACAACGAGATAATGTGGCAATCAGGGATTTTACTTTCCTTAGTCATAAGCCGACTTGCTTTTCAACTATCAAAAATGCCAAAGACCGAAGAAACATTGATTCTGTATAGTTGACCGAAGAGGTGACACCTTTTAAAAAGGTGTCACCTCTAGCAGATGCCAATTTATACCAGAAATATTTGGGCTAAATGATACCTATAAACGGTATTATTTCAACAAAACCATAGCAACTGCATCATTCATCCTTGATGTTTTCCTACTTTCGCAGCCTATTAAATAATTCCATCATCCAGCAAATGCCAATATCTCAATCTGATTCAAAAAGCAAAGGATCTAAAGCGGGCAGGTATTTGTTAATTGTGGGCATACTTTTCATCGCATTTAATTTAAGGACTGCGCTGGCAAGTATCGGCCCTTTGGTTAGCCATATAAGGGATTCTACCGGACTTCCTAATTCTATGTTGGGACTGCTAACCACGTTACCGCTGATTGCCTTCGGGGTAATGTCATCTTTTACGTCTTTATTCACGCGCCGGTTTGGCATTGGAGGTACCTTGCTCGGTGCTATATTTCTACTTGCCGCAGGCATTGCCATCCGCTCTATCAACGGAATAGTAACGCTTTATCTGGGCACCATTCTTCTGGGCGTTGCCATTGCCTTTGGCAATGTATTGTTACCCAGCCTGGTAAAGAAGAAATTTTCCTCCAATTCCGGTTTTATTACCAGCCTGTATGTAGGCGTGATGGGTATTGGGGCAGCAGTAGCATCAGGTATCAGCGTTCCACTGGTGGATAAGTTGCATTGGGGATGGAGAGGCTCGCTGGGTATCTGGTCCGTTTCAGCACTGCTCGCTTTTTTTATCTGGCTTCCTCAAATTAACCGGTTAAAGAGTACGAAGCAAAAGCGCAGTTACCGTATAGCCATGAAGGCACTCGGTAAGTCGCCGGTAGCGTGGCAAGTTGCTTTATTTATGGGGCTGCAATCACTAACCGCTTATGTGATCATGGCCTGGCTGCCGGCCATATTGCAAGGAAGGGGTTATACTGATGAATTTTCAGGATGGATGTCGTCCCTGGCGCAGACAACAGGAATTGTAGGTTCATTAATCATTCCTCTCTGGGCAGGAAAAAAATTGAATCAGCGTCGTATTGTCACTTTCTTAGCCACATTAGAAACGGTTGCAATTTTAGGGCTGCTTTTTCCACAGGTCGGATTAGTGAGTCTTTGGGTGTCCATCCTCGGATTTGTATTAGGCGGTTCTTTTGGTCTGGCATTATTGTTTATTGTGTTGCGATCTAAAGATGCGCAAGCGACTACCGAACTATCGGGAATGGCTCAATCAATCGGTTATTTTATTGCCGCCACAGGGCCTATCATTTTTGGTAGCTTGTTTGACCTTACCGGCAACTGGAACTATTCACTTATACTGCTTCTTCTGGTCGCTTTTCTTAAGCTCTATGCCGGACTTGGTGCAGCAAAAGACAGGAAGATATAGATCCCAGTCCCATGGTTCGTGTCTCCACGAGCCATTATTTTCACGAACTATTGAAAAAGTTTAATTTCAGGCTGGAGAATAACATCTTTAAGAATATTATTTTATAGGATTAGGTATTTTAAGCTTAAACTCTTACTGGCCTTTGCTCAGTTTTTATTTACTTTTTTGTCTTGATACAAAAAAGTAACAAAAAAAATCAAGGCTGTATAAAAAAAACTAAAAATTTGAATGATTGCCTAAAATGAAATTAGCTCAAGCGATAGAATACATCCCAGCTACAATGCGACTTACCAACTGTGTGCATCCCCAGACTACAGTAACATTAATTTCATTTCTTAACGTCATTCATTCAAATTTTCTTGACGCTTTTTTTATAAGGCCAAAGTCAAGGCACTTATCCAGCTTTTCAATGTTCCTATTCTACCTAATCCTATTATTTTAAGTTCTTTGCAATATTTATGTTCCATTGGAAAGATAAATGTGTTTGCCTTCGTTATTATGCCAAATCATTTACATCTTATCTGGAAGATCAATGAGCTAAATGGAAAAGAAACACCCCATGGTTCATTTTTAAAATATACAGCACATGAGTTTAAGAAGGCTTTGAAAAAGAAAGATTCGAAATTGCTTGCTGGTTATGCAATTGAAGCTCATAATAAAAAACAGGAGTTTTGGCAAAGAGACCCTCTTGCAATCAAACTTTTTTCAAAAGAAATGGCTTTTCAGAAACTTACTTATTTGCACTATAATCCAACGTCTGGAAAATGGCAATTGGTTAAAGAAGACATTGAATATTTTTATTCTTCTGCCAAATTTTATGAAACAGGCATTAATGATTTCTCATTTCTTACAGATTTAATAAAGGAGTTTTGAACGAATATGACTATCTAAATAAAAGAAGACCATGGTTCGTGGAGACACAAACCATGGATAGGAGTCATCAGGCCTTGATCCATTTCACTTTTATAATTAATCCTTAACAAGAAAGGAAATCTGATCGCGATGGTTACTAATCCTTCACCTCTATCCATACCGGCGCATGATCACTGGATTTTTCCCAACCACGTGTCGCCAGATCAACTCCTCCGGCAATAAGTCGTTCATCAAAATGGGCGCTTAATAAAAAATGGTCAATGCGCATTCCTGCACGACGGGCAAATGCATTGCGAAAATAATCAAAGTAGGTATAAATGACTTCATCGGGGTATAGTTTACGAAGGCCATCCCTCCATCCTTGCTCAGTCAACGTTCTAAAAGCTGCGCGTACTTCCGGAAGAAACAGAGCATCTTTCACCCAACGTTCAGGTTTGTACGCATCCAGTTCTGTAGGGATAACATTAAAATCGCCCGTGAGTATCACCGGTTGATCAAGCGAGAGTAATTCCGATGCATGAAGTTGTAGCCTTTCAAACCATCCCATTTTGTAATCGAATTTTGGCCCCGGGGTTGGATTGCCATTGGGCAGGTAGAGACAACCAATAGTGATGTTATTTACTTTCGCCTCAATATACCGGCTTTGAAGATCTTCAGGATCACCGGGAAGCACTCTTATTATTTCCTGCGGAGGTTCCATTCGCGATAATATCGCCACTCCGTTCCAGCTTTTTTGTCCATGCCAGATGGCATGATAGCCAGCGTTCTTTATGGCTTCCTCAGGAAATTTTTCTTGTGGTGCTTTTAATTCCTGCAGGCATGCCACATCAGGAGTGGTCTCTTCCAGCCAGCGAAGCAGCACCGGTAACCTTGCACCGATACCATTTACATTATAAGTTGCAATTTTCATAAAAATAAATTGATAAAAAAGAATGAGACAAACTTAAATCTTTAAAATAAATGATGACAAATATTTTAAAAGAGTAGATATGGGTTAAAGAAAAAGGGGTTGTTTGTCACAAGACCAACAACGGGGAAAACTTTGATGTAGTGAATAGTACCCATTGGATTTATAAAATCAATCCGGTGCATCTGTATTACTTTTAAGCAAATTATTTGTATGATTGTAATTAAAAAAGCGCTTCCTCTTTTCATAATTATCACATTGGTGGCTACACAAATTTTTGGCCAGTCTTCCATTCAATATGAAATTTCTTTTCACAATTACCGGCATCATGAAGCACGGGTACAATTAGTAGTTAACAAACTCTCCGGTGCGCCTGCTATATTCCGCATGAGCCGGTCATCGGCCGGAAGATATGCCACACATGAGTTTGGTAAAAATGTATATGATGTAAAAGCATTTGATGGTCAGGATAAACCGTTGATTATTGAAAGAGTTGCAGGGGATATCTATAAAGTTGCTCTTCATCCTTCAACGATAAAGATCACTTACACGCTTTATGGCGATTATGCCGATGGCACTTATGACGATATTGATTCTTCGGAAGCGCATTTGAATATGCCGGCGACCTTTATGTGGATCGTGGGCCACGATGCAGATCCTCTTACGATCAAATTTGATATGCCGGAATCACTACATTGGAAAGTAGCCACACAACTGAAACCGTTGCATGAAAAGAATACGTATTATGCACGCAATTTTCAATACCTGATGGATTCTCCTACCGAACTAAGTGATTATCATTTGCGCACATGGACCGTAAAAAATACAGACGGAAAGCCCGAAGAAATGCGCTTGGTAATGCATGCAAAAGTATCCGATAGTTTGATGGATGCTAACACAGCGATGATTAAGAAAATGGTAACCGAAGAAGAAGCAGTTTTCGGAGAGCTGCCTGATTATGATTATGGCAATTATACCTTTATTGAAAATGTAAATCCTTTTGTACATGGCGATGGCATGGAGCATAGAAATTCTA
>JBDTGA010000050.1:0-87594 GCA_039937655.1 Ginsengibacter sp.
AAACAACCCTCACAGCTGCTATAACCGATATTTTGTCTAAAAAAGGTTTAGCGGAAAAAAAGAACTATGCAGATATTGATGGTGCTCCTGAAGAAAAAGAAAGGGGTATCACTATTAATACAGCACATGTTGAATATTCAACTGTAAACCGTCACTACGCTCACGTAGATTGTCCGGGTCATGCGGATTATGTGAAGAACATGATCACTGGTGCTGCTCAGATGGATGGAGCTATATTAGTGGTAGCGGCAACAGATGGCCCTATGCCACAAACAAAAGAACATATCCTTCTTGCCCGTCAGGTAGGTGTTCCTCGTATCGTTGTTTTCATGAACAAAGTTGACTTGGTAGATGATCCTGAATTATTGGAACTAGTCGAAATGGAGATTCGGGAGCTATTAACATCTTACGGTTTTGATGGCGATAACACTCCAATTATACAAGGTTCTGCTACAGGTGCACTAGCCGGGGAAGCCAAGTGGGTAAAGGCAATTGATGATCTGATGGAAGCTGTGGATACTTACATTCCATTACCTCCGCGCCCAGTTGACCAGCCGTTCCTGATGTCTGTAGAAGATGTATTCTCTATTACAGGTCGTGGGACAGTTGCCACAGGACGTATTGAAAGAGGTCGTATTAAAGTAGGTGAAGGAATTGAAATAGTTGGTTTAATGGAAAAGCCATTGACTTCAACAGTTACAGGAGTTGAAATGTTCAAGAAGCTACTTGACCAGGGAGAAGCTGGTGACAACGCAGGTTTGCTACTTCGCGGAATTGAAAAAAATCAGGTTCGCCGTGGTATGGTACTTTGCAAACCGGGATCTATTACACCTCATACAGAGTTTAAAGGTGAAGTTTACGTATTGAGCAAAGAAGAGGGTGGTCGTCATACTCCATTCTTTAATAAATATCGTCCGCAGTTCTATTTCCGTACTACAGATGTAACCGGTGAAGTAGTATTACCGGCAGGAACAGAAATGGTAATGCCTGGCGATAACACCTCACTTACTGTAAAATTAATTCAACCAATTGCAATGGAAAAAGGGTTGAAATTTGCGATTCGTGAAGGTGGCCGTACAGTAGGTGCAGGACAAGTTACTGAGATTATAAAATAAGATATCATATCTTTGAATCCGAAATTAGCTAATTAGCAAATTGCTAATTAGCTAATTTGGTTTTACGGGCATAGTTCAATGGTAGAATATCCCGAAGGATTTCGGGACAAAACCTTTGATCAGGGTTCTCAAAAGTTCTTTTCTTTTGCGTGAATTAGCAAAAGGAGAAATATAGGGCATAGTTCAATGGTAGAATATCCCGAAGAATTTCGGGACAAAACCTTTGATCAGGGTTCTAAAGAGTTCTTTCCTTTTGCATGAATTAGCAAAAGAAGAAATATACGGGCATAGTTCAATGGTAGAATAGAGGTCTCCAAAACCTTTGATCAGGGTTCGAATCCTTGTGCCCGTGCTGACAAAAGACTTATTAGTTAATTAACTAACAATTTGAATACTTTTAACTTCAGAAATTAAAAAAATATGAATAAAGTTGCATTATACATCAGAGATTCTTATAAAGAAATGATGCAAAAAGTAACCTGGCCTACATGGGAAGAGCTACAACAATCTACTATGATCGTTTTGGTTGCGACCATCATTATTACAGCCATCGTTGCTTTAATGGACTTCGTGTCCAATGGCGTTTTAAAATTTGTTTATTCTTTATTTAAGTAATCATGACAGAAAATACAGATAAAATTCAGGAAGACATCAGTAGCGGCCAAGTGGCCTCTTCGGTACCTGAGAAGGATACGAAATGGTATGTGCTGCGGGTTGTGAGCGGTAAAGAACGAAAAATAAAAGAGTATCTCGATAGAGACATCATAAGGGAGGGATGGGATAAATACATACTCCAGATATTCTTGCCAGTTGAAAAAGTATATAAAGTACTGAACGGGAAAAAGGTAATGCGTGAACGCAACTTCTATCCGGGATATGTGATGATAGAAGTATTGAATGGAAAATTGAGTGGTGAAATGGTACAGCATATAAGCAATACCACCAATGTAATGCATTTCTTGACTGATGGAAAAGGTTCAAAAGGTGAAATCATAAGCCTGAGAAGATCGGAAGTAAATAAGATGCTTGGTAAAGTAGATGAGATGTCGGATGCGAGTGGAATGACCATGAGTGAGCCATTTATAATTGGTGAAACTATTAAGATAATTGATGGCCCGTTCAACGATTTCAATGGTGTAATTGAAGAGGTGACCGATGAAAAAAAGAAATTAAAAGTACAGGTAAAAATATTTGGTCGCGCTACTCCTGTGGAGTTAAGCTATATGCAGGTAGAAAAAATTTCGTAAAGAATTTATCTTTTTCAAAATCTTACAACCGTCTTAATTGACGGTTTTTTTATTTTTCTAATGGTTTCTTCCATTTTAATGTATTGATCAGGTGCTTCATGTCTTCCTGTAAAAATGCATTTACCGGGCGAAGAGAATCTTCATTAGGAGTAGCATCAAAGTATAAAGCTCCTCTTAAAAAATGTTGTGTCGTATCTGACAAAAAGAATTGCTTTGCAGTAGCTACATTTCCTGATAACTTAAAAAAGATACCTGTTACAGCGTTGGGTGTATGCATCACACTATCCTCAATGGAAGAGGCCTTGATATCATTTTTGTAAGTGAGATGGTAAGAGTCGTTTACCATTTTTTCAAAGCTATTCCTTGCGGAAGAATCTCTGTAGCTGCCATCAGGCTTTTTTACTTTGTACACAGAACTCCCGTTTATATCCTTATAACTAATGAATATAGTTCCATTGAGTGCAGGGAAAACTATGTCAATGGAATAAGGGCTACGGTCACCTTCTTTAAAATAAGACGAATCTTTTGCGATTCGGGCATAGGCAGGATATTCAAAACTATAAGGGAACGAGGGATCATTAAAAGTGATGTAAGATTTTTGCGGAAGATCAATTTTGAAATAGCCTCTCTTTTTGGAAGTATAAGCGGAATTGCAGCTAATGATAAACAAACCAAAAATTAAATAACAAATCCTATACATGATCTGATTTTTTTCCCAATATAAATGATTTTATTTTCCTTCGCCTGATTTTAAAGTAATCTTCACCTGCCCTATCCTGTTTTTATTAATCTCCAAAGGAGTGAAAATGTAATTAGCAGTCTCAAACTGATCATTGACTTTAGGAAATTCACCCGCTATTTCCAGGATAAGCCCCGCAAGCGAATCACTCTCGCCGCGTAACAAATCAAAAGTATGTGCCGGAACATTCAATATCTTACAAACATCATTGATCATAGTCTTTCCCTCAAGAATATAAGTATGTTCGTCAACTTTCTTATTAGCACTTTGCTCATCATCAAATTCATCGTGTATATCCCCTATGATCTCTTCCATAATATCTTCAAGTGTTATGATACCGGAAGTTCCTCCAAACTCATCAACTACCACAGCAATGTGGATTCTCTTACTTCTGAAATCCTGCAACAGGTCTTCTATCAATTTCTGCTCGTGTACATAAAATACCGGGCGCAGGAGCGGATGCCAATCAAATTCTTCCAACGAAAGGTGGGGCAACATATCTTTCGTGTGTAGCATTCCTGTGACTTCATCAAGATTCCCTTTATAAACAGGCAACCGGGAGTAAGATATTTCTTTTACTTTTTTCTTTACATCTTTGAATGAAGAAGAAAACTCGATACCACTCACATCAAGCCGTGTGCGCATTGTTTGTTTCACGGTAGTGTTGCTGAATTTCCTTACCCCTTTCAAAATTTGCTTCTCTTCGCTTGTTACCTCATGCTCCGGCAATAAATCTATATCATAATCGAGCTGACTGTCATCCGCAATTTCAGAATCCGAATTAAACGTTCTCTCTATTCCATCACTCATAGCAACTAATCGTCTGCTTATCTTGAAAAAAACGCTATTAGAAACAGCAACAGTCATAGATGCGGTTGAGGCAAACCATATTTTATGATGAGTAGCCCATACTTTTGGCAGTACCTCACCAAACATTACCAAAGCACACGTAACTGCAATCACTTTAATTGCGACACTTAAAACGAAAGGAATCTCTAATGTATCAATCCATTGCCCCAACAATGAATTGGATATTAAAATAATCCCAATATTGACAAAGCAATTGGAAATAAGCAGGGATGACTGCAATATTTTAGGTGCTTCCAGTAGCGATACGATCCTTTTATAAGAAGGTTGTTGCCGCGTTTTCAGCATATTGATATCCTTCAGTGTTAAAGAAAAAAAAGCCATTTCAGCACCGGAAAATAAAAACGATAATACAAAGAGTACCAGTAATATAAAAACAAGGATAGTATTTCCGGCAGATGTAATGACTAAAACTGTAAGCAATTGATGAGCGTTTTCAATGATAGAATGATGATGTAATCAAAATAAATTCAGGCAAGAAGAATTACAGATGCCTTTTTATTCAGTTTTTTTTTCGGGATCGGTAACCGGAACTGGATCTCCAATAATATCGCCCCCCGACAAAGGTTCCTGATGAATTTCTTCGGAAGAGTGTGTATCTGTACGCTTATCAAGCATGATAAGATTATCGGCAATTATTTCGGTAGCTACTTTTTTATTATGATCCCTATCTTCCCAATACCTCGTTTTTAAACGACCTTCTATATAAACAAGACTGCTTTTATGAAGATACTTTTGTGCCAGTTCGGCCAGGCCACGCCATAAAACGACATTATGCCACTCCGTTTGAGAAATCAATTTTCCGCTTTTATCCTTATAGGTTTCAGTTGTTGCCAGAGGGAATTTAGATACGGGGATATTCCCTTCAAGATACTGAATATCGGGGTCTTTGCCGATATTGCCGATAAGTATCACTTTATTAACTCCACGCATAAATACTTTTTTCTTCGATTAAAAAATTAATTAAATCAAATTTAAAGATACATTTTTATCTGCTAAATAGGATGCTATAAATTTAGGAAAAGGGAGGGAACTCAATTGCTGCTTGGTTACCGGATAGTAACTTCTTTTAATTTCTACTGCTTTCTTTACCTCAATATGGAAAAATCTTCCTGTAATAAGTTGATGTGTAAGTCTCTGAGAGATCTTATCCGACATTTTTTTTATCTTAAAATCGTGGCCCCCTGTAATTGACAAGAACTGTTTTTCGTGTAAAAGAGACCTCTCATCCAATAATGAATTGGTCTCTATCAGAATAAATTCGTACAGGTTTTGCCATATATCTTTTTCAGTTCTCTTTTGTACATAAAATTTATTACTATCTTTTATAATTAAATAGTTAAAGAATCTTTTTCTTTGGTGAATTACTTTCTTATTTACAGGTAAATCAGATACTTGGTTCTTTTGAAAAGCAATACATCTTTCCCCGAGTGGGCACTTAAAGCATTGTGGCTGCTGAGGTTTACAAATAACGGCACCAAAATCCATAATGGCCTGGTTATATTGGGCAGGTTTATCTTTATTAAGCAGTTTGAATGCCAGTTCCGCATAAAACTTTTTTCCGGGTGTGGTATTAACAGGAATTTCTTCGCCAAAAAACCTTGACAATACCCTGAAAACGTTCCCATCCAAAACCGCGTAAGGCAGATTAAAGGCAAATGAGGCAATTGCCGATGCAGTATAAGTCCCAACACCTTTCAGATTAAGAATATCATCATATCTGTCTGGGAACTTCCCCTCCAGATCATTGTAAATAAATTTTGCAGTTGCTATCAGGTTTTTACAACGGGTATAATATCCCAGTCCTTCCCACAATTTATATACTTTCTTTTCCGGCGCCTTTGCAAGTTTCTTTACATCGGGGAAGGCCTCTATAAAACGATTATAATAACTAAGTCCCTGCTGTACCCGTGTCTGTTGCAAAATAATTTCACTAATCCATATCTTGTAAGGGTTTTTTTCTCCCTTCCAGGGCATTTGTCTCGTATTAACCTTATCATCCCATAATAACAATGCTGAAGAAAAAAATCTTGTATTTTTCATTATTCTATTAAATCTTTAACCGTAACCGGATTAAAACTAATGGTTCTTAAATAGTAAAAATACATTAAAGGCAGTAACCAAAAACTTGTATTAATTACTCTACGTGGTTCCTTCCCTGTTGTACGCCATTTTACCAACTAATATTGTATTTATCCGGACGAAGAATAACGAAATTTTGATCTGAATAAAAAATAATAAATACAGAATATATTAGAGCATGTTATTACAATAAAGATCGTTAAATTTGCCATACCTGGTTGAAACATCATTGAAAACACATTTTAATTTTCATGTAATTAATAAGATTTAAAATGAGAAAAGCAGATCTAATTAACCGGATATCAGATAAGACCGGCATTCCCAAAGTGGATGTCCTTGTTACGCTTGAAACCTTATTTAAAGAAGTGAAGGAATCACTTAGTGAAGGGGAAAACATTTATATAAGAGGATTTGGGAGCTTTATCACTAAAAAAAGAGCCGCCAAAATAGGTAGAAACATTAAAAAAAATACCGCCGTAGAGATCCCTGAGCATTATATTCCGGCTTTCAAGCCTTCTAAAGAATTTGTTATGCAAATAAAAGAAAAGAAGATACCATAGCAAGGCGGAATGGCTTACCTTCGCATCCGGAAAAAAATACCGATTTAAGAATTGAAGAAACGAATCATATTAGCAAGTGCTGGTATCCTATTGGTTTTGGGTTTGTTTATTTTTGGTAAAACAACTACCGTAAAAAAAGCAACACCTATGGCAGCCGATATGGCTGCTCCAAAATTTAATATCAAAGACACTCTGGCTTTTGAAAAAGGAAAATTATCACCTGTTCAACTCGTATATGTTACCAACATCGAAAATAATATTAGCAGAGGAGACGTGAAAAATCAATCAGAAAATCAGTACACTAATCTCGCTAACTTTTGGAAAGATTCTGTTGCGTCATTCATTCCTTACGTATATTATTTAAGCGAAGCCGCCAAGTTGGATAATTCAGAAAAAAAGCTCACCTTTGCAGCCCAATTGATTTTTGAGAACATGAGGCGAGAGGCTAATCCGGGGTTGAAAATATGGGAGGCACAAACAGCCGCTTCATTATATGAACAAGCGCTGAAGCTGAATCCAGACAATGATGACTTAAAGATAGGATTAGGAAGTTGCTACGTATATGGGGAAGGAATGATAGGAAATGCAGAGCAGACCATGAAAGGAATACAGGAATTACTTCAGGTAGCAAATAAGGATTCCAACAATATGCAGGCTCAATTGGTGTTAGGAATCGGAGGTGTCATTTCCAATCAATATGGAAAAGCGATTGAGCGATTAAGTAAAGTAGTTAGTTTTGATCCGCACAATCTGGAAGCAGTTTCCTGGCTTGCCGATGCGTATGCTGCCACAGGCGATAAGCAAAATGCTACGAAGTGGTATGAACAAAGCAAACATCTGGTAAACAATCCTGCATTTAGTAAGGAGATTGATGAGAGGATAAAACAAATGAATGAGAACCATTAAGTGGTTTTGAATTGGTAACATCGACAAGTAAAATACAATTTTGTTTGTCTTTTATTATAAATTATTAAAAAACAACTATCTATGCCTTGCGGTAAAAAAAGAAAACGCCATAAGATCGCTACTCACAAGCGTAAAAAGCGTTTAAGAAAGAATCGTCATAAGAAGAGATAATTAATTACCTCCTCTCAGTACTTTCTTGTACCGGTGTATCCGGTTCTATCTTTCCTTCTGTTTAGTCAAGAGACTAATTAAAAGATTTTGAGTTGAATAAGGAACTTATTATAAATGCTGTCTCACAGGCAGTTGAAATAGCCTTACTTGAGGATAAAAAGCTTGTAGAGATGCATAATGAAAAAGCAGACTCAAGCTTTGGTGTGGGCGATTTGTATTTAGGAAAAGTAAAAAAATTAATTCCCGGATTGAACGCTGCATTTATTGATGTAGGTTTTGAAAAAGATGCCTTTCTTCACTATTCAGATCTAAGTCCTTACATACGTTCTATTCTAAAATTCACCAAGCTTTCGATGAGTGAAACTTCAGAATCCGGAATTGATTTCGGATCCTTTGTTGTAGAACCCGAAATTGTAAAGACAGGGAAGATCGCTGAGGTACTAAGTGGGAAACCCAACATCCTTGTTCAGATATTGAAAGAGCCCATCGCAGCAAAAGGCCCCAGGCTAAGTTGTGAACTTTCTTTACCGGGAAGATTCGTCGTACTCACTCCTTTTAACGACATAATTGCTGTATCCCGAAAAATACACTCATCCGATGAAAGGAAACGTCTCCAAAAAATAATAGAAGCTATCAAACCGAAAAATTTCGGGGTTATCGTACGCACAGCCGCAGAGGGTAAGCATACCACAGAACTTCACGAAGATCTACTGGGATTGATACATACATGGAAGAGCATTCAAACTAATTTAAAAGGGGCGGTTCCTCCACGCAGGATTATGAGTGAGGAAGGAAAAACAAACAGTATTCTGCGTGATTTGCTCACGGAAGATTTTAATAAAATCGTTGTAAATGATAAAAATATTTACAACGACACTAAAACTTATTTGCAAAAAATAGCACCTGAAAAGTCTGACATACTTTCTTTTCATAGTAACGGATCTCCCATATTTGATTCGTATGGGGTTACCCGCCAGGTAAAAGCATCCTTCGGGAAAACAGTCAATTTGCCAAGTGGCGCTTATTTAATCATTGAACACACGGAGGCACTTCATGTAATAGATGTAAACAGTGGCTACAAAAGTGTAGGAAACAATCAGGAACAAAACGCTCTGGAAACCAATCTGGAAGCCGCTGCAGAAATAGCGGGACAATTAAGACTAAGAGATATTGGAGGAATCATTGTAGTAGATTTCATTGACATGAAGCTTCCTGAAAACAAGAAGAAGCTGGCAGAGCAAATGGAAACATGTATGCGTAAGGACAGGGCAAAACACGCGGTTCTTGCTCTTACTAAGTTTGGCCTTATGCAGATTACGCGCCAGCGTATGAAGCCCGAAACAAACATCAATACCATGGAGGTGTGCCCCAGCTGTGATGGTACAGGAAAGGTGTCATCAACATTGGTTCTTGAAGATGAGATCGAGAAGAACCTTAGTTATCTCATTATGCAAAAGCATAAGAATCTAACTATCGAAGTACATCCTATACTATATTCCTATCTTACCAAAGGGTTTCCTTCAAAGCGAATGAAATGGAGTTTAAAATTCAAACAAAAGATTAAAGTTCGTTCTAACAATAATTATCATCTTACTGAATTCCACTTTTTTGATAAAAGTAATGAAGAGATAAAATTATAATTCCTTCGGAAATATCCACATCATTATTAAACAAATCCCCCCTTTTTTATTAATCTTAAGTTGACGTAAATCAGCCTAATCAGGCTATGAGTTTTCTTATACTATCGGAATAGCGTTATTCCAATTTCTCTTTATTTCTGCAACATACTATAGAGGAATACCATAAAAATATTCCGGATCAATTATACAATTCAATAAAATATCTAAAAAATCAATATTTTCCAATTGAACTCTTGAAAGTTTTGTGGACATTGACCTCACTCATCCAGATCTTTACCGGGAGAGAGGGTAACATAAAACCCAATACCAGTAATATCTCCATCAGTATTATCCCTTTTTTATTGGATAAGAATTCTAAAAAATATAAGATCAATTTTTAGAGGGCGCATACTAAAAGAGGCCGTCTCTTCAGACAGCCTCTAATATATCTTCAAGAATAAATTTTACTCTTTTACCACCTTAATACTACTTCCATTCTCAAATTTCAGTACATACACACCCCTCACATAATTACTAATATTTACCGGTGTGGAAGATTGGGTAATGGAAATCCTTTGCAACACTTTACCATTCAAATCATTTAATGTAACCTTAGTGTTCAACAGGCTATTGTCATTAACCGTAATTGTAAATTGATTGTTTGCTGGGTTAGGGAAAATCTTAGCCAGTGAAACTGCAACATTTTTAATGGGTAAAACTGAACTGTATTTAAACTTACCATCCATATCCACCATTTTCAATTTATAATAATACACAGAAGAAAAGGAAGAAAGTTGATTGTCGGAATAAGAATAATTTCTGGTATTATCGCTATTTCCAGCCGCATCAACTCTGGCGATGTCTGTAAAGTTTACACCGTCAGTACTACGTTGAATTCCAAAATAGCTGCTATTTTGCTCAGATTCAGTGGACCATTGCAAATAATTAGAACCACCTTTCTTAGCACCTTCAAAAGTCGCCAAATTGATAGGTAATGCTAAAGCAGAGGTAACCCAATTAGAAGTAAGGCCATTCAGTGTAAAATTATGTAACGTTCCATTATTGCCACCAGTCTGGGCAGTCAAGAAATCAACTTTCGGAGGAGTGACAACGCCGGTGTTATCTCCATTCCCAACACCATTATTGAAATTATAGTAATATAACAAATTACCTTCAGTTCCTGTCAAACTGTTTTTCTTCCATCCATTAGAAACCTGAGTAGAGTCAAGAACTTTACTCCATATTCTCAATTCATCTAACTGGCCTTTAAAATAATTTTGTGGAGGTGTGCTCTCAGCATTACTTGCCCCTAACCTTATAGGTAGTGACGGATTGGGCAGAAGGGTAGAGACAAGAGAATCTGCAGGGAGTCCATTTATATAAAGACGGAATTTTGTTCCGTCATAAGAGCCGGTAACAGTGGTCCACACTCCATAATTTACCGCGGGCCCTACCAAAGAAATATATGAAGTACCGCCGTTGCCAAGAAGAATAGTCCAGTTGCCATTATATACAAATAGCCCAAAACCTTGATAGTTCCCATTTAAAGCTTTCCCACCCGCTGCAAAAATGGTCTGATAACCACCGCCATTAGCATCAGTTACATTAGCAGATATTTGTACGGTCCTAACGGCTGGCCAAGTACTTGGGTATGGTATATCAACGTAATCATCTACGCCATCAAAATTCAATGCATTATTTTGCGCATTTACACTCAGTGTAAATAATCCTGCGAAGAATAGCAAGAATACAGGTTTAAGTAACTTAGTAAAGTTCTTCATGTTTTTTTGTTGTTTAGGTTTGTTAGGGTTAATTACAATATTAATCAAAACTACAATAACACTGCCAATTTTTTTTATCTTTATAGAAAAGAATTTCAACAAGTATTTTAAAATGAGGGATTTAAACTGTAAACTTTAATTACTTTCAATCTTATTGATACTCACCTTTCACAAAAATAAATTTAAGAACCATGAACTATGTTCCCAATCCTAAAAGGTATGAACAAATGGAATATAGAAGGTGTGGAAACAGTGGCATAAAGCTACCGACTATCTCTCTGGGCCTATGGCACAATTTCGGAAAAATTGATAAGTATGAAAAATGTAAAGCCATCATCCACACAGCATTTGACCATGGTATTACCCATTTTGATCTTGCGAACAATTACGGGCCTCCGCCCGGAGCCGCCGAAGAGGTTTTTGGGGAAATACTGAAAGAAGACCTTTCTCCATACAGAGATGAGTTGATCATTTCATCAAAAGCTGGATGGAAAATGTGGGAAGGCCCTTATGGTGACTGGGGCTCAAAAAAATATCTCATTGCAAGCATTGATCAGAGCCTCCAACGAATGGGACTGGAGTATGTGGATATCTTTTATCACCATCGCCCTGATCCCGGAACTCCTCTGGAAGAGACCATGGCGGCACTCGATTTAATTGTAAGGCAAGGGAAGGCTTTATATGTAGGTATATCAAGTTACCAGGCACCCGAAGCTAAGAGAGCTTTCGAAATATTAAAAAGATTGGGAACACCTTGTCTCATTCATCAACCGAGATATTCAATGCTGGACCGATGGGTTGAAAACGGATTGCTGGACCTATTGGAAAAGGAGAAAGTAGGTTGTATCACATTTTCATCCTTAGCACAAGGGCTGCTAACCAACAGATATTTAAATGGTATTCCTAAAGATTCCAGGGCAGGAAGGCATCTTGAGAATGGCGCTGTCAGCGAATCACAGATCACTGAGGCTATTTTAAAAAAAATCAAAAAGCTGACTGATATTGCTACACAGAGAAATCAATCCCTTGCGCAAATGGCTCTGGCGTGGGTACTAAAAGATGAGAGAATCACCTCTGTAATACTTGGTGCAAGCAAGATTCAACAGGTAGTAGATGCGGTAAACGCCATAAAAGATATTTTTTTCACAAAAGAGGAGTTGGTAAAAATTGAATCTATAATTGCCCGATAATTTATTTACGTATAACCATCACTGTTACGATTGGGTTGTCGGGAATATTTGACAGCTCTTACAATTAATTTTTTTTAAAAATGTCTCCGATCAACATTTTAGCACTCAGCAGTTCGCGGTCAGGCAAATCCGGCTATCTGGAAACAGCGGCTCCTGTCATTGAAAATTTTCTTGGTGATGAGGCCATTAGTATCGCTTTCATCGCTTTTGCTTCCGCTGATAAAAATTATGAAGAGTACTCATCCAAAGTTCGTAAGGCACTAAAAAAATTACCTCACATCATACACACTGTATTTCCACAAAATGCAGCATCTGTAATCACCAAGAGCAACGCGATTATGGTAGGTGGTGGTAATACTTTCAAATTATTGCATGATTTATATCAGTTGAATCTGATAGAAGTTATTCAGAAGAAAGTAAATAGCGGCACACCCTACATTGGATGGAGCGCAGGTGCAAACATCACAGGCCTCACCATCGGCACTACCAATGACATGCCCGTTATTGAACCAAAATCTTTTAAGGCGTTAGGATTATTACCCTTCCAGATAAACCCGCATTACGTGAACCAAAAGGCCGAAGGATTTAATGGAGAAACCCGAAACCAAAGATTAGAAGAATTTATGAAAATGAACCCTGATGCCTCCATTGTCTGCCTGCCCGAAGGAACATTCTTGCAAAGAGAAAATAATATTCTGAAATACAATGGTAAAGAACCAGCTGTCTTATTTTACTCTAAAGAAAGCGAAGGAACCTTTTCACAGAGAATGATCCCTGACGATTCAGACCTTTCGTATTTATTATGAGACCTAATTGGGCAAAATCTGATAACCTTTCCTCTTCAAAGCTTCCAATAATTCTTTCTGATGTTCGAATCCCCGTGTCTCTATTTGAAGAATGATCTCTACTTCATCTACTAGCAACTGTGGGCCCGTGCGCACATGCTCCACTTCTAATACATTAGCATGCATTCCTGCCAGATAGATTAAAAGTTCGGCCAGAGAACCCGGAATATCCGGAACACGTACACGAAGCTGCATATATCGTCCGGCTGCTACCATTCCGTGGCGGATTATGCGCATCAACAAGATCGGGTCAATATTTCCACCCGACAGTACAGCCACCAGCGGGCCTTTATAATGATGTTTGGGGACATCCAGTAAATGAGCTACCGCCGCAGCGCCCGCCGGTTCAACTACAAGTTTGGTTCGCTCCAGCAAGAATAAAAGAGCACTAGATAAGCTGTTCTCTTCTACCGTCTCTACTGCATCCGTCAATTTTTGTATAATCTTAAAAGGGATTTTACCTGGGCAGCCCACCGCTATGCCATCGGCCATCGTATTCATATTTTTTATCGCAACAGGCTTTCCCGCTTTCAGGGAAACGGGGTAAGCTGCAGCATTTCCCGCTTGTACACCAATTACCTTCACATCTGGCCGCAGCGACTTTACAGCAACCGTTATTCCCGCAAGTAATCCTCCTCCTCCTGCACTCACCAAAATAGTTTTTACACCAGGACACTGATCAAGAATTTCTAACCCACAGGTACCCTGTCCTGCAACAATATCTTTATGATCAAACGGGTGAATTAAAACTGCACCGGTTTTACGTTCAATCTCTTTAGCACGTATCAAACAATCATCAATCGTTTGCCCCATCTGTTCCACATTTGCCCCATAGCCCAGGGTAGCAAGTAGTTTAGGTGAAGATGCTCCTAGAGGCATGATAATAGTCGCTTTGATCCCAAGTAATTGCGCTGCCAATGCCACCCCCTGAGCATGATTGCCTGCAGAAGCCGCAACAACTCCATAAGATTTCTCTTCGTCGGTCAAATGAGCCATACGGTTAAATGCGCCACGGATCTTAAACGATCCTGTCCGATTCAGATTTTCACATTTAAGATATACATCAACTCCCGCACGATCAGATAAATTGCGGCTGAAGTCTAAAAGAGTGGGATGTATAATATTCTGTAAAAGGGACTGAGCCTTTTGAACATCGTGAAGACTCACCGGAATGGATATTTTTGACATACAATTACAATCTTAAAATGGACATTATTTTTTATTTACCGAAGTAGATACCTATTAAGGCCTCCTGCTTTTTTTCAGCATAAATTTACTTGGATTTTTCTTGTCTTAACTAAAAATATCGCTTCTGGTAAAACACAAATAGAATAGGGCATAGTTCTTAACTTAACAAACCAGTCAATAATTTTATCCTGTCTGGATACGGTCTTCGGTAACTACACGATTGAGCCGTCGTGAACCTACCCATAAAAAGATTACGAAGTTCCCAATCTATAGCTATAAAGTAAAATTCAGATTTACGTGATTTAGGAATAGAGCTCGCAAAACAAAAACCTCTGAATTCAATCAGAGGTTTCGTCGGGGCGGTTCCGGTATTTGAACCGGAACGACTTCCTCATCCCAAAGGTTGTTGGGCTGTATTGTCCTAAAATAAAAAAACCTCCGAATTCAATCAGAGGTTTCGCCGGGGCGGTTCCGGTATTTGAACCGGAACGAACTCCTCATCCCAAAGGTTGTTGGGCTGTACTGTCCTAAAATAAAAAAACCTCCGAATTCAATCAGAGGTTTTGTCGGGGCGGCAAGATTCGAACTTGCGACCTCCACATCCCAAATGTGGCGCGATGACCGGGCTACGCTACGCCCCGAATGACTTCCTTTTATTAATATAATAAAGAAAGGTTTGCGGAGAGGGTGGGATTCGAACCCACGGTACAGTTTGACCCGTACGACGATTTAGCAAACCGTTCCTTTCGGCCACTCAGGCACCTCTCCTTTTTATATGTATTAAAGGGCTGCAAAAGTAACATTTGCAATTCAAAAAGTAAAATAAATAATTATTGATTCCATAAGAAGATCACATGGCCGCCAATTGCACTTTTTGTTGAAGTTCAATTACGCTTTCTTTAAAAAGAATATCGGTATCCATCAGGTCTTTTACGGTTTGGCAACTGTGAATTACCGTGGTATGGTCTCGTCCACCAAAATGCTCACCAATAGTTTTTAAAGAATTTTTAGTGAATGCCTTGGCAAGAAACATGGTTATCTGCCTTGCCTGCACGATCTCACGCTTTCTGGTTTTTTGCAAAAGCTTTTCATAAGGGACATCAAAATAATCACACACCATTTTTTGTATGGTATCAATAGTAATCTCTTTTGAGGATGATTTAATGAAATTCCTTAAAACTTTTTTAGCCAAATCAAGATCTATTTCCCTCTTGTTAAGCGAAGACTGTGCCAACAGGGAGATTAAGGCTCCTTCTAATTCCCTTATATTATTCTGAATATTATAAGCAATGTATTTTACCACTTCCTTAGGCATCTCAAGACCGTCATCTTTCATCTTCCTCTCCAATATTTCTATCTTGGTCTCATAATCCGGAATCTGCAAATCGGCACTCAGGCCCCAGCGAAAACGGCTCAGTAACCTCTCCTGTACTCCTTCCAAATCCTTAGGCGGCTTATCGGTAGTTAGGATCAATTGTTTTCCACTTTGATGCAGATGATTGAAAATGGCAAAGAAAGCATCCTGCGACTTTTCGGCGCGATTAAAAAACTGAACGTCATCAATGATCAGCACATCTATCAACTGATAGAAATGAATAAAATCGTTGATGGCATTATTCCTGCCATGATCTACAAACTGATTGATAAATTTTTCGGAGCTCACATATAATACTACCTTATTATTATGTAATCTTTTTACCTCATTCCCTATTGCCTGCGCAAGATGGGTTTTACCCAAGCCCACGCTGCCATATATAACAAGCGGATTGAAAGAAGTAGCTCCGGGCTTTTCAGCAACTGTTTTACCTGCCCGCCTCGCAACTCGGTTGCAATTTCCTTCTATGTAGGAATCAAAAGTATAAGATGGATTCAGCTGAGGGTCAATCTGCATCTTTTTAAGGCCCGGTATTACAAACGGGTTCTTAACAGGGTTGTTTATAACTAAAGGAAAATCCATTTCATTATTTGAATACGATTTGTAACCATGCCCTGGCACATCCATCATTACCGGTTTATTCTTACTATTGCCACTATCCACCATTATCCGGTATTCAAGTCTTGCATTTTTTCCCAGTTCCCTCTTTAGAGTCTTAGCCAGAAGGTTCACATAATGTTCCTCAATATACTCATAAAAAAATTGACTGGGAACTTGTATCGTTAAAACATTATTTTCCAGAAGCACAGGCTTAATAGGCTCGAACCACGTCTTGTAGTGTTGCCACTCAACTATATCTTTTATGATATTGAGACAATTACTCCAAACTGTTTCACAAGCATTATCCATTATTTTCCGTGAGCCGTTTTATTGTTTTTAGAAAAATGTTCTTTCTGTGGGGATCATCAAAAATTGAAACAAAAAATATTTTGTAAAAATTTCATCAACAACTCAGCGAATATCAAAAGAATTTGTTGAAAAAAAAATTTTTTATTCTATGTTTTTTTACCATAAAAATCCATGTCAAGCTACAAAAAACCAAATAATTCCAATTCCATATTTTCAGAGGATTTTAAAAAGCACACCCGCATTGCTTCTAAAGGCTTTTTAAATTATTTTCATCGTATTTAATTTTTTTCATCAAATATTATTTTATCCAAAAGAAGCCTTTCATTTCAAATCCTGAATGTGCAAAAGATTTTTTGACAATTATAATACTATTCAGCACAATTTAACCCAAATGAATTTATCTTTAAAAAAAATTGAATTATTATGAGTTATGAATTAACAGGGAAGCTATTGACAAAATTTGATGTAATGCAGCGTACAGAATCTTTCAAGACACGTGAGTTCATCGTTGAAAAATCAGAAGACATAAACGGCAAGATAATCACCAACCTAATAAAGTTCCAATGTGTACAGGATCGTACAGGAATTGTAGATCGCGTAAATACCGGTGATGAAATAAAAGTATATTTCAATATCCGCGGAAGTAAGTGGGAAAAAGACGGGCGCGTTTCCTATTTCAATAATCTGGATGCTTGGCGTATCGAGCAGATCCTGAAACCGGGTGCCGATGCTTCCTCAGATGACGATCACTTAGAACCGTTGGATACTTTTACCTCTTCTTCTCAAGACGCTATTGATGATCTTCCGTTTTAATGATGTATCCTAATTAAAAGTATGTAAGAACAGTTTTCAGGATAACCACCTGGCACTTATATTTTATGCAACAAAAAATTTCTCTTCAACTTCTGCCCACAGAGGCATTGAGTGATACAGTGATTCTTGAAAGAATCGCAAAGTCAACCGGTACAAAAACAGATCAAATCACCGGCTATTATCCTATCAAAAAGTCTATTGACGCAAGAGGAAAGACGATAAAAATAAATCTGACCGTTCATGCATTTATCAATGAGCCTTTCCGTAAAAGGGACTTACAGGATTTCCATTTTAAAGACGTACATAATTCTGGGAAGAAAGTAATCATTATAGGCGGTGGTCCTGCCGGTATTTTTGCAGCATTGCAGCTCATAGAATATGGGGTAAAACCAGTGATCTTGGAGAGAGGAAAAGAAGTAAGAGCGAGAAGAAGAGATATTGCTCTTTTGAACAGAGATGGAATCATCAATACCGAAAGTAATTACTGCTTTGGCGAAGGTGGTGCCGGAACTTACAGCGACGGAAAATTATATACAAGAAGTACTAAGAGAGGGGATATCAACCGTATTCTGAATCTTTTTGTCCATTTCGGCGCAGAGGAAAATATTTTATACGAAGCCCATCCGCACATTGGTACCAATAAACTTCCTGCAATTATAACATCAATGCATAAACGCATTATTGATTGTGGCGGTGAATTTCATTTTGAAAAAAAAGTAATTGATCTTATTATTGAAAAGGATAAGATCAAAGCCGTAAAAACCTCAGATGGCGATGTGTTAAATGCTAATTCATTTATTCTTGCTACAGGTCATTCTGCCCGTGATATTTTTACACTTCTACACCAAAAAAATATTAAAATAATTGCCAAAGGTTTTGCTTTGGGTGTACGAATCGAACATCCGCAGGCATTAATCAATACCATTCAATACCATATCGCCGATATAGAAAAGGATTTATTACCCCCCGCTTCCTACAGCCTCGTGGAGCAGGTGGAAGGCCGTGGTGTTTTTTCTTTTTGTATGTGTCCAGGTGGAATTATTGCTCCTGCATCCACCAACGAAAATGAATTGGTGGTAAACGGATGGAGCCCTTCAAAAAGAAACAATCCTTACGCAAACAGCGGAATGGTAGTGCAGATAGAAACAGAAGATGTAATAAAATATTTTTCGGAGAAAAAAAACGGAACCGATGACTGGACATCTCCTCTGCTCATGATGAACTTCCAGAAAGAAGTGGAAGAAAGATCTTTCGCCGCCGGAGGAGGGAAATTTGTAGCGCCAGCACAGCGCATGGTTGATTTTACGGAAGAAAAATTTTCTGCTTCCTTACCCAAATGTTCATACCTGCCGGGCATTGAATCTTCGATTTTAAAAGACGTACTGCCATCTTTTATTAGCCGGCGACTAAAAAAGGGTCTGCAATTATTTGCGGCAAAAATACCTACGAAAAATAGACATTCCGGGTATTTTACCAATGAAGCGGTACTCATTGCCACGGAAAGCCGTACTTCATCGCCGGTCCGCATTCCCCGCGATGAAAAATTATTGCATCATCCACAGATAAAGAATTTATTCCCTTGTGGAGAGGGTGCAGGCTATGCCGGGGGGATTGTAAGCGCAGCAATGGATGGGGAGAGGGTTGCATTGTCTGCCTTTGAAACCCTAAAATAAGTTATTGAAGAGATGATTATGTTTCTGATAGCCGGTTCTTCAAGATTTTTTAAAACCTACACAATATAAAAGGATGCTAAAAAGAAAACCGTTGTAACGTATTACGTCAACAACGGTTCTGAGATTTATTGAAGAACAACTGCTATTGTTTCTGCATTTTTGTATTATAGTTTAACTCATCATTTACGACACTCACATAATACATCCCTGGTATTAGTTGGGGAACCTGAATAGTAACGGCATTATTTCCTTTCAAAATATTCACTGTTTTTCTAACCATCGTCTGTCCATTTACATTTCTAACCAAAAGAGAGGCAACTCCTGTTTTTGGAGCACTGAAAGTCGCGGTAAAATTATTAACCACGGGATTGGGATAAATTCTGAATGACTCATTGCCATTTCCGGTAGAGAGCCTTACTACATTAGAGAAAGAGAATTTACCATCAATATCAACTTGTTTTAACTTATAAAAAACGTTATTCCCCTTCATAGTAATACGGTCCTGGTAGCCATAACTCCTAGGTACGTAACTATTTCCTGCACCGGCAATTGTTGTAACAAGTTCAAAATGTGCTCCGTCAAAACTCCTGTATAATTCAAAATGATCGTTATTAATTTCCTGGCTTGTTTGCCAGTTAATCGTTGTAAGTCCATTTGAGTATGAACCATTGAATGAAACCAATTTTACAGGAGTAAGTCCCGCCGAAGCTACTACTAGCTTATAATCATTAAAATAATTGCAATCCGGATTTGCAAGATTGTCACCAGTGGTGGCAACAACAAGCCTGTAAATATCTCCGCTGGCGTTGGGTTGGTTAATATCTGTGGATACATTGGTAATATCATAACTAAATGTTGCAACGCCATTAGTATAGGTAAGTGTACCGCTTTGCAAATCGGTAAAGGATACCGAACCATTATTACTTACCTGCAATTTGTAGAAGGTATTAGTGCTTGATGGGTCAGTAACTGTAAATACAGGAGTTACGGTATTTCCTTCTGTTGTAAATGAGGGTCCGCTAACTGTAATTTGTGATTGCACCACATTAATAGAAATGTCATCAAGGCCCAGGTCATTACCACTAGCCACGAAAGTAGAGTTTATCACCTTTAAATCAACTGTGGATGTTGTAGCTACAAATTGACCACCAACCTTGTGCCACTGGCGATCATAGGGAATGTGGCCAGATGTAGTGACTGTATCTATTCCATTCACAACAAATGAAATGTTGGGAGCGGCATTGGCTTCTCCTCCCGAAGGCATCATATTAATAACCCATGCAGAAAATTCATAAACAGAACCAATACATACAGGTATTGATTTAATCTGATAAAAAATGGGGGATTTAGTAATATCCGGTGCCCCATTTACAGCCAGAAAATAACCGCCATCACCGGTATGATCTGCAGCTTTCCACATTGGGTCGTGTATGCAGTTGGAACCATTATCATCTCCCATAACTTTTAAAACTGAATAAGTAAACTCGGGTTGCATGCCTCCGGATGATGCTGTATAATTATAATCTGAACATGGAAGAATATTTCCACTGGAACTGGAACATCCCTCCAGTTTATTACCTACATTACCAATGGGGCTAAAAGTGTTATCTCCCGATTGAAGGCAAGGATCTGCTGCTGTATTAACTGTTATATAGGGCATACTGAATGTACCCCGGGCACCTAATAAATTAGGACCATTATTTGATTGGGCTAATGAGAATTGAAAGCTGAATAGACATATTACAGCTAACAGCAAAGAGGTAAATTGTTTCATTCCTTTAGGTTTAGAGTTTAAGCAAAAACGACAACTTGAAAAACAGAACGTAAGTTTCGGCTTTAAACAAAGGAATAAGGAAAAGGTAATTTGAGAATATTAGATGGGTATTTCGGGGGATATATGGTAAGAATCCAAAACAGACTGCTTACTTTGGAAACACAAAAATATATAAGGGTTTGGATAATCCAAATGTTTTGAGACTTTTTTTTAATGTTTGACTACCCTATTTTAATCTCCATATACAATTACAGCACAATACACATTATGGATATAATAAATATCGTTATAGGATAAAACCGTAATTTAATTTTAGTATGCCAGTTTAAAATATTCAGGTACCAGTATTTACAGAATTTATTGTTATCTGTATATCTATTATTGAACGGACAAAGATGAGGGCAAATCAAAATCCTGATTATAGATTAAGTTTCTGAAAAGATGAGCCTGAATACAAATCTTCCATAATTAGAAGTTAACTATAATTACCATTCAAGCCAATAATTATATAAAATTTTTAAAATCTATGAACCTTTAGTTCTGTTTAATATCTTCGCGACTGTTCATTTTTTTCTGTCAGAAATATTTATTTAAAAACTAGTGATGGCGATACTCGAACTGCAGAACCTAAAAAAATATTATGCTACCCACAAAGCGGTGGATGATATCAGTTTTTCAATTCCGGAAGGAAGTATTTTTGGTTTGCTGGGCCCCAACGGAGCCGGCAAAACTACTTTACTAAGAATGATCACCGGAATCTTTTACCCTGATAGTGGAAATATCATTTTCGAAGGAAAAAAATTTAATCCTGTTGATGACATTGCGAAAATCGGTTACATGCCTGAGGAAAGAGGGTTGTATAAAAAAATGAAGATTGGCGAACAGGCTTTGTACCTCGCCATGCTGAAGGGGATGAACCGGAAGGATGCGATGAAGAAAATAAAAGAATGGTTTGTGAAATTTGAAATGGAAAGCTGGTGGAATAAAAAAGTAGATGACCTGAGTAAAGGAATGAGCCAGAAACTTCAGTTTGTTACTACCGTTCTTCATGAACCTAAATTATTGATCTTAGATGAGCCTTTCAGTGGTCTGGATCCTGTAAATAGTAATCTGATAAAAGATGAAATTTTTAAATTGGCCCAAAATGGAACTACCATTATTTTCAGTACTCATCGTATGGAACAGGTAGAAGAGATTTGCGATAAAATTGTTCTGGTGAATAACGGGAAAAAAATCCTTGATGGAAGCCTCATTCAAATAAAAGACGATTTTAAAGAGCATATCTTTAAAATAGGATTTGAAGGATTGCCCGAACCTATTAACAGCAATTCTTTCGAAATCGTGAGTTCAAAAGAGAATTATTTCACGGTAAAAATTAAAAAAGGGAATAAGCCTGCCGATGTTTTGAAGGAATTTCTAGATCACAGAGCGGAAATTATTTCTTTCAACGAGATTCTGCCGTCGCTCAATGAAATTTTTATAAAAGTAGCGGGAAGTTCAATCAAGAATAACTAAAACAGGTACTAATAAATCAACTAATAACCAATTAACCAGCGTCATGAATAAAATCTGGCTGATCATTAAAAGAGAGTATCTGACAAGAGTCAGAAACAAGACATTTATCCTTTCCACTATCTTACTTCCTTTATTCTTTATCGGACTTATTTTTGCAGCGGCTTATTTTTCGGTGAGCAGTACAGAAAACCAAAAGGTAGCAGTATCGGATAATAACGGGATATTCAGAAGCAGCTTTCAAAGTAGCAAGTTAATTACTTACGAGTTTCCTACTGACGTAAATGCGAATAATTTTAAAGAAAAAGGGTACACTGCTTTTTTAAAGATCCCCGAAGATTATAATTCTTCCGGAGATTCCATCTCTTTAATCTCCGATAAACAATTGGGGATGGATGCCGAAGGGAAAATAAAAGACCAGATCAATGACGCTATCAGGAACCAGGCATTTTTAAGAAATAACATTGACAAAAAAATTCTTGATTCGATCAATAAAATGAGCGAAGACGGCATGTATAAATTCCGTACCGTAGTAAAACAGGGCAACAAAACGGAAAAATCCAATTCAGCACTTTCGTATGGGATTGGCTATGGCAGTGGTTTTCTAATATACATGACCTTGTTTATCTATGGTGCCGCCGTAATGCGGGGAGTAATGGAAGAGAAAATGAATCGGATAGCTGAAGTAATTATCAGTTCCGTAAAACCTTTCCAATTAATGATGGGCAAAATCATAGGTATTGCAGCTGTAGGACTTACTCAATTATTAATATGGATCGTACTCATCATCCTTCTGTCAACAGTAACCACCTCTTTCTTTTCACCTGAAGCCTTGCAACATGCACAGGCAATGAACTCTATGGGCGCCGCGGGAGAAAGTTCTGCCGCCATGAATTTTTTAAGTGCAAAATCAACTTTCTTATCTGCCAACTGGGCGTTGATTATTCCATGCTTTCTTTTCTATTTTGTAGGTGGTTATCTTTTTTATGCTTCCTTATTTGCAGCAGTAGGAAGTGTGGTAAATGAAGACCCACAGGAAGCACAATCATTGATGCTACCGATCACCATGCCCATCATTCTATCCTTTATCATTATGACTACTGCGGTGGGCAAACCCGATGCGCCAATCTCTGTATGGGGAAGCATTATTCCTTTTTCTTCCCCCATTGTAATGATGGGGCGTATTCCATCAGGAAATGTTCCTGCCTGGCAAATTATAGTTTCCATGCTGTCACTCACAGCAGGCTTCATACTCACTACCATGCTGGCGGCAAAAATATACCGCACGGGAATTCTATTGTATGGTAAAAAAGTAACCTTTAAGGAAATGGGCAAATGGCTTTTCAGAAAATCATGAAACCGATTCTGCAGAAGAAGCATTGATAGTTTCGTCGCCATAGATGGCCTTCGTAGCTTCCTCTTTTGCATGTCTGATCAGCAGTCTCATCGTAAAATAAAGGATGGTAATGATCAGGCCCACAAAAAAACCGATTACTCCATAAATAAGTGCCGATTTATTTTGAACATCATAGGGTGGCTCAGGCTGGTCAAGGACTTTCATTACAGGTGTAGCCTTTTGTAGTTTATAAGCGGCATTCTGCTGGTTGGCCACAGCTACCGCATACTGCTGGCGCAACATTTGTTTGTCAGTAATAAGATTTTCTGTAGGTACTCTGAATTCCATTTTATCCGTATTGGTAAACAGTGTCCTCTTATCTATCGCGATCAGTTCTTTATCTTTTGAATTAATAACGCCTCTCAACGAATCCACTTTACTACTGGCGAATTCAAAATCACGTTTTGCTTTTTCTCTTTTCAAATCAATATAAAAAGTAGATATCTTATCAATAAACCCATAGCTTACAGTCTTTACCAGCCCGGGGCTCCGCCCGGAATAAGTAAGAACAAAACTGTTATTTTTGTTAATAACCGCCGACATATTGCTCCCCAAAATCCTTGCTCCGGTTGCAATAAGGCTGTTATAATCGGCAGGGATTTCCATCTTATGTTCCAGAAAGCTTCTGTGATCATTAATATCCCGAATCAGGAGTTCGGCAATGGTTTTATGGCCTCTTGAAGAGTCTATCATGGAGGCTACTTCATCACGGGTAGTGCGGCTCATCGCCAGTTCTATAATATTGACGGACGCATCGTCAGTGAAGGATTTAGTATTATCCCCACCGCTGAATAAAGCGCTCAGTGCCGATGTGGTGGCATTGTTATCACTCCCTCCATTTAAAGGGAAAATAGTAGATTTAGATGTATAGGTAACCGGAGTTTTCAAAGCATACAAAGCGAGGACAACTGCGAAAATAATTGCTACGCAAACAATAATATACTTATGCTTTTTTATCCTGTTGAAAAATTCTATGGTAAGTTCCTGAGAAGTCATGTCCTTATTTGATCCGGGTTAATAAATAAACTAATGTTAAAGGAATTGCCGTAATAATGCTTTGTGCAATCACGCCTCCTATTAAACTTTTACCTTCAGGTTTTACTGGAACAGTAATAACGCTTCCTTCATCTACTTTGGGATAGAAATGGAAAAATCCAAAATTTCTTGTTCTCCTGCTCTTTCCATTTGCATAAGTAATATAGATTCTTTTTCTCCAGGGCCTTTCGCCAAAACCTCCTGCCTTATCAATATAATATCCCATACTGGTATGTTCTTTATCAAAATAAATTTTTAATTGATTTTGAACTGCTCCCTTTATGGCCACTATCGGGTTCACTTCAGGAACAGAAATAACATCGCCATCCTGGAGTACCATATCATATTTTGATCCCGGATTTTGAATGGCTTTGTTCAAATCAATACTAATGGGATCCGATGGGCTAACCAATACAGTATCGGCTGCTGCCGGCAGCGCCTCTGGCACTGACACATTCCGCAAACGGAAAAGTTTTGCTCCGCCGGGATCAGAATTCTCTCTAAGGCCTCCCGATCTTTTTATAAATGACGACAGGTGTTCCTCTTCTTCCAGCTTAGGATAAGTTCCGGGGTACAATACCCGCCCTTCGATCTTCACATTTTCCTGTAGATTGAATTTAGGATTCTTCCTCACAAAAACCTGGTCGTAAGGCTTCAATTTCACATTTTCAGTTATGGAATCCATATCGAGATTCTGTTTGACCGAATAACTTCTCACCTCCGTTTGAGTAGGTTTTATTCCCTGTTGTGATGAATCAATATCCACAATACTGGAAACAATAATGCTCCCATACTCTGCAGAAGGCTTAAGCCCATTCGCAAAATATAAAAGATCTTTCAATGTCATTCCCCCATATTTCTGGTATTTTCCGGGTTTACGCACTTCTCCTTCAATGGAAAT
The DNA here is from genome assembly GCA_039937655.1 of Ginsengibacter sp. GTDB lineage: Bacteria > Bacteroidota > Bacteroidia > Chitinophagales > Chitinophagaceae > Ginsengibacter. The sequence goes on from JBDTGA010000050.1 coordinate 25,699, forward strand.
AAATTGCTTTTCGGAGAATTGATTCTTGTTAAATACCTCTATAATATCATTGGGATCAATGGGGATATTGTATTTACTCTCCAAATTTTTGTTCAGGTCAGAAAGGCTCACATCAATTTTATCCGATCTCAGATTAGTAGAGTCTCCGGCTCCTTTATATACATACGCCCTATCTAAAAAAGAATTGGGTGTAATACCACCTGCTCTGTTGATAAGATCAAACAATCTATCTCCTTTCCTCGCTTCATATACATTGGGGTAAGCTACTTCTCCTTTTACAATTACTTTATTACTAAGTCCTGAATTAATTGGATTTACAACTATCATGTCTCCGTCATACAAAGGCTCATCCGTTACTTTACCATCAGCAATTAAGCCCATCGCATTCATATTCACTGTTTTAATCGTTTGCTTTTCATTTACATTCCTGATGATGATTCCACCGGAAGCATACGCGTCGGTAGTAAAGCCACCGGCATATTTCATAAGTGCCAGCATTCCTTCTCCTTTCTTCAACTGGTAATACATAGGCCTTTTAAACTGGCCACTTGCCAATACTTTCTTAGTATAAAAAGGAACGATCACAAAATCATTATTTTCCAGATAGAGATGTTTACCAAAATCGCCTGTATTCAAATATTTGTAAACATCTATCGAATCTATGACTCTTCCATTGCGTGAGATAAGGATATTTCTCATATCCCCATATTCCGTAACACCTCCTGCCAATGCAACTACATTTAAGGCATTGGTAAATGCTGAAACCACCACAGGCCCGGGGTCTCCCACATTTCCCGAAACCTGTACTACAATGGAACGGGGCTGTCCCAGAGTTACAGAAATATTTGTGGAAGCAGGAATCACCCTTTTAAAACGATCGTAAACGATAGAACGGGCATTCGCAAAAGTCAATCCCTGCACGGTAATTTTCCCAAGCCCTTGCGGGAAGATAGAACCATCTCTTGCTACAATATAGTCTTGCTCAAAATCGGCACCGCCCCATAAAGACACCACTATATGATCTCCTACACCAATCGGGTAATCGGGTGGAGGAGTCGAAAGCTCGGATAGCTGAAGGATTTGTCCGTTCTGAAAAAGATTACTGCCAAAAACAGATTCGGGTCCGGCAAGGGTCTTTTTAATATTATCCTTTTGAGTACTATCTTTTGAAATGACATTTTTATTCGTAAGGTCAAGGCTGCTTTTATGAATGTCTTCTCCTGGCTTCTGTGTTTGCTGGTTGAAATCTTTCAGGAAATTCATCAGGTCTGACGGTGACGCATTCTTCAGCGCATTGGGGTCAATAGGCACTTCACCCTGATCGTCAGGAAGCTGCGCAAAAGAAGTAGTGGAAATGGTAGTAAAAAAAACAAAGAAAAATAATAAAATTATTACCTTTTTACAGGAAATACCTGTTTTTAAAATGCTCATTGGGGGTGGGTTAAAGTACATTATTTTTAAGAACGACCAAATATAAGATTTTATTTCAGTGGTACATTCAATGCCTCATTGAATTGCAGCCATATTTCTTTTACAATTTCAGCAGCGGGTTTTATATAGTTTATCAAAGCACTTACCTGGCCGATTTCCAGCTCTCCGTTTTCGAAATCGCCTTCAAACATACCTTTTTTTGCTCTTCCTCTTCCTAAAATTTTTTTTAACTCTTCCACATCCACGTGAGATTGCTGTGCTTTGAGGATGAGATCGTAAAAATGATTCTTCATCAATCGTACCGGTGTCAGTTCTTTAAGAGTAAGTACCGTATCGCCTTCGTTGGAATCAACAATAGCTTTTTTAAAATTAATATGGGAGGAGGCTTCCTCACTCGCGACAAACCGGGTGCCTACCTGAACACCATCGGCACCCAACACCATTGCCGCAAGCATCTGCCTTCCTGTTGCAATCCCTCCGGCAGCAATTACCGGGATTGAAACAGATTGGCTCACCAATGGAATCAGTACCATACTGGTAGTTTCTTCTCTTCCATTATGACCGCCGGCTTCCACTCCTTCAGCTATCACCACATCACAACCTGCCTTTTCAGCCTTTTGAGCAAAATACCGGCTACTTACCACATGCATTACTTTTATCCCATACTCCTTTAAAACGGGTGTATAGGTCGCAGGATTTCCGGCAGAAGTAATCACTATCTCTATTTTATTCCGAAAAATAACTTCCAGATGATTTTCAATATCTGCATACAATATGGGAATATTAACTGCGAAAGGCCTATTGGTAGCAGCTTTGCATTTAATAATATTTTCTTCAAGAATATCGGGGTACATACTCCCTGCCCCTATCACACCCAATGCTCCTGCATTACTAACAGCACTGCATAGACGCCATCCACTTGCCCACACCATTCCTGCCTGGATAATAGGATAATCAATATTCAGAAGTTTGGTGAGGCGGTTGTTCTCCAATTTTTTTCAATGATTGAATTGCAATATTATTAAATTATTTATTGGAGAACTTATTGGCAGAAATAAAAAATTATATTATCGAAAACAAAAAATAATATTATTTATTTCGTGTATCAAAGCCAAGGCCTTCTATACTTTAAGAAATCAGGAAGCTCTGAATATCTACCCCAAATCAATTTCCGTATTATCCCCAATATTGAGTGAGCGTGTTTCACCGATCACTTCTGTATCGTTACCAATCAATGAATCATCGAGCACCACGTCGTATAATTTTGAAAAAGATCCAATGATGGAAGCCTTAATAATGGAAGAATGAACAATCGTGTTTTCGCCCATAGCTACGTGGGGGCCTATGATCGAATTTTTAATATCACACCCCTCAGCAATACTTACCGGTGGAATGAAAATCGTATTTTCAAAATTATTCGGCTCCGCAATAGTACCCCCGAATTTTTGAAGCAGAATAGAATTTGATTGTAATAAAGATTCCTTTCTCCCACAATCAAACCAGTTTTCCACCTTGAATGATTTGAATTTTGCTCCACCGGATATCATACATTCCAGGGCATCGGTAAGATTGAATTCATTATGGCTTTTGATACCATTGTTGATGATGGTAGAAAGGCACTCGAATAATAATTTTGAATCTTTAATCTTATAAAGCCCTACCAATGCCATATTTGACTTTGGAATAGCAGGCTTCTCCACTACCTTATGGATAAAACCCTCTTCATCAATTTCCGCTACTCCAAAGCTTCTCGGGTCATCTACTTTTTTCACTCCCAGCATTGAAAACGGAGAATTAAGAACGCCTTTAATATCATATTCGCAAATAGTATCACCCAATGCAATAAACACTTCGTCGTCGCCTATTAATCTTCTGCTTAAATCAATAGCGTGTGCTGTTCCCTTTCTGACGTTCTGATAAATAAAATGGCAAATTAGGCTGGGGTATTTTGCTTTGATGTAATCCTGAATCTTTTCTCCCAGATAGCCTACAATAAAAATAAACTCTGTGATACCCGCCTCATGTAATTGATCCACATTAATACTAAGTATTGTTTTGCCCGCCAGCGGAATGAGCGCTTTAGGCTGTGTGTAAGTATGTGGGCGCAATTTAGTGCCTGCACCTGCTACAGGAATAATGGCCTTCATTTTTAGTGTAAATTTATCTGTCTTTCTTTAAAAAGGGATGTGAATATAGCAAATGTTTCGTAATCGGTCTTGATCTCTCAGCTTTTAGCTTTTAGCATTGAGCTTTCACGCTTCAGCCTTCGCAACTTTTTAGTACGTTTGCCTAAAACTTATTTCATGCAAAGAGATACTCAGATTTTTGATATTATCAATAAAGAATTGAACCGCCAGCGCGAAGGAATTGAATTAATTGCCTCCGAAAATTTCACCTCCCTTCAGGTGATTCAGGCTATGGGTACTGTACTTACCAATAAATACGCGGAAGGTTACCCCGGAAGGAGGTATTACGGCGGCTGCGAATTTGTTGATGAATCAGAACAGCTTGCCATTGATCGGTTGAAGAAGATTTTCAACTGTGAATATGCAAATGTACAGCCACACAGTGGTGCACAGGCTAATTTTGCAGTATTATTTGCCGTGTTAAAACCGGGCGATAAAATCTTAGGTCTTGATCTCAGTATGGGTGGTCACCTCACCCACGGCTCACCGGTAAATTTTTCAGGCAAATTGTATGAACCCCATTTTTATGGTGTAAAAAAAGAAACCGGCCTGATAGATTATGAGATGCTTGAACAAAAAGCAAGAGAAATAAAACCTAAAATGATCATCTGCGGTGCATCGGCCTACAGTCGTGACTGGGATTATGCACGCATCAGAAAAGTAGCGGATGAAGTTGGTGCTTTTGTTTTTTGCGACATAGCCCATCCTGCCGCTTTAATTGCAAAAGGGTTATTAAATTCCCCTTTTGAACATTGCCATTTTGTATCATCCACTACTCACAAGACTTTGCGTGGCCCGCGCGGCGGAATTATCATGATGGGGAAAGATTTTGAAAATCCATTTGGTTTAAAAACACCCAAAGGTGAAACAAGAATGATGAGTCACCTGATTGATATGGCTGTTTTCCCCGGCACACAAGGCGGTCCACTGGAACATATTATCGCTGCGAAAGCCATTTCTTTTGGAGAAATACTGACCGATGAATTTACGGCTTATGCAAAACAAATTCAGGTAAATGCACAGGCAATGGCAAAAGCTTTTATTGCAAAAGGATACAATATAATAAGTAATGGTACAGACAACCACTTAATGCTTATAGATCTTCGAAACAAAAATATTACAGGTAAAAAAGCCCAGGAAACACTTGACAGAGCTGCCATTACCTTAAACAAAAATGCTGTTCCTTTTGATGATAAAAGCCCTTTTGTAACATCCGGAATTCGCGTAGGCGTACCGGCAGCCACAACAAGAGGAATGAAAGAAAATGACATGCAGACAGTGGTGAACTTTGTAGATAAAGTTTTAATGAACCTCGATGATGGAAAAATAATTGCTTCGGTAAAAAGTGATGTGAAGGAATTTATGAAGCAGTTTCCATTGTATCCGGAGTTGGGGTGAAACAAGTGAGGCAGGAATAGAATAATTTTTATAATTATTACTGCATTCTAAATCATCCTCTTTACTTTCGTACCACAAATTTTTATCATGATACAGCGCGTACAAACTTTATGGATGATACTGGCAGCCATTCTTGCTTTTCTAACCATAAAATTTTCTTTTTACAGCGGAACTCTTATTCTTGAAAATACGGTTGATGCGGCAACTGCTCTCGCTACAGATGGAAGCTACCATGTTTTAAGGGCAACTGATAATTTCTTTATCTTAATTCTTACCAGCGCCCTCGGCACCGGGATTATTATTAATATTTTTTTATTTAAACACCGTAGTGTTCAAATAAAAATTATTATTGCTGCGATTTTACTTGAATGCCTGATCGTTTTTTTATACATACGTGAAACCAATAAATATTCTCAGGGCAATTTTAATATCTGGTCAGTACTGCATATTTTCATTGTACTCTTTTTACTCTTTGCGGCCAAAGGGATTTATAAAGATTCTAAATTAATTAAGGAAAGTAATAGACTGAGATAATTCTAAGTACGATGCCCGATGTTCGATGTAATTGAAATAAATTATAATGGCGAAATTATAGAGATTGCTTTCAACATATTACTTCTCACACTGCATTTCAAATATACTTACCTGTCCAGCTTTCTTTCACTTTCTTCAATCCTGCCGGAATTCCAGCATACACTATATTTCCTCCTTCATCTCCGGCTCCCGGGCCAAGATCTATTACCCAGTCAGCAGATTTTATCACATCCATATTATGCTCCACCACAACAATAGAATGTCCTTGTTCTATCAATGCATTAAAGGAAGCTAATAATTTTTTTATATCATGAAAATGAAGTCCTGTAGTTGGTTCATCAAAAATAAAAAGTAAATTCCCCTGTCCTCTTCCCTTTCCCAAAAAGGAAGCAAGCTTAACCCTCTGTGCTTCTCCACCGGAAAGAGTATCGGACGATTGCCCTAATTTGATATACCCTAAACCCACATCACTTAATGGCTGAATTTTTTTTGCTATTTCCGCACCCGAAATTTCACTTTTCTTTCCGGATGATTTCTCTTTCCCAAAAAAGGCAATAGCTTCATCCACACTCATTTCGAGTATATCAAAAATATTTTTATCATTGTATTTTACTTCCAACACTTCTTCTTTGAATCTTTTACCATGGCACACATCGCATAACAGGTGTACATCGGCGAGAAACTGCATCTCTACCACCTGTTCGCCTTCGCCTTTACACGCATCACATCTTCCACCATCTACATTAAAAGAAAAATGTTTCGGCTGATAGCCGCGTATTTTACTCAAAGGCTGCTTACTGTATAATTCCCTTATTTCATCATACGCTTTTATATAAGTAACGGGATTACTTCGTGATGATTTGCCAATAGGATTCTGATCAATCATTTCGATCTGCGAAATAAAATCCATATCACCCGAAAGGCCTTTGCTCAATCCGACTTTTTCTGCAAATTCACCTTTCAATTTTTTCAATGCAGGATATAAAATTTGCTTTACCAAAGTTGTCTTCCCGCTTCCGCTCACGCCGCTTACCACACACAAAACATTTAATGGGAAAACAACATCAATATTTTTTAAATTATTCTGTCGTGCACCTTCCACTTTTATAGAACGATTCCATTTGCGGATATTTTTTGGCGGATCAATAGTCAATTCCCCTTTAAGGTATCTTCCGGTAAGGCTCTTAGGATTTTTTATGATCTGATTATAATTTCCTTCTGCAATTACCTCACCGCCAAGATGGCTTGCCAGCGGACCCATATCAATAATATGATCCGCTTTTCGCATCATCATTTCATCATGCTCCACTACTACCACGGTATTGCCAAGTGCCTGCAAATGTTTCAATACCTCAATTAAATTTTCTGTATCCCTCGAATGTAACCCTATGGAAGGCTCATCCAGAATATAAAGTGAGTCAGTAAGATTACTCCCTAAACTTCTTGTAAGTTGAATGCGCTGGCTTTCACCACCACTTAATGAATTAGCAAGGCGATTGAGTGTGAGATAGCCGAGGCCTACATCATGCAACGTTGCTAAACGATTATTGATCTCTATCAAAATTCTTTTTGCAACCGTTCTATCAAAATCAGATAATTCAATCTCTGCAAACCATTTCTGCAAATCCTTCACCGGCAGTTCGCAAAGCTCTCCAATACTTTTATTGGCCACCTGCACATACAAAGCTTCTTTTCTCAGGCGATAACCGTGGCACTCAGGGCATAAAGTTTTTCCACGATAGCGGCTAAGCAAAACACGGTATTGTATTTTATATAAATTCTGCTCTACCTCTTTAAAAAACTCATTCAGCCCCCCAAAATATTCATTACCGGTCCATAATAAATTATACTGCGCAGCAGTAAGATCAATGATAGGCTTGTGAATGGGAAAATCAAATTTGCCGGCAACTTTTATCAACCGTTCTTTCCATTGTCCTAATTTTTCTCCACGCCAGGGGGCAATCCCATTTTCATATACACTTAATCTTTTATCGGGAATTACCAGATCGTGGTCAATGCCCAGAACCAAAGAAAATCCACCACACACGGGACAAGCACCATAAGGATTATTAAAAGAAAATAAATTGGGAACCGGCTCTTCAAATTTTATTCCGTCCAATTCAAATTTGTTAGAAAAAGGAATCGTTTCTTTTCCATTTATCTCAAGGACCATTTCACCTTCGCCTTCATAAAATGCAGTATTCACAGAATCTGCAATGCGGTGATTATCTTCGTCGCCGGCCTCGGAACCCACCGAAGCTTTTACCACCAGACGATCAATCAAAACATACACAATTTTATGAGAAAGAAAAGAAGTGAGATTTTTCTCTTCCTGTAGATCCTCGATGCGCACTATTTTATTATCAATATACAATCTTGAAAATCCTTTCTGCATTAGAATATGCAATTCTTCTTTTATATCTCTATGATTCAATTGTTTGAAAGTCATTAGCATCAATACTTTATCACCAGCTTTTAAATCATTGATCGCTTTCACCACATCAGTCACATCATCTTTCTTCACTTCTCTTCCTGATATGGGAGAAATAGTTTTTCCAATTCTTGCAAATAAGAGCCTGAGATAATCATAAATCTCTGTCATGCTACCGACGGTAGATCGAGGTGTTCTTGTAATTACCTTTTGTTCAATAGCAATTGCAGGGCACAACCCTTTTATATAATCCACATCGGGCTTATTCATGCGTGCCATAAATTGCCTCGCATAAGCGCTCATGCTTTCTGCATAACGCCTTTGGCCTTCGGCAAATAAGGTATCTATGGTTAAAGAAGATTTTCCGGAGCCCGAAACTCCCGTTACCACAATTAATTTATTGCGTGGAATCTCCACATCTATATTTTTAAGATTGTGAACTCTCGCACCTTTTATAAAAATATTCTGCTGATGTTTTATGGAGGATGATTTTTCTTTCGGGGAAATTTTTTCTGTATTCATGTATCTGTACAAAATTAATCATTCCCGATTTCATATACAGATGTGCCTATTTTATTGTGTTAAAAAAAATAAATAAAAAAATTTTAAGAAAATATTTGGTAGTATGAAATATTTATCTAATTTTAGCATTCCAATTTTCCTGAAAGAATGAAGAACCTTCTGCCCACCGCACAAAGTTGCTACATTGTTTTCTCTTAAATTGGTACTTACACAATATCCTAAACCAAAATCGTAACAGGTTATGAAAACCATTAACAATTTGACCGATCAGCAACTGATCCACCTCTATCTCGATGGAGATTCTGAGGCCCTTTCAAGTCTTGTAGAACGTTACAAAGACAAGATTTACACTTCTATTTATTTGCTTGTAAAGGACAAATACCTTGCCGAAGATATTTTCCAGGATGCTTTCATCAAAGTAATTGACACCATCAACGGAGGCCGTTACACTGAAGAAGGGAAATTTTTACCCTGGGTAATGCGTATTGCACACAACCTTTGTGTAGATCATTTCAGGAAAGTAAAACGTAGTCCTTCTATCAAGACCAGCGATGATCACGACATTTTTGAAGTCCTCAATTTTTCTGAAGCAGGAGTTGATGAAAAGATAATTCAGGGACAAAGCCACGAGAGAGTAAGAAAAATGCTGGACATGCTTCCCGAAGACCAAAAAGAAGTAATTGTAATGAGACATTTTGCTGATCTCAGTTTTAAAGAAATCGCCAAACTCACAGATTGCAGCATCAATACAGCACTCGGCCGTATGAGATATGGTCTTATTAACTTAAGGAAGATGATGGTAGAAAAACAGATCGCTTTATAAAAATTACCTCTGCAACCAATAATAGAAATCCCTTTCAAAAAAAATGAAAGGGATTTTACGATTTGACTCCATTGGATTCCGAACAAGGAATATGCGCCGGTAACACTAGTTTATTGAAAATAATTCTTTAATTATTTTTCTACCATCGGTATTGCCAAGCATGGGACTGCAGGCCCTTTCAGGGTGAGGCATCATGCCAAATACATTTCTTTCTTTATTGATAATCCCGGCAATGCCATTCAGAGAGCCATTGGGAGAATAGTCTTGATGTATTCTTCCTTCTTCATTGCAATAGCTAAAAAGCACCTGATCATTTTTTTCTATTTCTTCCAGTTCTTTATCTTTTACAAAATATCTTCCTTCACCATGTGCTACAGGGATTTTATAAATTGAATTCGGATCATTTTTCCCACTCGTTAAGAAAATATTTTTACAGATAAATTGCCTGTGCGCATTTTGCAATAAAACTCCGGGCAATAACCCGCTTTCACATAATATCTGAAATCCATTACAAATACCAAAAACCTTTCCTCCCTTATTGGCAAATGCGATCACACTTTGCATCATAGGACTAAACCTCGCTATGGCGCCACATCGAAGGTAATCCCCGTAGCTAAATCCACCGGGGAGTACAATACAATCAGATGTAGAAAACATCGAAAGGTCTTTATCCTTATGCCATAAGGTAATAACTTCCTGTTGTAAATCATCCTGAAGTGCATGGATCACATCTCTGTCGCAATTGGAACCCGGGAAAATAACCACACCAAATTTCATTATATTATTTTTTTGTAAAGATAGTTATACCAAAATTATTTTTGAAAATACTGCATATACAACACAAAAATTACCATTATCCATTGCAGCAGAGAAGGTATCCACTTAAGTCGTGGGTAATAAAAAGCGCACGCTATGAATGCAGAGACCGGCACCAGGGCCAATAGCCAATACTCAATCATGTGGGTGCGATTAATAAATGGAATGGCCAGTGCTACTATCAGGTACAAAAGTAGCAGAGCCCAGTTTTTTCGTACCTGCACCACCTGTTTTGAAGAGGTTGATTGCACAAAGAAACCTCCTGCTACCGTCAACAAAACGATGAGTAGCAGCCCTATCAGTTCGGGAGTCAGCGATTTATAAACGGGATAAGAAAATCCAAATCCCGATAAATGAAAAGAATACAAATTATTAGTAAGAAAAAGAGCTGCGGCCAGAAAATACCATGGAGTAAGTATTCCGATGAGCGTGATAAACCATTCCGCAGCTCTGGGTGGTCGGGTTACCATTAACGCAAAAATGATAAGCAACGCAAATGAAAATGAGGGTAGATAAAGAAATGAACAAATCCCTATTACAATTCCCACATTGTATAAAGTTGATTTTGGATGTTGACTATTATTAAGGCTGCTCATCCTTGCCAGCACCCATATCAGTAAACTGTTTACGACCAGCGGCGCACTCAAAACATTCCATTCGGCAAAAAAAGACGTAATCAGCAAATAACTCATTGCAGGTAAATAGTTAGGCTTCTGCATAAGCTTCCTACTGTTGATCAATTGATTGAAGCTGATCGCCTGGATAAAAAGCAAAAGATACACTATCACAAAATACCCCGTAGGATAACCATCCAGATAAGGTTTAATATACGTGAGAACATCATTGAAAAGAAATCCGTAAGATTTTTGCGGTACAGGAATCTGTGGATGAAGAAGCCATACAAACTTTAAGAGTATTCCATACACTAAAAGCAGGAAAGTATTGAGTGGATTATTGGCCCGAAATATTCCTGTCACAATAGAAAATTAAATGAATGACAAAAGTAAAAAATTAAAAGTATAAATGACACTTCCGGAGTTTTCGTGATAATATATATACAATCAAATCCCAACCTAATACTAAGTCTTTATGAAGCAAAAGTAATTGTAACAGGTTTTGAGTATAATAATCTGCCGTCGCCATCCCTTGCCATGAGTATTATTTCTTCCTGGCTCCAATTTAATTAACCCAATCTCAAAATTATTTTTATCATCCTGGTATTACCTTCTCAGGTTCGTCCTGACGCTTAGTAAGAATTGTGCCGGACGCAGTGTAAACCGGGTAATATTGGTTTCTACAGTTGAAATGACGACCTGCTTAAATTCTTTTGTATTGAGTACATTCATCCATTTTAATTCCACATCTGTTTTTCTTTTACCAAAAGTGTAACGATAAGATGCGTCAAGAAATTTATTAAAGAAATTCTGTTTGCCGATAGTGTAATAAGTAGCGTCATAAGAACCAATAAAGCTTCCTTCCTTTCCAGGGCTGATAACCAGTTTTACAGACTGTCCCAAAAAGCGGCTTCTGTTATTTACACTGTTGCCAGCTCTCTTACTAATGTTGTAGGAGACTTCATAACTCGCCACTAACCAGTTGAATGTGGCATTTTCAATCTTTGCCGAAAACAAACTGGAAATATTTTTTACGGGAAACAAGCTATTATTAACAAGGTTTTCGGATTGGGCAGTAGTGAAATTGTATCCAAAGTTAAGGCTCGTTGATGCCCGGGTAAAATATTTGCTAACCCCCAAACGGACGCTATTATTGTTACTGCTGTTATCAAGTTCTTTAGCCGACAATACCTCTTGCCCGCTGTTGCTGATTTCGCGTGAAAGAATAACGTTTGATAAAGTTTGTGAAAAACTATAACCTATACTTGCGTCAACATTGTCAAGTATATTTTTATAAATGAGTTTGCTGGCGAGGTACCTGTTTTGCTTCACAGCTATGGGTCCATTATTGGCATTAAAGTTCAATGAGGAAAAAATAAATCCGGGGTAAACTCCCTGTATATCTGCAAATAAATATTGCCTTCCAGCTGATGCAGTCACTTTAAATTTATTATTCAGTATATATTGAACATACGTAGAAGGTTCCAGAACATTTTTACGAAGAGCATTATTAAAAGAGTCAGCTTTATCCAGGGCCTTAAGTACTACAGCAGAAAATGGTATGTCTATTGATACGGACCACTTTTCAGTTTGTCTGTATATTCTGTAGTCAACACTAGTCTTCAACTCACGAAAATGTAAATTATTTTTCCATGGATAACTGTATTTTTCTACCAAAGGCGGATTGATAGTTTCCATATCGGATGATAACCTGTTTTGGGAATAATTAATCAGTACCGCAGGCATCATATTCCATTTCCATTTTGTAAACCCGAGAGAAAATGTGTTATTAGCTGTAATGGTATGAAGGGTTTCGTTTTGGATAAACGAAAGGGCATTTTGCATATCGGGTTCAGGAAACTCCAGTCCATGTAAAGAATCTATACGATACAATTGCGGGTCCGAAATAAAGTTGAAATAAGATTGAATATTGGCAGTATATTTTTTCTTTTTATCAAGAGAAAATAAAGAACTTAATGAATTCTGAATCGAGTATCCGTTAGCCCGGGTATGCTGGTAAGCTGGTAGGTTATTTATGAAAAGGTCTGTTTTATCATGGTCTTTATCAGTTGTAAAGATGAGGCTGTTCCGGAAAAAATTTTTCTCATTGTTTCTGTTAAGTGTCAGTGTGGTTTTTAATTTTTGATGATGTGCCTCATCGGTTGCTGCACGCTTGTAATTAATAATGGTAGCATTGCCGTTATTATCAACACTGGTAACTGAAGTTTGCAGGTTGCCTGTAAGTTTTAAATCATTGTCCAAAAACATGGAGTTTGATTTTAACTCCCAATCTTTTTTTAATGGAATAAGAATATTGGCACTTACTGCGTGCGACCGGTTAAACCAATACCGCTGTTTATCTATCTGCGATGGCGGATTTACCATAGAAGTATTCAAAAGGCCTCCGGTCAACACATCTCTACTGTAACCTTCAAAGCCACTTGTGAGAAGAATTGTATTCAGGTCACTACTCACATCTTCGCCCGTATTATTTGATTTGAAACTGACGAGTGCTTGTTCTTTTTTTGATAAAAGCATAGGGGTAATCTTTGCAGACCACAAAAAAGGAGCAGCTCCTAATCCCACACTGCCGGTGCCGGTATAAGTCACCGCTTTTTTAAGTTTTATATTTACACCTGCAGCATCCGACGGCACTTTACCTTTCAACATTTTGACCGGCTGGTTGTTTTGAATTATTTCAAACTTGCTCACATCATTATAAGGGATCGAATTAGGAATAATGCCGTATTGCCCCTGCATCAGGTCTTTACCCTCTACGTTAAACTGATTAATATCCTTGCCCTGGTATTTTATTTTTCCACTTTCGTCCACTTCCACACCGGGCATCTTCTTTATAACATCTGAAAGTGTTCTATCGTTTGTATTGGCGTATTGTTGCACATCATGTACAATGGTGTCGCCTTTCTGATACACCATAGGTGGCTTTACCATTATATTCTTGAGTGTGGTAATCTTTTCGATTACAATAAAATCTACTGTTTGTGTTCTATTTTCTATGGTTTTTATAACCGGCAAAAAATTGATGAGGCTGAATCTGATAAGCACTTTTGGTAACATCGTTTGAAAACTAACCATATAATTCCCTTCTGCATCTGCCGCTTTAAAAGCGATGATCTTATTATTTTCAGGATTGAGAATGGTAATGCTGGCATAAGGAACCGGTTCACCCTTATTATTTTTACATATTCCTGTAATGATACTTTGCGAAAAGCAAATCATCGTCATAACACAAAAAGCAGCGGTTAGCAACAGTTTCATGTAAGTGATTATTTCAATTCAATGCGGTTATTATTCTTTCTCCGTGCATCTTGCCTCCTTTTTTCCATTTCCTCCATTGAGATGGGATTACCTTCTTTATCTTTCATAGAAATCGTCTTCCCAGCCATACCCGCCGAGAAAGGCCGGTTGATCCCGTTTTCTACCATTTTTATAAAATCATTTTTGCTTACCAGGTCAGCTTTGGGAATTGAATTGTTACCATCTGTGAAATCTTTTACTTCAGTAAGTTCATAAAGGCACTGGCCTTTATCATCTTCCATTCTTACAATAAGGCCGGGTAAACCCATGAACTTGTATGGGCCATCCTGTACCGGTATGTCGGTAGTAAACCATGCTTTCCAATTCCTCCCCCCGTATGTAATCGTTGCTACCTGGCAATGGTAATTCGCGTAAGTAGCGACACTATCTGTAATATTCCATGCAGGATGCCAATCTTCCTTATATCCATACAATCCGCCACTAATTTTTCTCTGAAATTCAAGATGTCCATCAGGGAATTTATAGATGACGTTTTCCGATGCTGATCCACCAGGCTTCCTGATATTTATTGATCGTATAGAACCTACGCCTCCCGCACTTTCAACACTTTTCAGCAGGCTATCTAAATACTTGTCATTTCTCAGTTTATTAAAACTTACAAATGAAGAATGATCTTTGAACACATCTAAAACAAAAAGTTCTTTCATTTTTGAGTTCACATCATTAGTATCGCGTTGAAAAGTAAATTCATAAGAAAAGCGATAGGAGCCCGTGGTTTGGGCAATAGTATTATCAATTATCAATAAGCAAGTAATGGTTAAAAAAAAGGATAAAATTTTCTTCATTGTTATTATATTTTAAGGAGGAAGGATGATCTTAAAATTCTTAAAGACTGATCTTTTCTATGAAAGTGAAAATATGTCAATTAATCTATACGCTCATTTCTACCATAGTAAAATCAAAACAACTCCGTTCCTTTTATCATAACCGTTTGCCTTTACTTTTCGGAATATTTTAGGCATTTATATGCAAAAACCACTGGCGCAAAGCAGGCCACTTTCAGATTAAATAATAGCGGGAATACCTAAAATTCGATTTTGGCAAAACAAATATAATTCCGGTAAGTACAAGGTATCAGAGATTCAGTAGCGCTCACCTGCTTACCATACCTTGGCATAAACTGATATCCCCTGTCAAGGCTTTTCAAAGGAGGGTTTCTGGTAAGTTTACCCGAGCCTGATATACTCTGGTCTCCTAAAAGCAGTGTGCGCCTCTCCAATGAATTGAACAAAAAGTGAAGCTGCCCTCCGGTGAGCATAATCATATAAGAAAGAAAATTATCAGTCTGGTCATCATATTGCGATTTACTAATCACATTCACCCAGTCTGGTTTTCCACTTTTATCCATACTAAATACAAGCACGTTGTTGTAATAATAACGTTGTTGATTGTCGTTATAAAAATAGGGGTACCTGCCGTAACCATACGAATAAGGCGAATACATATAATAATTATAAGGCGAAAAAGAAGGATAACCATACAAATAATCATATCTGTCCCAGGGTGAAGAACGTGATTGCGAATAAAAATCTTCTGCAGTTAATATAAATCCACCATCCTTTTTCAATATAACATCTCTTATAAAATAGTCGTTCAGCGCCGACTTGCTTCCACTGCTCGATTTTGCAACTGACCTTACAGAATCTCCAAGGAACTGGAAATTCTGTGTAAGTATTTTACTATCATTCCTATCCCACACAGCAGTATATATCCCTTCTACATTGCCCCTCTTTTTCGTATAATACAATGAATTAATAATGTAATGCCTGTTCAGATTATCTATTTTTAAACGGATCGCATCGAGGTATTTACCTGAAAGGTCAAATGCATTTTCTACAAACGAATCAGCGTCCGGAGCTTTGGTTATCAACGACAAATCCTGCATATAATCTTTGGTACTTGATTTATTGCCTTTGGTAAAAACAAAATTGCCGTCATTATCCACAAAAAAATCGCTGAACATATCCTTACGGTCATCGTAATTGGTTTCTATCCTCGATCTGTGTAAGAGTTGTAAGCTGTCGTTGAATAATAGTGTCGTAAAATTATATTTTCCATTTCTTCTCTGTATCTTATAAATCATTATCTTGGATTTATCTTCACTATAGATGGTACTGTAAATTTTATTACTTGCTAAAAAATTGATATCGGTAGTATCCAGTTCTATCGGGTCGGTCAACAATTTGCCATCTCCATTAATTTTCACAGCCATGCTATGTACAATACTTCTTTTCTGATATTGATAGATGAGCCAGGCAAAATCGGGATAAGCTATGAAGTCGGTATTGAGCACCTTGTCGGGCATAAAACGGAGATCTATCCGATTTAGTAAACGCATTGAATTATCATACGAACAAATTGCATAATTGTTTCTGATACTTTTATAAATCAGAAAATTTCCCTGAATTTTTCCAATGATATCAAAATCGAGCGACCTTGAATCCTGTGATTCGGGCTGTGTATAGGTAATCTGCTGTGAAAAAGCGACAGGGTATATCGCCAGCAGCATAAGAAGTAAAAGGAAATTTTTCATACAATGATTCTTAAATATTTTTTCGTCGCCTCATCTTTCAAGCTCCGTAATTTTTTTAAAACTAAACTAATTTACGATAATTTTCTATTGCGGAAATGCCAATCTTGCAGAAAGTCATTTGTACTTATATTTTTAACAAGAGGTTCAGACTTTCACGATATACCCAAGAGGGTTTAGTGCCCTGAAAAAAAATTTACTCCGTTACAATTGGGAAAAAAGCAGGGGTTCTCTATAACTTCTTTAGAAATGAGTAGTACGAAATCATTTACTTTTGAATAAAAAAAGAATGGCTGTTGTTCTCATTTCCGGCGGTACAGGGCTTATCGGCAATCATCTTTCCCGCTATCTGGTTGAAATAGGTTACGACGTAATCATTTTATCGAGAAAAAAGATCAGCCATTCTTCAAATCCAAAAATCAATTATAGCTATTGGGATGTAGATAAAAAAATAATAGATGCTGAAGTTGTAAAAGGAGCTGATCATATTATTCACCTTGCCGGTGCAAATGTTATGGAAAAGAAGTGGACTACGGAATACAAGAAAAAAATTCTTGAAAGCCGCACCAAAAGCGCCGGATTAATCATATCCTGTTTAAAGGCCGGTGAACACAATGTAAAGACATTCGTTTCTGCATCGGCCATCGGTTGGTATGGAAAGGATGTAGCTTCTTCCGGGAGGAGAGAGGGCTTTATCGAAACAGACTTACCCGCAAAAGGGTTTCTTGGAGAGACTACACTTCTCTGGGAAGCCAGTGTTGACCCAATAACGGGACTTGGAATCCGGCTGATAAAATTAAGGACAGGAATCGTTCTGAGCAAAGAGGGGGGAGCGTTCAAAGAATTCAAAACACCTTTACGATTCGGGATTGCTGCACTGATGGGCAGTGGAAAACAAATCATAAGCTGGATACACATTGACGATCTATGTAGAATGTATTGCGAAGCCATTGAAAACAATTTTCTGAACGGAGGTTACAATGCGGTAGCTTCCGAACCCGTTTCGCAAAAAAAATTAGTTCTTCTAATGGCAGAAAATGTAAGACATAAATTCTTTACTCCAGTATATGTTCCATCCTTACTTTTAAGATTAATTCTCGGCAAACGCAGCATGGAGATCTTGAAAAGCACTACCGTAAGTAATAAAAAAATAAAAGCTGCAGGATTCACATTTTTATATCCAACCATTGAATCTGCCATTAATGAATTGACAGGGCGTAATTAAAAATACGGGATTAAAAGGCACTGAAATTTTCTAAATTTACTTGTTCATCATAACC
Source organism: Ginsengibacter sp. (assembly GCA_039937655.1). Classification (GTDB taxonomy): domain Bacteria; phylum Bacteroidota; class Bacteroidia; order Chitinophagales; family Chitinophagaceae; genus Ginsengibacter. The sequence goes on from JBDTGA010000050.1 coordinate 43,603, forward strand.
GGGAAAAAGAAATCTTCTCCTTTCTATCTAAATCCCTTCTACTCCACTCTTTTTACAGATCATCCTTCGTAAACTTCTTCAAAGCAAAGAAATAATAGGCGCAGATATAGGCCACACTCGCAATTACCATAATCCAGATATCAGGGGCACCTTTATAAATCACCTTATTTCCAAATGGAATCGGAAGCATTACATCTGTTGCCTGCAATGGCAAAAAATATCCAACAGGGGTAAGATGCAATTGAAAATTGATCAACACTGTAAAGAGCCATTCAAAAATCAATCCGTATAAAAAGAAAACCGCGATGGCCGCTCCACTCTTTCTGAAAAGAATGGCAAGGAACATGGCAAAGGTAATATAGGCAACAGTTTGAATGAAGATGTAGGCTACATTTTCCATCCCTGCAAATGCAAAATGAGATCCGCTGGTGATTAAACCAAATAATAAAGCTACCAGAAAATTAAAAATAGTTGCTGCCAGTGAAAACAAAATCGCAAAAACAAATTTTACGGTGATAAATTCTTTTCTCGTCCATCCATCAATGATATTCTGGCGGTGAGTTTTAAAATTAAATTCATTGGTCAGCAGCATGATGAAAAGTATGCCGGGAAAATAAAGGAGCCAGCTACTCATAAAACCCACTGTTTGCCATACTTTCGGAAAAGCATAAGGGCTTCCCAGCAACATCTGGCTGGCAGGTAAGTTCTCTACCGTAAGCTCATTAATATAAAATCCTGTATAATTAATTCCGAGGATGGCAAATGCATAAAGAATGGTAAATACCCAGAATGCTTTGTAATTTTTTACTTTGAGCCATTCTATTTTTAATAAATGTAGCATGAGTTTAATTATTGGTAAGTTCAAAAAACCTTGCTTCAAGGCTTTGTTTTTTGAGTAAAAGATGATTGAGTGTGATACCGTTATCGAAGCAGTAATGATTGATAGCCGTAAGATTGGCAGTGCCTACCGGGAAGAATATTTTTAGCATAGCGTTTTCATCCGTAACCTTTGTGGGCCCGCTCATTCTTTTTAATACTTCCAATAATTTCTCATTATCGGCTGCGGATACTTCCACCATATCTTCATTCGATAAAATTTCATTTACTTTTCCTGAAGTGATCAATTCACCTCTTTTCAAAATAGCCATATCTGTACACACTTTCTCCACTTCATCCAGCAAGTGGCTCGCCATGATAATGGTTTTCCCTTCGCGTGATAGCTTCTTCATCAATTCCCTGATCTCTGCAATTCCTACCGGATCAAGCCCATTGGTAGGCTCATCAAAAATCAATACGGAAGGATTGCCCAGCAAACAAGAGGCTATAGCAAGCCGCTGTTTCATTCCCAGGGAATAGGTACTGAATTTGGAATCTTTCCTTCTTGTAAGGTCCACGATCTCCAAAGCACGGTCAATATCCTCTTTCCCATGTTGTTTTATCTCAGCGGCAATCTCCAGGTTTTTTACTGCCGATAAATAATGATAGAAATTAGGCGTTTCCAATAAGGTACCGATCTTTTTGCGATTGTCTGCCGACGCGGGTTCGCCAAAAAGTTTGTACGTTCCCGAAGTAGGTTTCAAAATATCAGTAATGGTTCCCAGCGTGGTGGTTTTGCCACTTCCATTGGGACCGAGTATTCCAAAAACGGATCCTTCAGGCACCGAAAAACTTACATTTTTCAGCGCCTGAATACGACCATAGGATTTGGATAAATTTTCTACAGTAAGTATTGACATGAGAAATAATTAAAAAAATGATGGTGCAATATCGTTTTTATTGGGCAAAGATTATAGCTATCGGGTTTCACCTGTGCGCTAAACAAACAAATAATGATGGTTTTATTTTTTTATTGAATGATTGCTTCACAGGCCTGGGGCTTGTGCATCATGCCACACACTGGAAAAATCTCCAAGAACAGCGAATCCATTTTTATTAAAACTGAGCTTATTTAATGTAAGATCATCAATATCCGATTGAAATACTTTCCTGGTAAATGGATTCATTGTTCCCCCTTTTACTCCGGCTGGAACAGTAGGATCATATTGAAATTGAGGGTCCACCAAAGTGCCGCGGGGGTACATGATACCTGGCTGGCCTTCTCCCCGAATATCTAAAATTCGTGGATGATCCAGGCCAAGAGTATGACCAAATTCATGCGCAGCAGTTGTTGAATTATTTAATAAATTTTCCAGTTTGAAATAGCCGGTATTGGATCCCAAACCATCTACAAAAGAAATATTACCATGCGCATATTCTTCCACACGAAAATAATTATTATGTGGGTCGGTATTTTCAAAAATCATTTCAGGTGTAAGCAGAGACTCATAAATTCCTTTTATATCAAAAAGAACATTATAGAGATTTCTTTTTATGATCACTTTTCCCTTAGGCTCATTCCAATGATCCGCTATGTCTTTTGCAATCTGTTCACTCAAAGCCGGATCTGCTGCATTACCATAAAAGTATATGGTAGCACGAATGGTCAATAGATTATTGTCAGTTTGTAATTCAACTTCACCCATATGTAGGAGAGAAAAGAAATCAGTAATGAGGATACCAGCTAATTACTCATTACTGATTCCTATTAACTTGTTATCAATTTAAAGTAGCCTCCATCGAAATGTCAATATCTGAACTTAGTGACTTCGAAACAGGACAGTTTTCTTTTGCATCTTTTGCACAGGCATCAAATTTTTCTTTAGTGATGCCGGGAACTTTTGCTTTCACGGTCAGGTGCGATTTTGAAATAGCGCCGTTGCCGAAAGTAATATCACACTTAGTCTCTATCTTATCCGGTGTAAAGCCCGCTTCATTCAATACCAGGCTTAGTTTCATTGAAAAACATCCCGCGTGGGCAGCAGCTATCAATTCTTCAGGATTGGTTCCGTCTTTAGCATCGCCAAATCTTGAGGCGAACGTAAATGGCGCATTATTCAGTGTCTTTGTTTCAGTAGAAATAATTCCTTTTCCTTCCTTAGCGGTACCGTGCCACTCAGCATTTGCATATTTGCTCATCTTTTTATTTTTAAATTATTAAGAAATTGGTTTCATTGACGAAATTCTTTCAAATCTTTAAATCCTCTCAGGTTTTGTTTGCAAGACTTTTCTAACTTGTTTAACCTTCTGTTGAAAGATAAGAAGAAGAATTTACGAGTTTGGCAAAATATCAATTACTGAGGAAATTCTGTCGAACTTACCCTCACAATTCCCCTGCCATTTATTAGATGCCAGCTTTTGAAATCCTGTGGTGCATCCAGGCCATCGCCGTCGAGAATCTCTGTGGGGGTGCGTATGCGTACCGGCTTATCCGTATAAAACTCTTCTCCCACTCTTCTACGGTCCCAATACAATTCATTGCAATACAGGGTATCGCCTTTATTATTCATGATCACTACGCTGTCTTTCATAAAGACTTTGCTTTCTGTCTCGAAATATTTTGCATAATGAGCGTCAAGCCGGCTATCAATGCGCAGGCTATCGTCAAAGAAGTCAGCATGTATTTTTTTTGTAAACTCAGTATAAGGAGTAGCTTCCTGGTGACGAAGCATTATAGGGGCTGTTATTTCCGCAGTTGTCTTTTCTCCCAATGAATAAATGATCTTCACATCTTTAGCTACTTCTACCCCAATTCTTTTTGAGGTAATCTTATTAATATCCTCCAATGAATTCTCACAAGATGAAACAAAAAAGCAGCCTGTAGTAAAAGCTGCTGCTATAAAAAGTGTGTTTATTTTGAAAAAATTCATTACAAATAATATTGTATAAATATACGATGAGGAATCCTACTATTCATACACATGCCTGCGAAACCATATATCGCTCAAAGAAAAACCAAAGGTTACCTTATAAAGACTTTCAGTAATATTATTTTTACTATTACCGCGACTTCCGTATTCAAAGGTGAAATTCATAATACTATACTGAAGATCATAAAAACTGTGTTTCAGTTTTAATGGGAATGCCCCACCTACACTTACCGTATATATCGGAAGGGTATTTCCTATATTGATGTAATCGTTACCAAAAGAAAAGCCTGCTCTGTACTTTACATAATTAAAATATCCGGTAGATCCCTGAGAAGCAGGTAAATATTGTAATCCCATTTTTGCTATCCAGCTATTCTTTACATTATCTTTTTGACCAAAGTAACGATAATCACTCCATTTAGTAGTTTCATAATCAGCACCAACCACCAGATGGTCGGTCGTATAGGTAAATCCTCCTCCAAAGGTAGCCGGCATGGTTACTTTACCTTTTTGGCCATCTTGTTCATAGACACTGTCTATCCTTGTGGGCACCTCGGTATTGGCATTATAATCAAATGTTTCTACCACATTATTTCTGGTAGCGCTATAGTTTCTTTTTAAGTTTCCATAAGCACCCAATCTGAGCACTCCTTTACCAACCGAATCAGCAAATTGAACTCCGGCATTCAGGAAAACACCACCAAACTGTGTTTGTGTACCATAATGAGCGCTCTTATAAGCAAGCGTATCATTATTAAAAAATAAGCGTGTATCATAATCTTTTTCTCCAAAAAGATAGCCAGTATTGATACCGATCCTGAATTTATTGAACCTCAATCCTGTTCCGATAAATGCTTCATTCACTCCTCCATTTCCCTCATAAGTTGTAGAAGTGGTATCAATGGAATTGAACGATGTGTTCACTATTTTGTAATTAATTTTTGAAATAGGCCTTAAACCCATAGTGAGGCCCCATGCCATTTTATTTCTTTGTGCTTTCTTATTTCCCATTAATAAAGGAAAGCCGAACTGCATATAAGAGATAATCCCATTATTGGATTTATAGCTCCCCAGAGGATTCTTACTTTTGAGCGTTCTTCCGTCATACTCAACGCCTATATCGAGGGTTGAATAAACAAGGTCGCTGTATGTGGCCGGGTTCACGGTATTGATTGAAGTAGGGTCAGAATAGCCAGCAGATATACCCCCCATGCCCCTGTTGGCTATATTGGATAGAGGAACAATATCCCCAATGCCATATCTTGAATAGGGAGAATTTTCCTGAGCAAAACAAAACAGCGGAAATGCGGCCAGTATGAAGCAGGTAAGTTTAATTTTTGATGTCATGGTTGTATTTGCTGATTGCATATAGGCCCTTAAGAATCAAATAGGGGTCGGCAAATATCTTATTTTTCAGGTGCCGTACAAAATTGACAGTATCTCCACCGGTTAAAAGCACGTTAAAATTCTCGAACTTTTCCTTATATTCATTGATAATACCATCAATTTCAGCCGCCATTCCCTGCAGTACTCCACTTAAAATATTGGTATTGGTATCGTACCCGATCAACGGAAAATTCCATGCGTTGACCATTGTATCCGCTTTTATCAAAGGAAGCCTGGCAGTATAATAATTCAACGCCTTAAAGCGCATCTCCATACCCGGCGAAATACTTCCTCCAATAAAACTATGGTATTTATTAATAAAATTATAAGTAATGCACGAGCCAAGGGCAATCACAAGATTATTCTGGCCTTCATACAAATAAACGGCAGAGGCACACAAAGCCAATCTGTCGGCACCGATGGTTTCCGGTTTACCCACAGGAGTTGTAAAAGGTAATTTAGCGGAAGCATCTAATTTTAAAAATAAAGAACGGTTTGTAATTATTTTTTCAATTCCCGGATTGTGGTTTATTACCGAAGAAAGAATAACGCTCTCAGGTTTGTATTTATCAATCAACTTATTCATAGTGCCATTGCTGTCGTCTTCCAATGTAAATACTTCGGCTAAATCGCCGGTAATAAATACACCACATTTAAGGCGTGTATTACCAAAATCAAAACAAAGAGTAGTTGTGTCCAAAGTGATTTTTATTTTTTTTCAAAATGGAAAAATAATTAATTTCAATGATTCTTCGGTAAAACATACCATCAACGAGTAGTCATGCGATAAGCCATCACACCAATAAACATCTTTCATTACGAAATCTCAAACCCTGAAATATTTTTAAAATGGCCATTCAATTTTATTTTTTCTTTCAGTGATTCCATTTCTGCTACTATAGGGATTACTTTTGCCAGATGTCTCTTTAAATATTCCTGCCGGTGAAGCTCATTCATTAACGAAAGCAATTCCAACTCTTCCGGCAAAGTAAGGCCTACACTATGCGCTACATCATAGCTTCCTAATTCTCCTTTATGCAAAGGCTTATTTACTTTTAATATTCCATGCAACTCCTTCATAGCAGCAAGTAATTTATCCATCAAATGGCGGCTTCCATGTTCATGATTATGGGGATAGTTTACGATGGCTCCACTGTATAATTTTTCAGGGATTTCATGAATCACCTCGAGTATCCTGAAAACCTTTACGCCTTGTGTAGTGATGTCCATTTCTCCTGTTTCATACGTTTTGGATATGCCGGTGACATCAAGCAGCGTTCCCATCTCGTTCATCTTATTATCAATCACAACAGGTATCCCAAACGGTTTTTTTTGTTCAACGCATTCTTTGATAAGTTGTTTGTATCTCGGCTCAAATATATGCAGGTTGAGCCTTTCTCCGGGATATACCACAATAGACAAAGGGAATATGGGAATAAAGTTGATCATTCATCTGTTTTGTTGTGTGCAATTTAAAGCTAAAGATAATTTTGTAAATTACAATCCTCTATAAGAAGCGAACTGTATGAGAATTCTTTTAAATTTGAAATAAATTGTTGATGGTGGCCACTCTTCCCGAATTATCAGAAAAAAATTTCAGAACACTTGCCCGTACCATTTCTCTGGTAGAGAATGAATCGGAAGGGTATGAAGAGTTGCTGATGCAATTGAAACCATCCTCTGCAAAGATTATTGGCATTACCGGGGCGCCAGGCGCCGGCAAGAGCTCCCTCGTAGATGCCCTGATAGGGGAGATGACCCGGGATAGAAAAAAGGTAGGTGTTCTTTGTGTAGATCCATCTTCTCCTTTTAATAAAGGAGCTTTATTAGGCGACAGAATTCGTATGAGTGAATGGTACACTCATCCGGATGTTTTTATCCGTTCACTTGCAAGTAAGGGGTCTCTGGGGGGGCTTCACCCAAAAATCATTGAGATCTCTGATATAATGAAAAGTGCCGGTTTTGATTATGTCATTATAGAAACTGTGGGAGTGGGACAGAGCGAAGTAGATATTGCGGCACTCGCCGATATCACCATTGTGATGCTGGTTCCTGAAGGAGGCGACGTAATACAAACTATGAAAGCAGGATTGATGGAAGTAGCCGACATTTTTGTGATCAACAAATACGACAGGCCCGGAGCAGACAGTTTCTATTATGCTTTAAGACAAATGCTTGGCCCTATTCTCAATACAACCTCTACACGAATTCCTATTTTCAAAACCATCGCTTCGGAAAAAAAAGGAATTGCTGAATTATACAAAAAGATGAATTCAATGGAATTTAATTCTTCCGGACAGAAGCTACATTTGATGACAGAAAAAGTATGGGCATTAATTCAAAACCAGAGAATGAAAGGGATTGATAAGGTAGAATTGGAGAGACAGATATCCATAGCTCTTGATGAACCCGGATTTAATATTTACCTCTTTGCAAAAAGATATCTTGAAAAAAAAGAATTCAGAAGATAAATCTAAGATTTGTTCTTTTCACTTTTCCACCAACGATAGCCGATAATTCCTACAGCCAGATAAGGAATTACCATCAGATAAATAATGCCGGTATTGAATCCTTCAGCAGGCTTGGTTCCCATTTGCATAACGGTTTTGGAGCAAATAGAACATTGAGCCAAAACCTCTGTACTGATCACCGAAAGACAAACTGTAAACAATAATATGAAGAATATTTTTTTCATAAACGACGGTGCAAATATACAACCAAATGATGATGGTTTTTAAAAAGTATGCTGGTTTTTGACTAATTTTCAGCGAACTTTACAGCCGCAGTACTTTATTTTTTCTCTTAATTTATCAGATATTATGGATCAGTATGTTTCTAACAGTTTACAAAATTTTAAAAATTATGTCAGCTTAAAATTCCAATTGTACAACAGTCTTTTCACTTCTTTACCCTTTCACAGAATTGAAAAAACAGGGATACTTTTATCGTTATTTTTAAATAGCTGTGAGGAAGGGTACAAGAAAAAACAAAGCCCCGAGCAGATTATTGAAGATTTTTTTTCCAAAGACGATTCCTACCATACTCAATCTGAAAAGATGGACCTTCTTTTTCGCTTTATACAATTTGTGGAAAGGCAGGTGGTACTATTCGATGCCCTTGAAGATGCCGCTTTCAAATATGTACATGAAACTACGGGAGCAGGAACTTTAAAACAACTGGAAGTAGAGGTAATACAAAATAAAAAAGAAAAAGAACTTGCAAAAAAGCTTCAGGATTTTTCGGTAGAAATTGTTCTCACGGCACATCCCACACAGTTTTATCCCGGATCCGTTTTAGGAATTATCAACGATTTGTCCAAGGCTCTTTCGGAAAATAACACGGCCCATATTAATATGTATTTACAGCAATTGGGTAAAACACCTTTCTTCAAAAAAGAGAAACCCTCTCCTTATGATGAGGCCCTGAGCCTTATCTGGTATCTGGAAAATGTCTTTTTTCAGGCGGGTGGAAGAATCTCTTCCTTTCTAAAAAATCAATTTCCCGAAATAGATTATCAAAATAACCCAGTAGTGAAGATGGGCTTTTGGCCCGGCGGCGACAGAGATGGAAATCCTTTTGTAAATTCTGAGATCACCTTGAAAGTGGCTGATGCTTTACGGGGAGGAATCATTAAATGCTATTATCTCGAAATTCGAAGACTAAGGCGCAGACTCACTTTCAAAGGAGTAGATGTATTATTGATTGATCTCGAAAAACAGTTGTACAATAATATTTTTATTCCTGAAAGCCGCACGGAGATCAAGAAAGAAGATATTCTTGGTATATTAAAAAATATCAGAGAGATATTAGTTTATCAACATAACGGATTATTCTGCTATCTTATTGACGATCTTATCAATAAGGTTCATGTTTTCGGATTACATTTCGCTTCGCTCGATGTAAGACAGGATAGCTCCATTCATAAAAAAGTCTTTGCTGCACTGGCCGATTCCGGTTCTTTTTTTCCGTCTGATTATGAAAAACTGAGTGATGAAAAAAAGATAGATTTCTTCTCAAAAAACAATAAAAAACTTCCTCACAAAGATTACGGCGATCCTATCATCAACGATACTTTTGAAAGTATCAAAGTGATCAAAGAAATTCAGCGGTATAATGGAGAAGCAGGGTGTAACCGTTACATCATCAGCCATGCGGAAACTGCTATGAACGTATTTGAGATCTATGGATTATTTGTTTTGTGTGGATGGAAAAGAGAAGAGATGAAAGTGGATATTGTTCCGCTGATCGAATCGGTACAAGACTTGCAAAATTCAGGACACACTCTAAGGGCTTTACTTGAAAATAAAGATTATCGTGAACACCTGAAACGCAGGAATAACACGCAGACCATCATGCTCGGATTTTCAGATGGTAGCAAAGATGGTGGCTATTTGATGGGGAACTGGTGCATTTACAAAGCCAAAGAACAACTTACAACTGTATCGAAAGAATATGGAATTAATGTAATCTTCTTTGACGGGCGTGGTGGCCCTCCGGCAAGAGGCGGTGGTAAAACGCATAAATTTTATGCTTCTATGGGTAAGAATATTGCTAACAAGGAAATACAACTCACTATTCAAGGGCAAACGGTAAGTTCCAATTTTGGAACAGTTGATTCTGCTCAATATAATATGGAGCAGTTGTTGCACGCTGGTATTTCAAACGACCTTTTTTCCAATCATCATATTACCCTTGAAAAAGGAGAAGAGGAATTGTTGCAAGAACTCGCTGATGAGAGTTTCAAATCGTATAGTGGTTTAAAAAACCATCCCGATTTCATGGATTATCTGGTACAGATAAGCCCTCTGAAATTTTACAGCGAAACCAATATCGGTAGCCGCCCTACCAAAAGGAAGAAAGGAAAAATGAATATGGAAGACCTTCGTGCCATTCCTTTTGTAGGTTCATGGAGCCAGATCAAGCAGAACGTAACCGGCTATTACGGCGTTGGGTATGCCCTGCAGAAATTGGAAGAACGGGGAAAACTCAGCCAGTTGAAAAAACTCTACAAAGACTCCTTATTTTTCAGAACACTGATTGATAATTGTGAGATGGCAATGATGAAATGTTTCTTCCCTCTTACGGAACATTTATCGGAAGACAGTAAGTTTGGGGAGATATGGAATATGATCTATGAAGAATACGAGATTACAAAAAAATACTTATTCAGGCTCACCGGCAATCATGAACTTATGGCCGGCTATCCGGTAGAGCAGCTTTCGGTGAGTATGCGTGAAAAGATGGTACTTCCGCTGGTGACTATTCAGCAATTTGCCATGACTAAAATCCGCGAAATTGAGCAGGAACAATTAAAATCTCCTTTAAAAAATACGTACGAAAAACTGGTGGTACGTTGTTCGTTTGGGATTATCAATGCCGGTAGAAATTCTGCTTAAGAGAAAACTATATAAAGTCGGTTTAGTTCTTACCTATTTTGAAAGCACAACGTTTACTAATAAACAAAATCTGATACAGAGTTGCCAATTTTTAAAGAAATTGGCAACTCTTATAATAAATAAATCTTCAACTCTCCATTTTTTAAACCTTTCCCTTATAGCCATAGGGGTAGAGGCGTGAAAGCTTCATTTCCTTTTCACTAATAAGTACCAGTCATTTTCCAACGGAAGATATCCAAGGTCGTAACAGAAAAAATAAACATTCCCTTTTTTATTGGTATAAGTATGTGTCAGGTACTTAAACTGAAACCCTTTTTCAAGCAATTTCTCCTTGGTAATTTTTGCAATTTCTTCTCCTTCATTAAAGATGCTTTCCAGTATGCGCCTGTTCTTACCCAGTGCATTATTAATATTCCTAACCAGGTTAATGGTTCCCGATTTTAATTGATTATTATAATTATTGCGACAATAATCATCACAAAATTTTTTATCGGTCCTGCCTTTTACCACTTTACTACATGCAAGGCAAAGCCTCGGTTGAATTTCGGCTGTCATGCTTGTTGGTGTTGATTTGCAGATGGAAGATACATAAATATTGTACAAGTACAACCGTTTACAAACGGTTATATACAACTATAAACGGCACCGATATACTTTGGTGGACACGATTTACAAGGGAAACTAAAAAGAATGAAAATGCTTTTTCAAAAACAGTTTCCAGATAACAAAATATCTGACTGGTACAGGATGCAAAAGAGAGGCATCAAAACTGTTTTCTACAATTAAAAAGAACGTCTTACAAGCCTGCTATTTATAATTTCATCTTTCAGAATAATACACAGCATACGGGTGAAACACGAAGCATTGCAAAGCAAATTTAATTATTTCTTATCAATAAAATCAATCTGCTCTATTGATGACTGATTTAAAATTATTATCTCCTTATTGTCTAAACTACTTATTATGAATTTATCTCCTAAAAAACCTAAAGATTTAAATGAAAGACTATCCTTTTGGGCTAATATGTCTTTATTGTTATTATTGATAATGTTTTTTATGTATGTGACCTTTTTATTATTATAAACAACCAAAGATGAAGCTTTCCCCAAGATAAGAGATGTTACGGGGGTAAACGTTATTGAAATAAAAATAAATGCCGTTATAATATTAAACGAATAGTTATGTACTGAATATAATAATGAAATAGTTTTGAGCGTAATTATCAATAACATAATAAATCCAGACACAATCCAAAATATTTCTGAATTACGAATGGAAGATAATAAAACATAGATTAAGATAGGAAAGGTTATTAACCAGAAATCTATTTTATAAATAAAAATTTTTTTTGCACGTACAGGAATTTTATCAAATATTTTGAAAAGTATTAAGGAATCCAAATCTTTGTTGTAAAGAAATAAAAAGAATACGAACATTATAAACAAAGCTAAACCAACTGATATAGCGAAAGGTAGAATGAAACTCTTTGGTATTTCAGAGATAGAAACCAACCCTAAAATATCTACATCAAAGGTTGTCCAATAACCTATGAGATATAAACCACCACATAAAAAAAGGTATAAAATTATAGCAGTTGTTATTGGTATATATTTTATTATCTTTTCTAACATTAATCTAAATCTTGGTCTTTATAAACAAGAGTGAAAAGTCTTCCTACTATTGCCATAGTTAAATAAAATAGTAGCAAATAATATATGTAAGTTAATCCGCTATCATCCGAGGTGAAGGTGTCACTAAACTTTAAATCCAAAAAATCTAATACCCAATAGATAAATCTATGTATTAGAGCATGAATGAATAACACAATAAATGGGAATAAAATAAAGAAAAAAAGAAAGCTCTTACTGAAAATAAATCTCCAGTTAGAATACCCATTTTTTCGCTTATCAAGATACATACTATAAGCTGCTTCAGGAAGTATAATTATAACAAATATTGTTACAATTATAACTATGATTAAATTAATTAAGTGATTCATCTACCGGTAAAATAATTCATGAATTTAGCATAAATATTTATGTATTTAATTTTTTAAAAAATAATTTTAATACTATATTGTACAATTAAAATTAATGTACATGTCGAAAGATAGCAGATATAAAGTTCCTTCAATTGAGAAGTTCATTAACAGAATTATAGGATTCATTTTTTACTGGAGGTTGATATGGGTGTTTATTGCTTTATCAGTAATCATAGTGTTTGCTATTCATGCTTACAATAACAGTATCAAGATAGACAGGCTCCAAGATTTTAGCATTGTTCTTACAGGTGGTTCAATTATGATAGGCATATTTTATTCCTTGATAAATTATGAACATAATCAAATAAAATTTAAACATGATGTAAAATCTTCCAAAGAAATATTGACATATTCCACTGCAAATAAAATGCATGAAAATGAATTGATGTCTAATTTTCAGGCTGTGAGAATTTTTTATTCTGAGAATGAAGGTTGTTTTAAAGACGCGAACTGGACTAAAATTGATGATTTTTGGAAAGAGAAAAAAGAAGCGAGACTTTCTTTTATAATAATATTGAATTACCTTGAGTGTATATCCATCGGTGTTGAACAGAATATAATGGACGAAATGTTTATGAAAGAGTTTTTCAAAACCTTGTTTATAGACTATTTGATTAAGTATGGCACATATATTGACCATATGTGTGCAGAACAAAAGACTAATAGGATCTTTAAGCATTTTGTCAAATTGGCAACAAAATGGAAAAATGAAGAATAACCTTAAATTTTGAAATAATATTGTATCTTAGTCATTCGTTAATTATAAAATAGGCCAAAAAAGTTCAAATCTCAAAAAACAAATCAACATGAAAAAGCTACTTGATGGATTGGATGGTTAAAATTTGAAACTTATATTTTTAACAAGAAGGATAATTTATTTATCCTTTTTTATTTTTTAATATTATTTATTAAATCTTATGTAGATAAGTGATTATTTTTTTTTCTTACCACTTGCAGCCATGTTAATTAATTCTTGCAGACTGGCCTCTATTTTTACCTCCTCATAATATTTCCCTTTCCCTTTTTTGGTAACTTTCTTTTTAACTGGCTCTTTCTGTTTCTTCTCTTTCATTTGAAATTAACTGAGAATATTTTAATCTTCCCTCAGTCCTATTCAAAGTTATATTAAATCTTTCATTGTCGGCTAATATGCGGCTATTGTAGCGATAACTAAACTCGTCACAGTATCTATGCAGGTGCTTATAACTAACTTGGTGGTAAGTGCCGTAAACGCCTCTTTTCATTACACCCCAAAAGTTTTCTATTTGATTTGTAGAAACATTACCCCTTACATATTCTCTTTTACTGTGTGTTACTGATTCTCTTTTATATTCGTCTAATCCTGTACGATAGATAAAAGAATCGTCTGTATAAATTGTAGCGGATTTATCAATATGTTCCCTAATTGCTTTTTTAATGTCTGCACCTGTATTTGATGGAAACACTTTTACCACTACTTTCCCTTTGCGTTCTACCATTCCAAATACACACCCTTTGCGATCTATGCGAGGCCAGGAAGGTGTAAAATCAAATCCTGTGGGCTTCATCTCTGAATGGTATTTTCTTGCCATGTATGCCTCATCCAGTTCCACAGTCCCTTTTAAAATAACCTTTTCTTTTTCTTTTGCCATTAATCTTATTCTATGGAGCATAAACCACGCTGTCTTTTGAGTTAAGTTTAAATCTTTCGCAATTTGATGTGATGCAATTCCTTTTTTATGAGAGGATATTAAATACATAGCGGCAAACCAAATATTTAAAGGAATATGACTGCTTTGAAATACCGTACCAACTAACACAGAATATTTTTTATGACACTTTCTATTCCCACATTTATATTGCCCTTCTTTGCTTAATTTATATGACTTATCACAGGCGCAATAAGGGCAAACAGGCGTGCCATTCCACCTTAACTGTTCAAAGTACTCTCTTGCGGTTTTATCGTCAGGGAAACGCTTTAAAAGCTGTGGTAGTCCCTTAAAATTTAATTCCATGTAAGTAAGTTTGCTAATTAAAAAATGTTACTTACATTTGTAGTAAGTAAAAGTTGTGGACTACAAGGGAGTTAAACCCTTCGGCGCAGGGTGTCGATTCCGCCGCCGTCAAATCCGAGTAGCCCTGTTTTTATCAACTAATAAAATAAGCTCCGAGCCGTCAAACTGTGGAGCTTTTTTTATTTTACAATTGTCCAATTTTTCCGCTATATGGTTCGTACTGCAACGGCAATCTTTTTTTATTTGTTTTCAAGTCTGTTATCCACCATTCATTTAATGTCCAAAATTTACCTCTAAATTTCAAACCTGCCGGTTTATATCCGATAACCTCACCATCATTACTCATTGCGGCTAATCCATTTGTTACTGCATTAATAGCCATTGTCTCAGGCATTTTTGCAACCTCTAAGAATTTATCAACAATCTCACCTTTCAACATGGCTTTATTATTATCTCTTAATATTTTTAAGATTAATCTTTTATTCTCTCCATACTCCAAAGTTTCGCCATCATCTTTTAGCTTTAGCGGTTCTTCTGTTCCTATGTTCTTTGTAACATTTGTAGGTAGGCTAATATCTTGCATATTCTCAAAAATATAGTCAGGTAGGTTTTTATTACTATCGTATGCCAGTTGCAATATCTTTATTTGGTCTAAAATGCTATTAAGAAAACTTTCTTTTTTGTTCATATCGGTTGTTTTATCTGTGTAAAGGTATGAGGAATCCACACAACAAACAAAATATAATTTATTATTTCTGCCGTTTATCATTTTGTAAGTTTTTAAGTGTTTGTAAATCAGTATGTTATTTTAAATACGTGTCCACCGAAAAAATAAAATAACCCAAATCAAATTTGGGCTGAGTGGTAAATTAAGGTGGGTAAAAATGTGTGTCCACTAATGTATATCGAAGCCCTATAAACGATTAAAATACGAGTACCGCTTTTCGACAACCACATCTTTGCAGTGTTGATGAAACAACCTTTGGATTATCAACTGAAATAAAACATATTTTAAAACGGCCTGTTTAAAAAGGACAGGCACAAAACCTACAGTCATGAATACATTAAAAAACAAAGTTCAACTCATTGGAAACCTGGGTAATGCACCTGAAATCCGCAACACCAAAAATGGTAAAAAGATGGCACGTTTTTCTTTGGCCACCAGCGAAACTTACAAAAACGCCAGCGGCGAAAGAATTACGGAAACCCAATGGCACAATTTGATCGCATGGGGTAAAGTAGCGGATATTGCCGAAAAATATTTATCAAAAGGAACGGAAGTTGCGATTGATGGCAAACTCATCAATAACAATTATACGGATAAGGATGGCAATAAAAAATACTCAACCGATGTATATGTAAATGAATTGTTGCTGATGGGTAGTAAATCTGCAGGGTAAATTTTCCAGAGCCACAGATCTCTTCCGAAGGGCATTACAATTTTGCCGATTACCAGGCATCTGCGTTTCGATCCACAACGGGCCAGATAATCTGTGGCTCTTTTCATTATCTTTTTTGGATAAAAAATATTCACGAAATAAAATACAGTTATTTCTATTTCATAGCCTGCCAACAGAGGTTGATTCATATTTTGATATGCAGAAGGATGTAAAATCTTAGGAGAAAAGGTACTCTATAATAACATCCGGATTATCATCTTTAATAACCAGACAGGGCGACTTCAGCCTCTTTTAGGCAAGCATTATATCTTTACTCAGGTATAATACGGGCTTATCAATAAATAAACTGTAACACCGCTTATTGCCACGTACAACCATATTGGCCATGTTATTCTCGCCAGCTTTTTATGCTTCTCATAATTGCCAGATAATGCCCTGTATGCAGTAAATAAGATAAAGGGCAATACAATGCCTGCTAGTGGAATGTGTGTGATCAAAATAAAATAGTACACATAACGTAAAGATCCGGCAAGTACTTTTTCATCAGCACTTAATAACCCATCATGATTGAGGTCGCCGAACTTAACCTCACCGCTCAATAAATGGTGGCACACATAAGATATCAGAAAAAGTACTGAAAAAATAATCGCTGTAAGCATTAACCTTTTATGCAGGGCAAATTCTTTGGATTTCACGGCTATCAATGCTGCAACCAACAAAACGGCTACACAGGAATTAATGATTGCATTGAATGTAGCGAAAATGCGGGGATTAAAACTCAAATCAACATTCAACTTTATCCCCGAAAGGAAGGCAATCGCAATAAACATAACGATCGAAACCACCCATATCAATATGGCAGCAGTTCTATCATTTTTTTTGAAAAGAGGTTCCGGAAATTTATTCTGAACGTTCATTGATTCTTATGGATTAGTGGTACTACCTTTAAGCAACCCTTTAAAAAAATCTTTAAATGTCCGCTTCTTGTCTTTTTCAAGCATCAGCAATGGAATATCTCTTACCAGCTTTGCCTGTGCTACAGAATCCAGGCCATTGAACCACCCTCTTATTACTCTGTTCTTATCGAGAAGGAAAAAATTTTCGGTATGCACAAAAGCAGTATCCACACCCACATCGGCTACACTAGCTTTCATTTCACTGAGGGCAAACCTATAAATACTATCTCGGTTCCCCGTAAGCAACCACCAGCTATCGGGATTTACATTAAACCTTTCTGCCCATTTTTTTAATTGTTGTACAGAATCGTGTTCGGGATCAATGGATATAGATATAAACTGAACAATGGAGTCACTATTAGGGAATGAGTTCTGTAGTTTCTTCATTGATATCGCAAGTTGCGGGCATATAGTAGGGCAATGTGTAAAGAAGAAATCAAGAACTATTATTTTCCCTTTCAAATCGTCAAAAGAGACCCGCTGGCCAAGTTGATTGGTAAGGTGGATATTACTAACCTGATGCCAGGCAGTATCGTAGGTTGTTTTTCCATTCCGCTCCACCACATTCACACTATCATAAAAATACCTCGGTGGCATCTTAACAGCGCCTGCACTGTAATAACTCACCAGCAAATATCCTATAAGAGGTAGCAAGATCGCAACAATCATTGCAATAAAAGATTTCTTGTTCATAACCACGTTTCTAAAAGCAAAATTAGCCATTGCAAGGTGCAACAGCTAATTTAAAAATTTGTAATCTGATATCACTTAATCTAATTTTTTATCACTTTTTTCTGCAGGCATCGGAGCAGGGTGATGAAATATTTGTTTCTGCTCAATGTAATGGCGGCTTCCTGCATCTGTGTTTCTCAAATGTTTGAATGAAATCCCATCAGCAATAAAAGCACTAATAAACCATATAAACAACAGAGCCGGCAATGCAAGCGACAAAACCATTGTCCTGACTTCATCACCAAGATGCATAAAAATGGAGATAATATAAAAGGCCTTTACCAGAGTTAAAATACAAATAGTGCCTTTAATCATTAACACCAAAGTTTCATTTGGATTAGCTCCTAAATCAATATTATAAATAGTGAGGCCCAATGCAAGTTCGAGAATGGTAAGTACCAATAAGACCCAAAATGCTTTCCAAATCCTTTTTACATGAGCGATATCGGCTTCGGTATTTGGTAAATGTGTTGTTATTTCAGCAGACATAATTTTTCTTTAATTTCTATGAATAGGATTAGTAATTATTATTAACAGATCAGATAAGATAAAAACAAAGGAATACAAACACCCATACTAAATCCACAAAGTGCCAGTAGAGTCCTGCTTTTTCTATCATTTCATAATGGCCACGTTTTTCAAAATCACCTCTCTTAGTTTTGATAAGCATAATGGTATTAATAATAACTCCGGTAGTTACATGGAATCCATGGAATCCGGTGATTCCAAAGAAATAGCCTCCGAAAGCAACCGGGCCGGGGGTAGCCACCAAATGACCATTAAACATTACATCGGGTCCCCATGGATTATGGCTCATGGTAGTTCCCCAACGCTCAATTACTCCGTTTACCAATACTTCGTGCTGGCTGGTAATTAAATGTGTCCATTCCCATGCCTGGCACCCCAGGAATGCAAGGCCACCGAGTATAGTAAGGATCAGCCATTTTTCTACTCCCTTCTTATTCATCTTGTGCCCCTGGTGAACTGCCAAAACCATGGTTACCGAACTAAAGATGAGAATGAAAGTCATCAAGCTTACAAATGCCAGAGGGAGATTTGCTTCAGTAAAAGGGAATTCATTGAACACATAATTATGATCAACCCAACTGTTCAAACTAAAACGTATGGATCCATAAGAAATTAAAAAAGCACCAAAAGTAAAAGAGTCACTTATTAAAAAATACCACATCATAAGCTTACCATAGCTTACATTGAAGGGACTTCTTCCTCCTGCCCATACTTTCGGCTTTTTGGTGGTTATAGCAGTTTCCATTTATTGCTTGTTAAAAGGTTATTACAAAAATAAAATTAATTGTCTATTGTTTTGTGTTTATTTGTTCTGAAATTAATAACACCTTTCAAAGTAGTTATTAAAATAAAAATCTTACCCATCTCTCTCAATTGTTCATTCTTTTCCTTATCAATGCTATAGTCATACTCTCTATTCTTATTATCTTATTATTATCAAAAAGCACAATAAATATATCCATAATACATCTACAAAATGCCAGTAGGTGTTCATAAGATCTATGGAGATAGGACTATAATTCTTCCTTTTCTTACTAAAAGATTTTAAATACATAACAATCAGCGCTACCACTCCTCCCGTTACATGTACCGCATGCAAGCCTACAATTATGTACAAAAAAGAAAATGCCACATTTCTTGTAAGGGTGATCCCACTTGCCCAAAGCTGTGTAAACCCAATGTATTGCAGCAATACAAACGTAATCCCCAATATAGTAGTTGTTCCAAGATAAATTTTGTATTGTCTCATTTGCCGGTTAATAAAAGCTTTCCGACAAAGTATAATCATTACACTACTCAAAATAATGACCGCTGTAGAGTAATAAAAGATAACCGGAATGTCGTAAGTAAGCCAGTTAGCCTGATTACGTTTTACAATATAGGCGCTGCTCAACCCCGCAAACATCATTACTATGCTCGCACATGCAACCCACATTACAAATTTAAGTGGATGTATATTATTTTTTTCTTCCTTCATCACTGCGATCATAATAATTTTTTACTTAGCCTATTTCCAATTTTCTTTAAAGACTTTTTCTATTTTTATTTTCACTTTATACTTTATCAAACAACAATGCCAGGAAAACGATCATCAGGTAAAAGTAAGAACTAAACATTACCCTCCTTGCCGCATTTGAATTCATCCTGATCACCAGCAGAATACTTACAAAAACCATCCCCAGATTACAAGCCAGCAATATCCAGAACGACAGTATCCCGCCTATATTAAAAAAGTAAGGCAGCATTCCTACCGGTACCATCATCATAGAATAAATAACCGTTTGCATAGCAGAAAATCTGGTAGGCCCCGCCTTGCTCGGTAATAATCTAAACCCTGCATGTTCATAATCCTTATGTGCCAGCCAGGCAATAGCCCAAAAATGGGGAAACTGCCATAAAAACTGTATTGCAAATAAAATATAACCTCCATAGTTAACAAAGTGAACTACTTCTCCCGTTGATAGTGTGCCCTGAAAATGAGCAAGTGGATTTATGAATCCGGTACCTGCCACCCAGCCTATAAGACAGGGCAATGCTCCCGGAAATGCTCCTACAATCACAGAAACAGAACTTACTTTTTTTAAAGGCGTATATATAAATGAATAAAGAAATAAACTAAATAAAGCAATCAGGGCACTTTCAATATTGAACCAATACCACATAATAAGTATTCCTACTGTACCAATGATAATAGCAAAAGTCCACCCTTCCTTCACACTCATTCTTCCCGCCGCTACAGGCCTTCCAGCAGTCCTTCTCATAAGAATATCCGTATCCTTCTCCACAGTCTGGTTAATAGCATTGGCAGCTCCTGTTACAAACATACCCGCTACGAACAACAAAAGCACGGATACAAAATCATATTTCACATTCGGTGCAAGCAGATAACAGGCCACACAGCTAAATACCACCAGAAAGCTTAAAGTGAATTTGATCAAAATAAAATAATCCTTCACTTTGCTTGCCAGCACATAAGAAACTGAATGAGAAACAAGTGTCGCTGTTTTATCCATCAAAAAAACCTTTTTAAAAATAGCCCTGAATTAACAGGGCTATTGATTCAGAAACTTTTATTCATATTAAAAAACTTCGTTTACCCCTTCAATCCTTTAACTTTCATCAGCACCTATTGCTTCTGTTTGAGGAATGAAATCTCTTCCATCTTTACTATAATCGTAAGGCCAGCGATGTACTTCAGGAATTTCTCCTTCCCAATTGCCATGTATCGGATGAATAGGGGTAGTCCATTCAAGTGTGTTTGAATGCCATGGATTCTTATTCTTTTCGGTAACTTTTCTTCCCTTATACATGGAGTAAAAGAAATTGAAAATGAATAAGAACTGTGCAGCAAATACAACTATAGCAGTTACACTTATAAACTCGTTAAGTCCCTGGAACATCTTAAAAGATTCCCAGTTACTAAAATCATAATAACGGCGTGGCATACCCGCCAATCCTTCGTAATGCATTGGCCAGAAAATAAAGTAAGCTCCTATAAAAGATATCCAGAAATGCAAGTACGCTAAAGTGTTGTTCATAAACCTGCCGAACATTTTGGGATACCAATGATATATTCCGGAAAACATACCAAACATAGAAGCAACACCCATAACAAGATGAAAGTGAGCAATTACAAAATAAGTATCATGCAAATGAAAATCCAATGCAGAGTTACCGAGCCAGATACCTGTTAACCCTCCGGAAATAAACAGGCTGACAAATCCGATCGAAAACATCATCGCCGGTGTAAAGTGTATATTTCCCTTCCATAAAGTAGTAAGCCAGTTAAAAACTTTGATTGCTGATGGTACTGCAATCAGTAAGGTAAACAGCACAAAGAAAGAACCGAGAAAAGGATTCATACCTGTAACAAACATGTGATGTGCCCAAACCAAACATGATAAGGTAGCGATAGCGAAGAAAGAACCCACCATAGCTGTATATCCAAAAATTGGTTTTCTCGAATGGGTTGAGATTACTTCAGAAGTAATCCCCATTGCGGGCAATGCTATAATATATACTTCAGGGTGGCCCAGGAACCAGAATAAATGCTGGAACAATATCGGGCTTCCTCCCTCATTCGGTAAGATTTTACCATTCTGAAGAAAAATATCACTCAGGAAAAAGCTGGTTCCCAGATGACGATCAAACAGCAACAAAATTACGGCTGATAATAACACCGGAAAAGTGAGCACACCCAAAATAGCCGTAAACAAGAATGACCATATTGTAAGTGGCATCCTTGTCATATACATACCCTTCGTACGCATATTCAATATAGTAGTCACATAGTTCAATCCTCCCATCAAGGTAGATATAATGAAAAACGCGATACTCGTAAGCCATAAATCCATTCCCGTTTTAGAACCGTCCATTGCATCGCCCAACGCACTCAAAGGAGGATAAATGGTCCATCCACCACTTGCAGGTCCTGTTTGTACGAATAAAGATGAAAACATAAAAACAGATGCAATAAAGAAGAACCAATATGATAACATGTTCAGAAAAGGAGATGCCATATCTCTTGCTCCAATCTGTAATGGAATCAGATAATTAGAAAAGGTTCCACTCAATCCCGCAGTAAGCACAAAAAATACCAGGATGGTTCCGTGCATCGTTACAAGAGCATAATAAAACTCGGTATCAAGCTTTCCTCCTTTGGCCCAATGACCAAATATATCCTCCAGGAAAGGAAATGTTTGATCGGGAAATCCCAATTGTAATCGGAAAACAACCGAGAAAAATCCACCAATCACGGCCCAGATAATACCGGTAACCAGAAACTGGTGGGAAATCATTTTATGATCCTGACTAAAAATATATTTGGTAATAAAACTCTGGTGATGGTGTTCGTGTGAAGCATGTCCGGTAGTGTCATGCACAACCACTGACTCTTCATGCAAAACTTCTTCGTTGTTCATAATGATATTTTTTTAAGCCTTTTGGTGCTATTTTGTATTAGTATTATAACTGTTTAATGTACTCCTGTATTTCCCAGAGCTACCGTTTTTGTTGAATCTGCCACCGGAGTAGTTGTAAGAAATTGCTTTGCTCTTATGTATTCAGGTCTCTGTTTAATCATCCATTCATTATATTCCTTTTGTGTTTCTACTACGATTACCCCTCTCATAGTGAAATGTCCTTTTCCACACATCTGATCACAACTGATCTCATACGCAAAATCAGGATTCCCCGTTTTCTTCTGCATCTCTTTTGTTGTTATTACTGGAGTAAACCATAAAGTAGTAGGAGTTCCGGGTACCGCATCCATTTTCAACCTGAATTGAGGCAAGCCCACATCATGTATCACATCCTGAGAATTGATGACCAGTTTTACCGGTTTATTTACCACTACATGCATCGTAGTAGGGACGTGAATATCGTCGTGACTGGCAGCATCTGCCCAGTCAACACCAAGAGGATTATCCTTAGCAGGATCAGTTAATTTATAATTTTTTCTACCTAAAACACCATCCCTTCCGGGGTACCTTATTTCCCAGCCGAATTGATGGCCTGTTATTTCTATCAATTGAGCATTTTTAGGCGCATCCGCAGTGAACTTAAACCAGTATTTTAATCCAAAAATCACCAGAATAGTAAGTGTAATGGCCGGAACACTCGTCCAAATAATTTCAAGGTTATTATTATGAGGGAAATAATATGCCTTCCTTTTATCACTTTCCTGATATCTGAAAGAAAACCAAAACAGTAATATCTGAGTAACAAAGAACACGATTCCGGTAATAATGATAGTAACCCACATCATTTTATCAATACTTTGCCCCTCAGCACCTCCTGAACCTATCATCAATCCCGACTTAGGATATAACAACTCATTACACCACCATACACCAATAAGGCCCAATATAAGAAATGCTATCATTAAAAAACCATTGATCTTATTGCTTTGCTTCCGGGATTTTTCTTCTCCTTTCAAAATACTTACATACTCACTCGTTTTTGAAATCTGGAAGATTACCAGAAAAACAAGTACAACAATCGCTATCAAAAAAAAGTTGCTCATGTTACTTTATTTTTTCCACGTCCGGAATACGGACCTTTTTAAAAATTTTAAAATACAATTCTTTATATCCCGGCAACTCCGGACTGCTCATTCTCTTAGGAACTATTCCCATAAAATTATCTCATCCTACATCCTCAATATTCAGCGTTCAACTTGACAGATAAAGGTAATTTTTAGATACCTTCCCTCTCCATAACTTTGTTGTTCCGCTTTTCGAAATCAGTTATTTTCAGCCCCTTTTATTATACAATGTGAATAATACTTTCTTTCATAAAAGGATTATTTTTCGCAGTCATAGGTACTCTGGAAGCAAACCTACTAACACCCCACATAATTACTCCCACAAATCCCAGAGGAATACCCAGCTCAAACCAACTCAAATGTGGATGCATACCCACGGTTCCCGGCATCACCATCTGATAAAAATCTATCCAGTGCCCGAAAATTATCACAATACACATAAAGGTGACAATAAAATAATTACGCTTGGTTGCTCTCTTCATAAATATCAAAATGGGTGCTACAAAATTTAGAACCAGGTTCAAATAAAATAACCCCTCATAAGGCCCCTGCAACCGTATTTTAAAGTAAATAGTTTCTTCAGGTATATTACCATACCACTGCAACATAAACTGGGCAAACCATAAATAAGTCCAGAAAATAGAAAACGCAAACATGTACTTACCCAGATCCTGAATATGTTCTTTCGTCACAAATTCAAGTAAACCACGGTTTTTAAAATAAATAACAAAAAGAGTAACGAGGGCGATGCCTGCGACAAAAGTACTTGCGAAAGTGTACCAGCTATACATGGTGCTGTACCAGTGTGCATCAATACTCATAAACCAAAGCCATGGAATAAATGAGCCAACGGTAACTACATAAAAGACGACATAATAGGCCGAGACAGCAAGGTTTTTCTTGTACCATTTTTTAGAAGTAGCGAAATCCATCGTTCCCATATCGTCCGATTCACGACTATAATCTCTTAATTTTTTCCCCCACAAAGACCAAAGTACTATGGCCAGCAGTGAATACACTAAAAAGACAACTGGATTTAAAAAGCCACTCTTTCCCTGAAGAACGTGATCATGAGCTACTACATTTTTATCAAGCCACGGATAGATATCACCCCGCTGGCCAAATACAATACAGAGCAAGATCACAAAACTGATAATACCCATAATAGGAACCAGAGAAGAAACTGCTTCAGTTACGCGACGAAAGGATTCCTGCCATCCACTCATTGCCAACGTATTAATCACAATAAAAAATGTAGCCACATTCACCAGCAACAACCAAAACAAACTATTCTGGAGCAGAACTGCCCAAAATCTTGTACTGTTTGCATTACCTCCGTGAGCACCCGCAAACGGATTTAAAAATATGAATCCAAGAATAAGGGTAAGCAATCCGGCAATCATAAATCCGGTTGACCACTTCTTATATCCCGCCGGTGTTACATATTGATTGTTCATTAAGAAATTATTTTTTGAATTAAATTTTTATTTTGCTGTCGTTGAATCTGTACTTGTTGTCATAGCCGGAGCACCTCCACTCAAAGCCAGTTGATGTGCTTTTACATATTGAATAATCATCCACCTCTGTTCACGGGTTAATTGCGAAGCATAACTTCCCATATTTCCTTTTCCATAAGTAACCGAGTGAAACATAGTTCCCACGGGCATCTTTACATATTGTGCCAAAGTAAGGTTGGCTACTGCAGGTACTTTTCCTCCAGTGGCCAGGGGCCCCTGTGCATCCATTTTAGGGCCGTGACATATTGCACAATTAATATCGAATAACCTTTCTGCTTCTTTCAATTGAGTAGTATCAAGCGGTGGCAGTGGGTCTTTAATATCTGCACTCATCTTATACCCATTGGAATCATTTGGCAACGGGTAAGGAAACAAATCTCCTCTTCTGATAGTACCTTCTACCGGATAGGGAACATAATTAATATCTTCCTTTGCCAGATTATTAGGCGCATACGCCTCATAAGCCCGACTGTAAGCCATATCAGGCATATAGGTCTTGCCCGGCTCACGCTTGCTGTCGCAACTGCTAATCAACGTGGTCACCCCTATAATCACCACCAACGATAAAAGAATACTTATTTTTTTCATATCTAAAGATCCGATTTAGAATATTTTTTATATAGTTTAAAACATCCGGGAACTCTCTATACTCCCACTTCTTCCGTCCTGTATAATTTCTGTTCTTTATCATACCTGCCAAACCACCAGCCTTCTTCAGCCATTTGTGTATTAATTTCAATGGCACCTTTATCTTTCAAAAAACTTAGTATCTCTGCCTCATTTGAATTTTCAGTACATTCAATCACCATGGTAAGAAGGTCATCTGTTGATCTTAAATTAAAGTGGTGCTTTTTAACTCCCGGCATCATTTTGCAAAGCCAGCAATAAGTCCATACCATCCCAACGGCAGACAACAACACCGTAAGTTCAAAAGCTATCGGGATAAAAGCAGGCAAAGGAAAATGAGGCTTACCTCCAATATTCAAGGGCCAGTCGGTAGTGAATATCCATCCCATACCACCGATAGCGATCGCTGTGCCGGTAATACCATAAATAAATCCCATAGTATGTAAGCTTGTTTCCCTTAACCCCAAAGCCTTATCCAATCCATGTATAGGAAAAGGAGTATAAACATCATGAATTTTATATCCTGCTCTTCTCACACTTTTCACAGCAGAAAATAAAACGCTTTCTTCTTCAAAGGAACCTACAACAAATTTTTTAATCATATCTTGTTTCCCCGAGGGGTCGTTTTAATTAAAGAATATTTTTTTGTTTATATACATCATTAAAGCAAAACAATTAATGTCCGTGTTCCATTTCTGTCTCATAAAACTTATCTGAATCAAGCCTTTCTATATCCGACATTTTTTCTTTGTAATTTTCTCCACTCAATTTAAGGATGGCTTTAATTTCAGCAGCGGCAATTACAGGGAAAAATTTGGCAAATAATAAGTAACAGGTAAAGAATAAACCAAAAGTTCCCAGATAGAATCCGATCTCCCAGATACTGGGGCTGTAATAAGTAGTCCATGAAGAAGGAAGATAATCTCTGTAAATAGAAGTAACAATAATTACAAAACGTTCAAACCACATTCCCACATTTACCAATACTGCCATAAAGAATGTAAACAGAACATTTCTCCTCAATTTCCTGGACCAGAAGACCTGGGGTGATACTACGTTACAGAATATCATTCCATAATAAGCCCATCCGTAAGGGCTGAAAATGTTGGCCCTGTTCTCACGGAAAGCCCACCATTCGTAAGTATTCTGACTGTACCATGCCACAAATAATTCTGATAAATAAGCGCAACCCACAATGGTACCCGTAAGTACAATTACTTTATTCATAGCTTCTATATGCCCAATGGTAATATAGTCCTCGAGATGCAATACTTTTCGGGTAATGATCAACAAAGATTGCACCATAG
This sequence comes from Ginsengibacter sp., assembly GCA_039937655.1. Lineage (GTDB taxonomy): Bacteria > Bacteroidota > Bacteroidia > Chitinophagales > Chitinophagaceae > Ginsengibacter. Next base: position 70,778 of record JBDTGA010000050.1, read on the forward strand.
CAAAACCAGAGAAAATAGCTCCCGCTACAAAGTAAGGAGGGAATATAGTTGTATGCCAACCTGGAATTACAGAGGTGGCAAAGTCAAAAGATACAATAGTATGTACTGACAATACAAGAGGAGTAGCCAAACCCGCAAGTACCAGGGCTAAACTTTCCTGCCGCTGCCAGTGTTTGGTACTTCCTGTCCACCCGAAGGAAGCCAGGCCATAAAACATTTTTCTGAATTTCGTCTTGGCCCGGTCACGAACGGTTGCCAGATCAGGTAACAAACCAGTGTACCAGAAAAGAAGAGAAACTGTAAAGTAAGTAGATACCGCAAACACATCCCATAATAATGCCGAGTTAAAATTGGGCCAAAGAGGTCCACGTGTATTAGGATAAGGCATTACGTAAAATCCTACCCACACACGTCCCATGTGAAAGATTGGGAACATACCGGCACATATTACCGCAAAGATGGTCATCGCTTCAGCAGCTCTGTTTACACCGGTTCTCCATTTCTGTCCAAACATTAAAAGGATTGCAGAGATCAGTGTTCCTGCATGTCCGATACCGATCCACCACACAAAGTTGGTAATATCCCAACCCCAACCCACTGTCTTATTCAGATTCCATTGGCCAATACCATATACAACTTCCCGATAAACAGAATACACTCCAAAAACCAACAGTGCAAGAGCAATAGAAAGCCCGATCCACCAAAGTCTTGTAGGCTTCGTCTCTATAGGGCCAATAATATCTTCAGTTATCTGATGATAATTTTTATCTCCGTCTATCAACGGCTCCCGAAGTGGCGATTCGTATTTTAATAATGACATACTCTTTTTAGCTTTTTGCTACAGTTGATATCTGTAAACTTAGTAAACTTATTAATTTTATCGTTTCTATTATAGATTATACTTTTTCACTTGTGCTACCCACTTTCCGTTCTGTATTTCTTACTTTGGTAAGATAATTAATATTGGGAAGTACATGCAACTGTTCCAATACATAGAACTTCCTGTTCTTTTGTTCTTCAGCCCTCAATTTAGCAATCTTACTGTCTTTATCATTTACATTTCCAAATTCAATAGCGTGTGTAGGACAAGCCTGCATACAAGCTGTTTTTACTTCGTGATCTTTTAGAGGGCGATCTTCTTTCTTCGCATTCAGTTTACCTTCCTGTAACCGCTGAATACACAAACTGCATTTTTCCATAACCCCTCTTGAACGTACGGTTACATCAGGATTGAGAACCATACGGGTGAGATCATCTTCAAGATTCATAGTTACATCTGAAATAATACCACGTTGGTTATCAGGGAAACTGTCAGCACCATTCCAGTCGGCCCAGTTGAAGCGGCGTACTTTAAACGGACAGTTGTTTGCACAGTATTTAGTACCTATACAACGGTTATAAATCATTTGGTTCAAGCCTTCACTACTATGATTGGTTGCAGATACAGGACACACATTCTCGCAAGGTGCATTATCACAATGCTGGCAAAGCATCGGTTGAAAAACAATATCAGGGTTCTTCGGATCTCCTGTAAAATATCGGTCAATACGAATCCATTGCATATCATGGAAACGAGCCACTTCATGTTTACCTACGGTCGAAATATTATTTTCCGCCACACAAGCTATGGTACAAGCACTACAGCCGATACAGGTATTCAGGTCAATACTCATTCCCCATTTTATACCGGGCCTTTCATAAGTAGGATAAAGTGTCGCGTCACGTGTGAAATTTTCACCATAAGGCTTCAATTCTTCCTCTTCCTCCCTGTTGAGTTCGCCGGGATCAGCTATAAAATCTTCAAGTCTGGTTTCTCTCACTACCGGGCGCCCTTCTGTGATACTGTGCGTTTGAGAAGTAGCCACAGGATACATATTGCCTGTTTTTTCAACAGTGGCAGTAGAAGTATAAATAATATTGGAGCCGTTAAATATAGTGAAAGGATAAGCATTCTTCCCTACTCCGTCAGCAGCAGCGCCTATATACTCTCTTGTCTTTGTCTTATCATTACTTTGCCGTCCATATCCCAGAGCTACTGCAATCACATTAGGGTGAGTTCCCGGAATAATAAGAATAGGGAGCTCTATGGTTTTACCGTTTGAAGTTAACTTCACTGTTGGCTTATCAGGATGTACTTCATATTTATCTGACTGGCGGGGATTAAAAATATCTATATCAAATAGTGTCTTTCCCATCTCTGGAGAGATCATTACATAATTGTCCCAGGTTGCTTTTGATATAGGATCACTTGCTTCCTGAAGCCATGCATTACCTGCGCGTGTACCTGTACCAATCGTTACTTTCTGATATAAAACCAGTTCTACCTCTCCACCTTTAATGGTTCCTATCTTTGCAGCCGCACCGGCAACATCACCGGCAAATGGCAAGCCTGCCATAGATGATTGAGAAATAGAAGCAGTAGGAAGTTCTGAAACAATCGCATCAGACTGTGCTGTATCTTTTGCAGCTACAGGTGCAGCGTTGAATGATCCTTCCAACACACCATTCTGTAAAAAGCTTTCATAATTATCAAGACCACCCAATCTGCCTATCCAGAAATTTCTGAAATAAACTTCATAATCATCGGTAGCAGCAGTGAGCTTTAACAGGGATGATTCAAATTGACGGGTCTTGAACAGTGGATGAATAATGGGCTGTAGCACACTCACATATCCTTTTTGTGGTTCTGAATCGCCCCAGCTTTCCAGCCAGTGGTGTGAAGGAATCACATATTTACACAGTTCGGTGGTTTCATCCATCTTTTCACTATAAGAAACAGTGAAAGGACATTTTTTCACACCTTCTGCAAATTTTTGAGAATCATAATAACTGTAAACAGGATTAGCGCCATAAACAAGCAGTGCTCCTACATTTCCTGAATTGAGGTCCTGTGTAAGTTGCACCATATCTGCGTCTATGCCTTGCCGGTAATTTACCGGAGTATTCCAGTCAATAGTTTTTCCACCGGCACCTATGGCCTCATTGATCGCATTTACTATGAGTTGAATATTGGTATCATTGCTTCCGCACACAACCAGTGCAGCACCTTTATGAGTTGACAATTCTGCAGCAGTTTTTTTAACCGCATCCACAAGTTCTCCGGTAAGATTGGCCGAAGTACCTCCGCCCAATGCACCCAGCAATGCAAGTGCCACCGCTCCGGTTTCAGAGGGTTTATGAAGATAACGTTCATCGGCATTGGCACCGGTCATACTATAATAACCTTCAAATTGAATATGCCTGCTCATGGAAGGATTCTTTTCGTCAATCCTTCTGCCTACAGCATATTGCTTAGCAAAAACAACAGGGCTTAACCATGTTCCCAGAAAATCAGCACCAAGACTTACGATCACTTTGGCATTTTCGAAATGATAAGCAGGAATTGCTCTCTGCCCATAAGATGCCTGATTGGCCATCAACATTCCACTATAAGAAACTGCGTCATATTGTACATGACGACTTCCCGGATATTTCGCTAAAACCTCAGATATAATTTGTTTGGTAGTAATAGAAGTAATAGAAGAAGTAAGTAACACCAATGGTTTTCCTGCATTGGCAGCAAGGCCACTGGCCACCATCTTATCAATGGCTTCAAAAGTAGCTTCTTTTCTGTTGGCCATCGGATGACGCAGACGTGTAGTATCATACAAATCCAATACAGAAGATTGAACCTGAGCCGAAGTGCCGCCCTCAGTCAATGAAGCAAGTTCATTCCCTTCAATTTTAATAGGCCTTCCTTCCCTCTGTTTTACTACTACCGGTACGGCATCACCATCATTAAGGTAGGTAGAAGCATAAAAATTAGGAACACCCGGCAACATATCATCGGGTTTATGGAGGAAAGGGATACTCTTACGAACCGGCATCTCGCAACTGGCTGCAAGAGCTGCTGCTGCTGTACTAAATCCCATATATTTTAGAAAATCCCTTCTTGGAGTTTTAGCATTGAAAACACTTTCCTTGCCTAAATCCTCGAAAGGGAGCTCTTCTCTAAATTCATCCTTTAAAGCTTTTTTGTTGGCCTCACTCTGATTAAGTTCGCCAAAATTTTGCCAGTACTTTTTTTCACTCATATTTATCCAATCCGTCGTAGGCGGACTATTACCTTAAACCTCTTTTGCAAGAAGATCAAGAAATGAACAATATTGTTTCTTTGTTTTTTCCATTCTCATTCAAGAGTCAGGATATAATTAATAATGACATTTACCACATTCTGTTCCACCAATCATCTGAACAGTTACACTATCGTATTTTTTATCTTTAATATCCTGGTGGAATTTTTCGTAAATGCTATAAAATTTATTTCCGTGTCCTTTACTGTCATCAAACTGAACATTCGTAGTTCTGTGACAATTGACACACCATCCCATACTCAAATCAGCAAATTGTTTTACCTCAGACATTTTCTGGATTTCTCCATGGCATGTCTGGCAGGCGATCTGTCCAACTTTTACGTGCTGAGAGTGATTGAAGTAAACGAAATCGGGAAGATTATGGATTTTTACCCATTCAATAGGTTTGCCCGGTTTATCATAAGTTTTAGTATCCGGATTCCATCCGGCATATTGATATAGTTTTTGAATCTCGTCGTTGGCATTTACGGTAGTACCATCCTCACGTAGTATCGGTTCGCCGGTATATTCCTTAACCGCCATGTGGCAATTCATACACACATTTACAGAAGGGATACTGGCATGTTTACTATCCTGAGCCCCGCCATGACAATAGAGGCAACTGATTTGATTTACTCCGGCATGCACCTGATGTGAATAGAAAATAGGTTGTACCGGTTGATACCCTTTTTGCCTTCCCAATCCCATAGCAGCCTCTACAAGGTAGTAGCCTGCGAATACGAAAAGAACAATGGATATTAATAACAGATACGACTTATTGCGCCAGAAGGGAACAGGTGCTTTTGATTTTATACCATCTTTTTCATCTGTGAGCTTTTTAAGATTACTATTTACCTGTAATAATATTAAGCCGATAATGGCAAGTATTAAAGTGAGCAGTCCATATAAGACCGTATTATCTGATGTAGGAGCTGGTGCTACACCGGGTGCTCCTCCTTTCGGTGCTCCTGGTGCCTGGTAGCTATCTGCCCAATCAAGGATGGCATCAATATCTGCTTTAGGCAGATCAGGAAACGACGTCATCACTACACCGCCTGCTTCCTGTTTCAGTTTCATTGCATAAGGATCTGTGTTCACCATGGAAGTGGTGTTAGCGATCCATTTATACACCCAACCTTTTTCTGGTTCTCTTTCCCTTGCTCCTTTTAGAGCAGGTCCCACATAATGTTCTAAGGGTTTATGACAACTCGAGCAATTAGCCTTAAAGAGAGCTTCACCATCTGCAGCATACAATGATTCCTGTGATGAAACTAAAGTAAGGAGAATGAATACTGCGAACACCTTAGTAAAAAGCCTGTTGATTTGGTTCATACACTTTTACCTATCTTGAATAATGGAATAATAATCTTGTCGCTGCAAAAATAAGGAAGCGTGTTGATAATGTGTTAAGATTTTTAAAAAAATTTTTCCCTTATCTGTAAAGCATTTCAAGGAATATTTTTTATTCACCTATGTATCTTTTAGATTCTAAATAAAAAAAGAGTAAAAAATCCTTTATTAATGTTCCTAAAAATTTTAAGGATAAAAAACGCATCTTTGGTTTTCAATATTCTTTTCATACCCGGCAGGTTACTTCATAAATTTTCGTATCAAACAGTGATAACCGAAGGGTATTTCAATTTAAAAAAAATAAAAAAATCAGATCAATGAATAGTGGCCTGTCTGAAATAAAAAATAAAAATATACCATTAAGGCAAAACCCCAAAGGCAAACAAAGAAAACGCATCGCCATCTTCGCATCGGGTGCAGGAAGCAATACACAAAAGATAATTGATCATTTCAAAGAAAGTAAAACAGTAGAAACAGCGCTCATCATTTGCAACAATCCAAAAGCAGGTGTTATATCCATCGCTTCAAAAGAACGTATTCCCGTACTCTACATCGAAAAAAATAAGTTTGCAGAAACAGGTTATATAAAAGAAATAAAAGACTACGCCATTGATTTTATTATCCTTGCAGGTTTTCTGTGGAAGGTACCTCTCTCTCTTATTCATTCTTTTCCCAAAAAGATTATTAACATCCACCCTGCATTACTACCCGACTTTGGAGGAAAAGGGATGTACGGCCATGCAGTTCATGCCGCTGTGATAACAGCAGGCAAACAAGAAAGTGGTATTACTATTCATTATGTGGATGAAAAATATGATCACGGTACTATTATCTTTCAGGCAAGATGTAAAGTGGAAAAAGAGGAGACCCCCGACAGCCTTGCTCAAAAGATACATCTGTTAGAACATACTTTCTATCCTCAAAAAATCGAAGATATCCTCAAACATTTTGAATAATTCGTATTTTGAAGTATAATTGAACCCATGGTAGAGCCTTTCATTCATGAAAAGAAAAAAGAATTCCAGCTCGAAAGAATGATTCTTTTCAGTGATGCAGTTTTTGCAATCGCTATAACCCTTCTGGTGATTGACATAAAAATTTCCGGTGTGACAGACCCCGTTAATGAGCAGCAAATCATCCATGCATTACAAAATATTCTCCCAAAGATCATCGGTTTCATCATCAGTTTCTTTCTGATAGGATTATATTGGACCGTACACCATCGCATATTTGGCTTTGTAAACGCGTGTTCACAAAGACTGATCTGGCTCAACCTGCTGTTCTTATTCGGTATCGTGTTGATGCCCTTCAGCACTTCTTTTTACAGTGAATACATTCTCTACTACCTGAAAACCCCTGTAATATTTTATGTCTGCAATATCTGCTTTCTGGGTTTTATGAATTTCTTTTTATGGAAATACATTTCTAATAAGAAGAATCACATTTCAGGTGCCATACCGCCGGTACTTGCAAGCTATTATTCCTTTCGGGCTTTGATGGTTCCGATAATATTCATCATCATGCTGGTAGCGTATTTATACATTCCCCGATACGCTATATGGATACCGCCTTTCATCCCTCTGGTGATGTGGCTTTCATCGCGCGGATTCAAGAAAAGGCTCAAAAGAGAAGGAACGTATTTACAAAAGCAGCGTTAAAATATACACCGCTGTATTCATATAAGCATGCTATGTCTTAATATTACTTTTTATATTCTGCTTTGAAAAGAAAATTGTACTTAAAAAAAACTTATTGTCTTCTTGTAATTCTGGTCTTGTGCATCAGCCCGGATGTGTTTTCGCAAATAATCATTTCGGGAAAAGTTTACGACTCTACCAAACTATATGCCGTACCCGAAGTAACCGTGAAAGCCTCCTCAGGTTCACAAGCCATGACCGATTCGACCGGCGACTACCATATCCACGTGCGGGAAACCGACTCCCTTCGATTCATTTATAACGGGAAATCAACCATCGCCTTTCCCGTAAAGGATATAAAGAATTATTACTCCTTTGACATTTCGTTGCACGTAAGGGTAAAGGATAAATACAAATTGTTAAATACGGTTATGGTGTTTTCCAACTCCTATCAAAAAGATTCTCTGGAAAACCGCGAAGAGTATGCAAAAATTTTCGGAAACGATAGGCCCGGTATCAAATCCACTTACGAACCCGGAGGTACTGCCGGTCTCGATCTGGATGCACTCATCGGAGTATTTCAATTTAGAAAAAACAAACAAACACTTGCTTTCAAAAAAAGGTTGATAGAGGATGAACAGGACCGATATGTGGATTACCGCTTCTCTTCAAAAACGATTTCAAGAATTACAGGGCTTACAGGAGATGAACTCCAAAAATATAAAAATGCGTATCGTCCCAATTATTACTTTATAGTCAGCAGTACACTTGCTCAATTTTACGAGTACATACTAAATACTTCTTACGCTTTCAAAAGAAGAGAAGGTATCCGGTAAGAGCCGCCCTTTTAAGAGAGGAAAAAAGTGGGTGATGATTTTTACCTCTTTTATTTTTACCTTCCCTTTCTTTTTCAAACTTTTATTTTATCCGGTGCAGCTGATTTTCGCCTCCGGTAAAATGGCCCATCACTCATCTTCTAAAACTCAAATCAAAAATGAAACCTTTTTTCCTGTTTGGCATTTCAATCATGATGATACTATATGCCGATTCACAACCCTACAAAAAAATTCATGCCGAAGCCATTGTGTGCGATACGCATAATGATATTATCAGCACTTGTATCGAAAGAGGATATTCATTTGACCAGGACTTGACCGGAAAAACACACAGCGACCTTAACCGGATGCTGAAAGGAGGACTGGATGTGCAGGCCTTTTCTATTTTTTGTGATGGGAAACAAAGAAATCCTTATCAGTTTGCCAACAGAGAAATAGATACATTATATGCATGGGTAAAAAGGAATCCTTCCAAAATGATGATAGTAGGCAATCCCGCACAACTAAACCAGGCCGTCAAAGAACATAAACTTGCCTGTATGATGGGCGTAGAAGGTGGTCACATGATAGAAGATGACCTGAGTAAAATAGACAGTTTCTTCAACCGGGGAGTACGCTACATGACCCTCACCTGGAACAATAACAATTCCTGGGCTACCAGTGCAGAATATGAATCAGGCCATCAGAAAAAAAATGGCAAAGTAGATACTACCTCACAAAAAAAAGGACTCAATGATTTCGGAAAAGAAGTAGTAAGAAGAATGAACAAACTGGGAATGATGATTGACCTCAGCCATCCCGGTGAGCAAACTTTCTGGGATGCCATCAGCCTCACTACCAAGCCGGTACTGGTATCTCACAGTGATGCCTATACGCTCTGTCCTGTATATAGAAACTTAAAAGATGATCAAATAAAAGCAGTCGCTAAAAACGGGGGAGTTATTGATCTGAACTTCTATCCTGCATTCCTTGACAGTACGGTGGGTGCCAGGCAATCTGTTTATATAAAAAAACATCGTGCAGAGAAGAAAGAGCTCATAGCATCCGGGAAAAAAGATTTTGAAGCTGATGACATCCTTGCCAAAAAATATCCGAAAGAAATTGAAGATATGCAGGCTCCGTTTCACCTGCTCTTTGACCACATGGAATATATCATTAAGCTCGCCGGCATTGACCACGTAGGCCTGGGTGGTGATTTTGACGGAATTCCTATTACGCCCAAAGTACTCACCGATGTAACCAAATACCCGATGATCACCAAAGAACTGGTAAAGCGTGGGTACTCAAAAAAAGATATTGATAAAATAATGGGGGAAAATCTTATACGGGTGTTTAAAGCGAATATGGAAAATTAGAGAATGAAAAGAATCTTAAAAATAATAGGAATAATATGCTTAATAATTATAATTGTATGTGGATTCTCTTATTTAACTGATAAAACTCAATACACTACCAATTGGACCATTAAAAATATAAATCCTGATAGTTCCGGAATTTCCTGGACAAAATTCGAATGGCGCAATGTAAACATTGGTGGGAAAAATTTCGAAAGAGCCGCCATGTTGATCCCTTGTAAAATTGAAGGACTGCCTTATAACTTCACATGTCAATTTGACCTGGGAATTGGGGCTACGGAAATTGATCAAAACAGTATCAATTCATTTTTAAAAGTCAGCCCGGATCTCTCTAAAAGAATTAAAAATTTAAAAAGCCCCCTACAATTTTGGAATTCAAGAAAGAGATTTAGTGATCTGGCCATTAACTTCGGAAATGTAAAAGTTGCTACCGAAAATGGTTTCTTAATAAAAAATTATGGAGTAAAATACGATGTATCCAATTTGCCTGACAATACGGTATATCACATTGGAAGCATTGGAGCAGATATGTTCCAAAATAAAATTTTAATTATTGATTATCCAAAACAACGCTTTGCGATTTGCGACACCCTTCCGGATTCTTACAAAATATCTTTTTCAAATATGGAACTTGATAAAATGGGACGAGTATTACTTCCAATGGAGCTAAAAGGTAAAAACTACAAAGTGCTATTTGATAATGGGTCAAGCATTTTTCCCCTTACAGTAGATAACAGCCAAATAAATGAATTTTCAACCTTACCAGATATTGACACTTTTAAAGTAAATTCATGGGGTATAAAACATATCCTTATCGGAAGATTAATGCAAGATAGTATTCAATTAGCCGGACATACATTTTCAAGAGTAGAAGTATTCACAGACTACAGAAAAAATCAAAGAGCAACATGGTTTGATGCTATAACAGGCAATATTTTATTTTGGGATAAAACGATTGTCATTGACTTTAAACATAAAAAATTTGGCATAAAATAAAACCTAACCCTATAATGAAATTTATCATCTTCCTTCTTCTTCCTTTTCAACTCTTCGCTCAAAATTTCTCACCTAAAGAAATTGCTCAATGGAAACAGGAGGCAAAAAATGTTACCATCATCCGGGATAATTATGGTATTCCTCATATTTATGGGAAGACCGATGCAGACGCAGCTTTCGGCTTACTGTATGCACAATGTGAAGACGATTTCAAAAGAGTGGAAATGAATTATATTGAAAAGCTCGGCAGGCTTTCAGAAGTAACCGGTGAAAAAGATTTGTATAATGATCTGCTGATAAGATTGGTAATTGATTCCTCTGATGCCATTGCAGATTACAATAATGCACCGGCATGGTTAAAAAAATTATGCAACGCTTATGCCGATGGTATCAATTATTATTTGTATAAAAACCCTGAAGTAAAACCTGCGCTTCTCCATCATTTTGAACCATGGTATCCTTTGCTCTGGACCGACGGAAGCATAGGTGCCATCAGTACTGCTGGAGTAAGCGTAAGAGAATTAGAAAATTTTTATTCAGGGAAGAACGAGCCTGTTGTATTAAACCAATACAAAGAAGAGCCCGTAACCGGTTCCAATGGTTTTGCATTTGCTCCTTCGATCACACAATCTCATCATTCTATCTTATATATCAATCCGCATGTTACTTTTTATTTCCGCCCCGAAGTGCATGTAGTAAGTGATGAAGGATTGAATGCGTATGGTGCAGTTACCTGGGGACAGTTCTTTGTTTATCAGGGATTCAATCCACAGTGTGGATGGATGCATACCTCAAGCTACGCAGATGTCTCCGATGCGTATATTGAAAAAATAATTACAAAAAACAATCAACTTTTTTATGAATACAACCATACAGAAAAGCCTGTTCTACATAAGAAAATTGTGCTTAATTATCGTGAAGGCAGTTTAGTGAAAACAAAAACCGTAGATGCATTATACACAGGACATGGCCCCATAATGACAAAAAGAAATGGTGAATGGATTAGTGTAAAATCACACAACAGAGATATTAAAGGACTGGAACAAAGCTGGCTAAGAACCAAAACAAAAAGTTTCGCAGATTATAAAAAAGTGATGGACATGTTGGCGAATACTTCCAACAATACTGTATATGCCGATGCGGAAGGAAATATCGCATACTGGCATGGAAATTATATACCTAAAAGAAATCCAAAATACGATTGGTCGCAACCGGTGGATGGCACCACATCCGCAACAGAATGGAAAGGATTGACCCCGGTAAACGAAAGTATCCATATTTATAATCCGCCAAATGGCTGGCTGGAGAATTGCAATTCAACTCCGTTTACTGCTGCAGGAAAATATTCTCCCAAGAAAGAAAATTATCCATCGTACATGGCACCTGATGGACAAAACTTTCGTGCGGTCAATGCGATTAACATTTTACCTGAAGAAAAATCATATACCATAAATAAAGTAATTGCAAAAGGTTATGATACTTATCTCGCTGCGTTTGAGGTGTTGATTCCCTCATTAATAAAGGCTTACGATAATCTTTCACTAAACGATTCTTTGCATTCCCAATTAAGTGAACCTATCAATATTTTAAAGAATTGGGATTATCGCTCAGGTGAAAACTCTGTCGCAACTACTCTTGCAGTCAATTGGGGCGAGAGATTATTACGTGCTATTTTCAACACAAAAATTACAGAGGGTGAAGAAGATGATCAGGTAACGAAGACAAAGAGATTTGCTGCAATTGCCTCTTCTCATGAATTACTTCAACCTTTTTTATTCACTATAAAATATCTTGAACATACATTTGGGACATGGGATATTCCCTGGGGGCAAATTAATCGCTTCCAACGAATCTCAGGAGATATTGATAATCATTTTAACGATGATTCAACAAGTATTCCGGTTGGTTTTGCCTCTTCCACCTGGGGTATGATACCTTCTTACAGTAGCCGTATTTTTGCCGGCACCAAAAAAAGATATGGTGTAAATGGCAACAGTTTCATTTGTGCCGTAGAATTCGGCAAAAAGATTAAAGCCAAATCATTATTAGCCGGAGGCGAAAGTGGCAATCGTAATTCAAAACATTTTTTTGATCAGGGTTTAATGTACTCAAAGGGAGAATTCAAAAATGTGTTGTTTTATAAAGAAGATGTATTGAAACATGCAGAGAGAACGTATCATCCGGGAGAATAAGAATCTAAAGTGTTTACGTTCCTTCCGGTAGCAGGTTTGTTACTGTTTAGATGTTCCAAATTATTAAAGAGGTGACACCTTTTAAGAAAGGTGTCACCTCTTTGCCATTAACATGAAGAAAGAAAGAACTATTTCGAAGGATAGAAATCCAAGTATTTATTTAACTCTATAAACGATTCCATTTTCATAAAAATCTATTGCCATGGGCACCCACAACAGCCGCAATTACAGGGCGTTTTACAGGTGACTGAGTTTCCAATAAAAATCTCTTTCAACTTATGATTTTTCAAACGGAAAATTCCCTTCCGACTTTATAAATTAATTTATGAGTTTAAAATTTCTTTTCATAAAAAAAATAGAATACAATACCTTGCGCCCGTTAATCGAAGTCGAATAGAGTCTTTAAAAACTTTCCCCTCCCCTTACAATTACACTACGTCCTAAAATTTTATCCTATAAAAAATAAACACACAAAGTGTGGTTACCAGATTATCTCTATTTTTTGTTCATTAACTAAAACTTCATACAATGGAATGTTCTAAAAGAAATCCAGTCAGCACAAGAATTGCCTGTCTGGTAGCCTGCGCAGCTTTATTATTTGCATTTGCAGGATGCAAAAAAGGAACTGTAGTTCCTCATCTCTCTATCACTACAGTAGCTTCGGGACTTGCAGGACCGATGGGAATAGAAACGGATAGCTATGGCAACATTTGGGTATCAGAAGGTGGTACCGACACCCTGAATGACAAAGGCAGCACTTATAACAATGACGGCAAAGTAATCGTGATTACTCCCAACGGACAAAAGTATGATGCGATCATCAACCTGTCTTCTTATGCCAATGTACATTCTGGCGAATTACAGGGAACCGTTCATATCTTACGGGATGGAGGAACACTATATGTTTTATCCGGAGATTACTTGTATAGGGCAAATATATCTCACTTTAAACCCGGTGATAAACCTATTGATGCCAGTACCCTTCCTTCGGAAGATATTGCTGCCATTGTTTCTAATATCTCCTCTTCTAATAATCCTGAGAAAGATTCGCACCCTTACAATCTCACCAAAGGACCCGACGGAGATTTGTACATCACAGATGCAGGAGCCAACGCCATATTACATCGCAAAGGGGTGAATAATTATTCCATTCTTGCAGAGATTCCCAACTTCCCCAATACTACCGGAATAGGCGGCCCAACCGTTCAAGCTGTGCCCACTTCTATCCGGTATGATGGGAAAAACTTTTTGGTGACTACTCTAACCGGATTCCCATTCCCCGAAGGGCAGTCAACTATTTATAAAGTTTCTCTATCCGGGAATGTATCCATTTATCAAAAAGGGTTCACCATGCTGGTAGATCAGGCAGCAGGCAATTACTCCAACCGTATTGTTGTTCAGTTTGCTTCTTCATTTAATCCGGCCACTGCTTATGCACCCAATTCAGGGTCGCTCTTATGGGTAAATGGATCAACTACCAAGGTGCTTGCCGATGGACTTAACCAACCTGTTAGCATTAAGCAAGTAAATGGTTACACCTGGTATGTAACTTCTTTGGGTGAAGGTTCTGTTTTGAAAGTGACCTACGAATAATCCAAATCGAAATTAATACAAGGCAATATAAATGTAAAAGAGCAGGCTGTTTGTAACGGCCTGCTCTTTTACTGCTTTATAGGTACTTACCGGTGGTTATTGTGATACTAAAATTAATTTCCTTCGAAAAGAATTCACTTCTATTTTGCACAAACTCACGAAGAAATATCTTTGAGATATAATCGAACCAGAGTTCAATCAACTTCCACCTCATACCCGATGGGCTTAAACGAATAATTATTAGACATCTCAGCAGAGCATGCTGTCATCCCCACTATCAGATCCATTTGTGCCTCAATTACAATGTGATCACCAGCTTTACTTTTAGGAGGTAACACCTCTATTTTTCCTGTATCACCATTTACTGCGACATTCATAAAAACATTAAAACATATAGGAATATCATCCGGACCTATTCCGTATTTACTAAGCGCTTCCGAAAGATTGCCCAGGCAACCGCGATGCGGATTGGCATGGCCGTATATAATGCGAAAGGTATCTGCGCTGCATGGAGTAAGCAGAAAATCATGGCGACCTACTGTATCTTCCATCATTGTAAACATCACATTGCTTCGGTTAGAATAAAACAGGTTGTCTTTTGTGAGAAAAATAGTTTCAGCATAATCAATCGTTCTTCCACTTGACAGGTATTCTGCTTTATCATCCAAATTGAAACAGATAAAATCCGATACCTGCTCTCCCTTTATATCGGTAATGCGTAGCCGCTGTCCTTTTTTTAAAATAAATGCAGTTCCGGTTCGTGGTTCAATGATATTCATTTTATAAATGGTTTATTTTAGAGGGCATTTCCATTGATCATTATACTGGCGCCCACTGTATTGAAATACTTCCGAAGATTCACCAAAGTCTTTGAGCATCGGATTAATAGATCCGCACAATCTGATATCGCGTACTCTGTTTATCTTTTTTATTCTCTCATAAATCCCTGTTCTTCGCAGTTTCTCAAATTGTGCATGAGGATTAAATACGAGGGCAGGATAAGAAAACCTCCTTGCCAAACGGCTGCTGAAAGGATGAAGTGCAATGATAAAAAAGGCTTCTTCCATAAGGCTGAAGCTAAAAGACGGCGAAGTAGGATCAGAAGAAACCCGTCTATCATAAGTGAATTTTATTGCATCAAGGTCACGCAGAGATTGCAGACGCCGCCACATCATTTCGTCAAAAAGAGTTTCCTCCACATCTACCGGGTCTTTAAAAATAATAACCAGGCTGTGAAACCCACTATTTGCCTTTCGGTATTCTTCGATAAAATTATAAGCAAAACTTAAAATCTCTTGGTCATTATCACACCGGTCAAAATGTTCAGCCACCATTACCCTGATATTGTTTCTTGTAAGGGCTGCTTTAGCCCCGACACATGGGAAGGACTCATTTCTTATAAACGAATAAAAATCTTCAATGATGTTTTCTTTAACCGGTTGCTCCATATAAAAGAGTTTAAAAAATCAATTCTTTTAGACAAAACAAAAGGTAACACTTTTCTCATTCATTTTGAAAAGCCGTTTCTCTGTCCAGGGTTTTTAAAATATGAAAGTTTGCTTTTGCCTTCCTTAAATACCTCCATCCTTTTTTGAAAGTCCAGTGAGGGTAACCATGCCTGTGGTTGTATTCCGATATTTGATATAATACCTTCCAGTGATGAAGAAAAATTCTGTATGCCTGCCATATAGTATTGCCATTGCCATAAGCATGATGTGGTTCGGCGCCGCAGCCGTTATATTCCAATATGGAAAAGTTTTTCCCTTGTTTCAAACTTTCTATTGATTCACATTTAATATCGTACCGGCCATAATAAAAATACCGGCTGTAATGATTAAGATTATCAAAAAGACTGAGCAGTCGTGTATCCTTTTCATGCTCGAGACTTACCAAACGTCCGCCCCGGCTAAGGTTGAGCGCATAAGAAAGAACGTACACTCTTCCCGTTGGTAACACTTTATCAAGATGGGCAGCATGTTTTGACTTCATTTCCTCCAGGCGAAAACGCACTCTATCGTAATTAAGTAGTAATTCTAAAAATGTAGATTTACCATCTCCACATATTTGAAGAAACTCTTTTTTTATAAACCCCGTAATAGTTCCTTTTTGTTGATTGGGATAGCGGTAATAAAACACGCTTACTTCCAAAGGATAGTCTATTAATTTTTGAATAATATAATCCACCGGCATGATACGATGGTAACGATTAAGCTCTTCCGCATTATCAATCCGCCTAAACATAAGTCCCATCATCCCCGCATCCGGCTTTACTATGAATGGGTATTGAAATTCCCTCTCTTTAATAAGGGATTGTATCTTATCAAAAGCAAAAGAAGATGAAATATAAATACTTTCTGGATAAATGCCTGGTGGTAATTGTTCATATATTTCTCTCTTTGTTTCTCCTTCGAAGCCACCAAAACTTATCGTGGGATTTGATGGAGTAAAAAACCAAAATGACCTTGCTCTAAGGCAATACCATGCCCATACAGGCATAATAGGAATATACTTTACCATATAATGCCAGGTTTCCCAATGCATCAATCTAAAAAAAAGAGTATTCATTTTCACTTATCCAAAAGTAAGATTTCACTACCTGGTTTTAAAGGGTGCATTTCAATCCGATAGTATTCTAGGTTTATTAGATTACCAAATTTTATTTTTTTAAGCCACATTTTGATAGTTTTCAACATAGTTTTCCCCACGTTTTATCAGTGAAAACATTCTCAATATGAGTTTGTATTTT
>JBDTGA010000051.1:0-8380 GCA_039937655.1 Ginsengibacter sp.
TTATACTTTGGCTTAATCGAAACGATATGGATTTCAAAAAGGACATTTTATTCAACTTTCTATACAATTCTTCCAATAGACCCTATCATTAAAAAGCACCAGACGATCAACCCTCAAAATTATTCACTTTTGGCCGTAGGAAACTTATCTGGATTATCAATGCGATCAGGACAATGCCAGCCAGCATTGCAAAATCTTTTCCGAGATTTCCTGCATCAGATGACCTGCCTAATAGATCTGTAATGAATGCTCCCGCAAATACGCCCACCATATTCATAATTCCATACGCTGTGGCCCTTAATTTTTGCGGAACAAACTGACAAAGTATCGGCATATTATTGGCATCAAACATTCCGAAACCTATACCAAAACAGATCGCTGCACCGACAACATTAAAAAGAGAATGCCCGAATCCTAATAATAACAATGAAGGAATCGTCAACGCCAGTCCGATCGCACTGGTATAAATTCTTCCACGAATATTTTTTTGCACCCATCTGTCTGATAAAATTCCACCAAAGATTACTCCTATAAGTGAAGATGCCGCTATATAGATCGTAGATAATGGTCCTGCCTTGGACATAGGAATAGCAAGGTTTTGGGAAAATAAAGTAGGCAGCCAGTTTTTGGTAGCCCATCCGGGTAAACTTGGTACCGCGAAATAAAACAGAATGATCCAAAAAGAAATGTTGGAAAATAATAATGCCAATCCTTTTAGAATGGATGTTTTTTCAGGGACAAGCATTTTATCAGTCAAAATGATTTTGTTTCGATCTTTTTTCTCTCGTAGAAAAAGAATCAATACTAATGAATAAGCGATTCCGATTAATCCGAAAGTATGAAACGTAAAATGCCAGGTATAAGCCGCAGCCACTGTAGCGCCAAAGCCACCAAGCGCCTGACCGCAATACAGCCCGGTCATGTGAATGCCGATGGCAAGTGACCTTGTTTTATCATCATGAAAATCTGCTATTAACGATAACCCCGCAGGAATGTATAAGGCCTCACTGATTCCCATAACTGCTCTCAGCCAGTAAACCTGATCAAAAGTAGTTGCCAACCCCATCCCATAAGTTACCCCCGACCACACAAATAAACTTCCAACAATGAGCCATTTTCTATTCATCTTGTCTGCAATGATCCCCGACACCGGACTCATAAATCCATATATCCACATAAAGATACCCATCAGGTAACCGAAGTTGGTAGCGGATTGTAACTCATGAATATCTATTTTCATTGCCTCCTGCATGGTGGACAGCATTTGTCTGTCCATATAATTAAGAAGAGCCACTACCCAAAGGAGACCTACTAAAATCCATTTATAGTTTTTGCTTTCGTTCATGATTATTTATTAAGCATCATCCCCGGCGTTTTCAAACCTATAAGGTTTTTGTATGTTTCAAAACCGTGCTGCAAACCTTATAGGTTCACACCACTTTCTTATTCCTTATTTTTATTTCCAACTACTTCTCCAATCATTACATTCGGAGTCCTTATACCAGGTTTTATTTCCCCATTTGAGATTACCATATCATTTCCCCACATAACTGCTGTGGTCGTAACATGTGCAGGAAAAGGCAATTCGCTGATTTTCATCCATGTATTACTGATCGTATTATAGAGTAATATACTTTTATCAAATCCTTTGTGATGAATACTCAAATCATTTTTCTCTTTCGTTAACTCTTGTTTTTCTACAGGTGTTTTCGCAATTGCTATTTCAGCAATGAGCGTTTCGATTTGATGAAAAACTTTGCCGTTATCAAAACCTGTAATCAAAATTTCATTCTTTCCCATAGCCACACCACATGCGGCCGAGAGATTGGTGGTAGTTTTTCCATCAGAGATATCAGCGCATTTCCTCCATATTTGTCTTACCGGATTAAATGCAAAAACCGTATTGTGTAGATCACTTATCCCTGATACATTTTTTGATCTTCCCCCAATAACAAAAATTTCTTTTCCACCAGTACCCGACGATTGTGCAATGGCTGTAGCATTCGCCAGTGCAATTGGAAGGGAAGGAAGTGTTTGCCATTGAGCATTTGAATCATTCAAATCAAGCCTAAAAAAACTATTAGAAGAATTTTTAGCTTCATCACCACCCGTGGCGTAAACCGTTTCTCCAATATGGGTAACAGACACATTAGTTAACGCAACAGGCAAATCAGGCAAGGACTTTACATTCATGCAATTCCTATCGGCATTCCAGTTTAATAAAAAACATTTATTGGAAATTCCGTTCTCGTTTTCTCCCCCTACATACACAATGCCTTTTGCTGTGGAAGTGTTTCCGCAATAGGCGATTGGTTCCGGCAAAGTGCTTTTTGTTTTTTTATTCCAAATATATTTGTTTCCCTTTCTTTCTAAAACATACATTTCATTTGAGTACTTTTTTTTACCTCCTTCCCAGGGCAATCCATCGGGAAAATTAGCGCCACCCGCTACTATAAAAACATTATTATTAACCCCATTGATAGCCCCCGCAAAACCTAATGATTTTGATTGCCCATTTGATGGAGGTAACTCAGCTGCTAACTTCCATTTGATTACAGGTATCTCTCTTCTCTGTGCCATAGCAAGCGGGGTCAACGACATACAAATCAATATAAACGGGGCTATTTGTTGAATCATTATTTCATGATGATTTTAATTAACCTCCACCTTCTCCTCCTTCGAACATCCGGCAAACTCATGACTCAGGATGACAAGAAAGGGAAGTGAGATCACTTATGAGAGCAAAAGCTACTGAAATTTACTTTTTTGACATCTTTTTTAAATGATACAAATTGTTCACTGCTCATGTTTTTTACGGGCAAGCGAAATTCACCACAATCTATTCCTATTAATTTCATGTAGGCCTTACCGGTCGCTATACCACCATATTTTCCCAGCAATGTAATCATATCAATAGACTGCTGTTGTAGTGCCTGTGCCTTTTTGAAATCATTCTTATTGAAGGCATCAATCAGGTTATAATACAAAGGTGCCGCATAGTTGAAGGTGCTTCCCACAGCACCTTTGGCACCAAGCGCCAAAGCAGACAACATGTTTTCATCCCTTCCCCACAGCATATCATACTTCCCCTTTTGAAAATTAAGGCAGGAAAGAAAATCCATAAAATCTTCGTGTGTATATTTTATGCCTGCAAAATTTGGAATTGTTTCATGTACATTTTTTAAAAGGTCAATCATCGAGACATTACAACCATTTAAAACAGGAATGTGGTAGTAATAGAAAGGCATATCAGGAACCGTATCAGCAATCAGCTTACAGCATTCAGCTAATACAGCCGCATTGGCAGGCTTAAAATAAAACGGCGCAGTAAAAGAAACTCCGTATAAGCCTACCTGTTGCGCATACTTTGCGACATCTTTACAATCCTCTATACTGGTTCCTCCCACCAGGGTCATTACTTTAAAACTTTTATCTCCTTTGGTAGCATCGGCCCATGCTTTTATTACCGACTTCTTTTCATCGGTAGTCAGGGAAACACCTTCACCAGTTGATCCACAAATAAATGCCCCGGCAACCTTATTGTGTTTTAAGAACTGATAATATTTTGGAATTAAAGAAACGTTCAGGTTCCCTTTTTTGTCCATTGGTGTGAAAGGCGCGGCTATTAAGCCTTGTAAGTGTTGCGTTTTCATTCTGATATTTTATTTTTTTATTTTCTTTATATCTTTTATAAGTTGATCCACTTTCATAAAAAATTATAATAGTTACTCACATCATTAATTCTCTTCATCTCATGAATTTAATATCTGCTGGTAAAGTTCTATTCTTGTTGATTCAAGCGATTCACAGGCTCCGGTCCCGCAAGTTGTTTTACTGAAAATACCTGTCTTTCACCAAAGATAAAAAAATGAAACAAAATGCTGAAGGCCGATAAAATATTTACCTCCAACACTTTATTTACCAAAATAATCTTTATCAACAATTAGTGATACCCCAAGGTCTGGACAAGCGCTGGATTGTTGGTTAACGTATTCAGATCAATCGGCCAAAGCAATCTAAAAGTTTCATAAGTTGGCATAGTAGTATTTGCAAAAACATAACTATCTCCAAACCTTCTTAGGTCGTACCATCTTTTACCTTCAAAAATGAATTCCAAAAAGCGCTCCTGTAAAATGGCCGCTTTCGGATTAGCATCTATCGCCTGATTTGGATATCCCATTACAGATGCATTATAGTTACCCCCAAACGCTCTTGCTCTTACTAAGTTGATTTCATTGGTTGGGTCCTGTCCTAAAATTACTTTTGCTTCTGCTACTAATAAAAGCAGATCAGCATACCTGTAAATCGGAAAATCATTTGTAAACACTCTTGCTCCAGCACTTTGTTCGCCCTGATATTTATTTACGAAAGCACCGGCTATCACATAACTACCTCCAACGAGGTTATAGGCAGCCTGGATTGAAACATTCTTTCTTGTGTCGAGATCACTAAATCTTCTATAAGTAGCAATTTTAATCGGCGCACGTAAAAGACCTCCCCAATTATCGGTGGCGACATTAAATTTTCTGTTCCCCACCGAATCATAAAAATTAGATAGCAAGCCGGCCTGTGGAAAGAAAGTATTAGCAAACGGTAGAGAAGATTCATTTAATATATTGCGGATTGAGAATATTATTTCGCTGTTGCCTCTGTTAGAAGAAGCAAAAACATTCGCATAGGACGGAAGCAATGATAATCCGGATACGTTTGTTTGAATGTCAGTCAATGCATTTAAGGCAGTAGTCGCATCAGCAGTTCCGCCACCGCGATAGCTAGTCCATAAATAAACATTGGCTTTCAACATTAAAGTAGCTGATTTAGACCAAAAGCTTTTTTGGTTCCTAAAAGAATAATCACTTCCATAATTAATCACTGAGCTGTCAATATCACTTTTCACCAACTTCATTACATCATCAGCACTGGCAGCAGCTTTGGCTAAATTGAAACTATCAATTCTTACCACAGGCTGAGTTTGTATAATGACGCCACCCCATGTACGATACAACTGGAAATAATAAAAGGCCCGCATGCCATAAGCCAGACCGAGATAATAATTTTTATTGGCTGCTGTTACCAGATTAGTGGAATTCAATCTACTAATCAATAAATTAATCTGGTTAATATTGAAATAGAAATTTCCAAAATTGTTTACACCAGCATTGTTTGCATCGAGATTGTTAGTCCATAGTTTCTCCACTCCCTGAGTGGCTTCGCCGGTAAATACAGAATTAGAACCAGGATCAGTACCAAATACATCCGACCTCATTTCTCCAAGATATTGAAAAGCACCAGTGTTGCTTCTGAATGCGGTGTTAATGCCTGTCACAAAAGCATCCACCTGATCGGGAGTCTTCCAAAAGTTTGCATCACTGATACTACTTATGGGCGTTAAATCTAACCTTTTGCTACATGAATTCGTAGCAATTATTAATGCCAGCCCTGATATTATTACGATTATTTTCTTTTTCATAATTGAATAAGTTTGATATTATTAGAATGAAACCTGTACCCCCAATACAATGGTTCGTGGTGTAGGATAAGTGCCGGCGTAAACTCCATTGATAGTTGTAGTACCCGGTGCTACAGGAGGCTCAGGCGTTGGGCCGCTAAATTTAGTAATGTAAAATAGATTGCCTAAACTTACATACAGCCTTGATTTAGAAATCATCTTTGTTTTAGATAATAAGGATTTAGAAAAATCATAAGACAGAGTAATTTCCCTACATGCTAAATAGTCCCCTTTCTCATAAAACTGTGAATTATTACTGTTCAAATTAGCTACGGCATTATTGATGCGCGTGTAATTCTTTTTACCAAGTGGCGCCGAAACCTGGTCAGCATAATACACTTTGGGTATATCCGTATTGGTGTTGGTGGGAGACCATGATTCTTTTTGTAAATCAATATAGTTAAAGGTTCCCTGATAATTTCCCAGTGTTCTTGCTACCAGGTCATTGTAAATAGTATGACCTAAAGCAAATTCAAAGCGTGTATAAAGCGAGAACTGTTTGTAAGCAACGTTTATATTAAAACCACCGGTCCATTTAGGAAAAATATTACCTATTTTAACCTGATCCCGGTTATCAATCGTATCGTTTTTATCAACATCCAGCCAGTTCACATCACCTGGAGTAATTTTGCCGGTGCCATAAGTAGAATTAGGACCACTGATTCCACCCACCAGATCAACCCTGCTTCCGGCAACCTTTGCTATTTCTGAGGCATCTTTAAATATAGAAACTTGTTTAAAAGCATAAATATCACCAAGTGTTTGCCCTTCCTGTAAGCCACCTACCCAAACGAGCTGCCCCGATTTTGGATCAAATATATGCAGCCCTCCCTGCCTGTTATTAGGTTGTCCATTAAAAGGCAACTGTAATATTTTGTTTTTCACAAAAGATGCATTGGCACCAACATTTACCTTCACTCCGTTGGGATTATCAATAATCCTGGCCGTTACAGCATATTCATATCCCACATTCTGTAAAGTACCAAGGTTGGTTCTTACTGTATTAAATCCGGTGTAACTTGGAAGAGAAAGATTGGTTAGCAGATCGCTTGTTTTTCTGTTGTAGTAATCAAAAATAAATGTAATGCGGTTATTCAAAATCCCGATATCGGCACCTATATCAGTTGTTTTACTTTTCTCCCATCTTAATTCAGGCGTAGTAAGAGATGTGAAAAGAAAACTTCCAGCCCCATTGTACAATCCCTGCGCAGCATATACTCCCTGTACATCATATCTCCCCAAACCGGCCACATTCCCGTTTACACCATAACTGATGCGTGGCTTTAGAGTAGAAATGTATTTTGAAATGCCATTATTCTGGAAAAACTTTTCATTTTGAACATTCCATCCTGCTGACATACCCGGAAAAAATCCAAATCTGTTTTTAGTTGGAAGGCTGGACACGCCATCCTGCCTGAAAACAGCAGTAAATAGATAACGCTGGTCATAGTCATAAGTTAATCGCCCAAACCCAGATATAATCCGATATTGAGATTGAAAGCTGTAATTATTATTGGGATTATTAGGATCGGTTGATGTATTGGCACTAAAAAGTGTAGAGGCATTTACAGTTGGAATATCATCAGTAGGAGATTTGGTACCCGCTACCTGCATCGCAAATGAATTTATTCCGAAATATTCTGTCCCTAACATTATACCTAAATGATGCACGTTAGCAAATGATTTGGTATAATTGATAATCGCATTATATTGCTGCTGAAAATCTCTTGAATAGGAAGAAGTCGCAGGCCTGTTGGTACTATTAAAAGAAGGAGGATTAGAAAAAATGTTACTATACGTTTGCGTTGCACGGGTAAAGGATTGATCCAGCACTTCATTCATATAAGCGTTCGCAGTTGCCCTGATATACAAGCCCGGCAATAAATCCCATTTCACTGCCGCGTTTACGGTAACCTTATTATTCTCATCAGTTCTATCGGTTTTCCCCAACCAGTAAAGTGGATTACCATCAGTAGAGCTTAGTCCCGGATTTGGTAATGTTTTGCCGGCATCTAACCAGGGATTGAAAGTAGGCCAGATAGCAAGACTCCTATAAAGTGTATTTATTTCAGCTCCATTAAGCACACCTAATTGAGAAGATGTGGACATGGTAACGCCGGAACTAATTTCCACGTTCGGTTTTACTTTATAAGAACCGTTTACCACACCGGAAAAGCGTTTGTAATCAGACCCAACAATGACACCCGGTTCTTTATAAAAATCAAAACTGCTGAAATATTTGCCTTTATCACTCCCCCCCGTTACATTAATATAATGATCTTGCGTTTGAGTATTTCTGAATACAACGTTTTCAACCTCTTTGGAATGATCTTTAAAAATAATTGTTCCACCATAAGGATCTCCTACGGTATCCCAACCCATTGATAAAAGATTTGAAGTTGTGGCATTATAAGAGCGGATATCAAAGGAAGACAGATTGGCTGAATCACTTAATAATCCATATCCCCGGCTACCATTAACCTGCGCAAGCGTTCTACCTGAATTCAAATTTCCCATTCGATTGTAATAAATATAATCTTTTGCATCAAGATATTTATACCCGTCCCTACGCATATTAAACCCTTCGGTAAATTTATAAGAAACCAGCGCTTTTCCAGCCTTTCCATGTTTGGTAGTAACGAGTATTACCCCATTATTTGCCCGCGCACCATAAATGGCCGTAGCCGCAGCATCTTTTAATACCTCAATAGATTCTACATCCTCGGAAGCGATATCATTGTAAGATCGGATAACTCCATCTATAACTACAAGAGGTCCTCCGGGATTATTAATTGAAGCACCTCCACGCAGTATAATAACCGGACTGGCACCGGGCTGTCCTGTGGCATTGACTACCTGCAATCCGGAAAT
>JBDTGA010000052.1:0-3113 GCA_039937655.1 Ginsengibacter sp.
CAGGGAAATATTCTGATAGCTGTTTTATTTCTACGGTAAAGGATACATCGTAACACATACATTATGCTTTTTCTATGTCCTCAAATTTAACCCTTAAAGTTTGATTGCCTCTTTTAAGGATTATAAATAATTCGCCATAAATTACTTGCAGACTGGGCCGGATTGCCTCACTGGCATCCATACGCCAGGTGGTGTGTTTCATAATGTACCGGCGAATGTGATCTTTATATTTTAAGTCCAGTCTTTTTTTAAGATCATCCATACTTTTTACCATAGCCCAAAAGAGAATGTATTCTGAATCGGGATGTAGCATTTGTAAAATCTTTGCTTTATGTTTCGGATGGGTAAGGTCTATGATGGAAGCATATTTATCCTGCTTCACTGCTGAATAATGAATTTGTGCAGCGCCCAACTGATCGTAATCCGTTAACAAAATACCTGTTTTCCTTTCTTCAAAATGATCAAATGCTTTATCGTAGCTTTGGGAAACGAGGTATTTTTTATCCATCTTTATCAGACGAGTAATATATTCGTTTTTGAAAATTTCAAATGGCTGGAACATGATTAAATCTTTACTTTTAAAACCTGATTCATGTCGGTGGTGAAATGAGAAGATAAGTATTCAGTTTTAAGCCGGTATCTTTTTTCAAATCCCTGTACAGATAACCTTACTATTTCTTTGCCCAGGGATTTATTTACTTTATCCATCGCTTCCATCACTATTTTATTTTTCTTTCTGTCACATTGATCAAAGAGACTTGATTGTACTCTTTCATCTGGCACTATATCCAAAACCATTACTCCGCATTTTAAATAATTGTAACCGTCCTTAAAAATAATATCAAATCCTTTGGCGGCATATTTAATAATCTCCCCGGTGAAATTTGTTGGTGTTTGCAGATCAATGGTGATAGACCTGGAATATTGTTTATCCTGTGTACGGTGCAAATTAGTTTGTAAAAAAACATGGATGCTTCGGCAGCAACTATTTTGATTTCTTAATTTCAGCGCACAAGCCGCTGCATAATTACATAACGCTTCCCGGATTTCTTCTTTCTTAGTCTGTAGTTTCCCAAATGATTTGGAAGTGCATATATTCTTTTTTGCAGATGGTTTAAATTCCCAGGCTATGGCCGGAACTCCTTTCAATTCATTAAATAATCTTTGAACTACTACGGTCATGTTTTTTCTTATCCATTCCTCCGGAGCAGAGATAAGATCCAGGGCGGTATTAAATCCATTTCTTTTTAAGAATAGAGCATATTGCCGCCCTATGCCCCAAATATCACCTACCTCAGTTACGGAAAGCATTTCCCTTATTAGCTGATCATTGGCTGCCCAATGAACGCCAATACTTTTCCGATGTTTTTTAGCGTATCGGTTGGCCATCTTTGCCAATGTTTTTGTGGGTGCTATTCCTACACAAACGGGAATACCTACATTTTGCATGATGGCTGTCCGGATTTGCAAACCCAATTGCAGGAGATCGGTATAATCCAAATCGTGCATGTCGAGAAAGGCTTCATCAATGGAATAGATTTCCAGTCGTGGTACAAAGCTGCCCAGCGTTTTCATTACCCTATCACTGATATCTCCGTATAAAGTATAATTAGAACTGAACATCGCTACGTGATTCTTTTGGATGATATCTCTTGCCATAAAAGCGGGTGTTCCCATTTCGATGCCTAATGCTTTTGCTTCGTCGCTTCTTGAAACGGCACATCCATCATTATTAGAAAGAACGATTACAGGTTTGCCTTCGAGCTTTGGATTGAAAAGTCTTTCACACGATACATAAAAGTTATTACAGTCAACTAAAGCATACATGATTTTACATCAATTACATTGGTAATAATATTGGTAACTACGCCCCAAATCTGCATATCCATTTCAGCGGTGATTTCTATTTCTTTAAACTTGGAATTGGCAGGAACGAGCCAGCATTTATGATTATTTTTCTTTAGAAATTTTACAGTAAACTCTCCATTTAGAACGGCTAAAACAATGTCACCGTTTTTGGCGGTGATGGAACGGTCAACAATGAGCCGTGCCCTGGGTGGAATAAAAGCATTGATCATGGAATACCCTGCTGATTCAATTATAAATGTGGATAGTGGATGTGGAACAAATTCTTTATTAAGGTCAATACGTTCCTGCATATAGTCCATGGCGGGTGAAGGAAAGCCGGCCGGAACTTTACAGTCGTAAGATAATATTCCTAATGTGGGTGTTGATTCCTGCGTTTCCATTACTAAATGTTTTAGCAAATGTAAAGAGAGTTTTACTAAAAAAATAAAAGGAGTTGGTTATTTTTTTATTATGAGGTGGCTAAATCGTTCAGGGCGCGTAAGAAAGTGTCCCGACCGGATGGAGATTGTTCAACGGGAGGCTGACTGGTGCTTTGTCATTTATTTCGTCAATGAGAATGAATATTAATTTTGCCTCTGTCTCAGAGGAGTCTCCCGATAGGGGACTCGTCGTGTTTAATTATATTACGCTGAGTCCTTTGCAAGAGACTCGGCTGAGACAGAGTATTTATGAGTTTAGGATAACTTCTTAAAGGTTGGTAACCTTTAAGACAGTTATGACGAGTGACAGGCAATGTGTTGTGAGCACCCCACCTGGGTGCAAGGTGAAGTTTAATTCTTTGTGCAAGCCTCCGCTTGTGCTCTCTAATTCCATCAAAATAAGAATCATTAAAAATTATCCCTTTACTGTATTTTTAAGCTGGGTTAGAGGGTGGCGATTGACTGAATTAATAATTAGTTAATGACACAAGCGGACGCTTGCGCCAACAGGGGGAAAAGGTGTGGTACGCTGAACTACGGGAAGGAATATTCATTTAATTTTCTCAGTCCTTTTTTCACTTAATTCAAGCTCATTTCCTTTGAGGATTGATTTTCTAAAAATCAACAATAGGATAATTATGGAAACGCAAAGTATCAAATAGCTATAAGCGAGGGTTCTTTGTCCCGGGTTGGGAAGGAAAGTCAATAAAAGCGATAGGGCAATAGAAAGTATAATATACGATCCGCCGCTGGTGATGCCGCCGGCAGTAGCAGCGTTTTTGGGAAATCTTATCAGGCAGTGAGTAAAGAAAAAGTTATACAGAA
>JBDTGA010000053.1:0-44330 GCA_039937655.1 Ginsengibacter sp.
AGCAACTAACTTCAAGGTAATCAATCCTTAGGCTATGGACTGGGGCAAACCACATTGCTGAGATTGAAGGTTTTACTTTTCCATTTATACTAAGGTTAAAAAGCACTTCCCTTACTTTATGGAGTGTACGGTGAAGGACACCCGCCATGGGAGAAGAATAATTAAGCGAGGATATAAGAGGAGGCCTGTGCAGAGGAGCGTTGAGAGGCGACCATTCTTTTAGGTGATTATTTGTACTCTGACAGAGTTAACCTTGTGATTTTTTTTAACTGCCCGGAAAGAAGTTGTACGCTGAACTACGGAAAGGAATATTCATTAAATTTTCTCCCTCTTTTTTTCACTCAATTCAAGCTCATTTCCTTTGAGGATTGATTTTCTAAAAATCAACAATAAGGTAATTATGGAAACACAAAGGATCAAATAGCTATAAGCGAGCGTTCTTTGTCCTGGGTTGGGAAGAAAAGTCAATAAAAGCGATAGGGCAATAGAAAGTACAATATACGAACCGCCGCTGGTGATGCCGCCGGCAGTAGCAGCGTTTTTGGGAAATCTTATCAGGCAGTGGGTAAAGAAAAAGTTATACAGAACACCTTCTATCAAATGAATAACCACCACAAAAATCATTAAGAGAAATATCGTATTCAGCCAATCCAAAAAGATAAGCATTAAAAGGATGATGGCAGCCTGAATGAAAGAGAACAGGATGGCTTTTTTTAATAAATTACGAATGCCCATCGACTTTCCGATTATTCCTCCTGCAAAAAGTGCCATCCCCGAAAACAGTGCACAATAGCCCGTGACAACAGGTGAGAGATGAAACACTTTATCAACCATAAATGGAATGTGTACGTTAAACGACATGACGAGACAAAAACTCAATCCAAGGATGACTACGCCCACACTGAAATCCCTTGTTTTCATCAGTTTTAAATAAACGTTTGTAACCGGCTTTAAATGAAAGTGGGTACGATATCTGAGCGATTCGCCGCTGTATTTCAGTTCTGCAATCAGCAGTATGGTGGCGTAACCAGCGAGAAAATAAAAACAGGAAGTCCATCCGAAATGGGCTTGCAGAAAACCGCCAAGGTAAGGAGCAACGATCGGCGCTGTGCCCCATACAATCGTTAATAATGACGTATAGCTTTGCTGCTGCTTACCTGAATACACATCAACAAAAAAAGTTCTTTTACCTACTGCAATAAAGGAAACACAAAGGCCCTGGAGCACGCGGCAGATATCTAACAGGAATAAATTCCGGGTGAGTACGACCAAAATATTCGAAAGAATAAATAATATCAATGCTATGATAACAGGTTTGTAGCGACCGAAACTATCCATCAGGCTGCCTGCAAAAAACTGGCCTATTCCATAGCTGATGAGGAAAAGGGATAAGGTTAATTGAATCTGGGCAGGTGTGGCATGGAAAACCCGAACCATTTCGGGAAAGGAAGGCAAGTATAAATCAGTAGCAAATCCGGATAAGGGAACTAATGCAAAAGCGGCTATGGAAGCGGATTTGCGATTAGACATATTAATGTGCTTCATCTATAAAAATAGAAATTGAGCTAATGATACCATTGGTAAAATAGACATTGAAATAAAGATTTAATCAGTAAAATTAAATGAAAAGAAGAAACCGGTTGCAGGAAATTGAAATGAATAAGCAGCCCCCTCCCCGGTCATTTCCTCACAAATCGAGACCTCCGAATATAAAAAGTGATGATTATCTTTAAAGCTAATAATCATTTGGTTGTTTTACTGTATTTTTAAGTCTAAAGGATAGCACAAGGGGATGATTGCTCCAAAAGGGGATTTGCCGGGTTATGTCGAGGGGCGCGATTAATACAGAGATATTTTAAAATTCATGAGGAATTATCCCGCTGGAATAATGTTGGGGCACGGTTCACCCGTGCCCAATAATACGGTTCACCCGTGCCAATAATACGGTTCACCCGTGCCGATAATACGGTTCACCCGTGCCCAATAATACGGTTCATCTGTGCTCAATAATATGATTCACCCATTTGCCCGATTATAAAATAAATGTTGCCCGATAAAATAAAATACAATCCAAAAATTCATCATCGCCGATCCATCAGGTTGAAGGGGTACGATTATTCGCAGGCGGGCGCCTATTTTATTACCATTTGTACAAACGATAGAAAGTGTGTGTTTGGAGAAATTACAAATGGAGAAATGATGTTGAATGATTACGGAAAAATTGCAAATGATGAATGGGAAAAATTACCGCAACGTTTTCCAAATTTTGAATTGGATGTGTTCCAGATAATGCCCAATCACATGCACGGAATTGTTTTGTTGAATGAATCCGTAGGGGCAGGGCTTGCCCCTGCCCAAAATGATAATGGGGCAACCGCGAGGGTTGCCCCTACGAAAACGGTTGGCGACATTGTAGGTGCCTACAAATCATTGGTGGCAAATGAATGTTTGAAAATTTTTAAATTGAATTGGGAAACGGTAAATAGGGCAGGGGTGAACAGGGCAGGGGTGAACCCTGCCCCGACGATGGGGAAATTATGGCAACGGAATTATTATGAACATATCATACGAAATGAACAATCATACCAAACAATTTCAAATTATATAATTAATAATCCAGATAATTGGTCCTCGGACAAATTCTTTATTAAATGAAACCTCATCCTGGCGAACGGTTGTCCTTTATTTGGTAGCCCCGCCTTGGCGCAAAGTTGAAGTTTAATTCTTAGCGCAAGCGTCTGCTTGTGCTCTCTAATTCCATTAGAATAAAAATTATTAAAATTTATGGTTTTACTGTATTTCTAGCCTGGTTGGGCGGGTAATAAATGACTGTTAATGATTAATTAATAACACAAGCGGACGCTTGCGCCAACAGGGGGCGGGTAATAAATGACTGTTAATGATTAATTAATGACACAAGCGGACGCTTGCGCCAACAGGGGGTGTCTCCCGATAGGGGACTCGTCGTGTTTAATTATATTACGCCGAGTCCTTTGCAAGAGACTCGGCTGAGATAGAGTATGCCTTAAATTGTTTTCAAATATTGAAGATGACTTATATTCCTCACTTTGTATCATACGCCCATCTCACCAGCGTAGCGCCCCATGTAAATCCACCACCAAAGGCGGCAAGTACGATAAGGTCATCTTTGTGTAATTGTTTTTCCCATTCCCATAAACAAAGTGGAATGGTGGCAGAAGTGGTATTGCCATAACGTTGAATGTTGAGCATCACTTTATCCATACTTAAACCCATGCGGTTTGCGGTGGCATCAATAATTCTTTTATTGGCCTGGTGGGGAACCAGCCATGCGATATCATCGCCTGTTAAATGATTTCTTTCTAATAACTCATAGGACACATCGGCCATTCCTTTTACAGCGAATTTAAAAACGGCAGGCCCTTCCTGGTAGATATAATGTTCTTTGGCAAGTACAGTTTCTATAGAGGCAGGTTTGGCTGAACCTCCGGCAGCCATCTTCAGATATTCACAGCCTATGCCATCCGATTTCAACAGGCTGTCCTGTATGCCATAGCCCTCATAGTTGGGTTCTAATAAAATAGCGCCGGCACCATCGCCAAAAAGCACACAGGTTTTGCGATCACTGTAATCCACAATACCGCTCATTTTATCAGTTCCTATTACCACTACTTTTTTATAGCGGCCACTTTCAATAATGGAAGCTCCGGTAGTTACTCCAAATAAAAATCCGCTGCAGGCAGCGGAAAGATCAAATCCAAAAGCATTTACGGCTCCTGCTTCATACGCTATAATATTGGCGGTGGCAGGAAAGGTCATATCGGGCGTTACGGTACAGCAAATGATACAATCAATTTCTGTGGGTTCAATCCCTCTTTTTTTGCAAAGTTCTAAAAGTGCAGGAACGGCCATCTTGGAAACGCCCATATTTTCTCCTTTTAGAATTCTTCTTTCTTCTACGCCCGTGCGGGTTTTTATCCACTCGTCATTGGTTTCTACCATGGTTTCGAGTATCGCATTGGTTAGTCTGTATTCAGGTACGAAAGCACCTACGCCGGTAATGGCTGCGGAAATTTTTTGGCTCATTTGTATAAAAAATATTTTTAATTAGAGCGATAAAAATACAACATCCTGATAAAATGAAGGATTCATTTATAATTTAGGTACAATTATTCTTGGGCACCATTAGTCTGAATTACTTATTTTTGGCAACTTTAGAAACCGCTATGATTGCATATTTATCCGGAAAATTCTCTTATAAAACCCCTGCAATGGTGTATGTAGATGTGCAGGGAGTGGGGTATGAAGTGCATATCAGCCTGAATACTTATTCGCAGATTCAAAATCTTTCAGAAGGGAAATTGTTTACTTATCTCCAGATAAAAGAAGATGCACATACTTTATTCGGTTTTTTTGATGCAGTTGAAAAAGAAATGTTTATTTTGCTGATCAGTGTTTCCGGAGTGGGTGCAGCTACTGCAAGGATGATGTTGTCTAATATGAAACCTTCAGAAATAAACAATGCGGTGATGATGGGAAATGCGAAATTACTGGAGAGTGTGAAAGGGATCGGAAGGAAGACAGCAGAAAGGCTGGTACTTGAGTTGAGAGATAAAGTTTCCAAGATGTCCTCTTCTGTACCGGGTATTCCCTCTGTTGGCAATACTTTAGAACAGGATTCGTTAAATGCATTGATAGCATTGGGAATTTCAAGGCCTGTTGCGGAACAGACGATCAAAAAAATAATGATTTCCGACCCATCAATAAATACCTTAGAGACGTTAATAAAAAAAGCCCTGAAAGCTATTTGATAGAAAATTTACCTAATTAATTTGACGGATGTTGCTTAAAAGAAATTTGGCGCCAAATTGTATGGGGATGATACTGATATGTTTTCTATCAATAGTGTTTTCTATTGTAGTACCCTCCCATGCTCTGGCACAGAACAATCCGTCATCGCTTCTACACGACAGCCTTCCCTATCCGATCTTTGACAGAAGAGGTGATTTCCTTTCTTCTAATCCCAATACATTCGACTTTAAACTTCCCCCCAATATCAATGATTCTGTTGCTTATGATCCCATTACAAAGACCTATACCGTGTATGAAAAAATAGGGGGACGCTATTACAGGACTCCTACTACTTATACGGCCGAAGAGTTCCGGGCTATGGAAGCGAGAAAGGCCGAAAACGATTATTTCCGAAAAAGAGCCAATACACTGAGCATACTGAACAGGGGACGGGTAAAACCCAAGCTTAGTGTTTATGATGATCTTTTTAACCGACTTTTTGGGAATGGGAAAATAGATATTCAGCCACAGGGGAATGTAGATATAACGGCGGGGTACCAGGGACAGAATATTGAAAATCCTACTCTTCCGGAGAAGGCGAGAAAGAATGGCGGATTTGATTTTAATATGGGGGCACAACTCAATGTGAATGCCAATATTGGCAATAAATTGAAGTTCCCCATCAGTTATAATACACTTGCCAATTTTGATTTTACCAATCAATTAAAATTAGATTATACCGGCAGGGATGATGAAATATTGAAACGCTTTGAAGCGGGAAATGTATCTTTTCCTTTGAGCAGCACTTTGATCCCCGGTGCGCAATCTTTATTCGGAATAAAGACACAATTACAATTTGGTAAATTATTCGTCACTTCAGTAATCGCCAGTCAGAAATCGCAAAGGCAATCTATGAATTTGCAGGGAGGCAGCGCGGCTTCTCAGTTTGAGATCAAAGGAGATGATTACGAAGAGAACAGGCATTTTTTACTGGCTCAATATTTCAGGAAAAATTACAATAAAGTAATGAGCAATCTTCCTGCGGTAACTACCCCTGTACAAATATTGAGGCTGGAAGTATGGATCACCAATAAGAGCGGCGCTACAACCGATGCAAGAGAGATCGTAGGGTTGATGGATCTGGGTGAGCCGGAACCTTATCATAATTTCACGGTTACAGGTAGCCTTCCTGCCAATAATACCAATAGTGAATATTCTTCGATTATAAGCAATCCCAATAGCCGCAATTCCACTCTTATCAATAATCAATTGGTATCTATGGGACTGAGTCCTGTACAGGATTTTGAAAAAACATTTGCCCGTAAACTGGATTCAACACAATATATTTTTAATCCTAAGGTGGGATTTATTTCGCTGAGCCAGCCTTTACAGGCCGATGAAGTGCTGGCAGTCGCATTTCAATATTCTTATAACGGAAAAATTTATCAGGTAGGGGAATTTTCGCAGGATGTGCCGCCCGATTCTTCTTCAAGTAATCAGAAAGTAATATTTCTTAAATTATTAAAAGCTACTTCACAAAGGCCCAATCTTCCTATATGGCAATTGATGATGAAGAATGTTTACAGTGTAGGTTATGGAAGCCTCGACAGGAAAGATTTTGATCTCAATGTATTATTTGAACAACCTGGATTGGGTGCCAAAAGATATTTACCCTTCGGCAACCTGAACCAGGGTACCCCTCTTCTTACTCTTGAAAATCTTGACAGGCTCAATAGTCAGAATGATCCTCAGCCTGACGGAGTATTTGACTATGTAGAAGGATATACCGTTTTGTCTCAGTATAGCAGAATCATTTTTCCTCTTTTACAGCCTTTTGGCCGTGACATAGCATCCAAAGTATTCAGTGATACGGCCATGGCAGCCGACAGTTTGTACTATCCGTTGTATGATTCGATAAAAGCTACGGCACAGCAACAGTTTCCCAATCTTGACAGGTTCCTGCTGCAGGGAACGGCGAAAACCACTTCTACCTCTGACATTAGTATTGGTTACAATATTCCACCGGGATCCGTTACCGTGACAGCAGGCGGCCAGCAGTTGAGGGAAAATATAGATTATACAATCAATTACGATCTGGGAACCATTAAAGTGATCAATCAGGCCATTATCAATTCGGGGATTCCTGTACAGGTGAACTATGAGAACAATGCCAACTTCGGTATGCAACAAAAAGGATATATGGGATTGAGGCTGGATTATATGGCAAAAAATACCGCTAAGGAACAATTAACGATTGGTGCTACCATGGTGCGCCTCAGCGAAAGGCCTTTCTTTACAAAAGTAGATTATGGGGAAGATCCTATCAGAAACACCATGTATGGCCTGGATGCAAGCTATAAACGGGATGTGCCGCGGCTAACCAAATTAATGAATAAAATTCCTTTTTATAATTCAACAGCGCCTTCTACGATCAGCGCTTATGGAGAAGCAGCCTTTTTGAAACCCGGGCATGCTCCGCAAATAGGAAAAGGAGGAAACGGCGTTGTTTATATTGATAATTTTGAAGGAAGCCAGAGTGATATTGATCTCAGGTTCCCGCCGGTGAGCTGGGCACTTGCTTCTACCCCGCATGGAGCTACTGATAAAAATGGCGTACTGCTTTTCCCTGAAGCAGATTCGAGTAATAGCCTACGGTATAATTTTAATCGTGCTGCCCTATCATGGTATCAGATAGAGCCTACTTTACAGGATCCGAAAAATGTAAACAATCCTCTACGTGGAGATAAAACAGGACTTTCTGACCCCCGCGTGCGTGCCATTTCCCAATCGGAAATTTTCCCACAGAGAACAACGGATTTTGGACAAAATCAATTGATCACTTTTGATCTTTCCTATTACCCTTCTGACCGCGGCCCTTATAATTACAATGCATCACGTACCGAGTTGAACTCTAATGGAAAGTTCTTGTTCCCTAAGAATAAGTGGGGAGGTTTAATGAGAAGCCTTGATCAGACCGATTTTGAAACAGCCAATATTGAATATATTGAATGTTGGATACAGGATCCTTTTATCACCGATCCGGGAAGTACAGGAGGCCAGTTTTATGTTGATCTGGGAAATGTTTCGGAAGATGTATTGAAAGATTCACGGAGGTTTTATGAGAATGGGTTGCCTACACCTAATTTACCGGCACAGGTAGATTCTTCAATATGGGGAGTATCCCCCCGTAATCCAATACAGGTTACCAATGCGTTCAGCAATGATCCGAAAGATCGTCCTTACCAGGATGTGGGCTTCGACGGATTGACCGATAGTGCGGAAATTTCCATGCGTCGTAATGATTACCTGGATGTACTCGCTGTAAACTTTGGAGCCAATTCAAATATTTATCAGGAGGCTTTGAAAGATCCTTCTTCAGATAATTACCAGTATTACCGGGGTGCCGGCCTGGACGCAGAGAAAGCGAGTATCCTTCAACGTTATAAAAAGTATTCAAATCCACAGGGCAATTCACCAATCGCTGATAATAATTCACAGTTCTCTTCTGCAGCTACACTTTATCCTGATCAGGAAGATCTGAACCATGATAATACATTGAACGAAACAGAAGAATATTTTCAATATATTGTTGACCTCAAACCTCCTACCGATCCTGAAATGGCTATTGGTACTAATTATATTGTAGATAAAAAAGTAGTAGGCGTAAAGCTGGCAGATGGTACTTCAAGAAATGAAACCTGGTATCAGCTTCGTATCCCTATAGATTCCTACAATAAAAAGATCGGTAATATTCCGGATTTCAAATCCATCCGTTTTATGAGAATGTTCTTAACCGGTTTTCAGGATAGTGTTACAGTACGTTTTGGGCAACTGAGCCTCGTTAGAAATACCTGGAGAAAATTCGACTACAAATTAGATACTACCGGAAATTATGCTCCCGCTTCTGATAATGATTTTAATATAGGTGCGGTAAATATTGAGGAGAATGATAAACGTACTCCGTTGCCCTACCGCACACCCAGTGCGATAGAGCGTGTACAAACTTTAAGTAACAATGGTGTTAATCTTCTGGAGAATGAGCAATCGCTTACTCTTCAGTTTTGCAATTTGATCAAAAATGATGGGAAAGCGGTTTTTCAAACTTTTGCTAACAGAGATCTGAGGCAGTTCAAGAAGCTGGAAATGTATATCCATGCAGAGAAGACCCAGGGTACCACGCTGAATAATAATGACCTTACAGCGGTATTTCGTTTGGGGAGCGACTTCGTGAATAATTATTATGAAATAAGGGTTCCGTTGAGATTGACTCCACTCGATTTAGGGCTTGATCCAAATGGCCAGGCGTATAATGATTCACTCTGGATACAGAGTAATAATCTTGATCTTGATCTGGGAGACCTTACCGATATTAAAACAAAAAGAAACCTTTCCAATGCTTCTCTGAGTACGATATATTCACGGGTAGAGCCTAACGGCCAGACCTATTCCATTATGGGAAATCCGAATCTCGGAGAAATAAAAGGGATCTTGATGGGAGTGGAAAATTCCAATGCCGGATCTGCCTGCGGCCAATTATGGTTCAATGAATTGCGTTTATCATCCATGGATGAAAATGGCGGATGGGCATCTCTCGCCCGTGTAGATGCCACCCTCTCTGATTTGGGGACTATCTCGGTTTCGGCCAATACACACAGTAATGGCTTTGGAACACTTGACCAGGGAGTGAATGATCGGTTTAAGGATAATTATGTTCAGTTTGATGCGGCAACCAACCTGGAGCTTGGCAAACTGTTGCCTAAAAAGGCGGCACTCTCCATACCTTTCTTTGCAAGTGTAACTAAAACGGTGAGTGCTCCTCAGTATGATCCTTTTGATATGGACATTACGTTGAAACAAAAAATAAGCGAAGCACGATCTAAAAGTGAGAGAGATTCGATCAGGAATAATGCAATTGATTATTCTTCTATAAAAACGATCAGTTTTACCAATGTTCACAAAAACCGTACAAGTGAAAAGAAACCGAAATTATGGGATATTGAGAATGTGGATGTAAGCTATACCTATACGAAAACGGAAGCCCATAACCCGTTGATAGAATATAATAATGTGACCAGGCAGCAGGGAAGCCTGGGATACAATTTTATGCCGCAGCAAAAATTTATTTCACCCTTTAAAAAAATATTTAAAAAATCTAAGACACATTGGTTTGATCTGATCAAAGATTTCAACATCAATCCGGTTCCTTCCCAGCTCACGTTTAAGGCAGATGTATTTCGTCAGTTTGGTGTATTGAAACCAAGAAGTATTGGAGGCGATAAATATGTAACTCCCGAGACGTACGATAAATATTTTACTTTCAACCGGAATTATGTTTTGAGATGGGACCTTACCCATTCTCTTACTCTTGATTATACCGCATTGAATAATGCGGTAATTGATGAGCCTTACGGGCGCTTAGATACCCGGGCCAAGAAAGATACGGTAAAACAAAATTTTTTATCGGGTGGCAGAAATACAGTATTTAATCAAACAGCCAACCTTTCGTATAATGTACCACTATCAAAATTTCCGGTTACTGACTGGATGACTCTTCATCTGGATTATACCGCCACCTATAGTTGGATTGGCGCCTCAAGACTGGCGGTGAATCTCGGTAATTTTTTAGAAAATGGACAACAGGAAAATGCGACTCTTCAACTCGATTTTTTAAGGTTGTACAGTAAGTCAAAATGGTTGCGTGCGCTGGATCAGCCATTGCAACCACGGCGGGAAACGAATTCAGTTAGTGATACCGGAGCGAAGAAAATGAACGTAGCGCCTCCCAGGAATCCTAAAAATGTGTTGCCTGAAGTGAGAGGAATTCAGAGAATATTGGGGAAACTACTTACCAGCATAAAATCGTTGAATGCTACTGTGGCACAAACCAGCAATACAAGATTGCCTGGCTATACCGATAGTACTAAAATCTTAGGAGAAGATTTTAAAAGTATGGCACCGGGTTTTGGTTTTATTTTTGGACAGCAACCGGATTCAAACTGGCTCAATAAAGCGGCATCCCGGGGCCTGATAACGAGAGATACATTGTTCAATGATTTGTTTGTTCAGAATTTCAATCAGCAGATAACAGTATCAGCACAACTGTCGCCGGTAAGAGACCTTACGATAGATTTAAACGTGGGAAAAACTTTTACGAAAAACTATTCTGAAACATTTAAAGACACCACCGGAACCGGGAATCATTTTTCACATTTGAGCCCGTATATCAATGGGAGTTTTAATGTAACTTATATTGCCTTCAATACTTTATTTGGGAAGTATGACCCCAATCAGATATCCAGTACTTTCCTGAAATTTCAGGATTACCGCCAGATATTATCAAAGAGATTGGGTGCTCAAAATACGTATAATAAGGTACAGGGAGATCCTACAGGTGCTGATGGCTATGCATTGGGGTATGGAAGGTATTCGGTGGATGTATTGGTTCCGGCATTTATTGCAGCCTACACAGGGCAAGACCCGACTAAAGTATCTTTGATCAAACAACAGAATTCCAATATTAAATCCAATCCGTTCAGTAGCATTATTCCCAAACCCAATTGGCGTCTCACTTACAACGGCTTGAGCCGGGTACCAGGATTCGATAAGATATTCACTAATTTTTCTATTACCCACGCCTACAATGCGAGCCTCGGTATGAATAGTTTTACATCTGCGCTACTTTATCAGGATGTGTCCCATTTTAATTACCCGTCTTTTATTGATACGGTTTCCAATAACTATATACCATTTTTCCTGGTTCCCAATATTACTATTCAGGAGCAGTTTGCTCCGCTGATTGGAATTGATATGACATTCACCAATCAGTTGAGTTTGAAATTTGATTTTACCAAGCAGCGCCAATTGAGCCTTAGTCTGATAGATTATCAATTGAGTGAAGTGCGTTCTACTGAAGTTACCTTTGGCGGAAGCTATCGCAAAAGAGGATTGAAACTTCCATTTAAAGTTCCTTTTTCAAAGAAGGATACCAAGAAGCTGGATAATGAGATCAACTTTAGTCTCAGTTTTTCAATAAGAAATAATGTTACTTCCAATAGCAGGCTTGATCAAAACAGCGCTTTCGCTACCAACGGAAGTAAGGAAGTCCATATTAATCCTACTCTGGATTATGTTCTTAATAACCGTATTAAAGTAACCTTGTACTTTGATCAAACGAGAGTGAATCCATATATTTCGTCTTCAGCACCTACGGTAAATACCAGGGCGGGCGTACAGGTAAGAATTTCACTGGCACCTTAGATAGAAGTAAAGATGAAAGCAATGGGTGCGAATGGAGAATTAACCTGAAAGATGTTCCGATTATTTTTTTGAAAAGTACACTCCTGTATGTTATGGATTCTTTTAAAGAATGGTTTTATAGGATCAGGTGCTTATTTCATTTGCACAATATTTAGCAGGCTATTGTAGAATAGTTGCTTAATAATCACTGTTATTCTGCTGTCAGTCTGAGTTTATCGAATTGTGTCATTCTGCACCTGCCCAATCGTGTCAGTTTGTCGAAGACGTGTTAATGAATCAGAAGAACCCTTCGCCCACTTGTCCCGATTTTTTTGGAAGCTCAGTTTCCCGACTCATATTTCCCTGTCAAGAGACAAGGATACCATTATGTATCACTACTGTCCGACTAAAAATCACGAATTATGATGAAAAGATTACTGGCATTAAGTTACGTGGCCCCTCTCCTTTGGAGATGGGGTGAGGTCAATACCAGCGTGGTTTCATTGACTTAGCCGGACAATAATGATTATGTATGTAAAGCTTTTGGGGACTGAATGCCTGATTCTAAAATTTTATCAAAAAATAGGTACTGGCATTTTGCAGATAGGCTTGCTCATCAGCGCATAAACGGAAAATTATTTCACTTTTTTAAACATCATAATATACCCGCAAATGTCTCCTTTCTTCTTTTTATTTATCTGTACCGGCTTTAATATATGATACTCTGTGAATTTGGGTATGTAGGAAAAACTGATAATATTTCCTCCGGCATCTTGGCCATAATGTTTCTGATATACTACTTGCTTTTCATTGTAGTCAAACATTCGCAATTCAAATAATTTGGAAGAAAGATCGCCTATAAAAGAGAATTGATACCAGGTGCCCTCGGTAAGAGGAACAATTACCGGCATCTCATAACCACTCTCCATTGACATGGAAGCCTCCCTTACAATAATAAATCCATTATTGGCCATCACTTTTTTGATACTGTCGGCCTCTCTTTTTACGGTGGAATCAAAACAGCGTACTTCCCGGATAACTCCCTGGCTTCTGACGCTCACGCCAAGAAACATCATAATCACAAAAATCAACAGATGACTTTTCAAAAGGGTTTTCTTTTTTTTGAATTAAGGAATAGAACAGGATCAACAATATTACTCATTTTTCCGTGCTTGTTATGAGTTTCCTAAAAGCCGGTTCGCACATTTAACTTTTAAAAAACGCATACAAAAATTCTAAAAGCAAAACGAATGGACGGCGTTGTTATTGTTTTTATAAGATAGCTTTTTGATAAGAATCATGATTCCGGTATTTTTTAATATTCCATTTTCCGGAGAGTGGGAGATTTGAACCAGGTAAGGAGTACGACCAGTAAGGTCATGCTCCCTCCAAAAATTACCGAAGGTACGGTTCCCATGAGCTTGGCGGCTATCCCGCTTTCAAACTGGCCAAGCTCATTACTCGAATTTACAAACATGGAATTTACACTCATTACACGCCCGCGCATATTGTCGGGGGTTTTTAATTGAGTAATTGTCCCTCTCACTACCACGCTGATACCATCAAGCATACCCGAGATCATCAATGCTATGAATGAAAGAAGAAATATTTTTGAGATGCCGAAAAGGATGATACAGATGCCGAAGCCTCCCACTGCAAGAATTAGTTTTTTCCCCTGTTTCTTTTTTGCGGGAAAAATGGTGAGAATAATTACGATTATAATGGATCCCAGATCGGCAGCGCCGTTTAAAACGCCAAATCCCTCTGAACCCACTTTTAAAATATCCCTTGCATA
Organism: Ginsengibacter sp.; assembly: GCA_039937655.1. GTDB lineage: Bacteria > Bacteroidota > Bacteroidia > Chitinophagales > Chitinophagaceae > Ginsengibacter. The sequence continues at coordinate 13,802 of JBDTGA010000053.1, forward strand.
GATCGGGATCAGTGCTACTGCACCTCCAAATAAAACTGCGAATAGATCAAGCGATAAGGAACTTAATAATTCTTTTGTTTTATACACGAAACGTAATCCCTCTTTTACACTTTCCCAGGTGCGCATGGCTCCTTTTATGATGGAAGCAGGTTTTGGTTTTATTTTGAATAAAAAGAAAAAGGCGATCACCATCAGCACGCTTATGGAAATGAGTGTATTGGTAATGCCAACGAATGCGATTAGAAATCCACCGGTGGCATGGCCGGTAACCGATGCAGAGAGAAAGGTGCCCTGACTCCAGGTAGTGGCGTTCTGCAGATCTTTTCGGGGAACGATGTATGCGATCAATGCGCCGAAAATCGGGCCCGTAAAGGCCCGAAAAATCCCGGTACAAAAGATTACAGAATAGATACAGGCAGCGATTCCATGATTGCTTAGATGTTGTGAAATGAATGAGCTTGAAATAAAGGCCAGAGCAACGGCAGCAAGAAAATAAAGTGCGATTCCTTTTAAAAGTAACTTTCTCTTTTCACTCTGATCAATCACGTGCCCTGCGTATAGCGCCAGCGAGAGTGCCGGTATTACTTCCGATAAACCTACGAGGCCTATAGCAAAAGGATCATTGGTTAAAAGGTAAATCCACCATCCGATGAGTGTAGCCATCATTCGCAATCCCATGATAAAAGCAAAGCGGCCAATCATCAAATGACGGTATTCAATAACTTTTATAGAAGCGAAGGGGCTGTTTTCAGAAGGCATAGCCTGTTTGTTTAGGGCAGCATTAAATAATTTTGCCCGTAGTCATAGTCTTTTTCCAGCGCTTCCAGCACGGTTTTCAGATGTTGCTCATTACCCAGGAAATCGGCATTGGAAGCATCAATAAAAAGAGTTTTAATATTGTGCTGCTTGATATATTGAGTATAAGTTTCCTGAAGAGAAAAAAGATAATCCGGCTCAATAGACTGCTCATAAGAACGGTTTCTTTTTTTGATGTTTTCTTTTAGTCTCGCTATGGGCGCATGTAAATAGATCAGCAGATCAGGTTGCACCAATTGAGGATTGATAATGTCAAATAATTTTTGATACAATAAAAATTCTTCTTCTGCCAGGTTTACTTTCGCAAATAGAAGGCACTTCGTAAACAGGTAATCGGAGATCGTCACATGTTGAAAAAGATCTTTTGTTTGCAACAGCTCTTTTAATTGTTTATACCTCTCGGCCATGAAAAAGAGTTCCAGTGGAAAAGCGTACTGTTGTTTGTTTTCATAAAATTTAGGAAGGAAAGGGTTGTCTGCAAATTGTTCAAGGATCAGCCGGGCATTAAAATGCTTGCTCAGCAGATGAGCAAGGGTGGTTTTGCCTGCTCCTATATTTCCTTCGATTGTTATAAAATTGTATTTCATTCTCTATCCCGTGTAAAATAATTTTGTCTTCAAAAATAACAACTCGCTGTTGAATTAAGGGATTTGGAATAAATAAGTAGCTTTTTTAATTGTTGATATTATGATAAAGACTGTAATGGTATTACTTTCAGAGGGTCTTTGCATGTGGATAATAATTCTTTTATGCTCTTCCCATAAGCGGGATGAATCATTTGTGGCGCCAGTTCATTTAATGGCATTAATACAAAACGGCGGTTGACAATTTCCGGATGCGGAATAATAAGATTTGGTTCATTAATGATTTCGCTGTTAAAAAATAAAATGTCAATATCAATGATGCGTGCAGCATTTTTGATGGTTCGTATTCTTCCCATTTTTTCTTCGATCTTTAAAATGATATGGATCACTTCTTCTGCAGATAATTTGCTGTTTACAATATGAACCTGATTGTAAAAGGAAGCCTGATCGGTAATACCCCAGGCATCTGTTTCGTAAATTTTTGAGCTGTGGATTATTTTTCCAATTTGCTTTTCAATCAATATAGCGGCAGTTTGCAGATTTTTCTTTCTGTTGCCGATGTTTCCACCTGTAATTAAAAATAGTGTGTTCATTTAGTATTAATATTCTATCAACCTTTTATCTAATTCTAATAATTCGGAAGCAATAATTTTAACTTTTTTAAATTCAACATGAAGCGGGTTCAATAAAAAATTACTTTCCGACGGAACAATTGCGGAAGGTACTTTTAAAAACAGGCTTTGTTTGTTTTGGATAAATTGATCGCCAATCCACTGTGTATATTCTAATTCCCTGTACCAGCCTTTTTTGATCTTTTTATAAGATATCTCAGCAATTTCTTTTACTTCAGGCAATTCGATATGTAAAAGATACTGGCTGGAAGGAATTTCTTTTCTTTTTAAATGTACCAAAGATTCTAAAATGCTTAAAGAAATAGATTGGGATGTATATAATAAATGAATGCCTTTTGAATTCCATCGCGAGCCAAACAATGCAGCACCGTTTCCGGAAATGTCGTTTTTATAAGGTTCGTTGGTGATTCTATATACTATCATGCAAAAATTCCATGTTCTATTCTTCCTATTTGAGTAAGGACGTTATTAATACCATCAAAACTTGCCAGCGAAATTAATGATAATTGCCCTTCGAGCATGTAGGGATTGCCACGAAGCCAGAGATTAAATTTCTCATAGCTTCCAAACACTTCCTTACCGCGATCAAAAACTTTATTTACCTGGAGAATGCGATCAATTACTCCTGTATTAAAATTCCCGTTATCATGCCCGTACCTTTGAAGGGTTCTCTCAGAAATATGAAGAATATCTGACCATTCTTTTTGAGTGAAATCTACCTTATCGGCGATTTTTTTGAAATCATTAAAAGTGAAATCTTTCAGGGATGGAATATTTTTCTTTAAACCATAAACAGCCATTGGTTCTTCGGCGATGGTGGGTTTTTCTTCATCCTGGTTGTATTTCTTTTTATCTTTCATAATCTGTCTTTTGTCATACAAATATACGTCATTTGTCACTTGTTTCGAAATTATTTCGGCTTTTATTTTTTTCCCATTTAGTTTTGCCGGGTTAAAATAAGTTTTTTAGATGAAACCATATAGTCAGGTCAGGGCAATGTTAGCAATTACGAAGGCGAGTTTACACGCTATTTTCAGAAGTCCTTCCGCAGTAGTTTTTGGTTTTGCTTTTCCTTTTATTTTTATTTTGGTCTTTGGATTTATGGGAAATAACGGCAATTTTAAGACTTATAAAGTGGCGGTGAATGCTCAGGCAGATACTACCAATGAATTATACAAGGCATTGGAAAGTAATCCGGGAATTATTATAAAACAATATGCCGACACAAGTGATCTTAATAAAGATTTGCAGAGTGGGAAAATTGCGGGAGTAATCAATATTCAAAAAAATCCTGCAAGTACACCGCCTTACTCACTTACTTTTAAAAGCACCACTTCCAGTAATGATCAATGGCCACAGTTTGTAGCACTTGTTCAAAGTGTGATCAATAAATTGAGTAATCAATATTATCCCGGAAGACCCGTATATGCGAATTTTGATTTTAATTTTCCAAGAGATATTGCGGTGATACGCAAATACAAAACCATCGATTTTATTCTTCCCGGCCAATTAGGTTTTTCATTACTGGCTTCGGGTGTTTTTGGTGTGGCGTTTATGTTTTTTAATCTGAGAGTTACCCTGGTTTTAAAAAGATTTTTTGCAACACCTATCAGCCGCACCTTTATTATCATGGGTGAAATGTTGAGCAGGGTTTTGTTTCAGATGTTAACGGCTGTCGTAATTATTATCGCAGGTCGTTATCTTTTTGGATTTACCTTAGTAAAAGGGTTTGAAACTTTTATCGAATTACTTGTTTTAAGTTTTATAGGATTGGTGGTTTTTATGGGAATGGGCTTTGTTGTGAGCGGGCTTGCTAAAAATGATAATACCATTCCTCCTTTTGCCAATATCATTACACTGCCACAATTCTTAATAGGGGGCACATTTTTCCCGATTGATGTATTTCCTAAATGGTTGCAATGGGTGGCTCAGGCAATGCCACTTACGCATTTGAATAATGCTTTGCGGGACGTAGCTTTTAACGGAAATAATTTATGGGATGAAAGGTGGGAAATAGCTATATTGATCTTATGGGGCGTGGTAGTATATGCTATAGCTGTTAAAGTTTTTAAATGGGAATAAAATGAGGCGATTATCAGGCTTTTTAATTTTTTTGATATTTGTTTTTGTGGTTATTGCAATCATCAGTTTACTGATCCCTTCAAAAGTGACGGTTGCCAGGTCTGTTGAGATCAATGCTACGCCAGAAGAAGTGAGTAAACAGATAGCTGATTTTGAACTATGGAAAAATTGGTATCCGGCGTTTAAGGATGAAAATATCACGGTGATAAAAAATGTTCCTGATTCCTCTTCGGTTACTTTGAAAGATAAAGGTGGAAAAGATATTATTCTTACCAGGGTCGAAACAAACGCTGATGTAATAACGGTTGATGTACATTCTTCCTCCTCTACTAAAGTGAATTACAGGTTTGTTCTTACTCCTAAAATGAATAATCAGACCCAGCTTACCTGGGATGTAAATACTGATATGGGATGGTATCCGTGGAAAAAGATACAAGGAATCCTTTTGGACAAGTTTTCAGGCAACCAATATGAAGCAGCTTTAGGAAATTTAAAGAAAGCGGTAGAAAATTAAACATCTATCAGTTTTTTTTATGCTTTTCAATGGACTGAACAACTACATCATGTACTTTTTAAGCTCTTTGGAGGACATACAATGAGGTGGTATGATGTAAATGGTATTTCCTATGGAACGCTTATGCAAACCGTATTTCATACAAAATGATGCGAAAACTCCACTTGTATTATTTAAGTGATCGTCACTGCCTGTAGTATCAATAAAAACAACATTGGATAATTTATCTTCAAATGCAGCGGGGTAAATATTACCTGGTCCTGTTTTTTAGCCTGCTCGTATATTTTTTGGCAATGAATTTATTTCTGTGCCCGTGGGTATTTACCCACCAGCTACTTATACCATTTACGTATTTATATCCTGCTTCGCCTGTTAATAAAGATTTTCCTTCTTTCTCGATGAACGCAGTCGGCTGCCTATTTTTGTATGTGTGAAAGGGTATAGACGAATCTTTTGCCTTTTCCCTGAAGGTTCATATTGTTTGATATATCTATAATATAAGCCTGTGCAGATAGCTCAATAAAAAAAATTATCTTAAATGCAACGAAATGCAACGAACAGTTGTCAACGTATTGCAATGCACCGAATGGATTATCATCAATTAGTAAAAGACTGCCTGAAATTGAAGCCGGAGGCTCAGAAGATGTTGTATGAACATTTTGCAACATCCATGCTTGGCGTGTGTTTTAGATATACGAAAAGCATGACTGATGCGGAAGAGGTATTGCAGGAGGGCTTTGTGAAAGTTTTTACACGGTTAAATCAATTTAAAGGGGATGGAGAATTGGGTGCCTGGATCAGAATGATTATGGTAAATACAGCGCTGACCTATTTAAAGACAAATAAAAGGTACCGGCACGATTTATCGTTTGATGAAATGCCTTTACACGTTGTTTCTACAGAAAACCCCGCAGTGGATTTGCAGGCAAAAGAATTGGCTGAACTCATCAGGCAATTACCTACCGGATTTCAAACGATATTCAACCTCCATGCGGTGGAAGGGTATTCTCATGTGGAAATAGCGTCTATGCTTGGAATCAATCAGGGGACTTCCCGGTCACAGTATGCCAGGGCAAGGGCGTTGCTTATTGAATGGGTTGAAAAATTTTCATTAAAAGAAAAAAACGGCCATTATGGAACAAAATAATTTTGAAAAAGATGTCCGCAAAAAGATGGATGAATTAAGGATTCCTCCTTCGGATTTTGTATGGACAAATGTGGAGAAACGAATTTCGAAAAAGAAGAGGGACAGAAGAGTGATTTTTATGCTTCTCTTTTTATTACTTTTTATCACATTGGGAGGCTATTGGTTATTGAGCTCCGGGAAAAATGATTGGCAACAGAATCAGCAGATCAGTAAGGTAGTAAAGAAAGATGCTGATTCTCCGGTGATGCAGAAACGGGATTCTTCATCTTTTTCATCCACAAGTAATCCAGGTACTATTGCCGTAAAGCACGATTCGGTGTATGTTACAGTTAAAAGCGTAAAAGGGGATTCTACAAATTTTAAAAATGATACAGTACAAAAAAAGATCATTGCAACCAAAAAAGGCGAATCATCTTCGGTGAATAATGAAACGTTTTCTTCTGCTCAAAAGAAAAAGATTGATGTAGAAATAGTTACTGACGTAAGAAAGAAAAATAATGGGGACGAGCAAAGAAATGAATCGGGCCATCAGCCGAATATACGGGAAATACAGTCAGGTGTAGCGAATGTAAAAATTAAAGAAGGAAATATTGATTCAAATGAAATAGCCCGAAGAAAGATCGGTGCAGATACTTTATTGAAAAAAGAGGAAAGAGAGAAAGCGGTTGCTCAAATGGATTCAGCAATAAAAGAAATGAGTAAGATCCGGCAAAAACACAAGTGGATATTAGGATTTACTTTTTCTGCGGGCGCGTCAATGCTTGGAGAAAATCCGTTTGGGATTGATAAAAGCGCACCTTCTTTCTCAGATTACAATAACGCTGTTTCTTCTGATCCTAATTCGGGAAGCAGTATTCCTTCTAATTCCGGTTCTGGTATTTCTCTTCCTTCTGCCATAAGGAATTCGGCCGCATTTATGGGAGGTGTGTACGTTGAAAAGAATATTTCTTCGCGGAATAAGATTTCAATAGGAATTTCTTACCAATATTTTTCTTTGTTGAGTAAAGTAGGAAACACGATTGATTCAATAATATCTTCTTCATCTATGTCTCTCAGTCAATCAGAGAGGTTTTATGAATCGGTGAATACGGTAAATACATACCGGAGCCATTTCCATTATCTTTCCATTCCCGTTTCCATAAAGTTTCAACTCAATAAAAGTGAAACGCTTCCTTTGTATTGGCAGGCAGGAATCACTATTTCTCAACTGATCGGAAGCAATGCTTTACAATTCAAATATAGTCCCGGCCTTTATTACAGTGATAATTCTTTGTTTCATAAAACACAGGTGGGGTTGCAAACAGGAGTATCATTCACTCTTTTTGCGAAAGGGGAAAATCCTTTTTCCATTGGCCCTTATTTTTCTTATAACACATCGAAGCTTGCCGGGAATGGACTGTACAATCATAAACATTTTAGTTTCATAGGAATTCATTCAGAAATTTTATTCAGAAAAAAATAATGGATTGTATGCAACGATTTTGATACGATCGTAGTCAGGAGAGCAAACAGATCATTATGAAAAAGTCTCTGATTATCGCAATGGGTGTATTTATTTCCATGTTTTCTCTGAATGGTTGTATCAAAGATACCTGCAAGCAATTTTATACCTATTCGTATTATCTGCCTGTTTATAAGACTACTGCGGAAGTAAAGGCCGGTATAAAAAGTGATTCGCCGAGGGAAATAGAGAATCCCGGAAAAATAGTGCTACTTCGAAACTATATTTTTCTCAATGAAGTGGATAAGGGTATTCATATGATTGATAACACGAATCCCGCTTCACCGCGTAATACGGCGTTTATCACTATCCCGGGCAATATGGATTTGGCGGTAAAAGGGAATATTTTATATGCAGATTTGTACACTGACCTGGTAACGCTCGACATCAGCAATCCGCAAAATGTGGTGGTGAAAAAATACAATGAAGGTGTGTTTCCATACCGCTCTTATGGAAATGGTTTTTATTACGATTCATCCAGAATCATTACCGATTGGATAAAGAGAGATACCACAGTTACTTATAATTGCGGAGACAGGATTATGTATAATTCTGTAGAATCTGCTTACATGAATTATTCGTCTGTAAGTAGTCAGAGTACGGCTTCTCCTGTTGGCAAAGGTGGTTCCATGGCACGGTTTGCGATTGTAAGCAAAAGGATGTACACAGTTTCTAATAATGATTTGAATGTATTTAATATTACGATTCCATCTGATCCCGTTTATACTAATAAAGTGAATGTTGGCAGTTGGAATGTGGAAACTATATTTCCTTTCAGGGATAAATTATTTATCGGCTCACAGAATGGAATGTTTGTTTACAATATCAACAATGCTGATAAACCATCGCTTACCGGACAGTTTTCTCATGTACAAAGTTGTGATCCTGTAATTGCTGATGAGGAATATGCCTACGTTACGCTTCGTACCGGATCTTTGTGTTTCGGCAATGCGAATCAATTAGAAATATTGCAACTCAATAGTTTTACCAATCCCAGACTTGTGACAACCTACAGTTTCACCAATCCGCATGGATTATCTAAAGAAGGAGATCTCTTATTTATCTGTGATGGGAGTGACGGATTGAAAATTTATAATTCGAAAAAGGTTACTAACCTTCAACTGATAAAACAATTTACAAATCTTGAAACGTATGATGTGATTACTAATAACCATATTGCCTTGGTGGTTGCCAAAGATGGATTATATCAATACGATTATTCCGATGTGAATAATATTCATTTAATAAGTAAGATTGAAATTACAAATAAATAAATGATGTATAAAAATTTGCTTTTTAATTTAATAATTACCTTGTTGATTTCTTTTCCTGCATCTGCACAAGAGAATACGATTCGGTTTCATTCCATCAATTTCTTTGGTTTGATTGGTGGTGAAAGCAATATCAGTACCGCATTTCAAACAGTAAACGGAATCAGGGTTTCAAATTGGTTTTCAGGGGTTGGAATTGGAATTGATAATTATAAATACAAAACACTTCCTTTATTTTTTGATGCAAGAAAATATTTTGGTATAGATAAAAGAGGATTCGTTTACGGAGATATTGGATATAATTTCCCGATGAAAAATATACCTGGGAAAGAAATGATTTATTATGATAATTATCGTTTTAAAGGAGGATTGTATTCCGAATTGGGGGTGGGTTTTACAATGAAATTTATCAGAAGCTCTTCAATATCATTTAGCTTTGCATACAGCAATAAACAATTACAAAGTAGGATTGGAGTTGTTCCGCTTTGTGTAGGATGTGATCCATATTTTTACAATTATAGATTGAGTTATGGGAGGGCTTTGTTGAAAACAGGAATCGAATTTTAATTGGAATTTATCAATCCAGGAATTTCAAATTCCTTTTTATTCCTTCATACTTTGATCGTTTCAAAGGAGATTTTCTAAAGATGATTTTGAAAGATTCTTCTGTCAGTTCTTCCCAGTCATTTTTTGAAAAATTCAATACCTCGTTCAAAGGTGTAAATCCAATTTCATTATTCGGTTTTGAAAAGCGGTTCCAGGGGCATACATCCTGACAAATATCACAACCGAATAGTTTGTTTTCAAACTTGCCTTTCATTTCTTCGGGAATCAGCATATCCTTCAACTCTATCGTGAAATAGGAAATACACTTGCTTCCGTCAATGACTTTATCGGGAAGAATGGCATCGGTAGGGCAAGCGTCAATACATTTGGTACACGTGCCGCAATAATCTTTTATGAATGGATTGTCTGCTTCGAGTTCGAGGTCGGTTATTAAAGTGGCGATGAAGAAAAAGGAACCATTGTCTTTTGTAATTAGATTCCCGTTCTTTCCTACCCAACCCAATCCGCTCCTTACTGCCCAGCTTCTTTCCAGTACCGGGGCACTATCGGTAAATCCGCGTCCATTTATTTCCCCGATATTTTCCTTTAAGGATTGTAAAAAGATTTTCATTTTACTTTTGATCACTTCGTGATAATCATTTCCATAAGCATATTTAGATATTTGCGGTACATCGGGGTCCTGCTCTTGTGAAGGAAAATAATTCAATAATAAAGTGATTACCGATTTTGCACCGGGTACTAATTTTGAAGGATCGGTTCTCAGATCAAAATAGTTTTCCATATAGCTCATTTTCCCGTTGAAACCTTTATTGAGCCACGATTCTAAGCGTCTTGCCTCCTCGTTCATCTTTTCGGCTTTTGCAATCCCACAATAATCGAATCCAAGTGAATGTGCTGTGGTTTTTACAAAAGAGGTATATTCTGATTTTTCTAGCATGATTGTTTACAAAAGTACTTCAGTGGGATGATATTTGTGAACCTGAAAAAATTACATGAATAAGTGGTTTGACCTGCATTTGCGACAGGTTTGAACAGGCAAACACGACATAATTTTACCTAATCCCATCTTGGATTAAAATTTGTGAAGCATATTTAAATTAAAAAACCCTTTTGATATATGAATCCGAGTAATTTAACCATAAAGTCGCAGGAGATTTTTCAAAAAGCACAGCAGTTGGCTTTCAATGAGAAAAATCCAAATATAGAAACAGAGCATTTACTAAAAGCACTTCTTGTTGATGAGGATAGTCCTGTGGATTTTCTTTTGAAAAAAAATAATGTCAACGTAAATTTTGTAGAGGGCAAAGTGGATGAGAGTATTCGTAAACTGCCTAAAATGAGTTCAGGTGAACCGGCACAGGTCATCAGCCGCGACATGAATAATGTGTTGTTGCGGGCTTCTGCAAGTTTAAAAACTTTTGGCGATGAATTTGTGAGTGTGGAGCATTTGTTATTGGCTATCCTGCAGGGAAGTGATAATTCAGCCAAGATATTAAAGGACGCAGGATTAACCGAAAAAGATCTGATTGCTGCTATAAAAGATTTAAAAAAAGGTTCTACCGTTTCATCGCAAACTTCAGAAACGCAGTTCAATGCTTTGAATAAGTACGCTAAAAATCTGAACGAGTTAGCAAGAAGTAATAAACTCGATCCTGTTATCGGGCGCGATGAAGAAATAAGAAGGACACTTCATATTTTATCAAGAAGAACAAAAAATAATCCGATATTAGTAGGTGAACCGGGTGTGGGTAAAACCGCTATTGTAGAAGGTTTGGCAAATAGAATTATCAGTGGTGATGTACCGGAAAATTTAAAATCAAAAATAATCTTTGCCCTTGATATGGGGCTCCTGATCGCTGGTGCAAAATACAAAGGCGAGTTTGAAGAAAGGCTAAAATCGGTGATCAAAGAAGTAGGAGACAGTGATGGAGAGATCATTATGTTCATAGATGAGATACATACTTTGGTAGGTGCTGGGGGAGGCGATGGAGCAATGGATGCAGCCAATATTTTAAAGCCTGCATTAGCTCGAGGAGAATTACGAGCCATTGGTGCCACCACTTTGAATGAGTATCAAAAATTTTTTGAAAAAGATAAGGCATTGGAAAGAAGGTTTCAAAGAGTGATGGTGAATGAACCCGGAGTAGAGGACGCGATCTCTATTTTGAGGGGTTTAAAAGACCGTTACGAAACACATCATCATGTGCGGATAAAAGATGAAGCGATTATTGCTGCCGTGGAATTATCCAATCGTTATATCACGGATCGTTTCTTACCTGATAAAGCCATTGATCTTATTGATGAAAGTGCGGCCAAGCTTAGGCTTGAGATGAATTCGATGCCTGAAGAACTTGATAATCTTGAAAGGCAGATCCGCCAGTTGGAAATAGAACGGGAAGCAATAAAAAGGGAAAAGGATGAAGCAAAATTGAAAGACCTGAATACCGAGATATCCAATCTTTCGGTAGCCCGGGATACTTTTAAAGCCAAATGGCAGCAGGAGAAAGAGCTGGTAGAGAAAGTGCAGAATGCAAAAGCCGAAATGGAAAATTTGAAGATGTCTGCCGAAAAAGCAGAGCGGGAAGGTGATTATGGAAAAGTAGCAGAAATAAGATATGGAAAGCTTCAAGGTCAGGAGAAGTTGATTGAGGAATATACCGCAGAGCTGGCCGAGATCAGCGAAAAGCGTTTGTTGAAAGAAGAAGTAGATGCGGAAGATATTGCCGAGAGTGTTGCCAAAGCAACAGGCATCCCTGTAAATAAAATGCTTCAAAGTGAGAAAGACAAACTACTGAATCTTGAAGACGAACTGCATAAACGTGTGGTGGGCCAGGATGAAGCAATTGAGGCAGTTGCGGATGCAGTGCGTAGGAGCAGTGCAGGTTTACACGATCCCCGCAAGCCGATAGGCTCATTCATTTTCCTTGGTACAACCGGTGTTGGTAAAACGGAATTGGCGAAAGCGTTGGCAGATTATCTCTTTGATGATGACAGCATGATGACCCGTATTGACATGAGTGAATACCAGGAAAAACATTCAGTGAGCAGATTGGTAGGTGCACCTCCGGGATATGTAGGTTATGATGAAGGTGGTCAGCTAACAGAGGCGGTTAGACGAAAACCTTATAGTGTGATCTTGCTGGATGAAATTGAAAAGGCTCATCCGGATGTTTTCAATATTTTATTACAGGTTTTGGACGATGGAAGATTAACAGATAATAAAGGCCGTGTAGTAAATTTTAAAAATACGATCATTATAATGACGAGCAATATAGGAAGCCAGATCATACAGGCCAATTTTGAAAATATCAATGAAAAAAATAAAGAAGAAGTTGTTGAAAAGACAAAGCGTGAAGTGTTTGATTTGTTGAAACAAACCATTCGCCCTGAATTCCTAAACAGGATTGATGAAGTAATCATGTTCCAGCCACTTATGCTGAATGATATCAGGGAAATCATAAAAATACAACTCATAGACCTGAAGAAGCAACTTGCTAAAAATGGAGTGGTTCTTGAATTTACAGATTATGCATTGGATTATCTTGCTGAAAATGGGTTTGATCCGCAATTTGGTGCAAGGCCCTTGAAGCGGTTGATTCAAAAACAAATAGTAAATCAGTTGAGTAAAAAATTGTTGGGAGGAAGTATTGATAAGACAAAACCTGTATTGGTGGATGTGTTTGATGGTACGGTTGTTTTCAGAAATGAAGTAATCCCCACGGATACAGTAACGGTTTAATCCACATTGCAACTATCGGGACTTAAACAGTCATTGTGTATGATTTTTTCTTTTTCGATTCCGGTTTAAGAATTCCGGTTCTTTTATTTGCTTTGGTCATATAAAAAAGTTATCCAGGCTTATTTGCATAGACGAATACATCGATCAGATCTTTTTCTTTATTCAAATCAAGTTTATTCTGATTTATATAATCATCAATATTTTTATGGGGAAAGAGTTTACTGATACTTTTCTTGTTAGTTTCCACAAAATGTCCTTTTATGGTGCTAATGTAATAAGTGGTTTTTTTTACGAAAACCAATTCTTCGTTAGCGTCCAAATCAAGTTTGGTGACTCCAAGAATCGCAGTATGACTTTCTACTTTTTGAGCAGGTGAACTGGTACCGTAAGCACCTATTGTTTCCCTGTCCAGCAGTTTAAAAGTACGTCTGACGGCAAGCCGTGCTGTAGCCGAACTGGCAATCCATTCATAATATTGATTTTGATAAAAGAAGGTATCTAGGCCGTTACTTATAAAATCTATATCTTTTCCATTGGCTATGGAAAGAGTATCGCCTTTTTCATCAATGTACTTCATCGCCTGGTCAAAGTAATCATAATTTAATCTTGCAATGGCTATTTCTCCATTTTTGAGATATACTTTAGAGCGGGTAAAGGACCGGAATTTATATTTTGATTTGGCAATAAATTTAGTGATTTCATTCCCTCTCACTCTAATGGTCTCTTCCTTTTGAGCGAAAAGATTGGAAATGCAAAAGAATAATATAAGCAGGATGTTCAACATTTTTTTCATAGTAAAATACTTAAAATATTCCCGAAAGTGATTGTGAAGGATCTATGTTAGTTTTTGATTTTCAACCGAATTTTTATTACATCGTATTGATCCATAACAAAAGTACTATATAATCATTTAATTTTCACTTGTTATAGTCTAAGAAAAATTATTGGTTTGTTACTAGCTATTAAAGAACTAAAAATGGTTGAGCTTCTTTTTGGTGCATTCTGATTCCTTAGCTGGCTTTGGGTGTAAAATATTTACTCAAAACAGGCAGTTTGATATTATTAAGGATAATATAGTCATGTAGAATTTACTTATATAAGTTGGTACTATATTATAAAAGAAGATAGATTACTTAATGTTTGCTATATCTTATATCTGTTATGTTTTGGTGTAACAATTAATTATTAAGGCCCAATGCATAAATTGAAGAGAATGTTTATTCTTGAAAAAAATTGTGCTTTGAAAGCTGATGCAGGGATGCTTTTATCCAGAGAAAGGCCCTTGAAAAATTCAAATTTATCCTCTCAAAACGAATTCCGATAAGAAATTCCAATGATAGAAAGTTGTTGAAAAACTATTTGCCAAATCAAGATTCTTTTTGAAAAATCAAGTTTTCATAAAGAAGCCGGCCATCATTTAAGATGCCCGGCTTTAATTTTCAAAGGGAAATCCATTTTATGAGCCTGAACCGCTTTTCGCAGGAGTAGTGCCCGTACTTTTATTTGATTTGTGAGCTCCTTTATTGCCTTGCATTTTCCGGTTTGCTCTCATTTTTTCCATATAGGCTTTTCTTTTAGCCTGCTGATCAGGAGTTAAGATGCTGTTCATTTTATCAGACTGTGTTTTATGCAAATCTTTCATCCTGGCTTTCTTCTGTTCAGGGGTAAGGCTTGCGTCATTTTTTATGGCATCCCTTTGTTCCTTGTTACTTTCGCGGAGTGTTTTCATTTGTGCCTTTTGATCGGGAGTCAGGTTCAGGTCATTCTTCATTTTGTCTTTTCTAAAATGATGGGAAGAATCAGAACGTACCTTTTGAGATTGTGTTACATCTCTTTTTACCTGTGCATTACTGTTGATGACAAAAAAGCAACTTGCTAATACAATGAGAAATAATTTTTTCATGTTTCAATTTTTTAGTGGTTTTAATGATAGATAGTAAACATTGAAAAAAGTTTAAAACCCATTTTGTTAATTAAATCAAAACACGTTCAGATTGTTCTTATCGTAAGAAAAGCAATTCCCTGTATTTGGGCAATTCCCAGTATTCATCATCTACCAGAAGTTCCAGCTTATCTACATGATACCGTATTTCGTCAAAATATTTTTTTACTTCGTCGCAATACGCAATGGCCTTTTCCCTTGAGTCAACTATTTCGTTGGCTACCTTGCGGGCCTCTATCATTTCCTTTACTCTTTTGGTGATAATGTTGATGTGTTCGGAGATCTTTGTGGCGATCAATTTCTGTGCTTCATAATTGGCTTCATCGAAGCCCAGCTCTTTCAGTCCTATTATGTTTTTTATTAACACATTCTGGTATTTAATGGCAGCAGGTAAAATGTAAGTACTTGCCAGATCACCGATGATCCTCGCTTCTATCTGGATTTTTTTTGTGTAATTTTCCAGCAGTATTTCATGCCTGGCTTCTAATTCCTTTTCAGTATAGATTGAATGTTTTTTAAAAACGAATTTTGACTTTTCCGTTACGAATGCATCCAATGCCAGTGGGGTTGTCTTTACATTGGGTAAGCCTCTTTTCTCGGCTTCTTTTTCCCATGCGGTACTATATCCGTCTCCTTCAAACAGGATTTTCTTACTGTCAACAATGTACTTTTGAATGGTCTGCATCAGAGCGATTTCTTTTTTCTCACCTTTTTCGATGATTGCATCCACGTCTATCTTGAATTGAGTAAGAGTCTCAGCGATGATAGTGTTTAGTACGGTCATAGGGCCGGCACAGTTGGCGGAAGAGCCTACTGCCCTGAATTCAAATTTATTTCCTGTAAATGCAAAAGGAGAGGTACGGTTTCTATCGGTATTATCGAGCATGAGTTCAGGAATGCTTTTATGAATATCCAGTTTGAGCATCGCTTCATCCTGCTCGTCAAATTTTTCGCCGACACGTTTCTCTACCTCATTTAATACATCGGTTAAATATTTTCCGATGAAAATGGAAATAATTGCCGGTGGGGCCTCATTGGCTCCGAGCCTGTGATCGTTTCCGGCACTTGCAATGGAAGCTCTTAAGAGGCCTGCATGATCATGAACTGCTTTGATAGTGTTCACAAAAAATGCGAGGAACATCAGATTGGTTTTAGGTGTCTTGCCGGGAGCAAGCAGGTTTACTCCTGTATTGGTTGCTATGCTCCAGTTATTGTGTTTGCCGCTGCCATTGATTTTGGCGAAAGGTTTTTCATGAAGCAGTACGGCCAGGTTATGCCTTTTTGCAACCCGGCTCATTACATCCATCAATAAAATATTATGATCTACTGCTATGTTAACTTCTTCGTAGATAGGTGCGCATTCAAATTGAGAAGGAGCTACTTCATTATGCCTTGTGCGCAATGGTATCCCTAATTTATAAGACTCTTCTTCGAAATCTCTCATAAAAGAGTATGCCCGCTCCGGAATAGCACCGAAATAATGGTCTTCCAGTTGTTGTCCCTTTGCAGGAGCATGTCCAAATACAGTACGGCCTGTTGCAATAATGTCTGGACGGCCACTTGCGATACTTGAATCTACCACAAAATATTCCTGCTCCCAGCCGAGAGTGGCCTTTACGGAAGTAATATTTTTATCGAAATATTGGCATACGTCCAGTGAGGCTTTTTCCAGTGCTACGGAAGATTTTAATAAGGGGGTTTTGGCATCTAAGGATTCGCCGGTATAAGACACGAATATGGTGGGAATACACAACGTTTTCCCATTTCCCATTTCCATAATAAATGGAGGTGAAGATGGATCCCATGCTGTATAACCGCGGGCTTCAAAGGTAGCTCTGATGCCTCCGCTCGGAAATGAAGATGCATCCGGTTCTTGTTGAATTAAGGCTGCGCCGTCAAATTCTTCCAAAGCACTTCCATCACTTTTTAAAGTAAAAAATGAATCGTGTTTTTCTGCAGTGGCACCAGTTAAGGGCTGAAACCAGTGGGTGTAATGGGTTACATTTTTTGATTCGGCCCATCCTTTCAGGGCAGATGCGATCTGATCGCCCATTTTGCGATCAATCTTTGATTGATTTCTGATGGAGGAGGCGAGGCTTTTGTAAGCTTCATCACTTAAGAAATTCCTGGCTTTTTTTAAATCGAAAACATTTTCTCCGAAAAAAGTGGAGATCTTTTTTGATTCCGGAATACTCCTGATCTTTGAATCTGAAAAAAGTTCATGAAGGGCATTAAGTCGTAATGATTGCATTTTTTTGAGTTTGAGAGCACAAAAAAACGATTTAATTTCCAAAAGACATAAAAAAATTTCTTATTCTACGCCAATTTTTAAAATTTATTAATTAATTTATTAGATAATATTTTTATTAATATTTAGAATGGTCCGAATCTTTTGCCAGTCCGTATAGCAAAGAATTGGGATTAGAAGGAAGATAAGATAGATACTTCTGTAGCGTACAATTGCGCCGATAATGGGGACAGTATAACCGGTAACCAGCAACATAGTCATACTGAAAAAGACACCGAAGTAGATGAGAGGATTAATAATGATTTTCTTTTTATGATAAAAGAGGAAAATGAAAAATAAGACTTGAATGATAAAAATTTCCAATGCAAAGGGCGCATATTCAACACTGACTATTTCTGAAAGATAGGGGCGCATTAAGGAATGGTTGAATGCCTGTGGCAGATTGTTCAGGAAACTTTTAAAATTTGGGTCAAGAGTATTGATGGGGATTGTAGAGTTTCCCAGTTTACCTACTTCAATGAAACTTAGTTGGCGCGATGATACGTATTGAGGAAGACTTGTTCGTGGAGATATATACCCGGAGGTGAAAAATAAAATTGTAACGAGCACATATACTCCTACAAAAGAGAGAAAAGCATGTCTGGGAAATTTTCTTGCGAGTAGCCAAGCCCCCAGTGCCGGGATCAAAGTGATAAAAACGAAATTTCTCAAAAGAAAGATTACCAACAGGAAAAATACCACGAGCCCGATTTTTCTCGGAGTGTATTGTTGGTCCTCCATCATAAAGTACGAATGATAGATGGCCATTCCGATGGATAATAAAATAAGTCCATCCCGGTGAATCATTGAAGAGAAGAAGAGGGCGGAAGGCAATACAAAAATGCAAAGAATGAGTTGGATGAATGAACCGGGAAAGATTTTTATAAAAACCCGGTAGAGCGCTACCAATCCAAAGAATACAAGGAAATTAAAAAAGAGGGTATTGATCAAAAAACTTTTGAAGCTAAAAATATCAAAGAGGGAGAGCATTTTTGCAATGAGATTGCTTCTGAGGTCATTCCAGAAAGAACGGGAGGTGTCTAGTAGCCTTGAATATTGTTCTGCGGAGTAACTGTGGTAAATATTGGTAAAGTATTCGTGCGGATTTTGAAAGAGTATATGAAATTCTTCCACTCCCATGTTATGGAAGGTTACGGAATCCGAAACGAGGAGATAAAAAACATTCAGGTAACAACCTATGATCAGAACAAAAATTTTTAATACGAATAAAGTAAGAAGAGTTCTTTTGCTTAGTCCCGATTGTGTGAAAAATTTCATGCGGGTGATAAGCACACAAAAAAGAATGCAGTATAAAATAAAGAGGAGGTAAATCAAACGGAATTTTTTTGAATGTGGGAAGTTAGTTAAAATATTTACATCTCATATTCTGAATAAGAGTATAAGAGATTGTAAGTTTGCTTTTTTATATAATTATGGAAATAACATTTAAAACAGCGGAAAAACTTGGATTAAAAAAAGACGAATTTGAAAAGATCGTTGATATTCTTGGCCGCACTCCCAATTTTACTGAATTGAGTGCTTATTCAGTGATGTGGAGTGAACATTGCAGTTATAAAAATTCTATTAGGTGGCTGAAAACTTTGCCCAAAGAAGGCTCTAAACTTTTGGTAAAAGCAGGTGAAGAAAATGCAGGGTTGATGGATATTGGAGATGGCCTTGGTGTGGTTTTTAAAATTGAAAGCCATAACCATCCGTCTGCGATAGAACCTTTTCAGGGAGCAGCGACGGGTGTAGGTGGAATTCATCGTGATATTTTTACAATGGGTGCAAGGCCGATAGCTACCTTGAATTCATTGCGTTTTGGAAATATAGAAAATGAAAAAACACAACATTTATTAAGTGGTGTGGTGAGTGGTATCGGACATTACGGGAATTGTTTTGGGGTACCCACGGTAGGCGGAGAAATTTATTTTGAAGAATGTTACCATACCAATCCTTTGGTGAATGCGATGAGCGCGGGCGTGGTGCGTCTCGGCGAGACGGTTAGTGCGACGGCAGTTGGTAAAGGCAATCCTGTTTTTATTGCCGGGAGTGCAACCGGAAAAGATGGAATGGGGGGAGCGGCTTTTGCTTCTGCTGATATTACGGAGAACAGTGCAGAAGATTTACCCGCTGTGCAGGTAGGAGATCCTTTTCAGGAAAAAAAATTATTGGAAGCATGTCTCGAAGTTATTCAAACGGGTGCTGTGGTGGGGATGCAGGATATGGGTGCTGCAGGCATCATTTGTTCCACTGCTGAAACAAGCGCCAAAGGTGGCGTGGGGATGGATATTCATTTGGAGAAAGTGCCTACCCGGCAGAAAGGCATGAAAGCCTGGGAATTGCTTTTAAGCGAAAGCCAGGAAAGAATGCTTCTAACTGTACAGAAAGGGAGAGAGAAAGAAGTGATCGCCATTTTTGAAAAATGGGATTTACCCTGCGAACAAATTGGCGAAGTGACAGACGGGGAGATGCTTCGCTTTTATATGAATGAAGTGCTTGAAGCAGAATTGCCTGCAGAAAGTTTAGTTCTTGGCGGCGGCGCACCTGTTTATGAAAGAGAATATAGAGAGCCAAAATATTTTGAAAAAATAAGAGCATTTGATGCTACGAAGATTCCTGTTCCCAAAGATTTGAAAAGCATTGCTGAAAAATTAATTTCCCTTCCTTCTATTGCTTCTAAAAAATGGATTTATGAGCAATATGATAGTATGGTAGGTGCTGCTAATCTCAATACCAATGCCCCCTCCGATGCTTCTATAGTTGCCGTAAGAGGAACAAGAAAAGCGTTGGCTTTAACAACAGATTGTAACAGCCTGTATGTTTTTGCCGATCCTTTTGTTGGTTGCATGATCGCGGTGAGTGAAGCAGCAAGGAATATTGTTTGCAGTGGCGGAATTCCTTTGGGCGTTACGAATTGTTTGAATTTTGGAAATCCTTATGATCCTGAGGTGTATTATCAGTTTGTACAAAGTATCAAAGGAATGTCGGAGGCGTGTTTAAAATTCGATACCCCTGTTACCGGTGGTAATGTTAGTTTTTATAATCAATCGCCTTCAGGACCGGTTTATCCTACGCCGGTTATAGGAATGGTGGGGCTTCTGGAGGATTTTGGAAATAAAATGACATTGGATTTTAAGAATGAAGGAGATGTTATTTATTTGCTGGGAAGAAATACAGAGGATTTCAATTGTTCTGAATACATGCACAAAGTTTGTGGTGTTGAATATTCGCCTGCACCCTATTTTGATTTGGAAGAAGAATTTCGTTTACACAATACCGTTAGTGTATTGATAAAGAATAAGATGATCCTTTCTGCGCATGATATCTCTGAAGGAGGCCTTTTTATAACGCTTACTGAAAGCGGATTTAAAAGAAGATTAGGCTTTACAGTGAATCAGCAGACGAATGAAATTCGTAAAGATGCTTATTGGTTTGGCGAAGCGCAGGGCCGGGTAGTAGTTACCGTCAGCACTGATAAAGTAAAAGAATTTGAAACCTCATTGGATATTCCTTTTGAAAAATTGGGAACAGTTACTTCTGGGGAAGTCATATTTGACAATGAAGGTTGGGGAAATATCGGTGAGTGGAAAAATAGATATGATAGAGCCATCGGTGATCATTTAAAAATGAAGGAATAGGTAGGTTATGAATTATATTGTGAAGATTCTAAGAATCGGTTCGTGCAGATATGGGGCAGGATTGAGATTCTTTGTTTTGAATTAAAGACATTTCTGATTTCTAAAGGGTGTTAGTTTTATTGCGATTTTGTATTTTGTCAGCAATACAGTCTTTAATCTAAAAAGATAGAATCTGGAAAGATTTTCTATTTTTTTCCACAATCCTCTTTATAACTTTTTGGGCTAAAATTTTAAGTGTAAGTTTGCACGACCTCACGGATTTTTTTACTCTATTTCCCTTTCCGCGGTCAGCTTTTTATTTGTCTTTCGTTACAATCATCTGCTTTACCAGATTGTTATGAAGGGCGATTTTATTTTTTAAAACAAAACAAGAGATGACTAAATACATTTTCGTTACTGGTGGTGTAAGTTCTTCATTGGGCAAAGGAATCATTGCCGCTTCACTGGCAAAGCTTCTGCAGGCAAGGGGTTTGCGGGTTACCATTCAAAAATTTGATCCTTATATTAATGTGGATCCGGGAACTTTGAATCCTTATGAACACGGAGAATGTTTTGTAACGGAAGATGGTGCGGAAACTGATCTTGACCTTGGCCATTATGAAAGATTTTTGAATATAAATACGAGCCAGGCTAATAATGTGACTACCGGTAGAATTTATCAAACTGTTATCAATAGAGAAAGAGAAGGCGATTATCTGGGGAAAACGGTTCAGGTAATTCCTCATATAACTGATGAAATTAAGCGGAGGATGAGATTGCTGGGAGAAAAGAATCAGTATGATATTTTGATCACTGAGATAGGTGGTACAGTGGGCGATATTGAAAGCCTTCCTTTTATTGAAGCCGTAAGGCAAATACAATGGGAATTGCCCGATGAAGATTGCCTTGTGGTACATCTTACTTTGATACCTTATCTCAAGGCAGCTAAAGAATTAAAAACAAAACCAACACAGCATAGTGTAAAACTGATGAGCGAAAATGGGGTACATCCTGATATATTGGTGTGCCGTACAGAACGCCCGTTGAGTGATGAATTGAAAAGAAAAGTTGCTTTGTTTTGTAATGTGAAGGAAGATTCAGTGATTGAAGCTGCAGATGCTTCTACTATTTATGAAGTGCCTATTGCGATGTTGAGGGAAAAACTGGATCTCATCGTGTTGAAAAAATTGAATATTACTAATTACAACGAACCGGATCTGGTAAAGTGGAAGGAATTTCTTGAAAAAGTAAAGCATCCTGGAAATAAAGTTACCATCGGGCTTATAGGAAAATACATCGAATTACAAGACGCTTACAAATCTATTCTCGAATCTTTCATACACGCAGGTGCTATGAACGATTGTAAAGTGCAGGTGGTGAATGTACATAGTGAATATGTTGATGAAGACAATGTAAATGAAAAATTAGCTGGGCTCGATGGATTACTGGTAGCCCCGGGCTTTGGATTCAGAGGGGTGGAAGGAAAAATTATTGCTGTAAAATATGCGCGTGAAAATAGGTTACCCTTTTTTGGGATTTGTCTCGGAATGCAAATGGCTGCTATTGAATTTGCAAGGAATGTACTGGGAATCAAAGATGCCGATTCTACAGAAATGAATCCTGATACTCCCAATCCTGTGATAGATATGATGGAAGAACAAAAAAAGATTTCTATGAAAGGAGGTACCATGCGATTGGGGTCTTATCCTTGTACCATCAAAGAAAATACACTTGCTTACTCTATATACGGAACTACTAATATACATGAGCGGCACCGACACCGTTGGGAATTCAATAATAAATACCTCCAGCAGTTTGAGGATGCCGGCATGATTGCAAGTGGTATTAATCCTCAAAGCGGATTGGTTGAAATCATGGAACTTAACGGCCATCCCTTTTTTATCGGTGTACAATACCATCCGGAATTAAAAAGTACGGTGGAAAATCCACAACCGATATTTGTCAATTTTATCAAAGCAGCAAAAGAATTCAGCTATCAAAATCAGGTAAAGGTAGAAGTGTCTAAAGTGGATGCCTGATTTTGGACTAATTAACATTTTCCTTTACTTATTGGATTAAACCCCTGGAGAGGGAATTACGTCTATGGTGTATCTTTGATGCCTTTATAAATATTGTATAAATTAAATTATAATGATGAAAGCACTACTCTTTAGCTTTTTTGTTTTTTGTGGCTTTTCTGTTTTTTCTCAAAATAATAAACTGGGTACCAGTGATCCGGCTGCCAAAGTAATACTTGATAAAGTAAGTGCTAAGTTTAAAACTTATAAATCTGTCACAGCTAATTTTACTCTTTCTGTTACCGATGCGAATGGCAAAGTACAGGGAACCAAGAGAGGCGTAGTGTATATGAAAGGATCAAAATACCGTGTTAGCATCTCAGGACAGGAAATATACAGTGATGGCGCTAATATATGGACTTATGATAAGTCTGCCGATGAAGTGCAGGTTACCAAGTTTGATCCTACTGCCAATACGATCACCCCACAAAAAATGTTTACTAATTTCTACGATAAAGATTTTTTGTACAAGTTGAATGGAGAAACCAAAAGGGGGAATAGAACACTTCAGGAAATAGAATTGACTCCCGTGGATAAAACGAAAGCTTTTTTTAAAGTATTGGTTGAGATAGATAAAGGTTCAAGGAATATTGTTTCTACCAAAGTTTTTGAAAAAAATGGTAACCGCTATGTTTACACTGTCAATAGTATGAAGACAAACACTCCGCTGGCAGAATCATTATTTGTTTTCGATACAAAAAAATATCCTAAAGTAGAGGTCGTGGATTTGCGGTAAAAAGATATCGGTCTTTTAGATTCAAAAATTAGTACGCTCTTCATTGAGCGTTTTTTATTGTCCCCATCTGAAAGTATCAATCTTTAATCCTGCTAGGTCAATTACTCTGTCAACTACTGTGGCCACTACTTCTTCTATATTCCTGGGTTTACTATAAAATGATGGAGTAGCCGGGCAAATAATTCCTCCTGCCTGTGTAATAGTTTCCATGTTTTTTAAATGTATAAGACTGTAAGGTGTTTCTCTTATTACACAGATCAATTTTCTTCTTTCTTTTAAAATAACATCTGCTGATCTTGAAATAAGGTCATTTGATATCCCCGAAGCGATGCGGCCTATGGTTCCCATACTGCAGGGGACAATGATCATAATATTATAATTACCTGAGCCTGAAGCAAAGGGAGCCATGAAATCGTTCTTTTCAAAATGAGCCATACCATATTTTTGGGAATATTTTTCTTCTAACTCGGTCTCCCACACAAGTTTGGCATTATCTGTGATAACTATCCCTAAATCAGACCATTGTGATTTTATTAAAAATAGTTTTTCTAAGAGTATTTTTGCATAGATGGAGCCGCTGGCTCCTGTAATAGCAACAATAATTTTATTCATTGTAGAAATTATATTTTAAGTTGTTTTGGTTTTCGATTCAAATAAAAACAAATAAAGTTCGTTTATTATTCATGGAAAAAAAAGCTGTATTTGCTTTGATTTCATTTTGGTTTATTTTTTCTTTTGCTAGAAGCAGGCCGGCTGACAAAGAAAAGATTAATTGGCTAAGTGTGAATGAAGTGAATATGAAAATGAAGGTGGAACCCAGGCCGGTGTTAATTGATCTTTATACTAATTGGTGTTATTGGTGTAAAGTAATGGATAAAAAAACGTATTCTGATCCACGGGTTGTTGAATACATTAATAAACATTTTTATGCAATAAAATTGAATGCGGAAACGGAGGATTCTGTGATTTGGAATGATAGAAGCTATCAATATGATTTGGATAATAAAGTAAATGATTTTTCCATATATGTTACTCAAGGGCGGTTGGCTTTTCCTAATACAGTCATCTTTCCCGATGTAGAACAAATGCCGGCTTCCATTCCTGGATTTATGAAGCCGAAAGAAATAGAAGTAATACTTACTTATTTCGGGGGAGGCAGCTATAAAATGATGGATTTTGGTAAGTATTCGTCAAATTTTAAATCAACATGGTGAGAGCCATTAAATTATAAAGGGCTACGAAGGTAGTTTAAACTCGGTTTTTCATAGGATATTGGATTATAACAGGGGTGGATTTTCATTCGGCCCCTTTTTTTTATTTTTTTTGGAAAATAATTAAACGAATGCAACGTTTTATGGTCAGATACGGTCTATGATATCTAAAGGACTCTTTTATTTATGATCGTTATGAAATGAGTAAAAGAATTAATAAGAAATAAAAGGCGAAAGCCTCTGAATATATTACAAACTGCTATCCGCAGTTTAAACTCGGTTTTTCATAGGATATTGGATTATAACAGGGGTGGATTTTTATCCGGCCCCTTTTTAATTATTACCTCAATCAGATTTTTGATCTTATTTTGGTTATTGGAAAACAAGTCTTTTTATTTCTTAAATTCTGCGTATGATTAAATTTTTTGGAATACTTATGGTTGTTTTACATTCTTTTTCTTTTGGCTATTCGCAAAAGGTGGTGATTCCTAACAAATCTCATCATAAAGAAAGAAAACATCCTAAGGAGATACTCAGATACGGTTTGGCAAGTTTTTATGCAGATAAATTTAGGGGCTCTCCTACTGCGAACGGAGAGAGGTATGATCCTGATAAATATACGGCCGCTTGCAATACACTCCCTTTTAATACAAGGATACGGGTTACTAACCTTAGAAATGAGAAGTCTGTTATTGTGAAAATAAATGACCGGTTACACTTTAGAAATAAACGTATTGTGGACCTTTCAAAAGCCGCAGCAAAAAAATTAGGCTTTATATCACGTGGAATAACGAAAGTAAAAGTGGAAGTATTGAAAGATAAAGATGATGGTAACAGCTAAGAAAGGATTATCTTAATTTTTGTTACCTATCCCGGTATAAAAAACAATCTATGAATTCTCTATTTTACAAGACCGCTTTCCTGATCTTTATTAATTTATAAAGTAGTTCTTCCAGAAGTTCGAGTTTCAACATATTAGCACCGTCACTTTTTGCGATAGAAGGGTTGGGGTGTGTTTCAATAAAGAGGCCATCAGCACCTGCCGCAATTCCACATTTGGCAATGGTTTCAATCATTTGTGGATTGCCACCGGTAACCCCGGAACTTTGATTGGGTTGTTGCAAGCTATGGGTACAGTCCATGATTACCGGTACTCCGTGAGCCTTCATATTGGGAATATTTCTATAGTCAACTATCAGGTCATTATATCCATAAGTATTCCCTCTGTCGGTAAGCATTACTTTGTTATTCCCGGCTTTTTGGATTTTTTCAACTGCAAATTTCATTGACTCACCATTCACAAACTGTCCTTTTTTTACATTTACAATTTTGCCGGTTTTGGCGGCAGCTACCAGCAGGTCGGTTTGCCTGCATAGGAATGCCGGAATTTGTAATACATCCACATATTGTGCAGCCATAGCAGCTTCTTCATGTGCATGAATATCAGATACAGTGGGTATTAAAAACTGAGAACCCGCTTTTTGAATAATCTTCAGTGCGGTTTCATCGCCCAACCCGGTGAAAGATGATCCACTTGTTCTGTTTGCTTTTCGGTAAGATGATTTGAAAATATAAGGGATTTGTAATTTTTTACAAATGCCCGAAACCTTTTCAGCAACTTCAAAAATCAATTCTTCGCTTTCCACTACACAGGGGCCGGCAATGAGAAAAAAATTGTTTTCATCAAATTTTTGATGGGTGAAAAGATCTTTTAGAAATGAGTTCATATTTTCTGTTTCAGAGTACAAAGATATTTTGTTTGAATCATTAAATTATTGGATTAAAAATGAAAGAACCATAATGTTGAATGATATTTTCAAAATAGCACGATTACTATGATTTCGTTATCAGGCATTGGTGAATACGGGATTGATTTTGCGATGGTAACTATTTGGTGATAATTGCTTTATCCCGACTCTGTTTTTTTCTTAGTTGTATCTTATCTAAATTTGCGGATTCTAAATTATTAAATGAGTACTTCCTCCACAGTCGGGCATCGGCTTGAAAAAACAGTTTACCCAATTTTGTTTGCGATTAGTTTTTCGCATTTATTAAACGATACCATTCAGTCTTTAATCCCGTCAATATACCCCATCTTAAAGAGTAACTATCACTTATCATTTGCGCAGGTTGGGATGATTACATTCACTTTTCAAATGGCAGCATCACTTCTGCAGCCTTTCGTAGGCTTATATACTGATAAAAAACCTCAGCCTTATTCGCTTGCCATCGGAATGAGTTTTACTTTGACGGGTCTGATAGTTTTGTCAATGTCTCATCATTTTTATATGGTATTAGTTTCAGTGGCATTGATCGGGGTAGGTTCATCTGTTTTTCATCCTGAATCTTCAAGAATGGCACATGCCGCTGCCGGTGTGCAACCGGGTCTGGCGCAATCTATTTTTCAGTTGGGCGGAAACCTGGGAAGTTCCATCGGTCCGCTACTTGCCGCCTGGATTATTGTACCACATGGGCAAACGAGCATTGCATGGTTTTCTATTATTGCTTTATTGGCAATATTCATTTTGACCAGAGTAGGGAATTGGTACAAAAAGTATGTATTGCGTCACCTCAAAAGACAAAAAAATAAAGAAGAGGCTTTGCATTCTTCATTTTCAAAGAGAAAAGTTATTTTCTCTGTTGCCATATTATTAGTACTGATTTTCTCAAAATTCTTTTATCTCTCCAGCCTTAGTAGTTATTTTACATTCTATCTCATTAATAAGTTTCAGGTAGGTATTCAAACTTCACAAATTTATTTATTTGTATTTCTGTTCTCTGTTGCCTGCGGTACTATAATTGGCGGTCCGCTCGGCGACCGGTTTGGGCGCAAATATGTGATCTGGTTTTCCATTCTGGGTACAGCCCCTTTTTCTTTGTTGTTACCTTATGCCAATCTTTTCTGGACAGGAATTCTGATTGTTCCCATAGGATTAATATTGTCTTCAGCATTTCCGGCGATATTAGTATATGCTCAGGAATTAATTCCCGGAAAAATTGGGATGGTATCCGGTTTGTTCTTTGGGTTTGCTTTTGGCATGGGAGGTATAGGGTCTGCCTTGCTTGGAAATCTTGCAGATAAAACGAGTATTATTTATGTGTTTCATGTTTGTTCATTTCTTCCATTGATAGGAATTGTTACAGGATTTTTACCTAATATTGAGGGGACGAAAAAAAGATTAAAGAAGATTATTCCCAAAGGCGAATAATTCGAGTGATAAATGGCTGAAGGCCTGTGCCGAAGAAAAAATTACAATCAAATATGAGATTGATTTTTCTTATGGAATAATTGAATGCATAACTTTTTTGCTTTCAGTAACGAACATATAAAGCAGATTTTAATTTGGATATTGTTAGTGAGATCTCTGCTATGCTTTGTGAATCAATCACGGTCTGATCTGCGGTTAGGGTTGGTCAAGTAAGCCTCATGATATACCACTATTTAATTTTTCAAAAATATAGAAAAAGAATACGCTTTTGAAAAGTATGTACAGTAAACAGATAAATAATGAATGTTTTTAATTCCTTTTAGAAATAAAACGGGCTGAACTTTATTTTATGTTCTTGTAATTCTATTACCGGTGTAGGAATTCTGAAAATATTTATCCATGATGGGAATGGAATGGTTCCGGGTTTGGTGAAAGCGCCATCTATTCCGAAGAAAAATTTCCTGTTTCTATCAAATACTGGAATAGGATTTCCATGCACTTCTTTTGGGTTGGTAACAGCTCCGGTCATTCCATCTGCGCCATATCCAAAATCAGCATTTATCCACCTTGGAAAATCATTTTCTTTGCTTAAAAAAGAGTGAATATTGAAAGAAAACCAATAACTCTGGCCGTTATAATCTTTGATTAATCTTTGAGGAAAATTTGCGCCCAATTCATCAGGATTATATTTAGCAAAGATGCTTTTATGAAATGAAAAACGCATTTGAATCCGTTGTTCATTCCATAAAGCTTGTTGCGCTGTAAACAAAGTGGAACCAAAAATATCTGCGGCCATATCTCCTTTCGAAAACCCCCATTGTGCAGAGAAGCCATCCATAATTTCTATTAGCATCAAATACGCTAAACCGGTTGCACCCCCAACCCATTCTGAAGTTCCCCGGTTCACACCGCTCCATCGCATTAAATTATATTGTACCGCAGATATATTGTAGGCAGTAGTGGCGTGCCCCATCTTATCCATCTGCAACCATTCATCGTTATCATTAAAAAAATGGAACCTGCTTTTTGGATATTTTTTGTACCATAAATATTGTAACCCTACTGTAACTATAGTTGCCAAAACAGTTTCACTTATCACCACTGTTGTAAAACGTTTTGAATTGAAATTGGATGATGAATTTAATAGTCCGGGTTCTTTTATTATTTGCGCATCTGAGTTTAATGGGCCTGATAATGCCAGTGCAAGAAGAAACACAAATAACTTCCTAACCAATTTTTTTATCATCATTCCTTTTTATTTTTCAAGGACGAATTCTAATTATCCTTCTATATTATTTAATCCATTTTCATTTCCTCCATTTTCGTTCTGATGTTGCGGATCAAATTTCCTGTAAGCCCTTGCAAAAAATAAAGGGAATATCCAAATAGAAAAAAACATTGCACATAAAACCCCACCTATAATTACCCGCGCCAATGGCCTTGAACTTTCTGAACCAATACCGGTTGAAATTGCCGCTGGTAATAAACCGACAGCATCCATGAAAGCTGTCATCATTACGGGACGCACACGTGAATGCACACCCGACCGGATAGCCCTGGATAATGAAATGGGATTGTCTTTTTTTGATTTTTCCAGGTTGTGTTTTATTTCTGTGATGATGAGTACTCCAAACAAAATACAAATACCAAATAGAGCAATAAATCCAATCCCTGCTGAAATACTGAAATTGGTTCCCGTGATATATAATGCCGCTATGCCACCCACAATAGCAAAAGGTACATTGAGAAAAACCAACCATGCATCTTTGAAATTCCCAAACATGCTGAAGAGTAAAAGAAAAATAAGCAATAAGCTAATGGGAACTACCTCCTGTAATCTCTTTGTAGCACGTTGTTCATTTTCGAAATCACCCTGCCAGGCCATTGAGTATCCATTTTTCAATTGTACTCTTTCTTTTACTTCTTGCTGTGCTTCTTTTATAACGCTGCCCATGTCCCGGCCGCGTACAGAAAATTTCACAGCAGAGAATCTTTCATTACCGTCACGAAAAATGAGTGCAGGCCCGGTTTGCGTTGTAATGTCAGCTATTTCTTTGACGGGTACTTTAGAGCCGCTCTCTGTAGGAACCATCAGGTTGCCGATATCCTTTTCGGATTTTCTGTATTCTTCGGGTATGCGTACACGTATATCAAATTTCCGGATCCCTTCATATAATTGCGTAGCTGCTTTTCCTCCAATGGCCATTTCTATTACTGCATTGGCATCTGCAGTAGCCACACCGTAGAGTGCCATCTTTTGCTGATCGAGATCTATATCCAATTCGGGCTGCCCAAGATTTTGAATTACTCCCAGGTCTGTGACGCCTCTTACATTTTTTAATACTTTTTGTACTTCATAAGCTTTGCCTTCCATATAGTTTAATGAATCGCCGTATATTTTTAGAACAAGATCACCCTTCACCCCTGAAACTGCTTCTTCAATATTATCGGAAATAGGTTGAGAAAAATTAAGATCAGCACCGGGAATTACGGATAGCGATTTTGTCATTTGGGCTATTAACTCAGACTTCCTGATATGTGGTTTCCAACTGTCTTCAGGATATAAAATCACATCAAATTCATTGTTATAGAA
>JBDTGA010000054.1:0-9449 GCA_039937655.1 Ginsengibacter sp.
TTCAGCCCTTAAAAAAGATACCCCCGACTACCCCCATTTTTGAAACAAGTCATTTTTTGGCTCAAAGTATTGAAAACAGTGAATCGTGGGAATTTTTGTGCTATTTTTAGTCGGACAACAATGATAAATAATAATCCTTAATTTCAAAAGATGTCTGTCAAAAGGAATCAACCAGAAAATTTTCAAACTTACTTCTGCACATTTACCTGTCTTAATTGGTTACATTTATTTGAGATTTCCAATCTATATGATGAATTGTATAAATGGTTTAATATTCTTATAAAAAAAGGAAACCAAATTGAAGGTTTTGTAATGATGCCTAATCATGTACACCTCTTGTTATTCGTGAACAAAAATGAAAATGTAAATAAATTGCTTGCTAATGGTAAAAGGTTTTTAGCGTATGAAGTTATTGACCGACTGGAATTACTCCAACATCATGACATTTTATCACAACTGTCAGCCGCAGTAACGCTAAAGGAAAAGCAAAGAAATAAGAAACACCGTGTATTTGAAATATCATCCGACATTAAAGCATGTTATACTGAAGAGTTCCTTTTACAAAAATTGAATTATATACACAACAATTCTGTTTCTGGAATATGGAACTTAGTGGCTATACCTGAAGATTATTTTCATTCAAGCGCGGCTTTTTATACTTTTAATCAACATAACGCATTACAGGGATTCAGGGTTGATATTACCGGATCTATAGCACATCGTCCCCTTCGGGAGACGATACTTGGCTCAAATCAACAACATCCATTAATCAACATAACGCATTACAGGGATTCAGGGTTGATATTACCCGATTTATAGCGCATCGTCGCCTTCGGGAGACGATGCTTGGCTCAAATCAACAACATCCATTGATCAACATAACACATTACAGGGATTCAGGGTTAATATTACCAGGTTTATAGAGCATCGTCCCCTTCGGGAGTCGATGCTTGACCCAAAAAGATTATTTTCATTCAAGCGGGACTTTTTATACTTTTAACCAACAACACCCATTAATAAACATAACACATTACAGGGATTCTGAATTGATATTTTATAGTGCAATCGTCCCATTCGCAAGACGATGCTTGACCTAAGATTCATCGTCTCCTTCAGAAGATGATTCCTGGCTCAGGAATAAAAATGCTAGTTTGTAGTAAGAATTAAAATTCCAGCCTTAAAAAAATTAGAAATGCTTTTAATAAATTTGAAGATTAAATTTTTTCCTGAAAAATCGAAGGAAATATTTTTTATATTTCTCTTTTCTATCTTATTGAATATGTCAAATGCTCAAACAATAATTCCTCTATACAAAGAAGTTCCCAACAGTAAGCCTGCTCTGAATTATAAGGAGAAAGCCGATACAGGAAATGATGGTGTTATCAGGATTAGCAAAGTTTCCATTCCTGAAATAACTGTTTATCAACCGGAAAAATCTTCGGGAAATAATACGGCAGTTATAATTTGCCCGGGTGGCGGTTACTCTATTTTGGCCTACAATTTAGAAGGAACAGATGTTGCTAGAATTCTAAACAGTTGGGGTATTACGGCCGTCGTTTTAAAGTATCGTTTGCCTGATGATATCATTATGAAAGAAAAATCCATCGGGCCTTTGCAGGATGTACAACGGGCTATACAATACGTAAGAGAAAATTCGGTGGAGTTGAACCTCAATCCCCTAAAGGTTGGGATCATGGGATTCTCAGCCGGTGGGCACCTGGCAGCTACTGCTTCTACTTATTTTGATAAAGCATATATTTTAAATTCCAAAGGCACTTCTTTGCGTCCTGATTTTTCCATACTTGCTTATCCTGTTATTAGTTTCAGTGACTCGATTGGCCATTTAGGAAGCAGAAAAAATTTAATTGGAAAGGATCCTTCACCGGATTTAAAAGATAATTTTTCCAATGAATTACAGGTAACTAAAAACACACCGCAGACATTTTTGGTTTTGGCGGGAGATGATAATGTGGTGAATCCTGAAAATAGTATTCGCTATTATGAAGCATTGTTAAAGAACCATGTTCCTGCAGAAATGCACATTTATCAGAATGGTGGACATGGTTTTGGGACACATCTTCTGGAAGCAAAAGATAATTGGATGCAAGTTTTAAGAGTTTGGATGGAGCATAATGGATTCATTCAATAGCAGTAAAATAATTAGAAAGAGAATAGTTCTTGTTAGCGCATCGTCCCCTTCGGGAGACGATGCTTGACCCAAATTGGATGGAAGTCTTGAGGGTTTGGATGGAGCATAATGGATTCATTCAATACCAGTAAAGTAATTAGAAAGAGAATAGTTTGTTAGTGCATCATCCCCTTCTGGAGACGATGCTTGACCTAAATAAAAAAAGGATTATCAGGTATATTCTGTATCATGCAGCCTGCTCATTAATTTTGAATTATGAAAAGATTTTTTTTGGCAAAGCACTACTTCATCCTCGCAGTCTTTTTATTTCTATTTGGAACTGCTTTCTCACAGCAAAAGACCAATCCCGATTCTATTCGTGAAAAAATGCAATGGTTCGCAGATGCCAAATTGGGTATTTTTATTCATTGGGGAATTTATTCTGTAAATGGTATTGATGAAAGCTGGAGTTTTTACAATAAAAAGATCAGCTATGAAGATTATATGAAACAGTTGAAGGGGTTTACTGCTTCAAAATATGACCCGCAGGCATGGGCAGATCTTATTAAATCTGCTGGAGCACGCTATGCGGTGATTACAACCAAACATCATGATGGCGTGGCTTTATGGCCTACGAAACAGAATCATTTTAATGTGGAGGATAATACACCCGCTAAAAGAGATTTATTAAAACCATTTTATCAGGCATTGGATAGAGATGGCATTAAGCGCGGTGCTTACTTTTCTTTGATTGACTGGAGCTACCCCGATTATCCCGCGTTCTTAAAAGATAGTACCCGTTATAAAATTGCGGATGAACCGCAACGATGGAAAAAGTTTCAACACTTTTTTCAAGCACAAATAGATGAAATTAATACCGATTATAAACCTGATCTATGGTGGTTTGACGGCGATTGGGAACACAGTGCCGATGAATGGCAGGCTCAAAAAGTAAGACAGGAAATTCTGAATGTAAATCCTGACGCAATTATAAATGGAAGGCTTCAGGGGTATGGTGATTATGATACACCGGAACAAAATTTTCCCGTAAGCCGTCCGCATTTTAACTGGTGGGAATTGTGCATGACCACCAATAATAACTGGGGCTATCACCCCGATGATACTAATTATAAAACACCTTTTGAGATTATCAGTATTTTTGTAGATGCGGTGAGTAATGGAGGCAATCTTTTATTGGATATTGGTCCTAAAGAAGACGGAACTATTCCGCCGGAACAGGTGCATATTCTTAAAGAGTTGGGAAAATGGAATCATAAGAATGGTGAAGCGATCTTTAGTACAGTAGCGGGATTACCACAGGGACATTTTTATGGTGCGAGTACTTTATCGAAAGATTCATCAACACTCTATCTCTTTTTGCCGGGACAAAATGCCGGGAATATTATATTGAAAGGATTAATGAATACAATTACCGATGTGCAAATTGTGGGAACTAGCCAACATGTAAAATCAAAAATTGTGGGTAAAGTATCGTGGAGTCCTGTACCTGGACTTGTTTTCATTGATGTACCTCAAAAATATAAAGATCCTTATATTACAGTTTTAAAATTGAAACTGGATGGGAAAATAAAATTGTATCGGGGACAGGGAGGACTAAATTAAAAATTTCTTTTAAATATAACAACTATGAGTAAACGAATCTATGTGCTTCTTATCTTTTTGATGCCCTGTTTTTTATTGGCTCAGCAAACGGTAAATATCATTCCTGAGCCCGTAAGTCTTTCAGTTCAGGGTGGCCATTTTACTATTGATAAAAATACTTCTGTAATTTTTAATGCAAAAGAAAATGATCTGCGTCATGCAGCAACTTTTTTTAACGCATTTATAAAAAATGTTGCGGGAGAGATTTTACCACTGAATGCTAAAAAGCAAAAATCTATTGTACTTGAAATTAAAAGAACAGCAACAATAGGTAATGAAGGTTATCTCTTGAATGTATCACCGACTTCTATTAAAATCATTGCCAATACAAAAACAGGGATTGTATATGGAATGCAATCACTTTTCCAGACACTTCCTCAGATACGTACCAATGCTGTATTGGAAGTTCCTTGTATGAAGATTTTGGACTATCCACGTTTTAAATGGCGTGGGATGCATTTGGATGTATGCCGGCATTTTTTTGGCCCTGACCTGGTTAAAGAATACATTGATTTGTTGTCTGCCTATAAATTCAATACGTTCCACTGGCACTTGACCGATGACCAGGGATGGAGAATTGAAATTAAAAAATATCCGAAGCTAACTTCAGTGGGAGCGTGGCGTGCTGATAGAACCGGTTTATCATGGGGAGAATGTCAGCCAACACAACCGGGAGAAGAATCAACTTATGGAGGATATTATACCCAACAGCAGATACGCGATATAGTGGCTTATGCAAAAGAAAGAAATATTACAATCGTTCCTGAGATAGAAATGCCGGGCCATTCAGCCGCTGCAATTGCATCTTATCCGTGGTTGTCAACTACTCAAAAGCCTCAGTCAACTATTACCGGTGGCATATATCCTCGCGATTATCAATCAGTGTATGATGTTTCCAATGACAGTGTATTTACATTTTTAGAGAATGTTTTAACCGAAGTGATGCAATTGTTTCCTTCAAAATATATTCATGTAGGTGGTGATGAGGTTGATAAAAGTCCATGGAAAAATGATCCTCGTTGTCAGGCTTTAATGAAGAAACTGGGTTATACAAGTGAAGATCAGTTGCAGAGTTATTTTATCGAGCGAATAGAAAAATTTCTGATTGCGCATCATAGAAAACTAATTGGATGGGATGAGATATTGGAAGGCGGATTAGCACCTGAAGCCACTGTTATGAGCTGGCGTGGAGAAAGCGGCGGTATCAAAGCTGCGAAAATGAAACATGATGTGGTAATGACTCCGGGAACACCTCTGTATTTTGATCATTACCAGGCAGGGCCTGCAGGGGAACCTGAAGCTATCGGCGGTTTTAATTCGTTGAAAATGGTGTATGATTATAATCCTATTCCAAAAGAATTAGATTCTACCGATGCCCAATATGTACTGGGCGCACAAGCCAATTTATGGACAGAATTTATTCCAACAGTGCGACAGGTTGAATACATGGTGTTGCCACGTATGCTTGCACTTTCTGAGGCAGTATGGTCTCCAAAAGAAAATAAAAACTATGATGATTTTTATCACCGCTTACAAAATCAGTTCAAAGCATTTGGTGAGAAAGGATTGAATTATTGTCCCGGTAATTTTACAGTTGCGATAAAACCTATTTCTCAGGATGGAAAATTATTTGTTACTCTTTCTTCTGAAATTCCTGATGCTACGATTTATTATACCACCGATGGAAGTGATCCTAATACCGGAAGTATTAAATATGAGAGTCCTGTTTCTATTGACTCATCGGTTACAATAAAGGCCGTTATAGTACAGGATAAAAGAGTGATGGGAGTAAAACCAGCGGAGCAAAAATTCTCAATGCACAAAGCAATTGGTAAAAATGTAACTTATACCAATCCTGTCAGCAAATACTATAGGGCTGATGGTCCCAATTCACTTACTGATGGTGTACGTGGTACTGGTAATGTAAGTAAATACTGGCACGGCATAGATGGTAATGATTTAATTGCAACGATAGATATGGGAACAGAGACAGATGTTCAAAAAATAACTATTGGTTGTTTGCAACATTATAAAGACTGGATTTTTTTGCCACAATCAGTGACGTATGCAGTTTCCAATGATGGAAAAAATTTTACAGATCTGGGGACTGTAAAGAATACCATATCTTCTGATGAAAAAGGATTTATCATAAAAGATTTTGCATTGAACTTTCCTTTACAGAAGGCGAGATATATTCGTGTAAACGCAAAGAATTTGGGCGTTTGTCCCAAAGGACATCCTGGTGAGGGCCAGCCTGCATGGCTGTTTGCAGATGAAATAATGGTACAGTAAAAATTTTACAATTAAAACTTATTAAAAATGATTAAAAAAAATCTTTTTTCCTTAGCTCTTTTATTTTGCTTAAATACCTTTTCTGTAAATGCTCAAAATAAATCTAATGAGAACATGGGTCTTGCTCCCACTCCACCGATGGGGTGGATGACATGGAATTTCTTCGGTACCAATATCAATGAAAATATTGTCCGGGAAATAGCGGATGCTATGGTGAATAGTGGAATGGTAAAATCCGGCTATGATCATATAATGATTGATGATGGCTGGCAAGGCGGAAGAGATAATAAAAATAATATGATTCCCGATCCGAAGAAATTTCCTTCCGGAATAAAAGCGTTGGTAGATTATGTTCATTCCAAAGGAATTAAACTGGGAATTTATTCTGATGCTGCGCAACTTACTTGTGCGGGTTATACTGCAAGCCTTGGTTTTGAAGAACAGGATGCCAAAACATTTGCGTCATGGGGTATTGATTATCTTAAATATGATTATTGTGGCGCACCCGAAGATTCTAACACGGCAAAGATCCGTTACAAAAAAATGGCAGATGCTTTGCGAAATAGCGGAAGACAAATTGTTTTCAGTATTTGCGAATGGGGTGGGAGACAGCCGTGGCATTGGGCAGCCGGTGTAGGTGGACAATTGTGGCGTACTACCGGTGATGTAAGGGATTCATGGAAAAGCCTGATGCATAACCTTGATATAAACGCAAACCTTGCAACGTATGCAGGCCCGGGCCACTGGAACGACCCGGATATGTTGATCGTGGGATTGCGTGGAAGTAAAGGCCCCGCAGGTGATTTGGGTGGCAATGGATGTAACGATATCGAATATCAAAGTAACATGAGCCTATGGTGCATTATGGCTTCGCCATTAATCGCTACCAATGATGTGAGAAATATGAATGACGAAACCAACAGGATTTTACTGAATGAGGAAGCGATTGCGATTGACCAGGATGCATTGGGTAAACAAGGAGAAAGAAAAATTAAGAATGATCTATGGAATGTCTTTGTAAAACCATTGTCGAATGGAGAGGTTGCAATTGCTATTTTGAATAGAAGTGATGCTACCCAGGCTGCCGCAATTAATTTCAATGATTTAGGATTGGATGGTAAATATGAGATCCGGGATTTGTGGCAACATAAAGTGATTGGGAAGAAAGAAAAAAGCTGGAAGGGAAATGTAGTAAGTCACGAAACAAAATTATTTCGGTTGAAGAAGGTGAAATAAAAGTATCTGAATTATATACTTTTTAAGTGCATCGTCCCCTTCGGAGACGATGCATAGCTCAAAGATGTTTAAAGTACTAACCACTGAATTTTAATGTTGTAAATCCGATAAGGATAGAAGTCGTTTACCCAACATGACAGGCGATGGGTTTTTTCCTCCGTTTCTCAATATTACTACTCCCCGCTGCTTATTAGGCTCAAATCCAATCCAACTACTGAAACCTGAACCAAGTCCGTCTTTTGAGATAAGCAGGGAATCACCCTGATGCCATTCTTCCCATGCCATTCCTATCGCATGATCGCTGTCAACCCGGAATAGCTCTTTGTGTGTTTCTTCAATGGCTTTTGATAATTCCAGTGGGACTTCCAGATCACCCATATTTGCTTCAATAAAACGCAACATATCCTTTGCTGTAGTCCAGAGACCTACCGGCATTTTTTTACTAGGATTGCCTTTTTCATCATATCCTACTGCACATCCCTGAGTAGCGGATCCACACTGCATGCCAGTTCTGATCATGCCGAGAGGCCCCGAAATGTGTTTTGCAAGAAGTTTTGTGTAAGGGTTACCACCCAATTCTACGGCGGCGTTTGCTACCAGCACAAATCCGAGATTCGAGTAGTTGTATTTCGTTCCGGGCTCGTATTGCGGATGCCAGGTGTTTAGATATTGAATTACGGAAGCTCCCATCGCACGATCCCTAAAGAGATTCATAGCTATCCGGTATTTGATCCCTGGAATTGTTCCGGGAAGTGCCGAAGTATGTGTTACAAGTTCTTTTAAGCTGATTTTCCAAAAAGGAACATCCTGTTTCACTTTGGTTCCACCCTGTCCTACAAGATACTTTGCCGCAGGATCCTCGATCGTTGCCTTTCCATTAACAATAGAAAGAGCCAATAAAGTTGAATTAAAAATTTTCTGAATCGAACCCATGGCAAAGTCTGTTTCGGATGTTACAGGCAATTGCTGATCGCCGTCCTCGGTACCGCTTACCAGGATACATGTCTTGCTATTGTCGTAAAAGGCAACTGCTATGCCCGACGTTCCTGTTTTTTGTCTGTATAGATCAATAATATGTTGAGCTTTTATTATAAAAGCCGGTGAGCAGGAATCAAAAGTAGTATTTGTGTGATGATGTGATTGGGCTGAAGCCGAAGTGACGCGCATAAGACCTGTTAATCCTAAAGTAACTGATATGGTGAAAGTCAATCTGAAAATTTTTATTATTGTTTTCATTTCAGAATAATATATTATTTTAATTGAACAACTGTTTTTTGATTTCAAACCTGTAGAACCTTACATCTACTTTCCTTTGTGAAAATTTTTAAAGTACTTAAAGATTTTCTTGCTGAATTTCAATATTGCAAATCTGATAAGGATAGTAGTTGATTAGTCAAAATACCCGAAGGCGGGTATTCTCTCCGTTTCTCAACACAGCCACTCCTCGTTGTTCTCCCGACTGAAACCAGCCCAACTACCGATACTTGGATCAATACCATTCTTTTAAATAAGTATTTAATCGTTCTTATAGGATTCCTCTTATCATTGTGTTAACTCAGTAATCACTTATGCCGTTGTAATCACGAACTAAAATTCAATCCGATTCAATCCTTTCTCCCGGTTGTTTTAACAGCCGTGAAAATGCCCGCTATTTATCATTATTAAGGAATTTATATTTGTAATTCATACGGTAAATGTACAAACATCTTCTTATGCAAAGCACAAGCGAGACGCTTCTTAATACGCCAACTTCGAGACTGTAAGCGCATCGTCCCCTTCGGGAGACGATGCTTGACCATAAATTCTTCTATTTCCGGATAAAACTTTCGTCGAGATACTTGTTATCCGTTAGTGATCACACTGTTACATTTTATAGTAGCTGAGATACCCACGCCATCAGCAGTCTTACCTTCTACCACCACCGTTTTAGTAGAACCCGATTCCATAAGAGTTGCTTTGCCACTTCCTGTTTTTGCCAGGGCTAAAAAACTGGTACCACCATTAATCTCATACTTTTTTCCCAGTAGAATTTTCCCAAAAGCAACTTTGATATAAAATTGATCAGTTCCTTTTTTGGCAGCATCTTTATTATCAATGATGAGTTGGAGGCTTGAAAATTCATTATCGGCTT
>JBDTGA010000055.1:0-5778 GCA_039937655.1 Ginsengibacter sp.
GTAAAAAATGGCTGAAAGATTTTATCTTTTACTTTTTCAGGAATTCCATTTCCATTGTCACTAACGGTAATGATTACACTATTTTCAGATTTCTTCGTGGTTACTGAAACTGTAGGTTCGTACGAAATAAGATTATTGCTTTTTTGTTCGTTTACTGCG
Source organism: Ginsengibacter sp. (assembly GCA_039937655.1). Lineage (GTDB taxonomy): Bacteria > Bacteroidota > Bacteroidia > Chitinophagales > Chitinophagaceae > Ginsengibacter. Next base: position 160 of record JBDTGA010000055.1, read on the forward strand.
TAGAAGGCATTATTGAAAAGATTCAACAGTACCCTTCCAATATCCTGCGGAATGATATTAATTTTTCCAATTGATTCATCAACATCAGTCTTCATTTCTGCATTAAAACTTTTGTCTTTTGCTCTTAAACCATGATAGCTCAATCGTAAATATTCATCTGCCAAAGCATTAATATCAATGAGTTCTTTTACGCCGGTACTTACTCTCGAATGTTGTAACATGCCTTTTACTAATTTTAAGGGGATTTGAACTTCAGGTGCAACACCACGGATAGATACACCGGGAGAAGTAGGTTTGTGAAAGTTTACAGCGCAGTTGAGTATTTTTGGTGATGAGCAAGCTATTCTGGGTTGGGCAAAAAACAAAAAAATAAGGAAGAGGCCAAAAGCAGTTCGTTTCATTTTAATTTTATTCTTTCAAAGATTTACCGATCTATTAATCAACAGTGGATCAATGTTCATTCTATCCAATCCCTGTAATATATACGGGCTATGGCGGGCGTTTCAAATGAATAAGGATTGAGAGAGAAAAAATAAAAGAATAAATCAATCGGAGTGTGTAAGTTCCTCTGTTATTTCAATTTTTTAACAAGGTAATTAAATATCATAAGTGTGCAAAAATCAGTATTTGATATTTCTCAAAAGTGATTTTGTGAGGAATGCTTTTTAGCTCTCTGGCGTTGTGATATTTTCTGAATCATTGTTTCAAGAGGATTTATGGATTACACCAATTTTGTTTTTCTAACGATGGATCATATTTTTATTCCGTGAAATCTTTCAATCCGATTAATCCGTGGTTCAGACAACAGGTAATTGAATAATAAACTCCGTTTCCTCGCCTTCTTTAGTCTCCACTTTTATTTCCCCTCCGTGAGCTTTTATAATATCATAACTCAAACTCAAACCCAAGCCTGTTCCCTGTCCTGTAGGTTTGGTAGTAAAGAATGGCTGAAATATTTTATCAACTATGTTTTTAGGAATACCATTACCGTTGTCGCTAACAATTATTTCAATCTTTTTATTTATTTTTTTTGTTTGAACCGAAACTGTTGGCTGGTTCAGAGGTGACACCTTTTCAAAAGGTGTCACCTCTTTGGCATCTGACTTAAGATTCTTGCTTTTTTGTTGGTTTACTGCATAAAATGCATTGTTGAAAAGATTCAATAGAACCCTTCCAATATCCTGCGGAATGATATTTATTTTTCCAATATTCTCATCAAAATCTGTCTTCATCGTAGCATTAAACGTTTTGTCTTTTGCCCGTAATCCATGATAACTCAATCGCAAATATTCATCGGCCAAAGCATTGATATCAGTTGGCTCTTTTACACTTGTACTTGTGCGTGAGTGTTGCAACATTCCTTTTACAATGTCGCCGGCCCTTCTTCCGTGGTGATTGATTTTTTCCAGGTTTTGTTTAATATCTTTTGCAATTTTCTTTGCTTCATTTATGTCCCCTTTATCCAACTCCGTATTCATTTCATCAACCAATTCATTACTTACTTCTGAAAAATTATTGACAAAGTTCAAAGGGTTTTGAATTTCATGTGCTATGCCGGCGGTGAGTTCTCCTAACGAAGCCATTTTTTCGGATTGGATTAACTGCGCCTGCGTTGATTTAAGTTCTGACAGTGTATTTTCTATTTTTTCTTTTTGATTCTGCAACAAAACGTTAGCTCGCCGTTTGTTTCTGAAGCCATTAAAAGCAACCAGAGCTAAAAGAAAAGCGAGTATCAAACCTATTATTAATGCGCTTTGTCGGGACTTAGCCAATTCGTTTTGCTTTTCCTGCTGGTCTTTTAATATCTGTTGCTTTTTGGCAAAGTCATAATTCATTGTCAGCTCAGTAGCTTTTTTAATATTGTCTCTTCCTCGTATGGAATCTGAAATTTTCGCTGCAATCTTATAGGTAGCCAATGACTCTTTATAATTGCCTGTTCCTTCATAGCATTCTGATAGGTTGGCATAAGATGTACCAACTTCTTCATCATAAATGTCAGATTTTTTTAGATAGCTAAATGCCTTTTCGAAATATGGTATTGCACTGGCATATTTTTTTTGCATCTTAAAAACGCGGCCCATTGCCTGATAAACCTGGAATTGATTATAAGGTTGTTTTGATGAATCAGCTACTTTTATTGCTTGCTGTGTTAATTTTTCAGCTTCCTCAAATTTGTTTTGTTGCGCCAATGCATGTCCAGCTCTTGATAGGCTGCTTGCCTCTATGCCCTGGTCTCTGATTTTTCTACCTAACGATGCTGCTATCATTGCGGTTTCAAATTCCTTACTATAATTTCCCTGCCCCTCGTACAATGATGCTAAATTAGAATAGCTGTAAGCCAGCACATTTCTCAGATCCAATTTTTTTGCCAGTACAATAGCTTTTAAATAAGATTGTTCAGCCCGGGCATTATCATTTAGGGAAAGATAAGTAATTCCGATGTTGAGATAAATGTAGGATTCGCCTTCTTCATCATTTATTTGTTCAGATGCATTTAAAGCATTTTGATAATTGGTCAACGCCAGTGGATAATTGGATTGCTGATGGTAGGCAATTGCATTGTTCTGATAAATGGTGCTAAGCATATCTTTATCGCTTAGCAGGCGGGCGATAACAAGGGCTTTGTTATAAAACCCATGCGATGTGTCAAACTTATTTTGCATTGAGTACAGGGTACCGTAGCGATAATACATGCCGGCAAGCGCCGCTGAATCTGTTAGATGCGAAAGTATTTTTTTAGTATCATCAAGGTTTTCTTTAGCCAGCGCATACTCTCCTGCAAAACAATAATCAATGGCTAAGCTCATTCTTGCATATGCCTCCCCCTTTTTATAATTAATGTGCCGCGTTTCGACAATAATCTTGCCTGCAAAAGCTATTGCAGAATCAAGGTTTGTATTACTCAAGACCTTCAGCTTTTCAATTTTTAGATTAATTCTTTGTGTATCTGATGTGGATTTATTGATAAGCGTGTTAAGGCTATCAAGTTTCTTGGTTTGGGCCTGTGTTTGTATCAAACACGCAAAAAGAAATAGGCTCATTATTAAATATCTCATAGAATTCCGGTATATAAAAAATATTGATTAAGAAATGCCTTGGGTTTCAAACTGCAGCAACAAAAATCAAAAGTAATTATAGCATCACAATAAATTTAGAAAATTATATAATTACAAAAAGAACCAGCTCATCCGGTTTCACGAGAGAATTTTTCAGATATAATCTCACTATCCTATTATTTAGCACAAATATGATGACCTTCTGATCACTGGTACGATACATAAATATGAAGTTGATATTTTAAGTTGAAAAGCAAAAAACCTGAAAGGAAAATTCTATCCTTTTCAGAATCCAAATGCAAAAAATCATATTTATATCAAAGTATCCAAAGTCTATAAACACTATTTGACAACACACTAAACTTACACATCATGAAAAAAATTACACTTATTTTACTGGCATTTCAATTTTATTCAAATTCAGGAATCGCCCAATGGAGCGGAGATCCATCAGTAGCTGACACAAAAGTAATTGTCAGAAATTCTCAACAGCATGGAGCTCACATAATATCAGATGGAAGTGGAGGATCGATCATATTCTGGATAGATGAAAGAAACAGTCCTGCATACGATATTTATTACAACAGGCTGAACAGCGCAGGTGTTGCAGTGTGGGCCACTACTTCTGAAGGTATTCGCATGACCGATAACTTTAGTGATTACAATGATATCAACCAGGTAATAAGTGATGAAAATGGCGGAGCGTTTATAATTTGGGATAACGGCGGGCAATTATGGGTTCAGCATATTGATAATACAGGGGCAAAAGTCTGGCCATATAATTATCTTATAGGCGATGGGGAAGATGGCTTTTTATGCAGCGACGGAGAAGGAGGTTTTATTTTTACCTGGTCATCCTATATAGGAAACGATGAGTTTCAAACTTATGCCCAGCGTATAGACGAGAACGGCAATACTGCCTGGTATGCGCCCGGCTATGACGGAGTTCCTGTAATTGTAAGCGCAGGATCGCGCAAGCCAATGGGAATTGTAACCGATGGCGATGGAGGTGCTATAATTGCAATGGAAGATGCCCGTAATAGTAGTGACGAGCCAGATAACCTGGACATATTCGCTCAAAAAATTGATCGTTATGGAAATACGGTTTGGGGATTAGGAGGTGTGCCAGTTTGCACTGCATCAGGCAACCAATCCCGTTATGGTACTCAGGCCAGTTATATTGATTATGAAAGTTATGGTCAGGGCCAACAGCATCCTTGCATAGTTTCTGATGGCGCCGGTGGCGCTATCATAGCATGGGAAGATTACAGAGACGATCCTAATAATGGAAATACAGAACTTGATAATGAAGGAGATATTTATTGCCAGCGAATCAACCAGGATGGTGAAACTCAGTGGTACACTTATGGTAACAATCTTTGCGATGAAAATGGAGACCAGTATGCAGTAAGCTTAATGCCAAATGGCTCTGGAGGAGCAGTGGCTGCCTGGGTTGACAGAAGATATGGCGGATCCTACTTATACGCTCAAAACATTAGTAGCTCCGGAAATGTACAGTGGACTCCAGGTGGCAACGAACTTGCAGATGATGTTGACTGGCCTTCTTACACTATTTCGCCAGACGCATCCAATTCTGCCATGCTGGCAACATGGGTAGCCACGATTGGTTGTTGTGATTTAGAAATCAGGTCACAAAAAATAGAAGTTTTTGATGGCACCTTAGCATGGGGAGAAAACGGCATTGTTGTTTGCAGCACTGATGGTAACAAATCAGAGCCGGTTATCACCTACGCAGGAAACTCAGACGCCATCATTGCCTGGACAGATGAGCGGAACAGCGGTACCACTAATTTAGATATTTATGCCAATATGGTAATCAGCGGTGCTCTCCCTGTAACGCTAATTACATTTAATGCAGAACTAAAAAATAGTAATGTCTTATTACAATGGGCTACTTCTTCAGAACAAAACACCTCGCATTTTGAAATAGAACATAGCATAGATGGAACCCATTTTTCAAAAATAGGAAACGTGCAGGCTGCGGGCAAAAGCGCTTCCAAAAAAGATTATGTATTCTCTGATCAGCACACTGTGAATGGAATTAATTTTTATCGTTTGAAAATCGTTGACGCTGATGAAAGGTTTGTTTACAGCAGGACGGCCAGGGTAAGTATTTTCGCAGGAATGACTTTGCAATTATTCCCTAATCCGGCGACAGATGTTTTGAATTTAAGGTCAAATCAAGAAATGGGAAATGGAATGATACAGATATTTGATGTTTCAGGAAAGAAAGTAAAAGAGCAAAGAATTTCTATTAGTAAAAACTCACCCATCGCAATTGACATAAGTCATTTATCAAAAGGAATATACCATCTCAATTTCACCAGCCAGAGAAACACCAAACAAATCAAATTTGTAAAGCAGTGAGAAAAATATCTTTCTAATATTTTTTAAATTGAAAATCCTTATAAAAAAAACTTCGGATCTGAAAGCTGCTATTTTCAAGAGTCTAAAAAACCCGTCTGAAAAGATGGGTTTTTTAGATGGCAGCAAATGACAACCTTGGAAAATCCTAAGTTACTATTTGAATCGATAATACTAC
>JBDTGA010000056.1:0-6989 GCA_039937655.1 Ginsengibacter sp.
GCGAACTACGGTAATTCTGTTCCAGCATCACCACTTTTACATCGTCATAATCTTTTTGAAACTGCAAAATATTTTCGATGGTAGCACCGCGAAAGCTATAGATACTTTGCGCATCATCACCAACAACCGCTACGTTTTCGTACATGGCGCCAAGCAGTTTTATGATCTGGTATTGTGAAGTATTGGTATCCTGGTATTCATCAATCATGATGTATTTAAACTTGCGCTGGTACTTGCTCAAGCTCTCGGGATGGGTACTTAATAGCTGATAAAACTTCAACAACAGATCATCAAAATCCATCGCACCGTTTTTGAAACAACGCTTGCAATAAGCGGTATATATCTGTCCTATCATCGGACGATTGGCCCGCATATCTTCCTGCTGTAATGCATAATCATTGATATATTCTTCCGGAGTGATCAAACTATTTTTAGCACTTGAAATGCGGTTGTAAACTGTACTTGGTTTGTAACTCTTATCATCGAGATTCATCTCTCTGATTACCGCTTTTATTACACTTTTTGTATCATCGGTATCATAGATAGTAAAATTTTTAGGATAGCCGAGTTTATCAGCTTCGGCTCTCAAAATACGGGCAAAGACTGAATGGAAAGTTCCTATATAAAGATTGCGTGCTTCATTATTTCCCAGAATATGGGTTACCCTTTCCTTCATTTCCGCCGCCGCTTTATTAGTAAAAGTGAGTGCCAGTATTTGAAAAGCATCCACCCCGGTAGCCATTAAATGTGCGATTCTGGTGGTTAATACTTTTGTTTTCCCGCTTCCCGCGCCGGCTACAATCATGATCGGCCCGTCGCGATGAAGTACCGCCTCGCGTTGCGCATCATTCAATCCCTGTAAATATTCCTGCATGATGCAAATTTACGAAAAGAGAAGGGGAGGCGGAGGGATGTGGGGAAAGAATTATAAGAATCAATAACCAAAGAATGTCCAAGAAGCTCTGCCTTCAAACCCTGGCTACTAATTGCCTCTTTTTTACTCTTCGACTGATGGCTTCAATCTCGCAGCAGGCGTTTTCTACTTCGGAAGAAAAGCCAGATGTGTTATTACTATTCTTTTTATTCTTATAAATGTCGGGGTCCACTTCCAGAAGACTTAAACTTTTCATTAAACTTTTTTAGAAACTTTGCAGTTCTTCTACTTTTAGAATAAGCCTTTCTATAAGAATTTTAATGCTTCCAAAGAGTATGTTTTTAGAAAAAAAAAAGGGAACTACAGATTCCCTGAAATCTAATAAAGACTACGCCTTTGTTTAATCAACGTAATCCACTTATCTTGAACTAAAAATATACATAAAAGACAAATTTCTTAAAAAACAGGAAATAAACATGAGTAACCATTTGAAGATCAAAAAACTCACATTCAATACGACTTCACTTATATATATTCCTGAGCACTGAATAGTTACACCGGAATTTACACAAATATCTCTTCTGCCTTTACAATACTTTCGGGTTTCCCTACATCCATGAACTTTGAATCGCTGTGGTCAAATGCATCAATCACCTGTGTCTTGGCCAGTTCTAAATAAACATCAACCATAGAGAATTTACCTTCCCTTTTAATTAGAGGAAAAATCCGCGGAGAAATAACATGAATGCCACTGAATGCTTTTTTTATATAAGTTCCCGATTCGCGGCTGATCTTTTGCTCACCTGTCTTCTCATTTTTCCATCCGCACAAATGATCCATTTTATCAAATAAAAAATAGCGCGAGGTATGGCGCGAGGTAACAGCAAGGGTTACCACAGGGTTATTTTTTGTGTGTTGAAGAACCATTTTACTCAGATTCATATCGGTAAGAATATCCACATTGATTACCACAAAGGGCTCCTCATCTCTTTCAAAAAACCAGGCTGCCTTCTTAATTCCTCCACCGGTTTCCAACACTTCATTGGTCTCGTCCGAAAACGAAATATGGCTGCCGAATCCATTATTTGCTTTTACTAAACTGATGATCTGATCGGCAAAATGATGCACATTTACAATAACCTCTTTGATGCCAAAGGAAGCGAGGTATTCAATATTTCTTTGCAAAAGGGTATTCTCATTTACGATGGCTAATGCCTTAGGATGCTTGTCAGTAAAAGGTTTTAGCCGGGTGCCCAAACCTGCGGCCAATATCATTGCTTTCATACCCGTTTCTTTAAAATCCGTTTCGTTCATGAATATTTTGTTCAATGTGGTTCAATTCGATCTTTACTTTGAATTTATTTCTCAGGTATCTGGTGAGTGCATCAGCTGCATATACGCTTCGATGCTGCCCGCCGGTGCATCCAAAACTAATAGTAAGCGATGAAAAATTTCTTTTGATATAATCTTCCACCGAAATATCCACCACATTGCACACCCCATTCAAGAATTCAGCCATTTTTGTCTGCTGTTCCAGGAAATCCATCACCGGCTTATCCCTTCCGGTCAACTTCTTATATTCTTCAAACCGCCCCGGGTTCAGTACTCCTCTGCAATCAAAAACAAAACCACCACCATTGGTACTTTCGACTTTAGGATACCCGGTTTTCAGGTATGAAAAACTATTGATGGTAACAATTAACGGAGTAGAATCGTCTGCTTGCGTAGGTTTAAAGCGATCCACCACCTCATCTTCAACAATCAACTTCAACAATCGCTCATATTCCGGCAAAGCAATTCCCATCTTCTTATTTGAAAGAAACCATTTAATATTATTAAGCGCAAGAGGAATACTGGTTAAGAATTGCGCCTTCCGTTCAAATAAACCACGAAAACCGTAAGCACCCAAAACCTGCATCAGCCTTATCAACACATAACCATTGTACTGGCTCGTAAACCGGTCCCGGTCAACCGGTCCCGACAAAATTTTGCTGATACAATCCATATAATATTCCAGCAGTGAATTTTTCCATTCATCCGAAAGATTGGCACGCGCCTGCCATAATAAGGAAGCCACATCATATTGCAAAGCACCCTTCATGCCCCCCTGATAATCTATAAAATGTACGCCCTCGTTTTTTATATAAATGTTCCTGCTTTGAAAATCCCGAAACATAAAATACTTGTACTCAACATGGGTGAGATACGTGCTAAGTGCCTCAAAATCATCAATCAACTTTTCTTTATCGTAAGGTATCTTGAGTGTATCGAGAAAATAATATTTAAAATATAAAAGATCGCTCATGATTGCCTGCTTGCCAAATTCTTTTGAGGTAAGACAATAGGAATCATTCAGGTCTTTTATACCATTTATCTGAAGGTGTGCTAATGCGTCTAAACTTTTTTTAAATAATTCATATACATATTCATTCTGACCAAATTTTTCCAGTTCATTCAATAATGAAACCCTTCCAAAATCTTCCTGAATATATATTCTGGCATCATCTGACGAAAAATAAACTTTAGGAACCGGTGCGTTTATCTCTGAGAAATGTTCTGTGAAATAAAGGAAAGTCGCACTTTCTCTCAGGTTTTCGTTGTAAGCGATGATATAAGAGCGGTTAGCAGTAATGACACGAAAATAAATACGGTCGCCACCGGATTTAGGGAGTTTCTCGAAAACTTCAATAGGTTCCGGGTTACAACTTTGAAAAAATTCTTTTACGTTCTCTGCTATCGTTGACATGATTGAATAAAATAGATTGGAGGTAAAAATAATGGTTTTTGATTATTGCCCTTTACAATTTAATAGCCTTGTTTAAATCGGTTTAAAAATTGAAGCGAAATGAATAGATTTTCCTAATTCATCCACTCTGATCTATTCCCTTACTATTTTTACTTCTCCCATTTCCACAAAGGTAAGAAGATACTAATTTGATCGGGGTTCTTGTGATTTTTGCGTTCTTTTATATAGATTCTTCTGCACTCGCTTTAACCTTGTTTTCGTAACAATTTTCACTTTAAAAATGTAAATTGCATTAAATGATTTATTATGGCTTCAACAACCGATACAAGAAAGAAACCAATCAGATCCAGACGCAGTTCAAAAGCAAAACCTATGACCAAAGTAGAAATGTTTCAAAAAATGCTTGACGATCAAAAAATAATCCGGGAAGCATTGCAAAATGGTATTCCTTTAAAAGAACTTGAAAAAACTCATGGCCTTAAGTTTGCGACCTTACCCGATCTAAAAAATTGATGATCAGACTTACGAATTTAATACTGAAAACGGCATTGAATACCTTTGTTCTTTTCTGAGTTTTTCCTATTATTTTGCCAATCATCCGGATATTGCCCCTTACTTCTTCTCATTTAATCTGAACTTAAAAGACAAAAATGCAAAGCTTCCTCGCGGAACTGATAAAAGCATCGCCGATACTGTCATTACTATTGTAGGAGATTTTCTTGAATCAAAAATAAATGCCGTTGTGTATGTGTGCGACAACTCTGATGGCAGAGAAGCTGCGAGATCAAGGAAATTTCTTAGTTGGTTCGATTATTATGAACATCCTTCGACCAAAATTATCCAGGTATCTAATAATTTTGATGCGGGTGGTATGCTTCTATATACTACTTTGCTCGTGCATAAGAAAAACAAACGGCTTAAAGATATGGTACTTGCTTATCTTGATTTAACAAAGGAAGATGACAAGTAGTCTAATCGCTCCCTCAAATGTTCGAGACAAACAAACATTCATTATAATTATTTCGAATTAAAGTTGGGATCTTCTCGAAAGCCTCTTTTGCAGGGTATGCGTCAGAAATTTTTTGCGTTTTGTTCAGCTTGCGTTTCTTTAAAATTGATATAAGTATTTAAGATTTATTATTTTATTTTTTCTGATTCTTCACCTCGCTGGTTTCACTAAATAAAATGTCCAAGTCATTTACGTAAGATTGGAGATCTTTATAATTGTCATCATAATCAATCATAATTTGGATCAAATCTTTTAAGTGCTGCTTCATAAGTATTATTGATAAATCAAGTTTACCTTTTTTCTCCTCGAAAGGGAAATGAGATGAAAGAGAAGTCCAATGACTGAGATGATCATACTTTGAATAATAAGAATACAGATTGAAAATGGCATTAGAAAATATCGGATCAGTATCTTTGGCATCTTTTCCTATTTTTGTTAGATTGAATTCATACTCTTTTTTAAGCTTTGGTTTATCTGGGCTTTCATTAAACGCATTTGGAAATATTGAAGTAAACATTTTTGACTTTGACTTTTTTTCTTCATCACTAAGATTTTGCGATGAATAGATTTCTTCTACAAAATATTTTGTTCCATCATTGATCAGTTTTAAACAACAGTTTTTCAGTTTTTGTCTCAATATATCTGTGGTTTCATGTTGATATTCTTTATGAGTATTTTTAATTTCCAAAACCAAAATCATATCCATCAACACTGATCTGGCTAATATCCCCAAGGAGAATTCTATTTCCTCGTTATCGTTGATTTGTGGATATAAACTTAAAAATGCTAAACTAATTTTATTTGTTTTTTCTAATCCGCAAAAAACAAATCTCTCCACTTCATTTTGATATTTATTCACAAGATGCTTTTGCAATTGCATAGATACGCTGAAAACGGTCCATAAAGTTTTTTGAATATCCATATTATTATTTTTTAAATTTATCCATAGTTTTTTACAACAAAAGCTTCCTCCCCAATCCCCCACTCATTCTTCCCCATCCTCACTACAATCTTAAACTCTCCAACGACTACTTCCACCTCATAAAAACTTCCCCAAAAACTTATCTTTTGTATAATTCCTTTTACACCGTTTTCTGAAGTGGCACCAATGATAAAATCTTCCGGACGAATGATTATATTTTTCTCATTTGCATCAATGCCAAACAGAGCGGCTTGTTCCGGTGTCAACAAATTAAATCTCCCAAACATACCTGCCACATATTCATTCACCGGTTGATGATAAATTTTTTCCGGTGTTCCTTTCTGAATAATCTTTCCTTCTTTCATCACTATAATTTCATTTGCCCATGAAAGTGTATCATTCGGATCATGAGATGTTAGCAAACATGTGATCTGCAATCTCTCAGTTATATCTTCCAAAACCGCTTTTAATATATCCGTATGTATCGGATCAAGATTTGAGAACGGTTCATCCAAAATCAACATCTTCGGCGATTTGGTCAGCAACATGCATAATGCAATCCTTTGCTTCTCTCCACCGGAAAGCTGGTCAGTTCTTCGCTTCATCAAACCGGTGATCCGGCATATTTCAAACAAAGTTGCAGACTCCTCATCGGTCAATTTATTTTGAAACCAAACCAAATCCTCTACTTTATAATTGTGAAGCAGATCATGCTCCTGCGATAAGTATCCAATCTCTTTATGTCCCGGCAATAATTTTTCTTCCGGTCCTATTACTCTTGTGCCATTGAATAAAATGGTACCGCTATCTGGTTGTGCGTGCCCACTAATCATTTTCAGCAAGGTTGTTTTTCCTGCACCTGATTCTCCTGTAATTGCAACCTTGTGCAATTCCTTCTGCTCAAAACTAATTTGGTCAATCAACAAACCTCCGTGAAGTTGTTTACTGAGTTGTTGTACTTCTAATAATGCCATGCTGAAACAATTTTATCAAAAATACAATTGTATAAAGAGGATCAGATATTAATAATATCGTTGCCTTCAATATATTCATGTTGGTCCGGTGAGATTTGAACTCACAGCCCTCCGGTTAAAAGCCGGATACTCATTTCCATCCCGATAACTATCGGGAGAGCTACGAACCAATTTTATTCTGGTGGTGTCTCAAGGAGTCGAACCCTGTTCTTTGGATTTTCAGTCCAACGCATAGACCAGCTCTGCCAAAACACCATTGTTTATAAATGCAAAGCAGCGGTACACGATAGCACCGCTACTGCATCTTTTGATTATTATTAATTTTGTTTATTTCTGCGGAACAAAAATCTGTTTCAACTGCTCAATCAACTGTCCATTCCCGCTCACACTGATGTTACTGATCTTGTCTGCAATCTTCTCCACATATTCCATTTCTTTCAGCTTAAATAACATACTGTTGTCTT
>JBDTGA010000057.1:0-10772 GCA_039937655.1 Ginsengibacter sp.
TTGGAAAGTTGGATTTTGAAAAACATCATGATTATGGTTTTGATGCCAGCTATAATTTATCCTTCCGGGAGAAGAATAGCAAGTCCAAAAGCTGGATATCTGAATGGCAATTTGGGTTAAACCAGGGACCGGTTATTCTAATGATTGAAAATTATAAATCAGGATTAATATGGGATATAATGAAAAAATGTCCTCCTATTATCAATGGCTTGCGAAGGGCGGGTTTTAGCGGTGGTTGGCTTGATAAAACAACTATAAAAGAAAATTGAACAATGAACGTATCTCCTTTGGCAGGAAAACCTGCAGAACAAAAAATACTCGTAAACATTCCGAGGCTTGTTACAGCTTATTATACGGGCCTGCCTGACACTCATATACCCGATCAACGAGTGGCATTCGGCACATCCGGCCACCGGGGTTCTGCATTAAATAACTCGTTTAACGAAAACCACATTCTTGCCATTACACAGGCCATTTGTTTTTACCGCAAAGAACAAAAGATTGATGGTCCTCTGTATCTAGGCTTTGATACACATGCACTTTCAGCACCTGCTTTTGCCACCACGATGGAAGTGTTGGCTGCCAATAATGTGGTAGCAATGATTGCTAACGGTGATGAATATACGCCAACGCCTGTTATCTCTCATGCGATCTTACAATATAATGCCGGACGAAAAACAGGTTTGGCAGATGGCATTGTTATTACGCCTTCTCACAATCCACCTGATGATGGAGGATTTAAATACAATCCACCCAGCGGTGGCCCGGCACCAGGCAACGTTACCAATTGGATAGAAACGAAAGCAAACGAATTGCTGCAAAACAATCTTCAGTCAGTAAAAAGAATTTCTTTTGCCAAAGCATTGGCTGCCGCTACAACTCATCGCCACGACTATCTAAATACCTATATTAATGATCTTGGAAAGGTCATTGATATGGATCTCATTCGTGATTCAAAAATCAACATAGGCGTTGATCCGTTGGGTGGTGCCGGTGTTCATTATTGGGAGCCTATTGCAGAACGTTATAAGCTCAATCTTACCGTTGTAAATAAAATGGTGGATCCTACGTTCAGTTTCATGACGGTAGATTGGGACGGCCAAATCCGCATGGATCCTTCCTCCCCTTATGCCATGAAGCGACTAATTGCGATGAAAGACGATTATGATATTTCTTTTGCCTGCGATACGGATCATGACCGGCATGGAATTGTTACTAAAAGTTCGGGGCTGTTGAATCCCAATCATTATTTATCCGTTGCGGTTTTTTACCTGTTGCAACATCGTCCGGATTGGAATATAAAATCGGCTGTCGGAAAGACGGTTGTTACCACTCAGCTAATTGATCGCATCGCAGCAAAATTGGGAAGAAAGATTGATGATGTGCCCGTTGGATTCAAATGGTTCGTTGATGGTTTGTTGGGCTCATCACTTTGCTTTGGCGGAGAAGAAAGTGCGGGTGCTTCTTTTTCACGATTAAATGGAAAAGTTTGGACTACAGATAAAGATGGATTTATTCCTGCATTGCTATCGGCTGAGATTACTGCAAAGATTGGAAAGGATCCCGGCAAAATATATAATGAACTTACCAAAGAATTTGGTGAACCTTTTTATGACCGCATTGAAGCAAAAGTAACCCCGGAACAAAAACAGAAATTAAAAAAGCTTTCTGCTTCACAAATAAAACATAAAGACCTTGCAGGAGAAAAAATTGAAAATATATTAACCAATGCACCGGGAAATAATGCACCGATTGGAGGCGTGAAAGTGGTGACAGAAAACGGGTGGTTTGCAGCACGTCCTTCCGGAACTGAAGATATTTATAAAATATATGCTGAAAGTTTTTTGAGCAAAGATCACTTGAAAAAAATTATTGATGAGGCACAAACTATTGTCAATGCTGCATTATAAATGAATTAAAAGAACGTATGAAATTAAAATTGATTCCTGCAGCGAATGAGCTCATATTCAATATGAGAACCTTTTTTCAGGTAAGTGATACTAAACTCAACTACTTGAATGAAGGACGGTTGTGGGAAGAACTAATTCCATAATGTCAAAGAATCTAATCTATTAGATAAAGACAAAACACAAGATGAAGCGCCGATGTTTTCAATAAATAGACAAAGTGGAGTAAAATCAAAAAATAATTGAATAATCAAAATCGGGAAACCCCGTTACCTGTCTTTTTTCAAAGTGTGGAATTCATTCCCTCTTTAGTTTTCAATTCTACTTCTCTTCATCCTAAATTTAATATTAGCATTAAATAAAAGATTATGACATTTTATTGAATCTATTTTTGATTTTACACCATAAAGAGATTATTTGCCTTTTAGCTTACATGGCTTTTTATTAATATTCTTCTTATCCTATTATCATTTTTTTAACAGACTCAGTTAAAAGATAATAAGTATAGGAAATAATTGCCTCTATCGGGCTACTCTTCTCTGGCACTTCTTTTGATACAACTTTTAAAATTTTACAGAATTTCTCAAAGAAATTAGCGATAGAGTTACTCCTGCAATTTAAAAAATTACTCCTGCGATTTATTGTCTTTCAATTTGAATAATCCTTGTGCAATTTTGATGGCATGAAACAGAAACTCATTAAAGTTTTGATGCCAAAAAAAATATAGAATCATTTAAAGATTAAAATTATTGAAATGGAAACTTTAATGGAACCCCAAAAAAATATTAAGAAAGAAAATACATTAACACCCGGATTATTAAAGAAAATAGATGCTTACTGGAGGGCAGCGAATTATCTTTCAGTTGGTCAGCTTTACCTGCATCAAAATCCGTTGCTGCGGGAACCTTTAAAATTGGAGCACATAAAAAAAATGCTGCTCGGCCATTGGGGAACTACACCTGGTCAAAATTTTATTTATGCTCACTTGAACAGAGTTATCAAAAAATATGATCTTGATATGATCTACCTTTCTGGTCCGGGACACGGTGGCCCTGCATTGGTAGCAAATACTTATCTCGAAGGAACTTACAGTGAAATATATCCCAACATTAGCCAGGATGAAGAGGGACTCAAAAAATTATTTATACAGTTCTCTTATCCCGGTGGTATATCGAGCCATGTATCACCTCAAACTCCCGGATCTATTAATCAGGGAGGTGAATTGGGTTACTCGCTCAGTCATGCATTTGGAGCCGTATTTGATAATCCTGACTTAGTAGCCGCGTGTATAATTGGAGATGGAGAAGCCGAAACCGGGCCTCTTGCCACTGCATGGCATTCCAATAAATTTTTGAATCCCGTTACGGATGGTGCAGTACTTCCAATACTACATTTGAATGGTTATAAAATAAGCAATCCAACAGTACTCGCCCGCATATCGCATGATGAGTTACAGAAACTGCTCGAGGGTTATGGATGGACACCTTATTTTGTTGAAGGCTATGAACCGGAGAAAATGCATGAAGCAATGGCTTCCACACTCGATATTGTAATTGAACAGATAAAACAAATACAACAGGACGCAAGAGAGAATGGCAATCTTACAAGACCCTTCTGGCCAATGATTGTTTTGAAAAGCCCGAAAGGATGGACAGGTCCAAAATATGTTGATGGTGTAAAAATAGAAGGAACTTTTCATGCGCATCAAATACCCTTAGTTGTTTCGTCCTCTACGCCTCCCGAACATCTGGCCCAATTAGAGAGCTGGCTTAAAAGCTATAAGCCTGAAGAACTATTTGATAAGAGCGGCCGTTTGATTTCGGAATTAGCAGAGTTGGCTCCAAAAGGAGAAAGACGTATGGGATCAAATCCTCATGCTAATGGCGGTATTTTATTGCGCGATCTTCAAATGCCTGATTTTAGAACGTATGCTGTAGAGGTTGCCAAACGTGGTATAGAAGGCGAAGGGGATGCGCATGTTGTTGGCAGATTTTTACGTGACATAATCAAATTGAATCTGAAACAACGGAACTTTCGGATTTTTGGTGCAGATGAAACAGTTTCCAATCGTCTTGAAGCAGTTTTCGAAACTACCAATCGTCAATGGTACACTGAGACGGTAAAAACAGATGAATTTCTTGCACCAGAAGGGATGGTTATGGAAATGCTCAGTGAGCATCAGTGCGAAGGATGGCTGGAAGGTTACCTGTTAACAGGAAGGCATGGATTGTTCAATACGTATGAAGCCTTTGTACATATTGTAGATTCCATGTTTACGCAACATGCCAAATGGCTGGAGATGTGTTTAAAATTACCCTGGAGAAAAACGATTTCCTCGCTGAATTATTTATTAACTTCTACCGTATGGCGGCAGGATCATAATGGATTTACTCATCAGGATCCGGGTTTTATAGATCATGTATTGAATAAGAAATCAGAAATCGTCAGGATATATCTTGCTACCGATGGTAATTGTTTATTATCAATAATGGATCATTGTTTGCGCAGCAGAAATTATGTGAATGTAATAATAGGAGGTAAGCATCCTTCACCCCAATGGCTCACCATGGACGAGGCTGTAGAACATTGTACACAGGGAATAGGTATTTGGCAATGGGCCAGCAACGATCAGGGCGCAGAACCTGATGTGGTGATGGCTTGTTGTGGAGATGTACCTACCCTGGAAACACTGGCGGCTGTTTCTATTCTTCGTGAACATTTGCCTGATTTAAAAATACGAGTTATTAATGTGGTTGATCTTCTCAAGCTGGAAAAGCATTCCATAAGTTCCCATGGTCTTAGTGATAATGATTTTGACTCATTGTTTACTACCGATAAGCCGGTCATTTTTGCTTTTCATGGTTATCCACTGGCGGTTCATCGTTTAACATACAATCGTACAAATAATAACAATATTCATGTTCACGGGTATAAAGATGAAGGATCGGTAACCACACCTTTTGACATGCCGGTACAAAATGAGCTTGACCGGTTTCACCTTGTTATTGATGTTATAAACCGGTTGCCACAAACCGGAACAAAAGGAACTTATCTGAAGCAGGATCTTCAGAATAAATTAGTAGAACATAAACAATACATTCATAAATACGGTGAGGATATGCCCGAAGTTCGCAACTGGAAATGGAAAAATGTAAACAAATGAAAATAAAAGAACTTAATGATATTGCCCATGCAATGATGGTAAAAGGCCTGCTGGCAATGGATGAAAGTATTGGTACCTGTAATAAACGTTTTGCTGAATTAGGAATTCCGCAAACAGAAGAATATCGCAGAAACTATCGCGAATTATTGGTAACCACTCCTAACCTCGGATCGTGTCTTAGTGGAGCTATATTAAGTGATGAAACCATCCATCAACATACATCAGACGGAATTCCTTTTGTAGAAATCCTTGTAAAAGCAGGGATAATTCCGGGTATTAAAGTGGATAAGAGTGCAAAAGATATGGCAGGTTTTCCGGGTGAAAAAATTACAGAAGGCCTGGACGGTTTACGTGAACGACTCAAAGAATACTACAGTTTGGGTGCTCGTTTTGCCAAGTGGCGGGCTGTTATTAAAATCGGAGATGGCATTCCTACAAGAGGATGCATAGAATCAAATACGTATCTCCTTGCACGTTATGCTGCATTATGTCAGGAAGCAGGACTTGTCCCAATGGTAGAACCGGAAGTACTGATGGATGGCACACATACTATTGAAAGATGTGCTTCGGTTACTGAAGAAGTGCATCGGAGTTTATTTCATCAACTATATGAACAGAGAGTAAATCTTCAGGGAATTATTCTGAAACCAAATATGATATTACCCGGCAAAGATTGCCCTGTTCAGGTGGACGATGATACGATAGCAAATGCAACCATTAATTGTTTTCTCCGGTCAGTTCCCGCTGCAGTTCCGGGCATTGCCTTTTTATCTGGAGGGCAGGATTCTAAAAAAGCAACTTCACGGTTAAATGCGATGCATTCAAAAAACAGACCACCACTACCATGGGAATTGACTTTCTCATTTTCAAGAGCGATTGAATATCCGGCCATTGAAATATGGGGCGGCAATAAAGATAATTTAGAAGCCACTCAAAAAGCGCTCTATCACCGCGCCTGTTGTGATAATGCTGCACGCCGGGGTGAATATAATGCTGCTATGGAAAAAGAATAAAAAATAAAAAAAGTGTGATAGAATCTATCCTGAAAATCTATGGATAATGATTAAAAGATTTAATTAAAAAAGATAAAATATGCTTCCAAAAATAAATCCTGTTAAAACCGCTGCCTGGAAAAAATTACGTCTCCATTATAATGAAATGAAAAAGGTGTCTATAAAGAGCTTGTTCAATGAAGACCCCGATCGGTTTAAAAAATATTCTTTTTCAATGCCCGAAATAGTTTGCGATTTATCTAAAAATATTGTAAGCGATACCACCAGAGAACTACTCCTTGATCTGGCTCAGGAATGTGAATTACAAAAAGCTATCAAAGCAATGTTCTCCGGTGAAATTATTAATGGTTCTGAAGGCCGCTCAGTTTTACATACTGCTCTCAGAAACTTTTCGGGGAAGCCAGTTTATTCCGAAGGAAAAGATGTGATGCCGGAAGTGAAAAAAGAATTGGACCACATGAAAAGGTTTTGCCAAAAAGTACACAATGGGGAATGGAAAGGATACAGTGGAAAGAAAATAAAATATATAGTAAACATTGGTATCGGTGGCAGCGACCTTGGGCCCGTGATGGTTACAGAAGCTTTAAAGCCTTATTGGAAAAAAGAGATGCAACCTTACTTTGTAAGCAATATTGACGGTACCGATCTGGCAGAAATTTTCAAAAAAATCACCCCTGAGGAAACTTTGTTTTTAGTTGCTTCCAAAACATTTACTACGCAGGAAACGATGACCAATGCTCGTTCTGCAAGAGATTGGTTTTTGAAAACGGCTAAAGATAAAAAAGCAGTTGCGAAACATTTTGTGGCATTAAGCACCAATGAAAAAGGGGTGGAAGAATTTGGGATTGATAAAGAAAACATGTTTGTGTTCTGGGATTGGGTAGGTGGGCGATATAGTTTATGGAGTGCCATCGGTCTGTCAATTGCTTTGACGATTGGCTATAATAATTTTGAAGAATTACTGAAAGGAGGATATGAAACCGACAAACATTTCAAAGAAAGGCCTTTTGAAAAAAACATACCTGTGTTGCTTGGATTGGTCAGCCTTTGGTATATTAATTTTTTTGGTGCACAATCAGAGGCCATCCTTCCCTACGACCAATACATGCACCGTTTTCCTGCCTACTTTCAACAGGGAAATATGGAAAGCAATGGCAAACATGTTGACAGAAATGGGAAAAGAGTAACCTATTCTACCGGCCCGGTAATATGGGGTGAACCCGGAACAAATGGCCAGCACGCCTTTTACCAGTTGCTACATCAGGGTACACCTTTAGTTCCTTGTGATTTTATCGCTCCCGTTTTTAGTCATAATCCGATGGGTAATCACCATAAAATTTTATTATCAAATTTTTTCGCTCAAACTGAAGCATTGATGAATGGAAAATCCAGGGAAGAATTAGAGCTGGAAAATGTTCCTGAAAATTTAATTCCATTTAAAGAGTTTGATGGCAATAAACCAACCAATTCGTTTTTAATAACGGAGATTACTCCATTCACCTTAGGAGAGTTGATCGCAATATACGAGCATAAAATATTCGTACAGGGAATCATCTGGAACATTTATAGTTTCGATCAATGGGGAGTAGAGTTAGGGAAAAAATTAGCGAAGAAGATATTACCGGAGCTGGAAGATAAGTACAAGGTTACTTCGCATGATTCTTCTACTAATGGTTTAATCAACCTCTATAAAAAGCTGGCAAATTGAGAGGGATGTGAAAATCCGATCCGGTTTCCGGCTTGAAATAAAATGGCAATTGGTTGATGAGGTACACATGTGAAAAAAAATATCAGGCCACGAAGTATCTTATTGCTTTTGTGTGCTATTTACTATTAACACGAATTAAAAAAACAGTATGATAGAAAAAAATGAAAAAATCCTTGCTATTGATATTGGGGGCACCCATATAAAAGCTACGATATTAAATGATGATGGAAAGTTTTTGAAAGAATATGAGAGTGAAAAAACTCCGCACCCTTCTTCTCCTAAAAAAGTGATGGCTGTAATAGAAGATATTGCGAAACACTTTCCGGAATATGATAAAATCACTGCCGGTTTCCCCGGGTATATAAAAAATGGAATTGTAAAAACTGCACCGAAGCTTGGAAACTCATTATGGAAAGATTATGACTTGCGCAAGCAACTAGAAAGTGTATTGGGTAAACCTGCTATATTAATAAACGATGCTGACTTGCAGGGGGTGAGCCTGGCATCAGGCAAAGGAGTGGAAATGGTAATCACATTGGGAACGGGTTTTGGTTCAGCCATTCTAAGAGATGGAGTATTGATGCCGCATCTTGAATTATCCTTACACCCAATCACGAAAAGTAAAAGTTATAATGATTATGTAGGAAAAGAGGCGCTGAAGAAAATAGGAAAAAAGAAATGGAATAAAAGAATGGAGAAAATAATTGATATTTTGAAAACAGTATTTAATTATGACCATCTTTATATCAGTGGAGGCAATGCAAAATTATTGACTTTCAAACTTGACAAGAATATAAGTATTGATGATAATAAAGAAGGTATAAAAGGCGGGGCGGTTTTATGGAAGCAGAAGGAGGCGAGAGTATAAATATTATGCAGGCAGGTTAAAGTATATTTTCATTTTGCAGGTGCATTATTAATTTTTTAAACTTTAAATTTTTTATATGGAAAAGAATAAATTTGATTTTGGAATGATTGGTCTGGGAGTTATGGGAAGCAATCTATTGCTGAATATGGCCGATCATGGATTTTCAGTAATTGGCTTTGATACCAATGCTGATAAAACAAAAGCCTTCGAGGCATCTGCTACGAAAAGCGAAACCGTAAAAGGAGTGAATACTTTGAAGGAAATGATTGCTCTTTTAAAAACTCCGCGTAAACTAATGATGCTCGTTCCGGCAGGAAAACCGGTAGATAGTGTAATTAAAGATTTGAAACCATTATTACAAAAGGGGGATATTATTATTGACGGAGGCAATTCTCATTACACAGATACTTTAAGAAGAATCAATGAGTTAAAAGATACCGGTTTTCATTTTATAGGAATGGGGATTTCCGGTGGGGAAGAGGGCGCACGAAGGGGCCCAAGTATTATGCCCGGAGGAGATGAAGAAGCTTATAAAGAATTGGCGCCCATCCTGGAAGCAATTTCAGCAAAAGTAAATGGAGAGCCTTGTGTCGCTTATTTGGGGCACGATGCTGCAGGGCATTATGTAAAAATGGTACATAATGGTATTGAGTATGCGATAATGCAACTCATCAGCGAATGTTATGACCTTATGCAAAATGGATTAAAATTATCAAACGAAGAACTTCATGAAGTTTTTAAAGATTGGAACGGAGGAGATATGAAATCTTATTTATTGGAAATTACTGCAGCTATTTTTGAAAAGAAAGATGATAAAACCAATAATTTCCTGATAGACATGATACTCGATAAAGCAGGTGCCAAAGGAACCGGTAAATGGACCTCACAGTCGGGACTTGATTTACCAATGCCCGTGCCTACGATAGATGCAGCCGTGATGATGCGAAATCTTTCTTCTTTGATTGATGAAAGAAAAGAAGCGGCGTCTGTTTATAAAACTTCTCCGAAGAAAATTGAAACTGATAGAAAAGAATTGATAGCTGAGTTGCGTGATGCACTGTATTTCGCCACCTTAATCAGTTATGCTCAGGGTATGGCAATGATCGCCGCAGCATCAGCAGAATTAAAAATGGAGATTCCTTTACCGGAAGTAGTTAGTGTGTGGCGCGGTGGCTGCATCATCCGCTCTGTGATGTTGGAAATGTTTAAGAAGGCATATAAAAATCCAAACTCGAAAGCTACCGGATTGAAGAATTTATTGCTCGACCCTGACATTGCTAAACTTCTTCATCAAAAAGAGTCTGCTATTCAAAAAGTAATTTCCGTAGCGGCATTAAATAGTTATCCTGCTTCAGGTTTGATGTCGTCATTGAATTATTTTAATGCTTATCGCAGGAAGTTATTACCTACTAACCTGGTACAGGCACAAAGGGATTTCTTTGGCGCTCATACTTATCAGAGAATTGATGAGGATGGAATTTTTCATACAAAATGGGAATAGAAGAATAGAAGAGAATAAGAAATAAGGAATAAGGAATAAGGAATAAGGAATAAGCAATGAGCAATGAGCAATGAGCAATGAGCAATGAGCAATGAGGAATGAGGAATGAGGAATAAGGAATAAGAAATAAAGAAATAAAGAAATAAAGAATTAGAAAGTAAAATAAAACAATCCAATGTTAGATTATAGAAAATTATCGGCAACTGTTCTTTTCATATTTGTCGGCGGTGGCGACCTAAATTACAGGAAATTAAATCCTGCGTTATTTAATCTTTTTCTTGATAATGCTATGCCTGATAATCTCAGCATAGTTGGGATTGACAGGATTGAATATTCTGAAACTGCTTATAAAAAACATTTAAAAGAAGGGATTGATAATTTTTCAAGAACAAAAGATTCTGATGAAAAATGGAAAAAATTTTCTGCGAAAATCAGTTACCTTAAAATGGATGTAACGGATGCAAAAGCTTACAAAAAGATCGCCCAAATTGCAAAGGAAAAAGAGATTCAAGCAGGAGTTCGTCCTGCCATTATATTTTACATGGCGGTAGCATCTCAACTAGTTCCTAAAATTATAAAACATATCGGGAAAATGGAGGTTTGCCGTGATAC
>JBDTGA010000058.1:0-8353 GCA_039937655.1 Ginsengibacter sp.
AATGCGTACCGTAAGCGGCTACCTACTTCCAACATTATCTATGATAGAAAAAACAATTATTAAAGAAAAAGTATTGTTTCCTAAACGGGAAATTCCTAACTTTGTCGAAAATTCTGAATGAAGCCAAATTTTGATATTGAATTATTGCCTGAAGCAACCAATTTCTTAGACAATCTTGACAATAAAACACGAGAAAAAATTTACTACAATATCAGAAAGGCTCAAATTGTAAACGATGAAGAACTCTTTAAAAAATTGAGCGGATTCATTTGGGAGTTTAGGACTTTGTATAATGGCAAAGCGTATCGACTCATTTCCTTTTGGGACAAATCGAACAAGGATGAAACTTTAGTAATTGCAACACATGGCATCCTGAAAAAGACTCAAAAAACACCACCAAAAGAAATTAGAAAAGCAGAAGAAATTAGACAGGGTTATTTAGCGACAAAAATAAAAAGAAATAAAAATGGAAAATAAATTTAAAACAGTAAAGCTTGACACTATGATTGACAAGCACATCGGCAAACTAGGAACACCCAAACGTGAGGCTTTTGAGAACGAGTTGAGAATCGATTTATTAGGACAAGCTATAAAACAAGCCCGACAAGAACGTAACCTTACGCAAGAACAATTAGGCGAGCTTGTAGGTGTGCAAAAAGCTCAAATTTCTAAAATTGAAAACAGTGTAAAGAACGCCAGGTTTGAGACAATCCTAAAAGTATTTGACGCTTTAGGAGCAAAAGTAAATTTCAATGTAGAGCTAAACAACAAAACATTAGCTTGCTAAAATAATACCGGCAGCCGCTTACATCGGTTGAGCTGAAATGCTCTTGCCTACTTGACCCGTAAAACGTTGGCAGAAATGCTAAACTAGCTTTTCAGATTCTAAGGATAAATTAATTTTCCCATTTCGGGAACTTTGCATATCTTTGGTGAAATCTGACAGTTGAGAATTATTGCAAAGAAAATATTAAGAGATTTTTGGGAAATACATCCTGACAGTGAGCAACAATTAAAGGCTTGGTATCAGGAAACTTCAAAAGCCGAATGGACAACACCAAATGAAATCAAAAAAGAATATCCCAGTGCAAGTTTCTTAGCTGACAATAGAGTTGTTTTCAATATTAAAGGCAATCATTACAGGTTGATCATAAAAATTAGCTATGACTACCAAATGGGTTGGATAAGATTTATTGGAATACATGCAGAGTATGATAAAATCAACGCTAAAACAATTTGAAATGAATATCAAGCCCATCAAGACAAAGAAAGATTATGAACAAGCCTTAGTAAGACTTGAAGTAATATTTGATGCAAAAAAGGGAACGCCAAAAGGTGATGAATTAGAATTGTTAGGAATGCTGATTGACAATTATGAAAATGAAAAATTTCCAATTGGCTTTCCAGATCCTGTTGAAGCAATCAAATTTCGAATGGAGCAATTAGGCTATAATCAAACAGACCTAGCAAATGTGGTGGGACTTAAAAGTAGGGCAAGTGAAATCTTGAATCGTAAGAGAAAACTCTCACTAGAAATGATAAGACAAATTCACGACAGATTAAATATTCCAACGGAGGTTCTAATTCAAGCTTACTAAATGCACTTCTGCCAACAAAAGTAGTGCTACAAGGTACTGTCATACTAACCAATTAAATTGACAACTTTTTTTTACTTTTGTGCTACGCAAAAGAAAGCTTACGCCGACTCGTTGACGTTACAGCAGCCGGTATGGTCGTGGATATTCATCATATTCGGAACCTTCACGATCTTATTATGCACCGTTATATTCAGGTACCAGCGGTGGCCGAAGCACTGTCGGATCTGGAAGAAGTACGAAACCACGCTGGTCTGGAGCTAGTTCGCCTGTTTATTACACACCAGCTGAAGTACAAACCCTAACACCTATTCGTGAGACATTTGAGAATAGAGCCACTGTGCCTGACCTCAGGGATATTTTTCTCTGCCATGCTTGGGATGATCGCTACGCTTCAGCTAAAGAACTGTACAACTTACTTATTTCAAAAGGAGTTTCTGTATGGTTTAGTGAGAAAGATGTAATTCTAGGAGAGCCATTGATGCGTGCCATTGATAAAGGCTTAGCAAATTCACGAATTGGATTAGTACTTGTTACCCCCTCATTCCTTGCTCGTCTGCCGAAGGAAGGAATTGCCGATAAAGAGCTTTCTGCTCTACTTCATCGCAATCAGCTTGTTCCTATCGTGCACAATACAACTTATGAATCTCTCCGTGAAGTTAGCCCTCTTCTCGGTTCTCGGAGCGGCTTAGATACTGCAGAAGAATCCATGTCAAACATAGCTGCTAAACTTGCCGAGTTAGTTGCCTTTGAACCCACTTGTGAGAATAAGTAACATAATAAGAATTTCGAACTATGATCGACACTACCGCTACCAGCATAAAGCATCAAAACCTCGCTATGGATCATGTCCCCCACCAACGACCGTATTGACATAAAAATTATGTTTCTTGAGGCGAATAAATAAAGCAGAAATCTAAACCTTCTTTAATAAAGAATTAGACCTTTTACAATAAATGAGATTTACTCAAAACCTTCTTTTAGTATCTTGTGTTCTGGCTTAATCCTTTAATAAAAATATATGGACCTCGCAACTTTCAAACAATCATTAATACCATTAACAGACAAATTACTGTACAGTTCTGAGTCCGATTATCCATTTGAATTCGTTGATGCAAACAACCAAAGCCAGGAAGCATTTATTCAGTCAATAAAGCCGTTGTATTCGGCAGATGCTCTTTAACCAACTATATCCGGAACAGATTTTTTCAATCGCACAATCCATAAATTGGAAATGAGCGGAGATGATGTAATGATCGCTATAGCAGAACGCTATAAAAAGCTTCAGGCATTTTTAGCAACTAATGCAAAAGGTGTTTCCGTATGGCGTTTTGGATCAACAGAGGTAGGAATATTTATCGTTATCCTGACACAGGAAGAAAACGTAATCGTTTTAAAAACAACATCTATAGAAACATAAAGCCCCAGGGGTTTAGGGGCTTTATGTTTTGTGGTAAATAAATTATTTTATTGCGTAGGGCCATTGTCTACTGAAGCTTCAATTACAGATTGTATTGAAGTAGATACATTCGAAAGAAAATCATATCCAGTTAGAGATTCAATTGAATTTACCGAAAAACGATAAGTGCCCCAAGCCTGGTTGCTTACAGTTTGTGTATTAGGCATCTTCACTGCTATCACGCGCGTAGAAGTAGTTACACGGCTTACATCATTTGACCCAATAGGTAATACCACAATTACTTTCCAATAATAGGAATGTACATTTATAGCTCCGCCGGCAATGCTATTAGTAACACCTCCATTGCTTCCTGTACCGCCTGTGCCATATCCGCCTGCAATAATATAAAGTTCATTACCTGCAGCGATTAATGTGCGGCAATAAGTTTCCAGCGCAGCCCACGTGATCTGGTTTAGCTTCGGTGCCTGCGGCATAATGTTAGTCATTAAAAATGTAGCAGCATTATCAGTAGCACTAAAGTCGCGATCATCAGATGGACATTGATGTCCGCGGTCAAAACCGGTATTAGTATAATTAGAAGTCACCGCTTTAAAAAAACCTGAAGGCAGCGTGTTATCTCCTGCAAAGCAATCGCAACGCTGTGCACTTCCTTACCACGCTGTGCTTAGGTGCCAGCTTACCCAGTTAGCAGATCCTTTAGCATTATTATAAGAGAGGGTGTATTGTGCTTTCGTCATTCAATAATTATTGGGATAACTTACGTTAGCAACAGCACCGCTTGGATTGCCCATCGCAAGATTGTTGTCGCGTGTAGCCCCACCACTTCCGCCACTTGTTTCTATATTAAAATCATCAAGGTTAAGCCTGCCACCGCTGAGTTTGCGAGTTTGGAACCGAACATTCCCTGAGTAGTTAGCTGTAAAGCTGGCCTACGCAAGAGTGGTAGAGCTTGCAGTAATAGTACTGCCAACTTTAGCCCAGCTACTGCCAGAATTAACAGAGGCCCAGAGTTCAAATGTACTGTTAGCGTCCGTACCATATTTTCCATAATAGACGGTTACTTTGGTAGAGCCAGTTGTAACATTAAAATTCATAGAAATAATTCCTGTGCTCTGCACGCGCACCGATTTAGTTCCATGTTTACGGTCGCTTGTTGATGTGCCAAGGAGTGCATTATTAAAATTCCATGAACCGGTAGCGAGGGTAACATTAGCTGTCGCATAAGCCGTCTTGCTTCCTGTTTCAAAAGTTTCAGGAAACCCGGTCGCATTCAAATTAAGCTGCGAAGGCTGAACGGTTTGTACGACAACACCACCCCGCGGATCTGGCGTGATAGCCTCTTTGCGACAGGAAACAATAAAAATGCTAAATGCTACAAAAGGGAGGAGTAACTTTTTGATTTGCATCGTAATGGTAATTTAGAGAATGATTGAAATTAGTTTTGACATACTAAATGTAATGAAGTGGACGAATTTGTAAAAAAAAATTTGAAAGGTGGTAAAAATGCTCCGGACTGTCCCGGTGTGATGTTCTTTTTGTAAAAATCAAAAACAAGGAAACAGTGATACCATTGGCATGGTCTTATAAAATTTCAATCCTTTTTCGCTGCCCGTTCACCTAAAGTAGTGCTTGAAGTATACCCCCTCTTTTCCTTTTTTCTTTTTGCATATATATTGATTTTATCAGTTAACCCAAAATTATTCTCCGGGTTAAACATTTCCTTTCGATCAGCTTGAAGAAGAAGACTTGCCTCGGCAATCATCACCAGATCAAAATACTCTACTCTACCCGAGCCATTCTTTGAAATCACTCTTTGGTGATAATCCCTGTATACAAATTCGATATCGTTAATAGCGTCAAATACAACATACTCTTGTAAGGCTTTTGCTTCGAGTTTTACATGTATTCTGTATTTAGGCATTAGCAATATTAAACTTTTTGCTAATTTTTTTAGGATTGCAAAGATGATTTTTTTCAAAAAATTAATAAGTATGACTGGATTTCTGCTCAAATTCAAACCTTGTCTTTGCTAAACATGACTTCATGACTTCAGATAGTATCTTATATTACTTAGATTTGTTTGATTTTATTGTAAATTATTAAATAAATTTTTTTGGCACCCCCAAATCATGTATGGTTGAGGATCTGTGATGGTGATAGAATAGCCTATGAGGAAATCTTTAATTATTATTTTAACAGGTATTGCAATTATGGTAAAAAATTTACAGACGATTCCAACTTAATTGAGGACGCAGCTCAGGAAGTTATGCTTACAATTTGGAACAAAAGAGAAAGCATTTCCTCAATTAATCGGGTCGGTGCTTACTTTTATACTTCCTTCAGACATAATCTCTTCGACAAAATCAAGCAAAGCCAAAAATTGGTTGGTGAAAGTCACTTTCTTGAAGACCCTCAGTTTTCGATTGATCATTTCATGATAAAAAATGAGTTGGATAATGAAATAAGGATCCAACTAAAAATTGCAATTGCTAACCTTACAGATCGCCAGCGGGAAGCCATATTTTTAAGATTTTATGAAGAACTTTCCTATGAGGAAGTATCTGGAATAATGAATATTTCCATAAAGGCCACTTATAAAATTATGGCAAGAGCTTTAGCAATGCTTAAAGAGAACTTTAATCTTCCCCCTAAATTACTGTTATTATTACTCTGCAGGCATTTGTAAAATAAAAATTTTAACTTTTTCAAATTGCATGGGGTAAAAATCATTTTCACTTCCTCTTATATATGCTACAATATGGTCAAATTTACTAAATATCAAGACTACTCAGAATCAGATTTTTTAAACGATGAACTTTTCCAAAATTGGATTTTTAAACCCAATGAAGAAATTAATGCCTTCTGGGCCCAATTCATTTTGGATAACCCGTCAAAAAGTGATTATATATCCAGGGCTAAATTATTATTGAGCTCAATTGAATTTAAAGAAGATTTCCTTTCAGAAGAAAAGGTAAGGGATTACTTGAAAAGCACTTTCGCATCAATTGATAACACTGAGAGGCAGAACAAAAAAATTATAATACGTTCATTAAACATTAGGTGGTGGGCTGTTGCAGCATCCGTACTTCTTATTCTTTCCGTTGGTTATTTATTTCTTGTAAAACAAAATAAGCAACAAATCGCAAAGATTGCCACACAAGAAAAGCCAATACATGACATCGCGCCCGGAGGCAACCGCGCCACGCTTACCCTCGGTAATGGCAACACCATAAATTTAGACAGCGCACAAAATGGCTCACTTGCTATACAAGGAAATACACAGGTTGTAAAACTTAATGACGGACAACTCGCTTATCAAAATGAAAATAATAGTTCCGCTACAGTCCAATATAATACCATCACAACACCTCGTGGTGGCCAATACCAATTAACGCTGGCCGATGGCTCACAGGTATGGTTAAATGCAGCAAGTAGCATTACATTTCCCACATCTTTTGTAGGAGATACTAGAGAAGTGAAAATAACCGGCGAGGCTTATTTTGAGGTAGCTCATAATGCAAACATGCCTTTTCATGTAAAAGTGGGGAACATTACTGTGCAGGTGCTGGGTACGCATTTCAATATAAACGCTTATGAAGATGAAGGTGTGATAAAAACCACGCTGCTGGAAGGTTCTGTTAAGGTGAGTGAAGGAAAGGAAAATGTTATGATAGAACCAGGTGAACAGGCACAGATAAAAAATCCTTCTGATAAAATAATAGTAAAGAAGGATGTAGATATGGAAGAGGTGGTGGCATGGAAGAATGGTTTATTTCAGTTTGATAATACCAATATTCAAGATATTATGCGGAAGATATCGAGATGGTATGATGTAGAAGTAGTATTTGAAGGTGATATTCCAAATACAAGGTTTAATGGGAAAATATATAGAAACGTAAACGCTTCAATGGTATTTAAAATACTCGAAGAAGGGGGTATTCACATTATTTTCAAAGAGGGAAAAGTGATAGTAACAAATTAAAGATATAAAACTGAATTGATAAATAAAACCGGGAGTGGACAAACACCCCCGGAAATTTAAGTTGTCAAATTAGAATCGGTAAGACTGCAATTTTTAAACTTAAACATGACAAAAGTATGAAATTCAAAGTTCTTAAAGAGGGTGATGTCCCTTTATCCAAAACAGTGCGAATTATGAAAATGATTTTTTTCCTTATGATCGCAGCTTGTCTTCAGGTAAGTGCTAAAAGCTACAGCCAGAAGATTACTATTTCCGAAAAGAATGTATCTATCGAAAGAGTTTTTAAAGAAATTGAAAAACAGAGTGGATATGTATTTTGGTATGAGTCTGACTTGCTTAACCCTGATTTAAAAATAAGTATTTCGGTGGAAAATGTCGGGATAGATCAGGTATTGAACGTATGTCTGAAGGGACAACCGCTTACCTATACAATACTTGGTAAAACCATTGTGTTAAAAAGTAAACCGGACGTATTGGTTCCTTTGATAGAGACTATCGTAGAAATGCCACCTCCTATTACAGTTAAGGGTAAGGTTACAGACGATAATGGGAACGCTGTTTCAGGTGTGTCTGTTCTTATAAAGGGAAATACCAACGGAACGCAAACGGATGCAAATGGTAATTATTCTATATCAGATGTACCTGATAATGCTATATTAGTTTTTACTTCAGTGGGACATTATACTAAGGAAATTCCAGTAGGCAATATAAGAATCATTAACATAACTCTTACTATTAAAGTGGAAGGGCTTGAAGAAACCGTAGTGGTAGCGTATGGGAAATCCAAAGTAAGAGATGTAACTGGTTCTATTAGCCACCTTGGTACACAGGAAATCAAGAATGCACCGATGGGTTCTACCATTTCAAGCATGTTGCAAGGCAAGGCTGCAGGGGTAAATGTGGTGATACAATCAGCATCACCTACATCACCCATTAGTGTTATCATCAGAGGAGCCTCCTCACTTACAGGCGATAATCAACCATTATGGGTTATTGATGGGGTTCCGGATTATGCAGTCTCAACCACTCAAGTTCTAAACAGTACCAACTCTATCCACGGTAATGATCAATCGGCTACTACCACGGGAAGTATTTATAATACTTTATATAATCTTAACCTATCAGATGTAGAGAGTATAGACATCCTAAAAGATGCCTCTGCTACTGCCTTGTATGGCTCAAGAGCTGCCAATGGAGTAGTAATTGTAACTACCAAAAAGGGCCGTGCTGGTATGGCACCAATTATGGAGTTCTCTGCGAAGTTTGGTTATTTGAAACAGGATTTTAACGGCTTTGATTTAATGAATACTTCGGAATATATGAATGCTGCCGATAAAGGTGCAAGAGAAGAGGCGT
>JBDTGA010000059.1:0-53858 GCA_039937655.1 Ginsengibacter sp.
CATATTCATACCCCACATTCTGCAAAGTACCAAGGTTGGTTCTTACGGTATTGAATCCTGTGTAACTTGGAAGAGAAAGATTGGTTAGGAGATCACTTGTTTTTCTTTTGTAGTAATCAAAAATAAATGTAACCCGGTTATTCAAAATTCCGACATCTACACCTACATCAGTTGTCTTACTTTTTTCCCATCTTAATTCAGGCGTAGTAAGGGATGTAAAAAGGAAACTACCAGCCCCATTGTACAATCCCTGTGCAGCATATACTCCCTGCACATCATATCTCCCTAAACCGGCCACATTCCCGTTTACCCCATAACTGATACGTGGTTTTAAAGTAGAAATGTATTTTGAAATGCCATTATTCTGGAAAAACTTTTCATTTTGAACATTCCATCCCGCTGACATACCCGGGAAAAATCCGACCCTGTTTTTAGTTGGAAGACTGGATACCCCGTCCTGCCTGAAAACAGCAGTAAATAAATAACGCTGATCATAGTCATAAGTTAATCGTCCAAACCCAGATATGATCCGATACTGAGATTGAAAACTGTAATTATTATTGGGATTATTAGGATCGGTAGAAGTATTGGCACTAAAAAGTGTGGAAGCATTTACAGTTGGAATATCATCGGTAGGCGATTTGGTACCTGCTACCTGCATCGCAAATGATTTTATTCCGAAATATTCTGTTCCTAACATTACACCTAAATGATGCACGTCAGCAAATGATTTGGTATAATTGATAATCGCATTATATTGCTGCTGAAAATCCCTTGAATAGGACGAAGTTGCAGGCCGGTTGGTATTATTAAAAGTAGGCGGATTAGAAAAAATATTACTGTACGTTTGTGTTGCACGGGTAAAGGATTGATCCAGTACTTCATTCATATAAGCATTTGCAGTGGCCCTGATATATAAGCCCGGCAATAAATCCCATTTCACCGCCGCGTTTACAGTAACTTTATTATTCTCATCAGTCCTGTCGGTTTTCCCTAACCAGTAAAGTGGATTACCATCCGTAGAACTATTCCCAGGATTTGGTAACGTTTTGCCGGCATCTAACCAGGGGTTGAAAGTGGGCCAGATAGCAAGACTCCGATAAAGTGTATTTATATCGGCTCCATTAAGCACACCTAATTGAGAGGAGGTGGACATCGTAACCCCCGAACTGATTTCCACGTTTGGTTTTACTTTATAAGAACCATTTACTACACCTGAAAAGCGTTTGTAATCAGACCCGACGATAACGCCCGGTTCTTTATAATAATCAAAACTGCTGAAATATCTTCCCTTATCATTTCCCCCGGTTACATTAATATAGTGATCTTGCGTTTGGGTATTTCTGAATACAAGGTTTTCAATCTCTCCGGAATGATCTTTAAAAATAATTGTTCCGCCGTAAGGGTCTCCGACGGTATCCCAACCCATTGATAAAAGATTGGAAGTAGTGGAATTATAGGGACGAATATCAAAGGAAGAAAGGTTTGCTGAATCTTTTAATAATCCGTATCCCCGGCTACCATTAACCTGCGCAGGCGTTCTGCCTGAATTAAGATTTCCCATCCGATTATAATAAATAAAATCTTTCGCATCAAGATATTTATACCCGGCCCGGCGCTGATTAAACCCTTCCGTAAACTTATAAGACACCTCAGCTTTTCCTGATTTTCCATGTTTAGTGGTAATAAGGATTACTCCGTTGTTGGCACGTGCACCATAAATGGCGGTAGCAGCAGCATCTTTGAGCACTTCCATAGATTCAACATCTTCTGAAGCGATATCACTGTAAGAACGAATAATTCCATCTATTACAACAAGTGGCCCTCCCGGATTATTTATGGAAGCTCCGCCACGTAATATAATGACGGGGGCGGCACCTGGCTGACCAGTTGCATTCACCACCTGCAAACCCGAAATAGTCCCCTGTAAAGCAGAACCAATATTTGCGCGAGGTGCAGATGCCAAGACTTCCTTATCTAATTTTGCAATAGATGTGGTTACATTTCTTCTGCTTTGTGTTCCATATCCTATCACTACCACTTCATCCATCTTTGCACTGGCTACTTTCAATAACACATCCATAGTAGAAGAATTCCCCACCTTAATACTTTGAGGTGCGTAACCAACGAAAGAAAAGTTCAGGACATCACCTTGCATAGCATCAATACTAAAGGTACCATCTGTACTGGTTTGAGTCCCCTCGGTTTTTCCATGGATAATAATACTCACACCGGAAAGCGGGTTGCTACTCTCATCGGTGACCTTACCGGAAATTTTTTTACCCTGTGCCCATCCTGATACAGCAATAAAAAAACAAGCCATTAAAAGCATGGATTTTAAATAAACAGATTTCATGGAATTAATTTAAAAATTTGTGTTATTATTATGTATGACATAACGAAAATAAAATGTTAATTTTACATTACCAAATAAACTTTTTGTTTTTTTTAAAATATCGTCTTTTTTTAAAATATTATTTTCTTTGATAAGGAATCATACTTTTACTAACAACCTTCTATGTTGGGAATAAGCTTAATAAAATATATAAAATCATGCCTTTAGCAGTTTTTAAAAAGAATTTAAAAGCAATTGACACTTCTTCTTTAGTTGACAAAGTGGAGAAAAGTCTGGTGGAAACCTTACAACAAAAGAAACTGAAAGTGGGCGACTCAATCCCTAAAGAATTAGAGCTGGCCGAAACACTTGGTGTGAGCCGCACCGTAATCAGAGAGGCATTATTAAGATTAAGGATGATGGGATTAATAGAATCCAAAAAAAAGAAAGGTGCTGTAATTACCAGCCCCGACATTTTTGCCATCATGGGCAAAAGCATGAATCCTCATATCCTCGACCAGGATACTCTAAAAGAAATTTTTGAAATACGGCTGGCACTGGAAATTGGTATGGCAGACTTTCTTTTCAAAAGAAAAACAAAAGAAGATATAGAAGAACTCAAAAAAATCGTAAGAAATGAGCCTAAAATTGCTGACAAACATTTATTCAACATCAGCCACGAAATTGCTTTTCACGGGAAGCTCTACGAAATCACCGGAAATGAAACCATGAAAAAGTTTCAGAAAATGTTATTGCCGGTTTTTGATTATGTACACCACAGCGGTTTACTGGGCAAAGAAATTCCCCTTAAAA
Organism: Ginsengibacter sp.; assembly: GCA_039937655.1. GTDB lineage: Bacteria > Bacteroidota > Bacteroidia > Chitinophagales > Chitinophagaceae > Ginsengibacter. The sequence continues at coordinate 3,149 of JBDTGA010000059.1, forward strand.
AATTTGTTTCTCATAAAGAGTTAGTGGATATTTTAGAAAAAGGTACTCCGGAATTATTCAGAAATTCCATGCGACATCATCTGGAAAATCATTTCGCAAGAATATTTGATTAAACCGATCGGATTATCCTGCACAATCTTATAACCTCTTTAAACTATCGTATAACCATCAGGGACTTTCCACTTACAAAAACACTTCTTAAAAATTCTCCATTGTCAGATTCGCAGGTGAGAGTTTACCAATAAAAACAATCAGAGACAAATTTACCTATCAAAAAATCAATCTGCACACCAGCACGATGGCCGATGAAACTCTGACTCCGTTTCTCAAAAACTATTTTAGTCCTATCGCCGTTTTTAGAAAAGGAATTGAGATAAAAACATCTAATCATATTTTCTTAAAAGAGATACCATCACGGATGTGGCGGCAACCCCAATCTCAAAGAACATCAGAAAATTCCGGATAAGTTGATTGTTTTTATCAGCAATATGAGATAGGTGTGAATAGAAAATTATGCGTTGCCGGCTATCTTTTGCTGCTGCATCTTTTCTTCCTTACGTAAGGATCTATCCAAAATAAAAGTACCAAACGGGATCAGCGAAGCGAGAAAAGCAACGAGTGTTTTTTTAAATTTCCATTCAAGGTTTATTTTCACGGTTATCAACGCAAGAATGTACAAAATAAAAAGAAGCCCGTGTACCCAGCCTACATATAATACGCCGTGTGGATTTCCCGCAATATATTTCATGGGCATTGCGATAAACAAAAGAGTGATATAAGAAATACCTTCTGCAATCCCAGCCATCCTTAATCTGCCGATGGCACTGTTTGAAAACCGTAAACTCATTTTATTCAATTTTATAAACTTATACTCATTACGTAGAACCGTGCGAAAGTACCTACCATCTGCTCAAAAGAAAAATTAATTATGCTTTTAAAGGTTACCAACGTTTAAAAAGCTGCCAACATTCGACGGAAGCCATTCATCACCCTATCTACCATTCACAACAAAAAATCTCCATTCATCTACTAAATATGCTATTTCATGTACTATGTTTTACATAGTACTAATCATTAACTATATCTTTGTGATGCAATTCATTATTAAACCAATTAAAAGTAAAGAAAATGAAAACAGTTATTATCAACAAAACAGCAAAAAATTTTGAAGTGGCAAAACAAATTATTTACACCGTGCAGGTAATTGCTCTGGGATTGTTCATCCCCTTTCTCTTTGTATTTGGGATCACATACAATCCTCAGAATGACAAACCGGTAAATGAACCCAGGATCAGTGTACCCGTGTCAGGCACCCCAACAGTGAGCAATAATACTGTCATATTAGATTCTTATTTATCTGATCAAAACAGCTGAGCCTTTAAGAAAGAAATGCTTGCCGGTATCCGGAAGATCGTATTGAAGAGTCCATACAAATACACCGGCATCCTGGGGTTCGCCTTTGAAGGTACCATCCCACTTTTGAGTCCAGTCTTTTGACTCAAAGATCAACTGGCCTGCGCGATTATACACTTTGAAGTCCAGGTTATCGGCTTTGAAAGCATTGAGTGGATAGAGATAATCATTGAGTCCGTCTCTATTAGGGGTAAAGGCATTAGGTACAGCAATGTAACAACTTGGCAACACATTGATAGTAGTAACTGCGGTATCACTACATCCTATACTGTTGTGGACTATCAGAGACACAGGAAGTAGTTGTCCTGTTGACGACAATGGATATTTTTTGGGGCCCGGATTGGGATCTACACTACTTGTTCCATCCTGAAAATTCCATAGATACGAAATGATATCTCCCTCACTTTGATTTATAAATACCACTGAATCTTCCGGGCATATTATGGTATCTGCACTAAAAGCAGCTTTTAATCGGTTGCCAAGAGAAATAATTCGAGAAACCGTATCACTGCAAAAACCATTTGATACCCTAAGAATAATATTTTTTTCTCCATAAGGATCAAAATAAGTTATCGGATTTTGAAGGAAGGTTGTTCCATTATAATCTAACTGCCAGTTCCACTCATCTACACCATTCGCTCCATTATGTAAAAATTGTATGGTATCTGTTTTACATCCCTGTATCAGGTGATAAGTAAATGCGGCACTCACCGTATCCTTTATGCCAAACCGCAAAGAAGAACCTGCAGGCGTTTCCTGGGCACATTCATCAAAAATAGTATTACCATCATTTCCGTCTTTTAAAAGTATCTGGTAGCTGCCACCATGAACCATCGGCTCCGAAAGGTTCAAAGTAATAATTCTCGAAAAACCATCTTTGCAATCCACTGTCGCGCTGGTGATGGGAACCGGTGATGGACCAGTTACTACAAAATCACTTCCATCAGGTGCCACCGAACTACAGAGAATATTCTTTCTAAATACCAATTGCAGCAACTGTGGTGCGCATTGTACTGGAGAAAGGCTGTCCATCGGTGTGGGCAAGATTGGAGCTATGATGAGTGGCAATGAATTGCCTACGGGAATATTGGTACCGCAATTATCGAAAAGGGTATTCCCATCGGTCCCATTTTTTACAGTAATGGTATAGTTACCTACAGGCAATGGTTTATCCAATCCTATCACCAGAGAGTCCATATCAAATCCCGTACAAAAAGCACTGGCAGAAATAACTTTTATGCCAGGATCCGAAATGGAAAAATCACTTCCATCAACCGCAAGACTGCTACATTTCATATTCTTGTTCAACTTGATATAAATTCTGGTAGCATCGCAGGATGACTCAAGACTTTTCAGCTCCGGAGCTTTCGGATCAGTAATGACAGCGGTTCCCCCGGAAAATGACAAACCGTAACCGCTTTGAGAATTGGTAAAATGACTCACCAATAAAATATAATCATGGCCCGCAATGATATTGGGCATTCGGGCAAAACGTGATTCAGTACCATCATACGAGGAAGCACATTGTATAAAGCCTACACCGGAAGCAGAGGTTCCGGTTGTACCGGGATTCCCTGCCCAGTTACCTGTTACAATGATTTGAGTATTGGTAAATACCTGATCCGGATCCAGTCCCGTTACATCATACAATTGCCAGTCGTAATCGTCAGTAAGGTCTTTGGGGGTTATCATAAATCCCAAAGTACCCGAAGTATAACAAGTGAATTTATACCAATAAGGATTCTTATTTTCATAGTCGGCACTACCAGCGCCCGAACATCCGGGTACATACAAACTATTGGAACTGCATACGGGCACATTTTCTTGTTCAAAAACAGTAGTACCACACACCGGAAAGGCAGTGGCAGGCGTTTGCCCAAGAGCAGTACACGTTTGTGCTCCAATCCTTGAAACAAAAAACAATAGTATAAAAAATAAAAGATTCTTTTTCAAATTCATTTTAAAATGACTAACAAAAGTATCCTTTCGTTGCAATGAAAAGGGTGAAAAGAGGTTATTTATTTTATGCCTTTCAGCTTTCAGTATTTTCAAAAGTTGATGGCCGATGGCTCAGAGCTTCCTGTAAATAAAAATCGGCAAGTTACTTACATCGCACCGCTCAACCGCATACCCTTGCTATCTTCCGATCCTGGGGGAGTTCTGTAGGAGCTGGCCGTATAAGACTTGCCGACTGCAAATATAAGGAGAGAATCCTTTAAGTAAAATAAAAAATGAGGATTCTCAATAAACTATTCCATACAAAATTCTTTCATTATGCTTTTTCTCCCGCTTTCATTTGAACATACTATAACGCTCAAGGAGTGAATTAATAAACTTTCTAAGGAAGAGTCCTAACCTTTACGCGGCCAACTGTTCAGGCCAACTAAGAAAGTGCCTCGACCACATAAAATCATTCATTTTTTTCTCTAGCGAGCTATAAATTAAAAGATTTGGGGTCTATAACAGGTTGTAATGAACACAAAACCATCGTTCATTTCTCAATTACTTTACCACCTCCCCTATTACCTCTCCCACATTTCCATTGGGCATTTGAATATGAAGCAATGCTGCCAGAGTGGGAGAAATATCCGACATCTTAACGGTACGATTGGTAGCGCCATGTTTAATACCCCACCCCATAAATACCAATGGAATATGGGTGTCATAAGGATTCCAGTTTCCATGTGTAGTGCCAGTACCACCTTCATAACCACCAAACCATCCCGGGTCAGGAATAATCATTACCGGACCGCAGCGTTTCGTATTGTATCCGTTAATAATCATTGTTTTTACCGGTTCCGGTATGGGAGCATCGCCAATATGATCTATATCTACTGCAAACTGAATACCCGGTTGTTTTTGTAAAAAAGAAACCGTTGCCTTTTTCACTGCTTCATAATTCAGTTTATTTTCATTCATCTTTTTCAGATCAAAACTGAGATGATAATTGATATAGGATGATATTAATTTTTCCACGCCAAATTCTTTCACCAAAAAGTTATTAAGAGATTCAGCAATTATTTTTGAAACCAGGAAATCAGCCGGAATACGATGATCCTTCATAAAGCCAATTGCATGTGCTGCTCCATGATCTGCTGTAAGAAATACGAGATAATTCCCTTTGCCTACTTTTTGATCAAGGAATTGGAAGAATGCGGCAAAATCTTTATCTAACCTCAGGTAAGTATCTTCTACCTCAATAGAATTGGGTCCGTATTTATGACCTACATAATCGGTAGAAGCGCAATTGATTGTGAGGAAATCGGTGGCCTGACCGCGGCCGAGGTCATATCCATTCACGGCTGCCTTCGCAAAATCCATTGTGAGCGTATTGCCAAAAGGTGTACTGCGGATACTGCCACGATCATCCTTATAAATATTTTTCATATCATGTGGAAATGCCGGAGTATTTTCTCCTTTAAACTTTCCTTCCCACGTTACATTATCAGCAGTGCTTTGCTTATAAGTATTGATAGGATACAAGGTATTCCATCCGTTGGCCACCAGCTTTTGCGGCTCATCAGCAGCATTGAATTTTTTTGCCCAATCGGGCAGATCCTGCATATAATAGGAGCTGGTGATAAAACGTGCAGATGCATCATCAAACCAGAAAGCACCATTGGCCGTATGCCCTGCGGGCAAAATAGCAGCGCGGTCTTTCAGCGACACGCCTACTACCCGTGATTGAAAATTAGTGCCCAGTCTCAGTTCGTCGGTGATGGTGGATACCAGTAAATTATTTGGTGACATCTGTCCGACTTTGCCCGGTGCACCTACTGATTGTACCGTAGTATCTTCAGTGCAATACCAGCTTTTTCCCGTAAGTTGATCTACCCAGTCATTTCCCACAATCCCGTCAATAGCGGGCACAGAACCGGTAAAAATAACGGTATGCCCAACAGCCGTATAGGAAGGCAGGTAATTAATGAACGTATTTTCACATGAAAACCCATCATTTAAAAGCCGTTTAAATCCTCCTTCACCATAGCGATCGTAATAACGATACAAATAGTCCCATCGCATTTGATCTACGACTATACCCACCACGAGTTTCGGCCTTTGTATTTTTTTTGCCTGCTGTGCAAAAAGAAAATTACAGGTAAATACAAAAATGATCAGGAAGAAGAATTTTTTAGCCATTATCTTTTTTGCTGATAAAGATAACAACCATATCCTAAAAATGAACAAGAAAAAGGAGGAATAAAAAATCAATAAAACTGTGCATATCGTTTACACTAATAAGTAAATATGCATTTAAGAACACCACTGAATGGAATAATTTAAAACATAGTATATAAATATCTTACCTCTATATTGTACTTTTGCGCACATTAATAACAACTAAATACACATATCTACATGAAAGACCTTTTTGAAAAGATGAAGAAAGATGCGGGTCCATTAGGTGCACATCTTCAAAGAGCTCACGGGTATTTTGCATTTCCAAAACTAGAAGGAGAATTGGGAAACAGGATGATATTTCGCGGGAAAGAAAAAATTGTTTGGAGTTTAAATAATTATTTGGGATTGGTAAACCATCCCGAATCAAGAAAAATAGATGCGATAGCAGCGAAAAAATGGGGAATGGGAAATCCGATGGGTTCCAGAATGATGAGTGGCAACACGACCATGCATGAAGATCTTGAAAAGGTTCTTGCCGATTTTGTAAGCCGTGAAGATGCCATGTTACTTAATTTCGGCTACCAGGGTGTGATGAGTTGCATAGATGCTTTAGTAACGCGCCATGATATTATTGTATTTGATGCAGAAGCTCATGCCTGCCTGATGGATGGTATCAGAATGCACATCGGTTACACCTATAAATACAAACACAACGACGTAACTGATTGTGAGAAGCAATTACAGCGCGCTGTAAAAATGGCGGAGAAAACCGGTGGCGGAATATTGGTAGTGACCGAAGGTGTGTATGGAATGAGTGGTACTCAGGGAAAGATCAAAGAAATAGTCGCTTTAAAAAGTAAATACAATTTCAGGATATTGATTGATGATGCTCATGGATTTGGCTCTATGGGCCCTACAGGAGCAGGTACCGACGAAGCGCAAGGTTGCCAGAAAGATGTAGATCTTTATTTCAGCACTTTTGTAAAAAGTATGGGAAGTATCGGTGCTTTCATCAGCGGGCCAAAGGCTATCATTACTTACCTGCGTTATAATGTACGCTCACAAATATTTGCAAAGAGCCTTCCATTGATCGTGGTAGAAGGAATGTTGAAGAGAATGGAAATGCTGAAGACCATGCCCGAACTGAGAGAGAAGCTGTGGCACATTGTAAATAAACTTCAGAAAGGATTAAAAGAAAAAGGATTTGATATAGGCAAAACCAATAGCCCGGTAACTCCAATATATATGAAAGGCGGTTTGCCCGAAGCTACCAACATGGTAGTGGATATCCGGGAAAATTATAACATTTTTTGTTCCGTAGTTGTTTTTCCCGTTATTCCTAAGGGAGAAATCATTTTCAGAATCATTCCTACCGCTGCTCACACCGATGAAGATGTAGAATTGACTTTGAAAGCTTTTGAAGAAACAAAAAAGAAATTAGACGCAGGTAAATATCAGGCAGATGATATTCCCGATATGGCAGATGCAGGTTATGGTTTGAAAGGCGAATGATAAAAAAAGCGGGCAGTTGGAAAGCCGCCCGCTACAATTTAAAAAAATTAATCATTTAAATCTTAAATCTGAGAATCTATTAATAAGTCGAGAATCGCTATAAGATAGTTGCATCACTTATCAATGAAAAGCCCGGTGGCCACCACCTGGCTTTTTTATTTTTTTAGAAAAGTTGCAGATTGTATAGAACATTTTTAATAATTCATTTCCGTAATTTCATCCCAAATAATTAATGCTATGAAAAAAATGACGATCATCTTTCTTGTCTTCCTTTTTACTTCATGCAAGGTAATTGCTCAATATACAGAAGCTGCAGTAACCAGGGAGGGGATGAGTTTCGAATTGTACAACGGAGGAATTATAAAAAGCACTTTTCAGCCCAAAAATTATTTACATAATGAGCAAATATCAAATGCAGTAATTGCCGTTCCTTTATCCAAAAAAATTTCAAAAAAGAAGTACGTAATTAACTCCGATGGAAGTGTTGATTATTTTATCAATAAAGATACTTTACAAATGATTCGCTATTTTGACAGTGGCTTTTATAAAGGTTTTCAGTTTAAACTAAATAACACTGAAAAAATATCCGGAACAGGAGAGCGCTCTGTATCACTTAACAGGCGTGGGTTTAAACTTCCTTTATACAATACTCCCAATTATGGGTACGGCATGAATACAGAAAGCCTCAACTACTCCGTTCCATTTATCATTTCATCAAAAGGATACGGAATATTTTTTGATAATCCTTCACGCGGATATATTGATATCGGAAAATCAAATCCTGATATTCTGGAATACGGTGCTTCATCGGGCGAACTTACCTTTTATATTATTCCCGGAAAAAATGCAGAAGAAATTCTTACAAAATATCAATCATTAATCGGTACTCAGCCCATCCCCGCCCGGTGGGTTTTCGGAAACCTGATGAGCCGTTTTGGCTATCGTTCTCAAAAACAACTGTTATCCATTGCTGATAAAATGAAGTCAGACTCCATTCCCTTTGATGCGGTGATCATTGATCTGTTCTGGTTTGGTGACAGCGTAAAAGAGACATTAGGAACCCTGGCGTGGAATAAAAAATCGTGGCCACAACCTGAGAACATGATAAAAAGCCTAAAACAGCAGGGCATCCATACCATCCTCATTACAGAACCTTATGTATTGGACCACACTCCCAATTATTTACCTTCCAAAAAAATTCAGGCAGTTGACAGTACTGGAAAACCTTATCTACTCACTACTTTTTATTTCGGGAACGGCGGCTTATTGGACTTATTCAGAAAAGATGCGCAAGCCTGGTTCTGGAGCAAATACAAAACACAAATTAAAAATGGTGTTGCCGGATGGTGGGGCGATTTGGGGGAACCCGAAACTCATCCGTCTGATATGTATCATAACTTAAAGGATTTTGGATTCAAGCGATTATTTAAAGCCGATGAGATACATAATATCTATGGACATTATTGGGATAAAATGCTTTTTGACCGATACGCAAAAGAATATCCAGATACAAGATTATTCAATCTTAACAGGAGCGGATATGCAGGAAGTGCGCGCTACAGCATATTCCCATGGAGCGGCGATGTAGGAAGAAACTGGAGCGGGCTACAGGCGCAATTGCCCGTAATGATCGGAATGAGTCTGAGCGGAATCCCCTATATACATGCAGATGCCGGCGGTTTTGCCGGCGGCGATAATGACCAGGAATTATACACGCGGTGGCTGCAATTTGCCACATTCACGCCGGTATTCCGCCCACACGGAACTGCCATTGGTGATCTGGATCCCAACCAACTAAGCATTCCATCAGAAGCCGCTTTACATCCCGATCCATATAAAAGTATCGTATGCCGCTATATTGATATGCGGTATTCCTTACTACCCTATAATTACACACTCGCTTATGAACAGGCAAAATTTGGAATGCCGTTGGTACACCCTCTATTCTTTGAAAATAACTCAGACAGCAATTTGTACAAAGCAGAAGATCAGTTTCTTTGGGGAAATAATATTTTGATTGCACCTGTAATTGAAAAAAATGCAACAGAAAGAAAGTTGTATTTACCCGAAGGAAAATGGTACAATTATTTTACGGCAGCTATTTTAGACGGGAAACAATGGATCACACAAAAAGTAATCCTCGATGATATTCCTGTATTTATAAAAGAAGGGAGTTTTATTCCAATGGCAGATTATTCTTCTGTAAAAAAACTAAGTACTACAAAGGATTATGACGATAAAAAATTATTGCTGGAATATTATCCATCCACTCAAAAGACTCATTATTCTCTATTCCTTGATGACGGAAAAACAAACCATACTTTAGAGAAAAATCAATTTGCTCTGATTCATTTCGAAGGAAAAGAAGAAAATGGCATTATAAATATTACCATCAGCACTTCAGGAAATGATTCAATTAAAAATGTTTCAAGAATATTGAAATTAATAATTCCCGGTTCCAAAATAGAAAGCGCTTCCATCAATAATAAAAAAGTTATTCTTAATAAAAAGATTTCTTTACAAAAGGCTTTAAGAGATGTGGATGCGCAATACATTCCTGTTATTTTTACGGGAAAACAACTTCACCTAAAAATTAAAACGGTAAAATAATTCAGGGAATACCTTTGTCATATTTCTAATACTAAACAATTACATTTATATATGTTTTTTATAAAAGCACTCAATTATTTATTGGGGAAATCCCTCTTCTCTCAAAATGCACACCTCAATTATTCTCTCAAATATTCCGACAGGAAACGAGACATTGATATTCATTATCTCGATTACATAAGGTTGGCAACACTTGAATTAATATCGAATGAAATCAACAAAAAAAATCTTCCCGGTAACGTAGCGGAAGTGGGCGTGTACAAAGGGAAATTTGCAAAATATATCAACCAATATTTCCCTTCCAGGAAATTATACCTCTTCGATACTTTTGATGGGTTTGATGAAAAAGATAAAGAAACAGAAAAAGAATTAGGGTTGGGTGAAGCTAATCAGGATTTCACAAATACTTCCATTGGATTGATACTGGAAAGTATGCCCTTCCCGCAACAATGTATTATAAAGCAAGGCTTTTTTCCTGATACCACTGCAGGCATAGACGATTCTTTTGTATTCGTGAGCCTCGACACTGATCTGTATGCTCCTATTTACCAGGGGCTTGTTTATTTTTATCCAAGAATGGCAAAAGGTGGATATATTTTTGTGCATGATGTAAACAATGATCATTACAAGGGTGCAGCAAAGGCTGTGGAACAATTTTGTTCAGAGCAGCAGATATCTTTTCTTCCCATCCCCGATTCTTGTGGAAGTGCTGTTTTCGTAAAAAATTAAAAGGACCAGGAAGTTTATTTTTTCTTTAGCTTCTAACTGCTGAAGAAAGAAAAATTCTGTATTTTTAGTGAACTATGACACCAACAGTACTTCATCCGCCTAAATCAATGCTGGAAGTTTGGAAAACGCTTCCTGAAGGAACCTTATGCCAGCTTATCAATAACAAATTAATTATGAGTCCATCTCCTACTGATAATCACCAGGTAGTTCTAAACAAAATTAATATTGCTATTTCTAAATTAATAGAGAAATCAGGATCTGGCCAGGTAAGAATTGCTCCTTATGATGTTCATTTCTCAAAACAAAATATTTTACAACCAGATATTCTTTTTATAAAAAATGAAAACATTCATAAAATAAAGACAAGAGGATTATTTGGCGGACCCGATTTGATTATTGAAATTTTATCACCTTCAACATCCAATCTTGATTTTGGCGAAAAGAAATTAATCTATGAAGAATATGGAGTTCAGGAATATTTTATCGGTGACCCTAATTCAAAATCGGTGAATTCTTATTTTTTGAAAGATGGAGTTTATGAAGAACAAAAAAACATTACGGGAAAGATCAATTCAAAAATATTAGCAGCAAAAATTTCTTTTTAACTATTCCTCTAATAAAAAGGAACTATTAAAAAGTAAGAAAATTGAAGATGAAATCTTAACTATCCTTAATTCCTCAATGGTTAAAAAATGAACCTTATTCCTGAGGGTCTAATATCTTGTTGCCTCAAAATAGATCCGGCCTTCTTTCTTTTGTTCTTTCAATAGATTGTTCACTTCTCCATTCCTCAATTTTTGCGTGATCCCCACTCATTAAAATATCAGGCACTTTCCACCCTCTGAATTCTTCAGGACGGGTATAAATAGGTGGAGCCAGTAAATCGTCCTGGAAAGAATCCGTAAGGGCCGATGTTTCATCGTTCAATACTCCCGGAATTAATCTACCGATAGCATCTACCAAAACAGCCGCTCCCAGCTCGCCCCCGCTTAGGACATAATCTCCGATTGAAATTTCTCTGGTAATAAAATGGTCACGCACTCTCTGATCAATTCCCTTGTAATGGCCACAGATCAATAATAAATTATCTCCTAGAGATAATGTATTCGCCATCTTCTGATTGAATCTTTCTCCATCAGGAGTAAGAAAAATCACCTCATCGTATTTGGTATCTTTTTGCAACGTTTCTATGGCATTCACCAAAGGCTCTGCCATCATTACCAAACCGGCCCCCCCGCCAAATTGGTAATCATCTACCTGCCCGTGTTTGTAATGGGTATAATCCCTCAGGTTGAACATGTTCACTTCAAGCAAGCCCTTCTCTTTAGCCCTTTTCAAGATAGAATGAGAAAAAAAACTCTCCATTAACAGGGGAACCACAGAGATAATATCAATTTTCATTTTACAAATGTAAGGCCGATAGATTAAGTATTTTACTCTTTGCCCGCCACTACGATCACAATTTCTCCTTTTACGGTCTTTGTATTAAAATGATCATACACTTCCTGTAAACTTCCTCTTTTATTTTCCTCAAAAATCTTCGTAAGTTCGCGGCTTACACAACATGATCGTTCTGCACCAAAGTATTCTATAAAATCTTTAAGGGTTTTCATGAGGCGCATGGGACTCTCATAAAAGACCATGGTCCGTTCTTCACCGGCCATTCTTTTCAAAAAAGTTTGTCTTCCTTTTTTCAATGGCAAAAATCCTTCAAAACAAAAACTGTTCATGGGTAAGCCACTGTTTACCAAAGCAGGGACGAAAGCCGTAGCGCCGGGAAGGCATTCTACTTTTATGTCATTTTTTATACATTCTCTTACCAGTAAAAAAGCAGGATCACTTATACCGGGAGTGCCTGCATCGGTAATGAGCGCCATTGTTTTACCCGCTGACAATTGATCAGTAAGATGAGAAATTATTTTATGTTCATTATGTTGATGATAAGGAGAAGAAGGTTTCTCAATATGATAATAACGAAGAAGCTTGGATGAAGTACGGGTATCTTCTGCCAGTATCAGATCTACCGATTTCAGAACCTCAATAGCCCTGAAAGTAATATCGGCAAGATTGCCAATGGGAGAAGGAACAATGTAAAGCATTTTTAATCTGAAAATTTAAAAATCTGAAAATGCAAGAATTCAATAGGTTGATAAATTTAAAGACAACTAAAATTGCCATCGAGTAATTGGCTAATTTCTAAATTTACTAATTAACACATTAGCTAATTATAATAGTGAACTCTTCCATCACCGGATTAGCCAGCAACTTGCGGGCAGCTTCTTCAGCAAGCGACTTCGCTTCATCTGCTGATACCGCTTCTACACTCAGGAGGATAAGTTTTCCAATCCGTACATCATTGACGCCTTTGATACCAAGATTGGCAAGCCCTCCTAATACCGCTTTTCCCTGCGGATCGAGTAATTCTTTCAAAGGCATTATTTTTATTTCTGCAACAAAATTCATCCGTCTTTATTTTTTTGATCCGATAGCTTTCGGAATGGTTAATGACATTATAATATAAACTATAAAAATTACAGGTACCGCAATCCATCGCAAAAATAAGGCAGCAACAATTGCAATCACTAATAAAATAATTTTAGGCATATTATTCTTCACCGTAAAATCCGGGAACTTCAACGACATTATTCTATGACGGCTCACCATTAAATAACTAAGCACAATAATGGCTGCATACAAAAACCATTTATTAACGATCAATGTATTCACGCTATTGATAAAATTAAAATGCAGAATAAGAGGAAAGGACGCAATCAATAATCCTACAGCCGGAACCGGCACTCCTTTAAAAGAATATTGCTGATCGGTATCAAGATTGAATTTTGCAAGACGATAAGCAGCAGCACACGCTAATATGAAAGCCGGAACAAACCAAATAATAGAAGCATCCAGGCCATTTGAATCACGGGCAAAACTAAACCTCAGCAACTGATAAAGAATCACCGCCGGTGCAACACCAAAACTTACCACATCACTCAGCGAATCCAATTGCTTACCCAACTCGTTTGTCACATTTAATAATCGGGCTACAAATCCATCAAAAAAATCTATGAGTGCAGCAATAATAATACAAACAGAGGCCCATGCAAGTTTTTCAGGAATATTAAAGCTGCTGTTGAACTGATCATTCAGGTAAATGATTACCGAATCGGTTTGCAATGCAAACACAATAGCCATACAGCCAAAGAATAAATTAAAGAGTGTTAAAATGTTAGGAATAGCGCCCTTAATTCCCATCGAAGAATTTGCTCTAATCTCCAATGGAGAGCCCGGATTCAATTGATCACTTATATTATCTGCCATCCCCTTTATAAAAATTTTTATGTAAATATTAAAATACTTGTCCCATCTACTCAATTCCCCATCAGGCCTTGGGATGTTTCATCAACCCTTCGATCTCTTCTACCGTAATCGGAATATTATGCATCAAATTCTTATTACCGTTTCTGGTAATCCAATAATTGTTTTCTATTCTGATGCCCATTTGTTCCTGTTCAATATAAATTCCGGGCTCGATAGTCAAAACCATTCCCGCTTTTATAGGCTCATTTTTAGTTCCCAGATCATGTACATCAATACCGAGATGATGGGATACACCATGATACAGGTATTTGCGGTAAGCCCTGTTTTCAGGGTCTTCATTCTTAATCTCCGATTTTTTCAATAACCCGATCTTTTGAAAAAGCTCTGTTGCTTTGTCTCCTACTTTCTCAGTATAATCATTAATGCTGATTCCGGGTTTCAAAATAGAGGCACAATAATAATGTAAATCCAGACAGGCATTATAAATCGTTTTTTGCCTTCGCGAAAACTTGCCGTTCACAGGAATAGTTCTGGTGAGATCAGCAGAATAATTTCCGTAACGCGCCCCAAAATCCATCAATATCAACTCACCGTCTTTACACTCCTGATTATTACTCACATAATGTAAAGTTCGAGCCCTGTCGCCACTGGCAAGAATACTCCCGTAAGCAGTACCTGATGCCCTTTGAGAAAGGAATGAATGCCATATTTCAGCATCAATTTCGTATTCCATCACACCCGGTTTTATAAATTGTAATAACCGCCTGAATGTACTGTCCGTAATATCAATTGCTTTTTGCATTACCTCAATTTCCAGAGACGTTTTTATAGAACGCAACTCTTTCAATATTTGAGCACTGCGTTTATAATTATGCAGAGGGTAACGCCCACGCATATACGCAGCATAGCGATAATCCCTCACCGGAACTTCATTGGCCTTTCTGTCGTTCTCATTGGTATTAAGATAGATAGTATCAGCAAGATGAATCCATTGCTGCAGCAACCCTTCCAGTGTATCTAACCAAACGATGGTTTTCATTCCGGAAATTTCTTCTGCCTCATTTTTTCGAAACTGATGCCCATTCCATTTTTCTTTTAATTCATTAGGACGAACCAGTACCAGCACTTCGCGGTACTTAGGATCCGGATTATCGGGATATAAAACAACCATAGTATCTTCCTGCTCAATTCCCGTCAACCAAAATAAATCTGAATTCTGTACAAAAGGATGTAAAGCATCTCCATTGTAAGGAAGTTCATCATTGCTGTTAAAGATCGCAATACCATTTTTATCCATTTTCGCAATAAATCTTTTACGATTCTGGATAAAGATTTCGGGATTAAGTGGCAAATACTTCATGTAAATTCAATTTTAAGAGATTGCAATATACATGATAAAAATATTTTCTTTTCAAAAGCGGAATATTTGCGTAAAAATTACACAATAAAAAAATCAACTTTTTACTGTTTTTAATGATTCTTAATTTACGACATGGTTTCATTCAACTATTATAGAATTTCATTGAAGATAATCCCACCAGAATTGATGAAAAGCAAGATAGAAGTACAGTAAAATGAACCCTTTTAAAATAAATCAAAAAATTGAATGGTTAACTTTGCATTCTTCACAAAAATGAGAAATTCATGTCAGTGCCAACAATGTTTGCAGTACCTACAAATATGCTCTTTTCTTTAGGCCTGCCTTCTGCCGAAAACACATTTTATCAACTACCTCCCCGCGAACTCATTCGTCAATGTGTGGAAAGAAATGAAGGAGTATTAAATGACACCGGTGCCTTGGTTATTAATACCGGTAAGTTTACCGGCCGTAGTCCTAAAGACAGGTTCATTGTAAAAGATAAAGTAACTGCAGACTCTATCAACTGGAATGATATTAACCAACCCATAGAAGGAAAATACTTTAACGGGCTTTATAGAAAAATAATTGACCACCTCGGCAAAAAAGAAATATGGATAAGGGATGCTTATGCCTGTGCAGAGCCGAAGTACAGGCTCAACATTCGTACCATCAATGAAGACCCTTCCAGCAATCTATTTGCTTACAATATGTTTTTACGCCCCGCCAAAAAAGACCTTGAGAATTTTAATCCGGACTGGTACATCATTCATGCGCCTTCCTTTACCGCAGACCCGGAAACTGACGGCACCAGACAGGGAAATTTCACTCTCATCAATTTTACCAAAAGAATTATACTGATCGGAGGATCTGCTTATACCGGAGAAATTAAAAAAGGTATTTTTTCTATTTTAAATTTTATATTGCCTCACGATCGAAATGTACTGAGCATGCATTGTTCAGCTAATGTAGGGCACGATCACGATACCGCCGTATTTTTTGGGCTGAGTGGAACCGGTAAAACCACACTGAGTACAGACCCTAACAGAAAATTAATTGGCGACGATGAACATGGATGGGATGATCATTCCGTATTTAATTTTGAAGGCGGGTGTTACGCAAAGACCATAGATTTAAGTAAAGAAAAAGAGCCGGAGATATACAATGCTATCCGTGAGGGGGCCCTGGTGGAAAACGTAACTTTCATAAAGGGTACCAACAAGATAGATTTTTCCAGTAAAGAAATTACTGAAAATACCAGGGTAAGCTATCCTTTAAGTTTCATCAACAATGCTGTTCGCCCTTCTATAAGCGGCATTCCTAAAAATATTTTCCTGCTCACCGCAGATGCATACGGTATCTTACCTCCGGTAAGCAAGCTTTCCGCCGGTCAGGCAATGTACCAGTTCATAAGTGGTTATACCGCAAAAGTTGCCGGAACCGAAGAAGGTATCAATGAGCCAAAACCCGTATTCAGCGCCTGTTATGCTTCTCCTTTTATTCCATTGCATCCGACAAAATATGCAGACATGTTTGGCAAAAAAATAAAAGAAACCCACGTAAATGTGTGGATGATCAATACAGGATGGAGCGGAGGTCCTTATGGAGTGGGAAACCGTATGAAATTGTCTTACACAAGAGCAATGATCACTGCAGCACTTGAAGGGAAACTGGATCATGTGGAATATGAAGCACACCCAATCTTTGGAATGATGATGCCCCGTGAATGCCCCGGCGTACCTTCCGAAATTCTAAATCCACGAAACACCTGGAAGAATAAAACCGATTATGATAAAAAGGCAAAAGAGCTCGCAAAAAAGTTTGTAGAGAATTTTAAGAAATTTGCCCATGATGCAGGAAAAGAAATCTTAGATGCAGCTCCGGTTCATGAATAGATTGTAATTAGGAGATTAAATTCTTAAAAGCGCATCGTCCCCTTCGGGAGACGACGCTTGACTAAAAATTTGTCCATGATGCAGGAAAAGAAATCTTAGACGCAACTCCGGTTCACGAATGGATTGTAATTAGGAGATTAATTCTTTAGACTTTAGACCGATTAAAAGCGCATCGTCCCTACGGGAGACGACGCATGAAATGCTTAAATTGGAGCCCTGGAAGAATCAGTATTAAAACAATCCATATAATTCTGCGTCCACCTGATTGATGATGATGCCAAGGTCTTCTTCGTTTTCTGCAAACTTATTTTTATCCGCATCTACAATTAATAAAGGCCCTTCCTTATACCCTTCAATCCATTTATTATAGAAATCATTTAATTTTTTTAGATAATCCAGACGGATATTTTCTTCATATTCGCGGCCACGTTTCTGAATTTGCGCCACTAAGGTTGGCACCGATGCATTCAGATAGATCAACAAGTCGGGCGGTTTCACCATTGACTTAAGCGTTTCAAAAAAAGTATAATAATTATCAAAATCCCTTTTGGTCATCAATCCCATATCATGCAAATTGGGGGCAAAAATATTGGCATCTTCATAGATCGTTCTGTCCTGGATCACCGTCTCCGTACCCCGTTGAATTTCGAGTAATTGATTGAGCCTGCTGTTCAAAAAGAACACTTGCAGGTTGAAACTCCACCTCGGCATGTCTTCATAAAAATCATTGAGATAAGGATTATGATCCACATCTTCAAACTGTGGAATCCATTTATAATGTTTACTCAATAATTCGGTAAGGGTTGTTTTGCCTGCGCCAATATTTCCCGCTATCGCAATATGTTTTGGTTTCTTTGATTTTGCCATCAGATTTGATGTTTTTATTTCTGCCGTTTATTTTCCACCTCCCACACGGCAGGCATTTAAAAGTAAATATAAATTCAATACGACAGAAGTTTGATTTAATTTTTTTAGGAGATGGATATAGATTTCAGCCTTGAGTTATCAGTTTTGATCTGTGAACTTTTAAAAATAATTCAGCCCCATCGCATTTCGCACCATCGTCATAGTTATTGCTGCGTGAGCTATTGATTTCTCCGCGCCCTGCTTCATAACCTTTTGTAAATATTTCTCATCACTCAAAATGTCATTTACTTTTTCCCGGATCGGAGAAATAAATAATACCATATCTTCCGCCAATTGTTTTTTCATATCGCCATAGCGTACCGCACATTCATTGAATTTTTGTTCATAATGACCATAAACATCCGCCGTACTCACCAGCTTCATCAATCTGAAAAGGTTTTCAATGTAATCAGGCATCTTTGAATTTGGTTCCGTAGGCCCACTATCTGTTTTGGCTTTCATGATCTTTTTTCGAATAACATCGTCCTCATCAGCGAGATATAAAGTAGCCATCTGGTTTTCACTTTTACTCATTTTGCCGCTGCCATCCAGGGAAGGTACTTTTGTCAGCTCATGATTAAAATTGAAAGCGTAAGGCTCTGGAAATACGTCGCCATAGCGGTGATTAAACCGGTTCACATAATTTCTTGCGATCTCAAGATGCTGTTCCTGGTCTTTTCCCACGGGAACATATCTCGCGCGATGGATCAGAATATCGGCTGCCATTAATACCGGATACGTTAGTAAGCCGGCATTGATATTATCAGGATGCAGCCGTACTTTATCCTTGAAAGTTGCGGTCTTTTCAAGTTCGCCTTTGTAAGCAAGCATATTAAGATACAGGTACAATTCAGAAGTAGCGTACAAATGGCTCTGGCAATACAGGGCTACCTTATCCGGATCAAGGCCGCAGGCGATATTTTCTGCCAGTACGCGATGTACATTAACTTTCAGCCCTTTGGTATCGGGATGTGTGGTGAGGGAATGTAAATCGGCCACCATGAAATAACAGTCATAATCTTCCTGCATTTTTACATAATTGCGGATAGCACCGAAATAATTTCCAAGGTGCAAAAAACCCGTAGGCCTTATGCCGCTCATGACTACCTGCCTGGGGGGTGGTATTTTTTTCTTTTCCATCATAGACTGGCGAAGATAAATAAAATCGTTTTCTGTTTATACTTCATAGGGAGCAGATTCGTGAATCTTTCAAGAACAGGCCAGGTATAATTATTTACAGTTCCACCCTCTTGAAGTCGAGCATCGTCTCCCGAAGGGGACGATGCGCCCATAATGAACAAGAAAGGTCAATAATCCGCACACGAAAGGATTGGGAGTTCTGAAGTTCTTAAAAAAATGATAAACGGGATAATGTAGCCGCTCAATGACATTCCGCAAAACAATAAACCTGCTATATTTGCCCAATGGATGTAAATGACGCTTTAATTGAGAAACTCGCTCATCTTTCAAGACTGGAATTTTCGCAGGAAGAGAAAGAAGAAATAAAAAGTGATCTCGAAAAGATGATCGGCTTTATTGATAAACTAAATGAACTGGATACTACCGGCGTAGAACCCTTATTGCATGTAAGTGAAAATGTAAATATTTTCAGGAAAGATGAAGTGAAAGGTGAGATCAGCAAAGAAGATGTTTTCAAGAATGCCCCTTTGCATGATGATGATTTTTTTAAAGTACCGAAAGTGATAAAGAAAAATAATCAGCCAATTAGCTAATTAATCAACTAACTAATAAGCTAATTAAAATAAAAATATGGAGTCAATCATACAATTAGAAAATATTCAGAAAAGCTATTATCTTGGCAGGCAGGAATTAAAAGTGCTGAAAGGAATTACGATTGAAATTTTCAAGAATGAATATGTAGCTCTAATGGGGCCGAGCGGAAGTGGGAAATCCACTCTGATGAATATTCTCGGTTGCCTCGACTCTCCCACTGCCGGTAAATATATTCTTAACGGTGAAGATGTAAGTAAAATGCAGGATGATGACCTCGCCGATGTACGCAATAAAGAAATTGGTTTTGTATTTCAGCAATTTAATTTATTACCCCGCCTCACTGCCGCAGAAAATGTTGCACTCCCATTGATCTATAATGGTACTACTAAAAAAATAAGAATCGAACTTTCACTTGAAATGCTTGACAGAGTAGGATTAGCAGATAGGAGCCATCACAAGCCCAATGAATTATCGGGCGGACAAAATCAACGTGTGGCCATTGCACGTGCCCTGGTAAATAATCCTTCCATCATTCTTGCAGACGAGCCCACAGGAAACCTTGATTCAAAAACCTCTGTGGAGATCATGAATATTTTTGATAAAATACAGTCTGACGGTAATACCGTAATTCTGGTAACGCACGAAGAAGATATTGCCGAATTTGCACACCGTATCATCCGATTAAAAGACGGAATCATAGAAAGTGACCGGCAAAATGAAAAGAAGATGACGGGGGTGAGGTGAATTGAATAAAACAAATTTTGTAAGATAAGGCATGGTCTAAAATTAAGCTTCTGCTGCCGTGGGTGGTTCCAATAGCCATTCAGAAATAATAAGAAAGAATTTCTTATACTTCTTCCCTAAACACACCATATACCATCGGTAGCAATCTCACGAGCCATCATTCTAATCTCTCCCTTATAAAGAAGTAGTGCAGTTTA
Organism: Ginsengibacter sp.; assembly: GCA_039937655.1. GTDB lineage: Bacteria > Bacteroidota > Bacteroidia > Chitinophagales > Chitinophagaceae > Ginsengibacter. Next base: position 23,689 of record JBDTGA010000059.1, read on the forward strand.
CTAACAACATTTCTTCGGACAGATTGCAGTTTACAAATACACCACCGGACAAGTAACACCTTACAAAGTCGAAACGGCCATAGAGGATATGGATCTTACCTTGTGATATATACTTTTTCTCTTCCCCATTTCCATTGTACTTTTATATCCTCAAAAAATAATTCTTTCATTAAAACAACTGATACAATCATGGCAATGAAAATATACACCAAAACAGGAGATGCAGGCAAAACAAGCCTCATCGGAGGTACCAAAGTTTTAAAAAGCGATACCCGCATAGAAGCCTATGGCACTGTGGATGAACTGAATTCGCACATTGGCCTCGTATCTGATTATTGTACAGATACTGCAGCTGTTTCTGTTTTAAAAGAAATACAGGATCGCCTCTTCACCATTGGAGCCGAGCTGGCCTGTGATCCTAAAAAAGATACTAAACTTCCTATTCCCGACTTACACGAAAGTGATGTGGAATTGCTCGAAAAAGAAATGGACAGAATGGATAAAGAACTTCCACGGATGAAGAATTTTATTTTACCAGGAGGCTCCCCTGCTGTTTCATTCCTGCATATAGCGCGCTGTGTGTGCAGGCGTGCAGAAAGATGCTGTGTTGCATTGATGGAAACTGAAGGAAGTGTGAATCCGCTCATTATAAAATACGTCAACAGGCTGAGCGATTATCTCTTTATGCTGGCACGTTATACCGGAATGAAAAACAATACCCCCGAAATAATATGGAAGGCACGTGTATAGACTGGTAAATAATTCATTAAATCAAAAACCAATTCCTGACTAAAGAAAAAAAGGTTATAAACTAAAAACTACGGACTAAGAACTAATGACTAAGGATTAATAACTAATAACTAATAACAGGCCATGTGGAGTTTCTGTTTAAAAAATATTCTTCTCTTTCTACCCATCTGGTTTTTAACCGGCATCCGTGCTTACTCCCAATCTGCCGGGCAGGTGCTTATTCAAAAGATTGACGAAGAAAACGGATTAAGTGACAACCACGTTCAATGTATTTATAAGGACACCAACGGTTTTATGTGGATAGGAACCGCTTCAGGACTTGATCTGCTCGATGGCTCCTCCATTACTATTTTTAAAAACATTCCGGAAGATAACCATTCCATCAGCAGCAATTCTATCAGCGACATCACCGAAGACAGCAGTGGGCTTTTATGGATAGGTACTCATCAGGGGTTAAACTCCTTCGTTCCTGCTCTCAGAAAATTCACTACCATTCCTCTACACAAGGACCACAATACAAAGAATGATTTTATCATCAGTCTCGCAGTTGATAAAAATAATAACCTTTTCATCGCCACCTCTTCAGGCTTATTCTTTTATGATAAAAAGAGTCAACGTATATCATTCGATGAAATACCCGGAGATAATTACGAAAAAATACTAAACAACAACATAACTCATATCGCATTCGACAAAACAGGATTGCTATGGCTGAGTACATACAATGGACTATGGAGCTACAATGAAAATTCACATCAATTTATTCACAAAATCAATAAAGAAAATGACCCTGATTTCACAAGACTTTTCACGAATTTCATCATAAACCATTCTGGAAAATTGTGGATCGGTACCTGGGACAAAGGCTTGAAAGAATTTGATCCGGTATCGCAAAAAATAGTGAGTCATTCGCCGCCTGGCGGAAAAGATATCAACATACACAGTATAACAGAAGCCCACCAATATGACGGCAGTTCACTCATACTGTTCAACAGTATATCAACTGGATTTGATATACAAAAAGATAAGTTCATTACTATATCAGGGTTTTCCAAAGCATACGACAAAACATCTGTTGAAACCCTGTATTCATCAAATAACAACTGGGTATGGATGGGGACTCATGAAGGACTGTACTTTTACAATCCTTCCAAAAATCTTATTCGCAACCATTTATTCAAAAAGCCTATCACCGGCCAGGGAGTTTCTCTTTTTGAATGGAGAAATAAGATACTCGTAAGCGGAAGCGGAGAAAATTTTTTAAAGGCTTACGACGAAAACCTAAATGAGACTGGCCATTACGGCGATCAATTCGCCAAAGAAGGTATATCCTGTCTTTCCATTCAGGGCTCGGGAAATGACAAACTAAGGTGTGGAACCTCTTCAGGAATAGCAGATATTAATTTACTCACTCATGCTATTGATTTCCAACCATTGCAGAAAGAGCCAACAAATCCTTCTACCATCAATTTTATCACCTATCTTTTAAAAGATTCCAATCAAAACTGGTGGTTTTTCCCCTGGAGAAACGGAATATGGTTTACTGATTCCTCCATCCAGAAATCACGGCAACTATTCAAAAATTTTATTACCGATTACAACGTTCCTAAACCACTGGTAATCTCTGATGCCTGTGAGGATAAAAATAATAATATTTGGATGGGTGATTATGACGAAGGAGTTATCTTTTACAACAGCCACACCAATCATTTTTCAAAGCCTTTCATCAAATATTTAGGCGAAAGAAACGACATCTCCCAAATACTTTATTATCATGACACCTGCTATTCATTCACAGGAACTACTTTATTAATGTGGAATGTAGATAATCCGGTTCTTCAGACAATCCGCTTATCCCCACAAATAGATAAATTCATTACCGATATTGCACTCGACAGTGCGGATCATTTATGGATTGCTACACAAAACGGATTACTGTCCTATAACTTTACAACAAAAATATACAGCCGATTTACCATAGCCGATGGACTACCAAGCAATGAAATGAACGGTACACTTTGTTGCCTTAAAAACGGAACGATGATCTTCGGAAGCCCTGATTTCCTTTCTTCTTTCCGGCCCGAAAAATTGCTGGAGTCTATAGATAATAAACCCGGCATTAAATTATCCGAAGTGATTGTTGACGATAACCCTTTCCCATTCGTGCTTTCAAAAAATAATAATTTCAACCACAACGTTCATAATTTTATTTTCAAATGGGCAATTACCGATTACAATAATCCACTTAGCAACCGGTATTATTATCAGTTAGAAGGCATAGACAAAAGCTGGCACTTTTCGGGTAAAAGTGGTGAGGTGGAATTCGCCAATCTTTCACCGGGCGATTATACTTTACTTTTAAAGGGAGAAAACTCTAATGGTATCAGTTCGGGTAAAATATTAAATCTCCAATTTAAAATCGCATTACCCTTTTGGCGCACATGGTGGTTCCTCACTCTGTTGTTAGGCTACATTGCTGCTGTGTTTTATTTTTTATACCGGTACCGTGTCAATCAGTTTTTAAAAATAGAGAAGTTAAGAAATAAAATTTCGCTCGACCTGCATGACGATATAGGATCTACATTAAGTTCTATTTCAATTTTGAGTGATATGGCACTCCGCCGTAAGGAAGAGCCCGAAGCAGAAGATATGCTAAGGGAAATAAAAGATAATTCCATCTCGATGATGGAAAAGATGGATGACATTGTATGGAGCATCAATCCAAAGAATGATTCACTGGAAAGCCTGTTTTTAAGGATCAGAAGCTTCGCTGCCAAGTTATTCGAAGCCAAAGGAATCAATTATACCATCAACATCGGCGAAAACATACAACACATTCACGTATTGATGGAATACCGCCGCCACATCTATCTCATTATGAAAGAAGCAATCAATAACCTGGTGAAATATTCAGAATGCACAGAAGCGCAGATTCACGTTTCACACCACACGCCCTTGCTTACCATCATTATTAAAGACAATGGAAAGGGGTACGATGCCGGGCATGCCATTCACGGTAACGGATTGGCAGGCATGAAAAAGAGAGCCAAAGAAATGAATGCAGAAATCAAAATAGAACCAAAAATAAATGAAGGAACGGTAATTACGCTTTTTGTAAAAATCAAATAAATATACGATGCCGCAATTGAAAGACTTTTCCCAATTTTGTACTCCATGATTAAAATCGCCATAGTAGAAGACAACAATACCTTGCGCAGTTCCCTTGGCAATCTTTTAAATCACTCAGAAGGTATGCAATGTGTAGCCTCTTTACCCAATCTGATGAATGTGGTAAGTGAATTAAAAAAATCACGACCGGATATTATACTGATGGATATTGGGTTACCAAATATCTCAGGAATTGAAGGAGTCCGTACCGTAAAAGAAAATTTTGAGAATATACAAGTCTTAATGTTTACTGTTTTTGAAGATGATGAAAAAATATTTGAAGCCATTAAAGCAGGGGCCTCCGGCTATCTGCTAAAAAAATCTTCACCGGAAGAAATAACCGATGCCATTGCATCGCTATACAACGGCGGAGCGCCAATGAGTGCCAGTATAGCAAGAAAAGTAATCAGTTCTTTTCAGCATGTACACCCATCTGCTAAAGAAGATTATCAACTCACTACGCGGGAGAATGAACTCCTGCATTCGTTGATTGACGGATTAAGTTATAAGAAACTATCCGAAAAATATTTCATAAGCATCAGTACAGTCCGCACGCACATACGCCACATTTATGAAAAGCTACATGTAAATTCCAACGCCCAGGCAGTAGCAAAGGCGCTGAAGAAAGAGTAACCCTGTAGAGACGCGATGAATTGCGTCTTCTGCTGTTTACGTTATTGAGCCACGATGCATCGCGTCTCTACAGAGCCCACAAAAATCAACCATTTATACGATTGTCCTACCTCTTCTTTTAAGGTTCCTTTGTCTATTAATAAAACGACATTTCCTTTTTTTCTATACCAGCTTTCAAAAAATAAACAAACATCATGAAAAAGATCTTTACATTTTGCGCTTTACTATTTATTGTGTCTCAAAACGCTAACGCCAAAATATGGCGTGTGAATAATAACCTTGGAATCAACGCGGATTTTACTGACCTGCCCGCCGCTGTAACTGCCGCCGCCGCAGGAGACACCCTTATGGTCGAGGCTTCGGCAACGTCATATTCAGGACCTACGCTTACTAAAAAATTAATTATTATAGGGACTGGCTATTACTTTACTGATGCTGTGCCGAATCCTAAAACGCAGGCTAATATTAACGTAGCTAACATTGGGGCAGTAACATTTGACCCGGGCTGTGCCGGAAGTGTGGTAGAAGGTTGTACAACAAGTTCCATTTTTCTAAATGAGAGTAATGTAACGCTCCAAAGAGATAATGTTACAGACGCCTACGTTTATATTGCTCAAGAAGACAACTCTGTTTGCAACAATGACACGATAAGGCAAAATGTGATTTATGGATTACGAGCAGGAACCCCCACCGGCAAGGCAACTAACCTGTTAGTGTATAATAATATCTTTATTGGCTCAGCTATGCAGGCTTCCAATGTCAATAATATCTCCGGTTATTTTATTAATAATGATTTTATGTATGGAGGCGCTTTATCCTGTGAAAATTTTACTTTCCAAAATAATATTTTTGTACAGGCTTCTTTTGGTTCTTACCTTTCTTCCAATTCCTTTTTTAATAACATCGCTGATAATACCGGTATTCCAACAGGAAATGGAAATCAGTTAAGTGTTAACCTGGATAAAGTTTTTGTCGGCTATTCAAGCGGAACCGGATTCTCTTCTGATGGGCGATACAAACTTAAGGCGGGTTCGCCAGCAATCGGTGCTGGAAAATTAAATGGCGTAACCGTTGACTGTGGTGCTTTTGGTGATTCTGCTCCTTATGTACTTTCGGGTATACCTTCTATTCCTTCTATCTATGTGCTTACGGTTCCTACATCTGTACCGAGTGGCGCTACCAGTATGAATATTACTATCAGTTCAACTACAGTGCATTAAGAAAATAGGGTTCATAAAAACTGGGACGGCTGGTTGTGGTTCGTGTACTTTCACGAACCATACTTTGCCGTAATCAGTAAATTCAAAAACCACAATAATGGACTGGTTATGAAATTTTAAAAAAAATTATTCATGCAACATTTATACCAATCAAAATCATGTTACAAAGAATCCTTCTTTATATATTTTTAGGTTTTGCGTGTTTTCAAATAACTGAAGCACAGGTTACTTTTACATTACCTGCAAACCCCGGCCCTAATAATATCAATTACGCAGAATATTTTATAGATGCCGACCCTGGTTTTGGAAGTGGAACATCTATTCCTATAACTTCCTCTACAGACATAACCGCCAATAATTATTCTGTAAATATCAGCACGGTTGCTTCGGGCGTACATCGAATCTATTTTCGTACAAGAGATACAAAGGGCATATGGAGTATCAGTAATGTACAAACGTTTTTTAAATTGTATGCAAATGCCAACCTTCCTTCAAACCCTGCGGCAGCCAATATTGTAAAGGTCGAATATTTTGTGGATACCGATCCCGGTTTTGGAAAAGGAATTTCTATTCCAATTACTTCATCAAATGATGTAATGGTTAGCAATTCTCCTTTAGATGTCAGCGCTTATCCCACAGGGGTGCATCATATTTATTTTCGTTCGCTGGATGCAAAAGGAAGCTGGAGTGAAACTAATGAACAAACATTTTTTATTGCCAATGTAGCTGCGCAAATACCTGCAAATCCTGTAGCGGCCAACATTGTAAAGATGGAGTATTTTACAGATACTGATCCCGGCTTTGGAAAAGGAAAGCCCATTACCATTACTCCTTCATCAGATCTTACGGCTTCCAATGTGGCTATTGATTTAACCGGATTAAGTAACGGTGTGCACCGTATTTATTTTCGTTCGCAGGATGCTAATTGGAGCTGGAGTGAAACTAACTTACAGACTTTTAATATTCTTTTGGCTAATGTCGTTATTCCGTCCAATCCCATAGCAGGCAACATCACTAAGTTTGAGTATTTCTTTGATAAAGATCCCGGTTTCGGGAATGGAAAACTAATTTCCATTGCTTCGACAACCGATTTAAGTAATTATACTTTTGTAGCTGATCTTACAGGACTAAAAAATGATACCACCCACACTTTATACATCCGCACTTTCAATAACTGGTCATTAACCAATACAAGAACTTTCATAATAGGATCCACACTTCCGCTTACATGGATCTCATTTAATGCAAAAGCAATCAATAAAAATGTAGAACTAGATTGGATAACAGCCAAAGAAATAAATACCGATCATTTTGATATGGAGCGAAGCAGTGATGGTGTGCATTTTTCAAAAATCGGAACAGTTCCTTCTTCTCAAAATCCATCAGCAGAAAGTGATTATACTTTTACAGATGCACAACCAATGAATGGCATCAGTTATTATCGTTTAAAACAGGTAGATAGAGACGGCCATTATACTTACTCAATAATTATTTCCATAAAAATAAATACACAATTAGTTGTAAAAATTATCGGGAATCCTGTGCACAATACAATTCATTTGGAAATAACCGGGGCTAATGGAAAAGCAATCTCCGTGTGGATTACAGATGCCTCCGGAAGAAGATATAAAAACTTTACTGCAACAGATGGCAGTAAACAAATAAATATTGAAGATTTGTCTTCAGGATATTATGTGCTCAGTTATCTATCGGGAGATATGATTATTTCAATTCCATTTACAAAACAATAATAGGTATCAGGATCGCCAATATTATCGTCATATAAGGTGTTCCTTAGCAACCTTCTTTTGTAGAGACGCGATGCATAGCGTCTCTACAAAGCCCACAAAAAATCATCCTTTTATACGATAGGAAGACGTGTTATAAAATCATTCCTTTGATTTTGAAATAGTTGTTTAATTATTCAAATAAAATTATTCCAAAAGCCTATCATTATCTCAGCACTAAAATCATGAATGATACATCTTACATCTGTGACAGTTCCTCCATACGGCATTTTTCAAAAATAAAACTTTATAGCTTGATGGTAGCTCTATTGTTGATTTGTGCAGGAGCAGATGCACAGGATTTCAGTAATTTAAAAACACAAAAACCGGTCAGTTTTCATGGAAGCATTGGAGGTGGTATGAATTTTTATTCATCCAATGAAACCTATCAAACACGTGATCCTTTCTCATGGAATCTTTACGGGAGTTTTGCACCAGCTTTTTACGGTTTTTCACTCCCGTTTTCTTTTACAGTTACTCAGTACAGCAAAAGCTATACAGTTCCTTTTACGCAACTTGGCATCAGCCCTACTTATAAATGGATCAAACTACATCTGGGCTATCGCAGCATGTCTTTTTCACCCATGGTATTTGACGGACAAAGCTTTCTGGGTGGGGGAATAGAATTGAATCCGAAGAAATTTTATTTCGGTGCATTTTACGGAAGGCTGAACAAAGCCGTCAGCGAAGACACTACCTTCGGGCACACATTACAACCGCAATATGGGCGGACAGGCTATGGTGTCAAAATTGGGATCAATGGGAATTTGCAACGATTTAGTTTGCAGTTTTTTCATGCCAAAGATGATACCGGTTCTATTCAACGATTTCATGACAGCATCACTACTTTATTACCGGAAGAAAATACGGTACTCGGCAGTTCCTGGACTTTTACTTTTTTTAAACGAATCTTATTCAGTGGCGATGCTGCAGTGAGCCTGCTTAATCGCGATTTGTCTTATGACAATCTTGACAGCATTGCGAATGTAAAAATACCTCACATTGTAAGATCAATCACGCCGATCAACTATAGCTCCGTTGTCAGTTTTTCGGGCCAGGCACAATTGTTCCTGATGCTGAATAATTTTAATGCAGCCCTCGGCTATCGAAGGGTACAGCCTGATTTCAAATCATTGGGTGTACCGTATATGCTGGATGATATTGAAATGATGAATGGCAGCTTTGGAACCAGCTTTTTGAAAGGAAAGGTTAGTATTAATGGAGCATACAACACGCAACACAACAACCTGGCTCACATGCTGAGTTCACAGATACAAACACGCACCGGAAACGTCGGTCTGAATGCATTCGTAAGCCAGCATCTTAACATTAACATGAATGTAACCGGTGTGCAGATTTATCAAAAAGACGGATTACTTAAATTGAGTGATTCCATTCGCATGAACCAATTGATGCTCACCGGCGTTTTTTCTCCCACCCTCAATTTCTCCAATGCTTTGCACCAGAATACCATCAATGTAAGCATTGCTTACACCGATCTTGACGATAGGAATCCGGTTACTAAAGGACAGACTAACGGTAATAATCTTTGCGGTTCTTTAAACTATGGATTGTTCTTTGTGAAAAGTTATTTTGGCATCAACCTCAATCTGACTTATAGTGTTTACGGGCAACAGAGTAATCAATATAAATCTATGGGATTAAACATTGGCGGCAATGCTCAGTTCCTGAAAGATCATAACCTGAATATTCAGGTAAGTGCCGGTTATTTTCTCAACCATGCTACTAACCTGGAAACGGAAAACAATACAACCTTCTCATTCAATGGAAGCTATGCCGTACACCGCCATCACTCGCTGGGCATTTATGCTAATTATATCCTCACACCCCCTGTGAACCTAAACCCTATTAATGAAATAAATCGGGTGCCTTATGCCGTCAACAGCAAATGCCTGGCCGGTGGAATTACTTATGCTTATACTTTTTAAAAATATTCTTTATGTACCGCTTTAAAATTAACCTGTTTACTTCCTCCTTTTCCGGATTGCACACAAGCCGTATCAAAAGAATTTATGACAAGCAGGTGTTTGCAAAATATCAGAATAGGAATTCCTACCATTTTATTAAATCAATTCTCATCTTAGTTCTTGGCATTTTTTTATGTAACGGTAGTAGCTATGCTCAATATCCCATACAGATTATGACCAACGTCTTGCAACCTGTGCCACCTTATCTACCTCAAATCAAAGCGGATATTATGGGAAACCGAAGCGGCCAATTGAACCGGGATATCAGCAATCATATTTCCATTTCCCTTTCCAACACCGGCAATACACAAACACATATAAAGCTGGCAGGCAGTATAGAACGAATTTCACCTTCGCCGATGGGCGTATCGCTTAGGTCTGATTTCCAGCCCAGTAATCCCATCATTTTAAATCCCCGGCAGATGATTCATCTTGATCAAAATATGATTCAAAATGCTTTTGGAAATTTTTCAGAAAATTCATTAGTTTATACGAATACCGACCTGGCTACGCTTCAACAAAATGGATTGGATTTTAAACTGCCTGAAGGCACTTACCGCGTTTGTGTTACGGCTTACGATTACGACAAAGCAGGATTTGCTGAGCCCCTTTCTACTCCCGGGACAGGGTGTGCGTATTTTACCATCTGTTATATAGCATCTGCGCCGCAACTCATTAGCCCGGTATCCACGCAGGGACAATTTATGGCAAGTGCTGCTAACCTGGCTCTTCTGCAAAATGGGAAAATCAATAAAAATACTTTATCAAAAATGGGGGGAAATGGAGGATTCCAAATCTTCACCCCTTTAACTTCTCAAATACAATTTGCCTGGACACCACCTGCCACTACCTGCGGCCTACCAATAGGTGCACTCAATTATGACCTGGAGATACGCCAGGTTTTCAACGGACAAACAATGACGGATGCGCTGAATAATCCTTTCGTTTTTCGGCAACAAAATATTCCCACCACCACTTTTTTGCTGGATACCCTTCGATATCCACATGTGCTGGTGAGCGGAGAGAAATACGTAATACGGGTAAAAGCCAATTTCATGTCCATGCCCGGCAGCCCGCTGGAAATAGCCAACCAGGGATATAGCCAACTCGCTGCACTTGCCTATCAATCAAAAATGAACCTGGTACCTTATTCTTTAACTATCAAAATAGATACAAGTAAACTTGGTAATTTCCTTACCGGAAAAACTGGCGATAGTTCCAAATCCAAGGCACTTCCGATCACTCTGGGTGTATGTACCTCTACCTCAACAATAACCAATAAAAAAGCCCTGGATACTACTGTTAAGCTATTAGGGAAAAACGTAACAATCGGAGCCTTCAAAATGCACATTGACTCTATACAAATCCACAAAGACAGCAGCTACCAGGGTGACGGTTACATTACCTGGAGTCCTTTTGGACATAATCTTAAATTAAAAGTAAGATTTGACAAAATCAAGATCAATAGTGACACAACGGTTTATTTCGGTGGAGTGGTTACTTCCATGGATAATAGTCTTCCAAAATGGGAACGATTGTCAAACACCAGCAATATAGTGGACACACTCAGTAGTGTGGATGCCAGCATGAATAATTCGGATTACTCTCAATTGGAAAGTTATGTTACTGATGCATCTCACCTTCTGAATAAGCTATCCGGTACAGACGAAATCGCTTTTCCTGTAGGCCTTAATAATGAAACCCAGGGAAGTACATTCTCCAACACCACTCTGGCTGTTATGGGTATTACTTTTACGCCAGGCGGAACCAGCATGAATGTACTATTCAACCTGAATATTCCTGACGCAAATGGCTGGATCTCAATGGCGGGTAGTTGCTTTCAAATAACTCCCGGTGGTTTTTCTTTCACTAATGGATTGCTCTATATGCCCAACGACCGGTCTATGACCTGGGATGGGAATACATTTATCTTTAAGGGCTGCAAATACAATAATACCGTCAATTCCGTGGATACCAGTAAAGGCACCTATGTACAATGGGACACAAGCGGATTAAAAAGAATTATGGCAAAAGCCGATCTCACATTAGACACCACCGCAATTTTACCTGTAGATAGCAACGATAAAGTAATGGTCGGGCGAGCCGACACCATTCACCTCAGCTTTAGTTTTACCAAATGGGACGACTGGATGGCAGCTATTACACCCGAACACAAATTTGAGATTAAAAGCCTCCCGGGATTTCCTATAAGTATTTCCAACGGTTTCTGGTATGATCATTCCTTAACCAGGGATGCGCCCGGGCTCTCGTTCCCTGCTGAATATGTTGACTCTCCAAAGAACGGAGCTTTCGAGGGGCTTTTTATCAAGGACCTCTCTATGGAATTGCCATCCGATTTTAAAAAATTTACGGGTGAAAAACCCAGCTTCGGCTTCCATAATTTTATCATCAATAAGGACGGCTTTACCACCAAAATATTCGCGGATAATATTCTAGACCTTCATACTGGAAATTTAGGTGGCTGGGCTTTTTCCATTGATACGTTGCAGTTGGGCTTTGTAAAAAGCAACCCACTTACTGAAGGGGTAAAAATGGTAGGTAAAATCAAAGTGCCTATAAGTGACAGTGATGCTTTTAAATATACTTGTAGCCTGAACGCAGGAACGGCAGCGAACGGCGGTGGACTCAATTATCTCTTCAATATAAAAACGATAGATACCATCCATGTAAACCTGTGGAAAGCCAAACTTGCACTGAACCCTAATTCAAGTTTCACGATCAAAAAGGACACTATGGGCATGGCTATTGGGACTTTGCTCAACGGTAGCATCGGTATAGAATCAACTAAGCCAAAAATATCCTTAACCGCTCTTAGCTTTCAGGGAATGTATGTGGGAAACCGGGATACCACCGGTGGAGGAAGCAAGGCGGGCTTTCATTTTAGTGCGGGGCACTGGAGCCTGGGCGACGGGGATACTTCTCATCCCAAGTCAACCAGTACGGCTTTCAACAATCCCAAAGCTTATTCATTCCCCGGGTCTTTATTAGGAGGAGGACCACTGCCACCTGCAAATATGGGAAATTACGCCCCGGCTGGCGATAACAGCAGCAGTTCATCACAATCTACCGCTTCCAGTTTCAGCCTTACCTTGTCAAACTTTACACCTTCATTTACAACCAAAAGCTCAAGCGGATCCGGATCGGACATTACGGGCGAGTATGAAGCAGGCATTACGTTTAATGTAAAAGTAAATGTTGGTTTTGGAGATAAATCGCTCATAAGTGGCGATTGCAAACTCGGCATATTCGGGCTAATAGACGTTTCGGGAACCGAGTCGCCTAAAGTAAGCTTTGAAAAAATACAATTAGACAGCGTAGCACTCAGAGGAAGTGTAGGCCCGGTAACGGTGAACGGTTCTCTTGCATTTCTATATGACGATAGGGTGTATGGTGATGGTGTTAACGGCGACCTGCAGGCAACTTTACCTGTAGCTACGCTTGAGGCCGGGGCACGTTTTGGCTCAGTCCATGGCTACCATTACTGGGCAGTAGCGGGCAGCATTTACATGCAGTCGGGTATCCAGATAGGTCCTGTGGTATTCAATGGCTTCGGAGGAGGAGTGGCCCGTAATATGACGATAGCTCAAGTTGCCCCTGATTCTATAAATGGGTCAAGTTCTATACTGCCCCAGGTTCCCCTAACACCGGCAGAAGGGCATTATGTATTTACAGCCCAGGTATTTCTGGCACTCTTTCGGCCGCAAACACTTAATGCAAACCTGGCTTTAAGTGCAGATATCAACACTAACACCGATGCATTACAGGCAATATCGCTGGACGGCGGGGGATACGTATTTTCGGACAATCCGCCTACCAGCAATCCGAAAGCTATTGTTTCGGTGGTACCCATGCACATGATTTACGATTTCGCGAATTCAAGATTCGATGCCACTATCGTAGGGCATCTGAATTTTAATAAAATTACAGCCACAGCTCCTATCTGGATTCATGTAGATAAAGACACACAGTACGTTTATGTAGGAATACCCAGCCAGAGGGATTCTATTCACATACTAACTATCGGCACACCAACCGATAAATTATACGCCAACCTGGATGCTACCTCTTATTTGGATGCGGGGAATGTGCTACCGGCTTTCCCCGGGTTACCTACGGTTATAACGCATAACCTTCCTGCGAGTGCCAATCCACAGGCTAATTCCAGTACCATAGAAGCTATGTTAAAACAAATAGGTACTGCCGGAAATCCAGGCTTCATGTTTGGTGCCGATGTCAATGGTAGCCTAAAACTTAGTTTTTCCTTCCTCTATGCAAGTGCCGCTGCCACACTCGGTTTCGATGTAGCTTTGGAACATATCAATGAAAATGAAATTCCACCCGGCTGCCAGCAAACGGATGGTACGTTCGGCTTTAATAACTGGTACGCCATCGGACAATTGTACGCCTATCTTTCAATGGACGTAGGTGCGCATGTAAATACTTCCTTTTACAAAGGAGATTTTTCTTTGGTGAGCATGGATATAGGTGCAGTGTTACAGGGCGGACTCCCCAACCCTAGCTGGATGGTTGGACAGGTACACATCAAAGGATCCATATTGGGAGGACTTGTGAGTGTGGATGACGATTATCCGATTTCTATAGGCAACCAATGTACGGTACACGTGAATCCTTTGGACGCAATGCAACTCATTACTGATGCAGGTCCACAAAACAATGCAGGCGTTTTCGATAAACCTTATGCCGTATTCAGCCTGCCAATGGATGGACGTAATTTCCCGATAACGGTACCACCGGACAATGACCATAATCAACCATACACACGAACTTTCCGATTCAAGGCAGATCAGTTCAATTTGTTTAAAATCACTACATCAGGAAATGATTCGCTGATAAGTTGTCAACAGGATATGGATCCCACCGGCAAAAGTATTACCCTGTTCCGCAACAGCATGTTGGATGCACATAGCCAATACAAGATGTCTATTCATTGTATAGCCCAGGAATTTCGAGGTACTTCCTGGGGCGACCCAGCCGAAGGTGCCGTCAACCAGGACACCACACTACTCTTCACCACCGGTGATGCTCCTTCTACAATCGTTCTCCAGAATATCGTTTCTACCTATCCGATAGATGGCCAGCAATACTTTTTAAAAGACGAGTTTGGGCGCAAGGGTGAAATAGAAATGGGTAACTGGCAAGGTAATTTATTCCCTTCGCCTGACCTTATGCACGGTATCAAATCGTATAATTATGAGCTGAAATTTATCCCCGAAAACGGAGGCGATACCATTACCACTACGTTTGTTCCCAGCGAAAGCACCAATTCATTAGGATTCCAGATCCCCTCCAATCTGCAAAACAGTACCATTTACCGGATGGAAGCAAGGGTGCTCCCTCAGTTCGTACAGATAAATGGTATAATGCCCAATAGCCACCTGAATTTGCAGCAAGTGCAAAAGATGAATACCCAAACGCAAAGTATAACTACTATACAAAGAGATGCCAAAGGCCACCTGACACAAACGCAGGAAACAAAACAGATGAACGTGCAGTTAAATACACAAAAGGCAACCGGTGTGCCACAAGTAATTCATGCAGAAATAGAACCAATTTATACGTGTCGGTTCCGTACCAGCCAGTTCAACAATTTTGCAGATAAGATGGCTTCTTTTGGAACTCTTCAACAAACAGATATAGGATATCCCGGAAATTATTCAGTTATAAAAGGCAATTCACCTGGTGCTGAGGGATTTGATGAATTTGAGCTAAACGGATACACAAACCAATGCACCACATCAGCAAATCTATCCGGAATACATTCTTCTCCGATGTTCCATGCTGTGGTTCCCTTTGACTATACCCATGCGAGCGATAAATATTTCTTCGATAATATTTATAAACCACTTAATACTCTTACTAATGAAACAGATGCCAACGGTCATCCAAAATTTAATGTTGATCTCGGCGCTCCTGAAATGAGGGACTACTCTAACTGGTATTATCCGGAATACACCGTAAGCAATGCAATGCCCTACGCAACCAGGCTTGGCCCTCCGGCCCCTCCAAGTACTTCGAACGGCAATAACGGAGGCGGTTCCCAATCTGGAACAGGAGGAGGTAAGCAGCAAGTCTATATGACGAATGCAGGAAAACTTGGCTTGGGCATTACTGTTTTAAAACCTGCCCTCCTGCCTGCATTACCTCAAAACAACTACGGAGGTGGACTGGCAGCAAATCAGAGGGATGGGCATCAGTCGTCCCACTCGTCTTCAGGACAAAGCAGTAACAACAATACGCCGCCGCCACCAGATCCCAAAACCATTAACTTGATATGGAACCGGCTCAATTACATCAACGCAGACATTAAGCTGGCTCAATCATTTAGTCAAAATTTTTTGCTAGCAATACAGAATGGAGGCTATCCTGTTAATCAAAATGGGAAAGTGTTGGCACAGGGAGAGTATGGTACCATTTCCATTAATGGCACTTACACCCGTTCAATTACTCCAGGCGATCCGGCGGTAAATGTCGCCAATCAACTTTCAAATGTCGAATTGTATGGATTCGGAGATGCCGGCAACCGGAACATTAATTTCATATATCAAAAAACGTGGTGCCTCTTCTGTGGAGCCTCGACGGTTGTTACAAAACATATCAATGTACAATAAACCAATAAAAATAATAAGTATCAAAAATAAGGGTCATGTTTCAAAATAAAATATATACACGGGAAAGTTTAATGTACAAAATAATCTTACTCAGAATTGTAGGTGTATTGTTATTATTACTATCAATACAAAGTAGTTATGGCCAGAAGAAAAACAGCATAACCCATTTGTCTCTGCGGGCAATGGCCAAAGCGTATGGGGATTCCGTAGTGATTCGCTGGGCGCCCGGCAGCGCTACGGCCTGGAAGTTGTGCAACGATTCAGGGTACCAGGTTATCCGCATAGATTACAGTAACCCGGAGCATCCGGTCAACACCCTGCTTACACCCAACGTTTTGTTCCCAATGACACTGGATCAAATGGAAAAACACCTGGATACAACTAATAAATACGCGGCTATAGCAGCACAGGCTATGTATGGTAATAATTTCGAGTTGACCAGTGTACCTCCGTCAAGCTTTGGCGACAAGATGAACCAGGAACGCAGCGCCATGAATTTCCGCTTTTCATTTGCAATGATGTCTGCCGATTTTTCAGCGCCGGTGGCAAGTGCCCTGGCACTTCGATGGGTTGACAGGGGAGTGAAAAGAGGTGGTAATTACCGCTATATCATTTTTTCGCATGGTGCTGAAAAAGATTACCGTGTTGATTCGGTAGCTGTTTCCGTCGTCAACATAAAAGGCAGAAAAGAGGCTGTTCCGCAGGGATTAAAAGCTTTCGGTTTTGATCGTAAGATAGAGTTGCACTGGAACCGCCGGCAACTGCCGGGTTATGACGCGTATAACATAGAACGCAGCGATGACCATGGCAAAAACTATCATTTAGTAAATAAGAATCCGTTTTACTCGCCCTATGAAGCGCCGACTGCGAAAAAGAAAGATTCTCTGCAAATGAAGATCGCTTCGGTATTGCGCGACCACGAGGTATTTTTCGATAGTATTCCTCAGAATTACAAAACTTATTATTATCGCATCAGTGGCTTGAACGCCTTTGGTGAAAAAAGTCCTTTTACCGATACTGTGGCAGTAAACGGAATTGATCTTACCCCTCCTCTACCTCCTGATATTGATTCGGCCCATAATTTTTCGGGCAATGAAATTAAAATATCCTGGACCCAACACAACGGGAGCCCTGACTTAATAGGGTATGTCATGACCAGATCTAACAATCCACTGGGGCCTTTTTATCCTATCTCTTCAAAACTGTTAAGTAAGAAAGTTTTCAGTTTTAACGACACGGCAGCCGTAGCCCATGAGCCTAATTATTATGAAATCATAGCGATGGATTCGGCAGGAAATGTTTCTTATTCCCTTCCTAAAGTAGCTTACCTTACCGATACGATTCCACCTGCGCCACCCACCGGGGTAACGGGTTTTATAGACTCCTCCGGCGTAGTACATTTGAAATGGAACAAGAATACCGAACCGGATTTCAAAGGATATAAAGTGTATTATTCCTATAACCCCAATTATGAGTTCTCCCAGATCACACACTTTGAAATACCTGAAACTACTTATACGGATACCGTACCAATGAACACACTGAACCGTAAAGTCTATTACAGAGTTGTGGCGGTGGACAGAAATAATAACCACTCTGACTATTCCGATTTGGCCGAATTAAGGAAACCGGTTGTTATTCCGCCATCATCGCCTGAGCCAGGAGATGTCTCTGTAGAAAAGTCGGGTGCTCATATAGTATGGTTCGAAAGCCGAAGTGATGGAGCAGCAGGATATGAGATATACCGGCAGGAAAAAGGGAAAGACTGGCAACCAATTGCCCGATTGGATCAGGACTTTTCAGTAACCTCACTTGTTTTTACAGACAGTACCATCCGGCCGAACACCGATTATTATTATGCAGCCGAAACGATTGACAGCACCGGGATTCATTCGGGACGTTCTTTTGCTGTACACGTACGCTATGCACAGGCACATACCTTGCCTGCACCAGATTCGCCTTTAGCACAATGGGACAACAAACAAAAGGAAGTAAAACTAAGCTGGCAATACACTAATGAGGACGATTATTTCATTATAGTTTATAAAGCATCCGAGGGCGGCACATTGGTTCCATGGCATTCATTTGACAAGGGTACCCAGTCATGCCAGGATAATCAGGTAAAAAAAGGAAGCTACCAATATGCCATAAAAGTAGTTCTGCAGGATCATAGTAAAAATTCACCTATCAGCAAACCCGTTGAGATAAATGTGCCAGATAATTCATTGTGATTCGACTTTGATCATTAATAAATAATTACATTATGAAAAAGAATAAATGGTTTTTGAATGGTATCATCTTCTCCCTAATGGTACTCCTAATCGCATCCTGCACAAAGCAAGGCCCGCAAGGGATTCCGGGAAATCCTGGAACTTTAGGGCCTGCCGGCTCTATAGGTCCTGCAGGTAAGGATGGTAATAAATTTCTTTCGGGCCAAGGCATACCGAATGTACAGACTGGCAACACGGGCGACTATTATTTAGATGAAAAGAATAGTAATCTCTATGGCCCAAAAACATCCGATGGATGGGGTACTCCTTTTTCATTCAGTGGTGGCAGCGGAGGGAGCATTTTAAGCGGAAGTAATGCGCCGGGGTCTTCAATCGGTTCTACAGGTGATTTTTACCTCGATACTGTTAACTACGTGATCTACGGCCCCAAAGCAACCAACGGCCATTGGAACACCGGACTCATGCTCAACGGAACGGGCGGCAGTTCCGGTGTAACGGAATATCTTATTAATAACCCTTATGATTACTTTACAGGCTCTTCCGATGTGGGATACTATTTAGATATTGAATACGACAACGACAATAAATTCAACTTATGGGATGCCGTAAACCAACAACAGGACTTGCTGGCTATTTATTTAAAACAAAAAATTCCTATGTACGCAAGGAATTATGATAACACGGAGGATTCTATCATAGGATATGAAAATATGGTTTCTTCTGCAGACGGTATGGTTCCGGCTGTAACTAACAACCAAAATGAAAGCGACGGTGGTATAGAAGCTTTTTATTCTACTAATGAATCCGGGCTTATCGTTAATTTTTACCATGAAAGATACAGATGTGGATGCTATGGAAGTAATTTACTGAATGCACTGAAAGCCGACCTGGGATTACAGTTAATCATGGTATTTGTGATTTCGCCTTCGGCAATTAACAATATAACACCACCCCAACCGGCAGCTCCCCATCTGCGTATCAGAAATCCTTATACCAATTCACAAGTTCAGCAACTAATAAAACCCTATCTGAAATAAGAAAGTATCAATTCTTGAACACACCAATCTTCTTTAAAAGAAGAGTCAAGTTGTAAAACTTATAAAAAAGAAACCAATGAATAAGATAAATTTATTTTCAAGTGCCCTCGCACTCATCTGTATCTTGTTATGGGTAGGGTGTGGTAAAGAAGGTCCTCAGGGAATTCCCGGAACCGTGGGTAACCCTGGCCCGGCTGGCGTAGTAGGCCCGGCGGGTAAAGATGGCAATGCCTTACTTACTGGCAATGATGTGCCTGATTCTAAAACAGGTAATACCGGTGATTATTACCTTGACAGGAACAGTGGGGCTTTTTATGGCCCTAAGACTGCCAACGGATGGGGCACTCCCGTCACCCTTAGTAGTAATAAGGGCAGCAGCATTCTCAGCGGTAGCAATACTCCTGGCTCTTCAAACGGTGATCCAGGCGATTTTTATCTTGATACCATACATTATACTTTGTATGGTCCCAAGATTGGCACCAATCATTGGGGAACAGGTATCTTGTTGCAAGGCTCGGGTCCAAATGCAGGAGTGATGGCTTTCTCCATAACCAATCCTTACGAATACATTGTAACCGATACGAGTTATTATTCTCCTTATTCAAATAACGATTTTGGATTTTTTCTAAAGGTACCTTATGATGAACAAAATAGTTTCAATCTCTGGACCGATATAAATGACCAACACGATATGGTGGAAGTTTATCTGCTGAAAGGGCAAATCATTTATGACAGTGAAGACGATAGTACCGGATACAAAGAGATCTACGTACCAGCTTATGGTGATTTTACATCGTATCTGGTTTATGGAGATTTCAATGTAAATGATGCTAATTTGTACATTAGCGCTGAGGTCTTTGATAACGGGTTAAAGATTGATTTCGATGGAGACGCACTGAATTGCGATTGCGATTTTATTAAGGCTAAAAATTTATTTATTAATCTCACCGATATAAAGTCCATCCTGGTTTTTGTTATTTCGCCATCTGCTACTCACAACGTTACGCCTTCTTTGCCACCACCTCCTGATTTTCGCATTTTAAATCCTGCCACACACCCCCGACTTCAGCAACTGACAAACCCTTTTTTAAAAGTTCATCCATAAGCAATTTAGTACCTGCCCTGCATTATGTCGAAAATTTAAAAATATTTCAAGATGAAAAAAATAACTCTTATCACAAAAACATTGGTTCTGATAATTTTAGCAATGCTCTGGTTATTATCCTGCAACAAGGAAGGCCCTCAAGGAATTATAGGGCCTGCAGGTAGCGCAGGAACAGCCGGTGCTGTAGGCCCCGCAGGAAAAAGTGGCATGACTTTACTGAAAGGAACAGGCAATCCTGCGAACATTAACGGCAACTTAGGTGACTACTACTTAGACACAAACAGTGGAAGCTTGTATGGCCCAAAAACAAGTAGCGGATGGGGCACTCCTTTTACCTTTTCAGGTAGTGCAGCCGGTAAAATGTACGGAGGAAGCGGTATGCCTGGCAATACATTGGGTATTGCCGGTGATTTCTACTTAGATACCACAGGCTACGCACTTTATGGCCCCAAACAAAGTGATCAACATTGGGGTCCTGGCATTTATTTAAACGGAACCAGTGGCAGCACGGGCGTAACAGAATATATTATCAACAATCCTAATGATTACTTTACCAACGGTATCGGTGATACCCGCTACAATTTCTACCTCAAAATTTTGAATGATAACAACAACAACTTCAACCTATGGAATGATATGAACGTGAAGCATGCTTTGGTAAAAGTTTATCTTAAGCAAAAAATTACTACTTATGATAATGACGGGGACAGCACCGGATTTTATTACAATATTTCACCTGCAACAGGTGCTTTAGTCTCCAATTTTAGCAACTATAGTGAAGATGGCAGTCCGTCTATAGAGGGTAGTTGTACAACAGCTCAGGAGGGTCTGTATGTCTATTTTTCAAACTACAACTGTGATTGTAGTGATGATAACTTTCTTACTGAGCTCAAAACGAATTTACATCTTACCTCAGTTATGATTTATGTTATTTCTCCTTCATCTTTCAATAATATTACCCCTTCTGTTCCTCCGCTTGACTCGACTACCTTTACTGATAATGCGGACGGATGGACCCTATCGGGAAATATACCTGGAGCTAATGGTGCCCCCTTTTATTCCACCACCGGAGGTGTAAATGGAGGGTATATTTATGCTAAAGATAATGCCGCCACAGGCGTCTGGTATTTTAAAGCACCCTCCTCCTATCTGGGGTATCGTATCAATTATTATGGAGCCAGCCTATCTTTTAGCCTTTTCCAACATTCGGAAATGAAAACTCAATTTGATTCAGCAGATATTATTTTGGAAAGTGGCGCAGAAAAAATTGTTTACCAATTGCCCAAACATCCGGATAGTACCTGGACAAACTATAAAGTAGTAATCAGCACAGATGCAGATTGGAAATACGTGGGTTATAATGGAACATCAGATGCGCAGGAATATCAGATAGAGAATATTCTAAACAATCTTACCGGGATTTATATTCGGGGAAAATATGAAGCAGGTACGGATGAAGGTGGAATGGATAATATACAGATTACAGGGAATTAAGTAGAGACGCGATGCATTGCGTCTCTACAGAAATCCAAAAATCATCCTTTTATACGATAGGATGGCGTATGATAAAGTCATTCCTTTGAAACATTATAATTCTTCCATTAAAATTGTTTCAATTATGAAAATAGTATTACGCTTTTCAAGATGCCTGGTACTGGCCAGTCTTTTAGTTTTCGTTTGTCAATCTTCCCAGGCACAATTTTTTAAAAGATTAAAAGAAAAAGTAAAGCAAACTGCTGCTGACCATGTAACCAATGACGCAGGAAACGCTACTGATAAAGCGATAGATAAAACAGAAGGGGCAGCAACCCATAGCAGTAATTCTTCTTCGTCAGATAACTCTTCATCCGGGAATAGCGCAGCAGCAGGTTCAGCAAATTCCTCTCCGGCACCATTGTCCATTAAGGCTTTCCAGAATTACGATTTTGTTCCCGGTGATACTGTACTATTTGCGGATGACTTTACTGAAGACCAGGTGGGAGAATTTCCTTCACACTGGACCTTAACCGCAGGACAGGCAGTAGTAAATCTTGTTGCAGGTAAACCTGCTTTTTGTTTTACCGACGGAAATTATTTTCATGTAAATCCAAGAATGAAAAAAGCATCTTACCTAACCGATCCCTTTACTATAGAGTTTGACACATACTGTGACGAAAACAATAGTGAACAAGGCAGTCCTTTACTTGGCTTATTCTATTTAGATAAAGATGGCAGCAGCACTTCTGGTACAATTCATTTTAATAAAGGAGACCTCGGCGGACGTGGAGATGTAAGTTTATCTGGCTTTCCTGTTGACCTTGGAGCAGATTTACCCGAAGCGCTAAGAAATCATTATCCAAACAACTGGCATCATATCGCTGTGATCTATAAAAACAATCAATTAAAATGCTACGTGGATCAATACCGGGTCTTGGTGGTTCCTAATCTGGGTTGTGTTCCATCTGCATTTGAAATAGAAGGCGGCGGTAATCTGGAACACCCTGTAGTAATTACGAATGTAAGAGTAGCAGCAGGTGGTAATATGAATATGATTGGCAAGAAATTTACTGAATCCAAGATTATAACCCACGGCATCACTTTCGATATTGACAAGTCAGATATCAAACCGGAAAGTATGGGTACCCTCAACATGATAGTGGGTGTATTAAAAAGTAACCCCGATTTAAAATTTGAAATAGATGGACATACTGATAACACCGGTGATGCTGCGCATAATCTTACACTATCACATCAACGCGCAGACGCAGTTAAAGTTCAATTGGTAAGTATGGGTATTGAAGCCTCACGCCTTAGTACCAAAGGATTTGGGGACACCAAACCAATTAGCGATAATAGCACTCCCGAAGGAAAAGCTAATAACAGGAGGGTGGAATTTGTAAAGGAGTGATTGTGAAGCATCCGGCATAAATCAGACCGCGATTTGTAGAAGTTTTCTTTGTTTTAGCAGAGGCATCATTATTTTTTGCAATGCTTAAGGAGAAATCTGCTTCTGACTTGCACCATCGCTGAACTTTAAGGTTGGCAACTTTTTAAAAGTTGGCAACCCTAAATGAAAAGATTAGCTATATAACGGCCACCTACACATGATATTTCTCCTTTAAAAATTTAAATCATGAAAAAAGTTTACTTTCTATTTCTCTTCAATGCAACTTTTCAATATGCAATAGCACAATCAACTGTTTCCACACCTCCAAAAATTGGTGACCAGGTTACCAGCGAATATGCACATACCACAGGCATAATGCCTGGCGCTGCGGGAGCCAATCTTACCTGGGATTATAGCAATCTTCTGGACAGTGCAACTGTAGGTACTGTAAAATTTGTAAGCGCTGCAAGCACACCTTATGTTGCTGATTTCCCTGGTGCCCAAATGGCAACAGTGGTGGAGGACACCCTGTTTAGCTATATTAAAATGACTGCCGGAAGCCCGTATGGTTTAGGACTTGAATCGCCTTCCCAAAAATTCGTCTATGCACATCCGTTAAGCACTTTACTTTATCCTTTTACTTATCATAATTCCTTTTATGATTCCGTAACGTTGTTTTTGGTAAAGCCTATCACAGGTACTTCAAAACTTTTAGATTCTATACTGGTTTCAGGCTATGGCACACTAAAACTGCCAGGCAATACCTATAACAATGTACTGCAAACAAGAGAAATCATCGCCTCATCGGGTAGTATAACTGTACCGGGAATTGGAGTATTTCCTGTACCGCCTACGTCAGACACCACTTACGCTTATTATGTAAATGGCCAGCCCGGCCCGGTTCTGTTTTATAGTATTGATAATGGTGTTATTAATGTTATTGATTATTTAAAAAGTTCTACCGTACTGCCCTTGCATTTTATTTCTTTTACCGCAATGCCGGAGCACGGGGACGTTCAACTGCATTGGCAAACAGGCGATGAATCCAATACTGATGTATTCCACATTCAGAGAAGTACAGATGCTTCCCACTTCAGCAATATCGGCGACGTAGCTGCAAGCGACAGTGGCTCTCACCATTATAATTTTATTGACGTGGCACTGATGCGTTCGCAAACATTATATTATCGTTTACAGGAGACCGATATAGATGGGAAAAGTATTTATTCAAATATCGTTTCATGTAGTGTACCTGGTTCCCTGGAGATCACACTGTATCCCAATCCTGCAAATAGCCAAATCACAATAAATGGTATTGGTAATTATACATCATTAAAAATTTACAACCTGGCCGGGCAACAGTTGAAACACTAAAATATAAATGGAGAAAGTATTACAGTGCCTTTAACATCAATGGTTGCCGGCGTTTATATTGCTGAACTGAGTAACGGAAGTAAAACAACACAGGTTCAATTTTTAAAGAAATAAGGTTTTTTGGTGGCTTGCTGTAGAAACTATGGATTTAGTAACAGCACTAATCTCATTAAAAAATGAAAAAACTGATAATTATATTTCTACCTACTGCCTTTATTCTAATGTTGATGTATGAGAAGTTGGTTCCAAACCCAAAACTATCTTCAACACTGAGTTCGGAAAACTTAGCCGCAATAAATGGAAGAACGATTAAACCAAATGCATCAGGATCTGCAAACGATGAGAATAATTTAGGCGGCAACTGGCATTTCTCCTATAGTTGCACCCAATCCTCCGAGGAAACCTGGAAATCCATCAATGAAGAACATATAAAGAAAAGCAGTGGAAGAGGCACCGGTTATATGATTGTTGATGCGCCGCCTGAACAGGATGGCGATGTAATTATCAATACAGAGCAAGGCGACTCGGTAATAAGTTCAACAGTTAACGGCACTTACAATTACTATGAAAGCGATGTAACAGGAACAGACAATCAAATAGATGAAAAAAGGGTTGACAACTATTCAGGTAAATCGAAAAAAGGACAGGGCTTGCTATTTGAATATAATTCCAAAGACAAGGGAGATCAGGGTGGCATCCAGGAGGCAGGAATTTCTTTCGATATTACGGGCACAGATACAATATGGAATCATGGTGGAGATGGGAAATTGAGAAAATTTATTGACCAGATAAATGAAAAGAACTGGGCTGGCATTGGATTGGGGCATAAGGAAGATAAAGTAACAAAAATTAAAAATGGCTATGCCATAGATTATAATCAAACAAAAGATAGCAGTAACACATACGGTGGTGGTGTAAAACATACGTTTAAATCAACAGAACAATATCATGCAGAATTGATGAGAATACCTAAAAATTAAAATGAGAATACGTGGTTTTCAAACCATCTAAAAATTCGATAAAGTTGAAAGTCAGTAAAAGAGCAAATAAGAAGGATTTTTATTTTATTTATTTCACTTAACAGACCTGCCGTAAAAATTATTCTATACATTTTTGAATAGTAAACAAATCTACCCTGCCTACCGGACCAGGCAGGCTTCCGTAGGCAGGCAAATATCCCCAATTCCTATTTTTTCTATTTTCATTTTTTTCTAAGAAATCAACCATTTATACGATTGTCCGGTATTGCATTTTATCATTTATTTACCGAAAATAAAAACTCAAAAAAATCCTTGAAATAAAAAATATAAAATGAACAGAAAAATAATAATTCTTTTCTTATTATTCAGTTCTTGTCTCTCTCTCTTTGCCCAGGATTATCCTCAATGGCCGGCTGATAAACCGGAAACAGGTTTCATTGAAGAGTCGCAAAGCCGGGAAATTCGAATACACAATCTTGTTCTACCACAAGAAATAGACATGCAGGATAAAATGCGTGTGCTCATAACCGATATGATGCAGGATGCGTCAAAAAGGCTGGGCTGGGATATGGTGGAATTATCAGAATATACCAATGATAATGCGTTTCAAAATGGAGGGACACCTTATAATCTTCGCTCGCCACGTGGCATAGAAATCACTTTTCAATTTGTTGTCAATAATGATTCTTTGCTTGCCTGGAAAAAATACGAAAGTGATTATGAGAAAAGAAGTACGAATAGCCTGGAAGATAATTCTACCAATATGCAATCTATAATGGAGAGTGCTAAATACAAGCAATACCGCGATTCGGCTGATTATTATTTGAAATTATATCTTACCTATTGCGAAGCTCATAAAAATGAAGGTACCAATTTGTACACCAAAGACAAACACCCAAAATATTATCAACAAAAGGAAACGGAATTTATAGATAAAGCAAATGCTATGGTTCAACAAACAAACGATAACTCTGGAATTAAAGAATCGGAAGATGAAAATAAAGTTGAAACGCGCAGGTTCAGAAACCATACTGTTGTTCAGGTTAAATTTCATGTAAATGCCTATAGTGGGTTGGCAATAGACAGATCAGGGTCTTCTATTCAATTCACCTCCACACCATACCCTATCCCAGGCGCTATATTGTCTAAACTCTATACCGTCCAAAAGGACCAGGAGCATTTTGATTTTGATAAATGGGATAATGTTATTTTGACTTTAGTAGGAAAGTTTCAAACCAAATTGGATAAGCTCGATAATTATAATGCAACCTATACTTTAAACGGACAAGGCGATGAGCACACACCAAAGAAAATAAAAAGTGAAGTTGTACAAGATATTTCGATAAATATTTACGGTGATAAAACCAATGTGGAAAAAATGGCGGGTTTAATTGATGTGGAAAAATTGAATAATGAAATTATAAAAAAATAGAATAATGATGATTAAAAAAATAGGTTTGATACTAATGATTTCTATTTTTTGTCAATTGACATCATCTGCCCAAACCCTCCGACCTGACTCTACCAAAAAAGAACCCAATAGCCTGTTCGGTTTCAATGGAAAAAAGAAAAATGATTCTACGCTTGTTACAGGCAGTGGTGCTACTGTTACTTTTCATAATAGTGAGAATCAAATCAGCGTTCAATTACCTCCGGGAAAAGATCCCTTTAAAAAGATGGCTGATCAATTGGATAACACGGATAAGGATGCCGAAAAAGATGCTGCCCCTTTTTTGAAACAAGTGCAATACGCACCAATAGCTACTGTGCTTACAGATGCTTACAAACAAGTTAAAGAAGAATACAAAGAGGCTGTAAGTAATACCATACAATTACCAAAGGAAGATAAAGATACCCAGGGGAGTAAAGAATTTGAACAACATTTACTGGCAGCTTGTCCGGCAAAAGAAATACAGTATAAGGATATCATGAATTTCATAAAGCAACATGAACATGATAAAAGCTTTAATGTGACGCCGCCGCCTACAATGGATTATGAAAATTGTTGGAGTTGTCATCCATCTAAACAGTCGCAATATGATACCCTGGTAGAACATTATTATGAGAATACTTTTAAAGAAGAGATAAAACTTACAAAAGAAGCACTTGGACTGGCGAGGCAAGAATCCTTGTTAGGAATGGATAATGATCCAAGATGGGCTACTAATGATCCATTTACACAAGAGCTTGACAATGCGCTGGGATCATCAAAGCATCCAACAGCGTGTACATGGATGCGAAGTGATGATCCTATGAAAGCGGCACAGGAAATTGTAGAAATTGCTTTTAGAAAGGCCGATTATCTATTCCATACCTACAGAAAAGACTTTTCCCGCCTTTCGTGTGTTACAAGGTGTTTATTAAGAATGACACGGCAAAGAGAATTGATAACCGGCGACGAGTCTGACGGTGATTATGTTTTGGGAGAAGCCAGAAATGCAGTAAGTTATTTCTGCTCTATCTATACCGAAAGAATATTTTTAAAAGAAGATTTTACACAATGGCCCAACATGAAATTCCTTATGGGTTTGGTGAGACAAAGTGCCCTTCTTGGAAACGAATTAGTAGGTAATAATGTTTTTAATGATTTTCAAAAGTATGATCGCTTTAAATTGAGTATGGATGTAAATGTGAAAGCAGGTAAAGGAGATGATTATGAAATAATACATTTGCAGGGAGATAATTATGTTGCCTTAGTTCCGGATAGTGATACTTTGCAATGCCTTAGAATGGTAGAAGCATCGGATAATAATCCGTTGGTATCAGGGTCTAAAAAAGGCGAGCTGAAAATGAAATTACTGGATGCAGAATTGACCGGACCCGGACCAACTCCTAAATTTGTCAGCCCACATGATTGGCAAACTGCCCTGCCAACATTTATTTTACACGATTGCGACAATGGGAAAGATTCTATGTCTGTAAATCCTTTTTATTCGGAAGGTAATGTAAAAGAAACCTGGAGCTATCCTCAAATAGGTAACAGGCCTACGCCACTCATACAAGGAATGCTTGGTGCTATTTTTAGTACAAAAACAGAAGTAGAACACATGCAGGATCCAAAAGTGCAGGAAGAAATGAAGGAGAAGATAATGGCCAATTCAAAACAGATACAGGCAATGCTGGCACAAATGCAGCAGGAAGTAGCTAAGAACGGCAAAGTACACAATGCAGTGAATATGCAAAAGATTTCAGACATACAAGCATTGATGCACAAATCAACGTCTGTAATGCCCGATTTAGGAGGGAGGCTTACATTGGAAACTCCCATACACAATCCGGGCCCTACCATGATTGATATTACTTATGATGGTAAAAAAGACTCGGAAGCAAAAGATGCTATCATATATGCTACGTATAAATTAAAAATGGCGATGGACACAAAAAAGTAGAAGAAATTCATAAAACTAAAACAAACTTCAAACAAAAAAATCAGCTACTTATATAATGTAACTACACAGATAAGGGCAACGATTATAAACTCAATATTTAATTCAAATTTTTTATTAGAATTTTCATATTACTCATAAAAATATCAAATCAACATGAAAAAAATAATCACACTCGCAGCAACCCTTCTTTTACTAAGTTGCAACAACAGCGGAAATAAAACGACAAAAACTTCCGTCAGTGAAGATTCAAATGCAACAGCTCCAGCCACCAATGGGGCATCTGGTGGCGGCGCAGCAGGCACAGAAATTACCGTTACTCTTACC
This sequence comes from Ginsengibacter sp., assembly GCA_039937655.1. GTDB lineage: Bacteria > Bacteroidota > Bacteroidia > Chitinophagales > Chitinophagaceae > Ginsengibacter. The sequence continues at coordinate 53,191 of JBDTGA010000059.1, forward strand.
GGTGGTGCCAATGCAGGAACTTATAATGCTACCAGCGCCGATGCCACCTGCAGCGAAGGATTGACAGGTGCAAATTCTTTCGGCAATCAATATTCTGTAAAAGGAAAAGCCGATAATGAATTATCAAGCCTCCAACTCATTATTGATAATAAAGATGCTGCCAAAAAAGGAACTGATCAATTTTATATCAAAGTTGCTTTTGGGAAAATACTAATGGGGAAAAAGTATGAGATCAATGGTGGTACCAGCTTTTTAACCTTGCCAAAAACAGGAAGTGGCAAAGCTACTCTTATGGAATCTGGTTCTACTAAAACGGTAGTGGTAGAAGGAAAAACTGCTGATGGCGTGGGTATTTCAGCAACAATAAAATGTAACAGTGTGATCACTAACGGATAACATGTGTCTCAAGAAATTTTACCCTTCAATAGAAGGTTCACTTGCATAAGCCTGCCATAATTCATCAATTGATTTGCCGGTTTCTTTCTCCCAAAATTCGGGTGTATATTTCTTTTCACGCATAGCAGTATTTAATTTCCTAACGAGTTTTTTATCATATTTCTTTTCGAGCCAAACAAAAAACCTTGCGGTAACACGATATGCATCCCGGTAGCTTTGCTTACTGTTGTATTCAGGAAGTTTCCATCCACCTTTATCATTATTCACTCCCA
>JBDTGA010000060.1:0-3312 GCA_039937655.1 Ginsengibacter sp.
TCAAGATTTTCCGGTAAACGGTAATTGATGTGTGCAAACATAGTGGTAAATACCTGGATGATTTGCCTTAATAATAAAGTCCAGAAAATGGCTCCACTTAGGAAAACCCAAAGCAATGTAAAAGATAACCTGATTATATTTTCACCCGGATGTTCTCGCAAAGTTGTGGATATATCAACTGTGTTATCAGAGTGATGAACCAGGTGAAACCTCCAAAGTGTTTGAACTTTATGCATTATGACGTGATAAATATATTCGCCAAAATCAAGTAAAATGAAGGTTGACAGAAAAAGAAGTATTGGATCTTTATTAATATGGAAATGATATAGCAAGCCGAATCGGTGTGTGGATGTCCATTTAATAACTTCGACAAAGGCCATCCCTAAAAGAAGCATGCCTGGAAAATTGGTAATAATAAAAGGTGCATTTAGGAATGCGTGTTTCCATTTTTTGTATTTAAAGAGTACACCGTAAATATTTTCAATATTCCAGCTAATAAAAAACAGGCCTATAAATAATAGCAGTTGTATTAAGTCGCCGTGTAAAGAAATGTAATTCTGAAAATGCTGATTCATTTGGTAATAGTTAAATAATTCGGTGCTAATATTTTTCTAAACAAAAGGTCTTTTCCTAATAATTGGAAACCCCAATAGCCACGAACCCTTAAAAGCCCGCCCTTTGTTAAAGATGCCTTTGCATTCCAGTCTTTACCGTGTTGAGGATCGTATATTTTCCCCTGTTCCCAGTCATTATTTTCTTTATTATAAATAAGGCCGTTCATCACTACTAAACCAATAATTTTTCTTTTTCGCAAGGCTTCATCCGGGTTTCTAAGGTCACATCTTGTATTCATCGGCCTGGTTTTATCATCGCTATCATCGATCCAAAGCACCTTCGCTTTATAGGTGCCACCCACTTTATATATTTCAACCTCAAGGTTATTTTCAGTGCTCATCCAGCGGCCAATTATTTGACCAGGATTATTTTGCGAAAATGATTGTGGCACGAGCATTATCATTACTACAGAAAGAAAAAATATTTTCATCATGTCAATAAATTTAAAATGAAAGTGTAATGCCCAAATAAATACCATCCTTCCTGGCATAAGGATCATTTAAATAATTCAACCTTCTGTAATATTCAACAGATAGGATGTGAAAAATATTTTCTATCCCTGCACTTGCTTCCATAAAAGGCCCTTTATTCGTTACATTAAAATTGGAATTCTTATTGTACTCCAGGTTTGCTTTGCTCATCCCGCCCCAATACGCATTGAAAGAAAACCGTTCACGCCAACCCCACTTTCTTAGCAAAGGAATTTTATCAAATAAAACTCCACCGAGGTAAAACCTTGAATGCAGGCTAACAAAATGGTCAGCAGCGAATTCGTAAGGTGTCATAGTATTGAAAAGGTATTTGCTGGCAACAAAATATTCATTTCCGGCAGGGAGGTCTAGTAATAGGTAAGGTAAAGTGCCAAAAGTTTTTCCCGCTGCTATTTTATAATAAAGAAAACTCTTTGGTGGCAGGCGTAACCGTTGTTCTATACTTATATCTATTTTATTGAAATCAAACAAAGCGTCTCCATATTCAAAACTGTAAGTGTAGTTGGCACTAATAATAGGTGAAAAAGAACCCAGGCGGATATTATCATAATTAAGGATTTTTGTTCTTTCCTTGTGCGCATAACGTAATCCAAAAGTTGCCGAAGTAACCGGTAAAATTTTTGCAAATGCACTATCGAATGGTTTGTCGATTGCCGGATTAATCAGCCTGTATTGAAAATCAAAAACAGGGTCAATTTCCTTATAACTTAAAATGGCTTTAGCAGAAAAGTTTTGAGAAATATATTGTTCGTGCTTCAGCATCCCCTGTCTAATATACATTCGGGAGTATGGGATTTTTTTTCGTAAAAATGAATTAATAATATTGTCATTATCCAGTTCATCATCGTGGTCTATAATAAAATCGTAATCGCTGCCATAACTAATAGTTGTTTTGGTCCACTTTGCTTCATTCCATACATATTTTATTCCCAACATCCCTTTTAATTTCTGGTCTTTGGTTCCATAAGCTCCATAGCCAAACAGGTCTATTTTTTTGCTGATGCCGGGCATTGTCCAAAAGCCAAGCCTGAATCGCCATCCTTCCAGTGAGTTACTACTTATAAAAGACGAATAAGGCCCAATCCGAAGTTGGTGACCGAAATCCCAATATCCTGTACCTGCAAATGCAACCAATTTTATATCCCTTTGAAAGACCCTGTTTTCTTTCAAAGAATCCACCATCTTATAAATATTTTTTTCATGCAGCGAAAGTTTTTCAGGGCGGTTTTGCTTCCAGTAGGAATCCGATTTATCCCAATTGGTGGTTTGTTCTTTCTTAATAAGATGGGCCACTACTACCTCCGGCTCTCCTGTATTCAATTTTATTTTATCTGTAACTGTCGTGTTCCGGATAATAAATTGCATACTGTTTTTACTTTCAGAAACCGGAAGCCCCAGCAGTGCAAGGCCGCTCTCAAACTTTACCGCCGATGAAAACTTATAAGGCATGTAAACGAAATTATCTGAAGCGCTGTCGTACACTTGCGTGTAATCTTCACTATAGCGGATGTCTTTTACAAAATTAATATTGGCGGTTTTATTCAAATGCATTTCTACCGATTCCACAGCGAGATTAGTTTTATTGATCCACAGAAAGCCACTGAAGGCTCTTTCATAATCGCGCATTGGCACAAAACGTACTTCCTTAATGGTATCGCCATTCTCAACGGTAGAATCGCCTTCGAAAAATTTATAGTAATTGAAAGCGTTTGAATTCAGAGGGCTTACATAAGTTTGAGTAAAGACAGGTATCCAATCGTCATAAACATTAAACTGGAAAAAAAATTTATCAAGCCTGGCAATCAATTCATCAGTTTTAAGTCCCAGTTTCTTTTTGGCAATAATATTTTCCCTGTCAATATTTGGAGAAACGGAATGGTAACTATTAGCAAGCCTTTCTTCAAAATAAACAGGAAGCTCTTTACCTTCTGTTGCATTGCTATCCAGGCCGGCATAAGTTTTCAACATCACACTTTTCAACCCATTGCCTTTTGCTTTTCCATAATCTATTTTGTCAATGTCCAGTTCGTTACGCGTATATCGTTGATAGCTATAACTGCGGAAACGCGACGGGTCATTATTATTTTTGTGATCAATAACCTGCTCCATAAAAGATTTTCCCGGCCTTTTTGAAAAACCGACCACAACAGATTGTAAAACATTGGACTTATCTCTCATGCTTACTTGCAACTTCACAGAACGTCCT
>JBDTGA010000061.1:0-46736 GCA_039937655.1 Ginsengibacter sp.
ATCTTTGAGAAAGAAATAAAAATGTTATTTTGCAGCAGCTCTTACAATTATAGAAAAGATTTAAAGGAACCACAGCCCAAGTGGTCAACATCACCGGAATAGGTGGTCAGCATCATCGGAATAAATAATGAGTAAAGAATCGCCAAAAATTGTTTTTCCATCTTTATTAATAATAGCCCAAACACCCTCTTTATTAACAGATGAGCGATTACAGGAAAAATCTTCCACTTCAACATAGATGTAAGGGATAACCAACTTTCCTTTGTTATTGATAAAACCGAACTTTGTTTTGCCATTAATAGTTTTTCTTACCCAGGCTCTTCCACAATGAAAACTACCTGCATCTTCATAAGTGTTGGGGAAGGCCTGGTTTCCCATGGTATTTAAAAAACCTACACTGTTATAGGAAAAATGTACACAGGCCAAACCTTCTGAAAACGAAGCAACCGTGGTATAATTATTCGTTGGCGGGATTAAATATTTTACCTGCTGTGCGGAGATATGAAATGGAATACCAAATAGGAAAAAAATTACAGGAAAAATCCTTTTTGAGTGCATGATTATAGCATTTTTTATTTACAACTTTACCCCGTCAACAATCAGGTCGTTAGTTTCAATAATAAAAATGTGGTTATAGCTATTATCATCGGCAGCATTACCAAAAGTTTCTGACAACTGTGAAATAAAGGCATTTTTAAGCTCAATGACCTTTTTTACTTTTCCTGATTCACCGTAAAGAGTTATAGTTGCTTCAAACCTGTTATCTTTATTCCCTGAGGCTGCCCGCAACAGAAAATGATCGAATTGTGCTGTGGTGATTGTCACTGTAGAAAGCGTGTTAATGTTGTCACTGCTTTCTCCGAGCTTAATAAAATTAAAACTTACTACACTGACAGGAATAGTTTGTGAAACCCCTTTTCTGGTGATCTTTAAACTGATCTTATCATTCGGTTTTTCTTGTGCAAAAACGACCGATGTAATAAATGAGATTAAAAATAAAGCGATGATTGTTTTTTTCATTTTTTTAAAATCTAATGATGATTGAATATTAATAAGAATTTACGGACGCTACCATGTTCACACAGATATTATCAAAAATCTTATAAGAAAGTAATTTTTGCTTGTTTCACTTTGGATTGTTTTTCATTATTCTGTATTTTGTTTATTCATTATTCATTGAGAAAATCTATGGCACATGGAAATCACGGAACGCATAAATGAGACCAACATATATGATTATAGAAACCCCCAAAAGTTTCCACGCTATATAATTCCTACGTTTAAGAAAGCCGGCGATTAGTGATAAGAGGAAGGCAAGAGGCAGAGATATTAACATCATGTCAAGGTCGGAACCATATCCAAATTGATCGCTATAAAAATGAAAATTCAAGGCGATAAAGAAATTGATTAGGCACAATCCCGATAGTATGGTGATCGCTATTGAGGCATTTTTTCTTGTTATTTTCATTTTTCATTTTGTTTAAACGAAACGTACTTTTTAAGCTCATCACCGGTTATTGAATAAAAGTGAATTTGTTTTCAAAGAATTTACCAATCAAGGGGATAGGCCTTATGGCTTCGTTCGCAGCATTTATCATTCCCATTACCAACAAAATGAATAACATCAAAAGCCCACAGCTTAATAATAAAGCATAACCAGGAATCAATATTTCTAAAATATAAATACCAATACTCCACGCCAGTACAATCACAAAAATGCCAAACGATTGTTTGAGGTGATATTGCAGAAGATCGCTTTTTTTTCCTTTACTATAATTAGAAAAAGAAATGACCCACCCGATGATGGTGCAATAGGATATCAGCGATAGATTTTTTTGATTCATCATAATTTTTAAAAGTTGCACTTAGAATAATTTCAACAAAAACTTTAGCTCTCTGCGGGTAATGCCTCTATTTCCTTTAACAGTGCATTTTGGTTGATATTTATATACAATGGCAGCGCCAGTATGGACCACAAAGCGGTACTCATATAACCTATGAGGCCGAGAACAAGGCAGATGGAACACAGGTGCTTTGACGCTTTCCCAATTGTATGTAGGTAAGCCACCAATAAAGACTGAAGCACAAGAAATGAACCTGACAGAAAAAGGATTTGTTGCCAACTTTCTTCCCTCGTTAAAATAATAAAACATTCAACAATCGCATAAACCACGAGTAGCGAAATGCCTAACCACCAATTGGGTGTCGTGTAAAAGCCATATTTTTTTACTAATCCCAAAAAAACACTCTTTTCTGTTTCGTTTAAGTATTTTAACCGAACAATCCCTCTGTTTTTCGTTTGCCTGAAAAAATATTTCCCGTTCGTTTCCAACCTGAAGTTATTGGCCTTTGTATCCGATTCATCCGATACTTTTATTCCTCTCTTCCAGGTTACTTTTGCAGGAATGCCCGCCTGTATAATATCATCTGCAAAGTGTTTTAGTTTCCAATGTTCAAAGGCATCTCGCTTAAACTGTATATTCATTTTCTTTATTTTTTATGATTATTCATTTATTTCCTCTAATCAGCTAATGAGAAAAAAGTAGTATCCTGATTTAAAACGACTCCCAATTTTTCATAATTTTTTTTAGACATTTTGAAAACTGAGTTATGCCAGAAAGGGTATGATGCAGCATATCTCGATTGCATAAAATAGTATGATAAAGAAACATATAAGATGTGACCTTCTTCATAGGCGGTAGCCACATTATCAGAATAAAATCCATTTTGAATAGCCGGCGGATGCGCAACCACCAATACAAAATTGCGTTTGAAATCTATCGAATGGATATTATTTGTATCAATTTGCGAGGGGAAACCTACCCTGGCGGCTTTATCATTATCAAGAGCCATCATGGCCGAGTCTGACATAACGGGGAAAAACTTAACATCGGCAGGCAACTCAGGATTTATAATTTTCCCCGAAGAGTCTTTCACGGCATATAAGGTTACCCTATCTTTCCCTTTCGCTTTAGCCTCTGCAATACTTAAATTATTCATATTACGGAGTAACCAAAATCCAGAACTATCATAAAACGGAGGCAGGCTGGAGGTAAAGCTAAAAGTGAGCGGTATATCCTGCGCATCAGATGAATCCTGTGACTGATTTCCTTCCTGTGAATTTAAACATGAATAAAAAACCAGCGGAAGGAAAACGATAATTAAAAACGCTTGCTTTCTCATTATATTAAAATTTTAGAAGACAAAGATGCAATCTACACCTGTCGGTTTCCAAATTTTAGGCTACTACATGACTACTACATACCTCAAAAAAAGCATCTACAAAATATCTACATAAACAACAACAATCTATTAATCACGTTCTAATAATCAATATTAATTCACTATTTAAATAGAGTTTACTAGAAAAACTATCTTCGCCTCCATGATTTCCAAGAGAATCGCATTTCAGTATGGCTTGTTATTCGCCCTTTCATTTCCGGTATATTCTGTAAATGCCCAACAGCGTATCCTTGACTCTCTAAAAAATATATTAGCCCAAAAAAGTATATCCTCACATCAGCGGGCAATGACAATGGTACGTCTGGCCGATGCGTCTTCTTTTGCCAATCCTTCACTGAGATTAGGAAAAAACAACGAGGCCCTGGCTTATGCAACCGAAAACGACGATAAACCTGCAGCTTCCTTTGCCTATTCTTCCCGTGTAGTCTTATATGTTTTGAGCGGAAAAACCACTTTGGCACAAAATGCCGTTGACAGTGCGCTTTACCTCGCTAAATCTGCTCCTTCTCTTTTCAAGGGAATTGCCTGGAACAGGAAAGGTTATTTAGAGAATATTCAAAATAAACCCGATGAAGCATTAAAAAGTTGGCAAAAAGCGCTGGATTATCTTAATGAACCGGAAGGAGCGCTTTATCAGGCTAATATTTATTATTTATTATACGGCATATATGCCGAAAGAAATGATAATGCAAATGCCACCTCCTACGCACGCCAATCGCTAAAAAAGGCATTGGAAAGTAAAGATGCTTCCATGATAACCGCTGCCTGGCAAATCAATGGAACCGATTATTTACAATCATTTCAGACAGGGAAAGATTCTGTTTTTATAGATTCGGCTATATACGCTTTTAAGCAGTCGGTAAAAGTTTTTCGGGCAAAAAAGGATTGGATAAAAAACCAAAGTGTAGTGTCTCTTTCGGCATTGAACCTGGCCGATATTTATATGGATTATTATCCTCCCTGGTACAAAGACTCTATCATGAATTATGTAAACCTTGCCCTGAAAACCTCTTTCGCATCGGGAAATAAAGTCATGCAGGCCAATTGTTATGATATCATCGGCAAGCTGAACCAACGTGAAGGGAATCTGGATCTGGCGGAAAAAGCCCTGCTAAAGGAAAAAGAATTGGTGGATTCCATTACTCCCATTAATTATTACTTATCCCTGAACCTTTATCAGTCGCTGGCACAACTGAAAGAACAACAGGGAAGTTATGCGGCTGCACTGGGTTATTACAAAAGCTATATTGATTTTTATCAAAAAGAATTTAATGCGCAACAGTTCCAGTCTATCCAACAGTTAGAAGCAAAATATCAAAATGAAAAAAAGGATAAAGAGCTGAAATTATTACAGCAACGCAATAAATTTCAGAAAAAACAGACTTACCTGTACTTTGGCATTGCGCTCATCGCCATCGCGGGCTTGCTTTTCCTTTTCCTGGCTTATCATTTCAGGCTAAAATATTCGTTGCAAAGAGAAAAATTACTTCAAAAAGAGAAGAATGATGCTAATCTTCTGGCACAATTGAGGGAGAATGAAACAATCCGTTTAAAATTAGAAAAACATGAAGCGGAATTACAATCTAAATTTAATACAGAGGAAGCCGGCCGCTTACAGGCAGAACAAAAACTTATGATTAGTCAGAAAGAACAATTACAAAAAGAATTGCTGGCAGGTGTTTTACAGGTAGAACATAAAAATGAACTACTGAAAAATTTAAAAGAAAAACTACTGTTTCATGCGGAAGGTGGAAATCCGGCAAGAAAATTAGAAAAAATAATCAATGAGGAACTACATGTAGATGAAGGCTTTGAAAATATCAAATCAGAGTTTAAAGAGATTCACCCCGAATTCTTCACCCATCTGCAAGCGCAAACGAAGCAAAAGCTTAGCCAGCTTGACCTGAAATATTGTGCATATATTTATATGCAACTCTCATCCAAACAGATAGCTTTGTTACTTCACGTTGAACCCAAAAGTGTAAGCATGACCCGCTACCGTCTGAAACAAAAGTTAGGATTGGGCAAGGAGGAAGAGCTGGGAGAGTTTATCCGGCAGTTTAACGGTGAAAAAATGTAAAATAACATGGGCATATAGCATACCAAACAGAAACTTTAATTATTTATTAATTTATTGTCGGAATACCAAAACACTTTGACAGGATTATTGCATAAGAAATTTTGCAGTTCTTGAATCACCCTTTCACCTGTATTCTTATTCCGTTGAAATGATTTTAACTCAATACCTTTTTGTACACAAAATCTATGCATAAGACATCTCTGTTTTGCCAAATGCCACCTTTATCCTTTCAATAAGATTTGGTAACCCTTTGTTCATTTTATAAATGAGAAAGCCAAGTAAAGCGCCATAGGCAATGTGAGCCAGTGTTACGGTAATGACAAACTGGTATCCATCATTAAATTGCAACCCAAAAGCACCAATTCCTAATGACCTCGTTACGGGACTTACCATAAATACGATACCCATTATCACTCCATAAATTATGCCCCATACGGTTTTTGCTCTGCTAAAAAATAAACTAAATATAATTCCAAAGCATGCACCATTCCAAAAATGGTAAGCCCATCCTGCCATATTTGACCATATATCGGGACCATCAGCAAAACGGTTTAGAAGCAAAACGCCCATTAATTTAGGCAATTCACCGGGCATACCTCCCAGTCTGTAACCTATCTCCCTTACAATTTCCAGAGCAACAGTTGCCACTAAGCCGGCTACAATTCCATTAACAATTTGCTTTGTAAGATTTTTATATTTTAAAAAATGGGTAATACCAATTATTATAAAAATAAGTACTGCCGAAGGAATCAAATATTCAATAGCCAGCGAAGAAAGTTCTGCCCTTCCAGATTCTGCATAGGGAAACAGATTCGGTGAAATAGCTGCCAGGAAAAATGTTACAACTGTTATAATCAATTTCGTTTTTTCTGTCTTCATCTTATGTAGAGTTTAAAAATTAAAGAAAGAAAAAAGAAACCGGAAAATTAATTTACGGCTCCTCCTTTATATTATTTACATAGACACCATCTTCGTCATCATCGCCAACTTTTCATCCAGTTTCCGCGATAACATTTTCACGTTAGAATTATTAAACGAAGAGAAGAGATCAGAGGGCTTGAAATAATTAACATAAGTAGCTCCGTTCTCTTCATACACATTTATTCTTACCGGAATTACCAGGCCTACAGAAGGATCAGAAGCAAAGGCTTGTTTGCCTACATTCGGATTCCCAACAAAAAAGGAATGGGCATTCACAGACAATCCTGTCATAGAAAGTACTTTCCCCTGATTAAGTTCGGACAATACCATCATGCCTCCCTGTGAAACCGCCTTTTTAAGCTCACTAATTGTTCCATCAAAATTCTTAGAAGACTTCACCGTTACGGGTTTAACAGATTGAGCCTGTACGGCGGTAGTAAAGCTGAACATCCCAGCCATTAATATAGCTGCAAATAAAAGTGCCGGTAATCTTAATTTTTTTGTTTTCATGATTTTATTTTTTTTATGAATAATGTTTTATACAGTAATAGTAGGCAGATGATGTAAAACCTGACAGAAGAAAAAAATATTTCGAGATTATTTAAGAATTTGATGAAGCGTGGAGATAGAATTCGGTGTTCTTTCTGGAAGAACAGTTCATTTGGTCGAAGAAGGAGGCACGACAGGGTTGAAGCCATTCGAATTTGTTATCGTCTATGGATTACAATTATACTACTGAGAAATAAAACAATAAACCATTTAGTCAAAAACTTTATAACATTATCCTTTACTGAGCATAAAAGTAAAATCAGTTATTCCCGCCACAAATTAACTGTTTCATCTTTTGAATTTCACTTAAAAAAGATATAGAATTAAGCGCTTAGGCCGTAATAAGAAGTAAACAACCGTTTTATGAGCTCCACAGGGACTATTAGTGGGTAGAAAACTATATTCCAAAGTACAAAGCATTCCGAAGGAACGTCTCGCGCGTTATTTATTTTACATTTCTACCCACCAAATGTACCTAACGGCACAATAAAGAAACTCGCACAAAACACAGGATCAAATAACTATCGAATTGACATTGCGCCCTAAACTCCTAATTCTAAAAAAGTATCAGATAAAATAATCGGATTGTTTTACAAAATCCGGCAAAATGCTGAGATAAATTGAAAGGAGATTTTGAATTTAAAATGATCCTTAATGCTTTCCAGCCTGGCTCGTATGGCCCGGAACCATTCCGGTAGAACTTTTCTTATGGGAAGAGATTCTTCTGATATCTTTATGTCTGAGAGAACCCACTAAAATGAAACTACTATCGTCCGGCCAAGTCAATGGAAACTACGCTGTTGCCTGCCTCTCTCCTCTCCCCTTTCTACACGCTCCTGATAAATCGGGGTAGTCAAGAGTAACAGGAGAGTAACTTCACAACTTAATGTCAGCAAGCATTTCAGTAAAACTCATAACTACCAGCCGGACAATAATGTTTAAAAAACTTAAAAATCAATATACTCCAAATTCTTATCTACCAAAATACCATCCGCAGGCTTTAAATTAAAAATTACATTTTGCTTTGCTTTTAATTTGATGATAAAAAGGTTTTCACTTCCGTTCAGCGCCGGTTTATTTCCTTCATTCACAAATGTTGGATAAAGAACTTTACTGCCATCAGTGTGTAACCGATCGTTGGTAAAATTCTCCATATTCCCGGTATTGAGGGATTGCACTCCCACGTATTCATATTCCTGCTGATTGTATGGCAATGCAAAGCTCAGTGCATTCACATTGGTAAGATTCACTCCTTTCACGATTATTTCAATGGTTTCGCCTTTCTTGTAGCTCTGTCTGGCTGTGCTTAGTTGTAATGAACCGGAAACTTTCGCAGCACTGTCAGTAGTTTGTACACCTCCATCTAATTGTGTAGCTGCTACTGAAATATCATAAGCGTCTATCAAATCATTTTTATTAATATCGCCTTTGCTGATATAACCTTCAAAATCGGCATCACCTTTCCTTAACCCGGTATAGTTCATATAAGAGGTAAGATCATTATTATCAATTTTATGATCATTATTTATATCACCTGGCAAGTAACTCGCCGTACCGGGTACTTTGTAAACATACAGTTCGCGGCCAGAGCCATAATTATTGCCACTTTCAATAACAGATAACCTAATGTAACGGGCCGAAGGGTGATTGGCAAAATCAAAAGCCTTGGCACTGTTGTCTCTCTTCCAATCAAAAGTCCCTGCTTGTATCCACTTATTTTTATCCATACTGTATTCAACACTCCCCTTTGTAATAACTCCATTTCTACCACTACTACGAGGCAGGTATTCAAATTTATCCAATTGATTGATGGTTTTTAAATCCATAACAATATCAAAAGGAACTGCCTTTTGGCCATATTTTGTATGCCACATATCACTTTCATCAAAGTCAAATAATTTTGCAATGTCATTATCCTCCTGGTCAGTCGCAGACGATTTTACAGTAATGCCATGAATAGCAAATTCCAATGGGTTGACTTTTGTTTTGTCCTGAATAGTTGCCCAGTCTGAGTTACCTTCTTTGTTTACCGCTCTTATTTTAAAACTATAGTTCGTTTCCGGTTGCAGGTTATCAAATGAAAAGTGTGTACTCCTGATAGTTGTATAGCGCATATCATTAAACGCAATTTCATAGAAATCTGTATTAGGAACCGTATTCCAGGTAAGATTCAAAGAATAGGCTGTTTTGTTGCTATCCGGCACCTGAACATTTGTAGGCATAACAAGGCTTCCCGAATGTAGTTTTAATTTGTCAGTTGGTTTAAATACAAAACCTGCAATTCCCAACTTTACATCACTTTTCATAATATTTACCGGAGGCACTTTCACCCAAACCTGTGGATTTTTAATCATTTTTACGTTAGCAAATTCACTACCGGATGTTGCAAATTGATTTAAGTCCGGTGCTGCATTATAAAAGTAAACGTTACTATTTTTATTAAATGCTTCCATCGTTTTCACTTCAGCCATCTTCAGTTTCTTACCTCCAACACTTACCGTAATATTTTGAGGCCTGGCAGATACATTTATTTTAAAGATGGTAGTTTTTTGTTTTACAAAACCATTAAAATCCCCTTTCGCAGGATGCACTGTTATAGTTGCTACATTACTCACTAAATTCGATTCTATAAGGGTTGTAGTGCCTGCTCCATTTCTGTAAGCTTCTGTTACACCATCATCATCATATTGTGTAAATGAAGATTTACCAAAAGGATATATTTCATAGCTCCGGGTACTTTTGTCAATTCCTGTGACGTGGTTATTGGGATTGTTCATTGGAATAATAGCTCCTTTTTTTACAAAAACTGGCAACTTCCAGATAGGTGCGTTAAAGCTATTAATAATGCAGTCTCCTGAATATTCCTGTCCCGAAAAATAATCAACCCAGGTTCCTTTGGGTAAATAAATATTGTTACGGATATCATTCCCCTCTTTATCCATCTCAGTGGATTGATAAATAGGCGCAATTAAAAAATAAGGGCCATACATAAATTGGTACTGAGTAGCCTTTCCCAATGTATAAGCATTGGGTTCATCTAAAAACATAGCACGAATCATGGGTAACCCGGTAACGGCTTCCTTTGCTATACTGTAGGTGTAAGGAAGAAGTTCAGATTTTAATTTGAGATAAGTACGATTGATAGAAGTGGTAGGTTCGCCCATAGCTTCCGGATATTTGGGGTTTGCACCCCATCCATCCATATTCAATTGCATGGGCGTAAAAGTTTTCCATTCAAAACCTCTTGCATTCACAATAGGATTTTCACCACCGAAAATTCCATCCATATCAGAAGTTATATTGGGCTGTCCCGATAATCCGGAACCGATAAATGTAGGAATATGAAAACGAATGTACTCCCAGTTACCGCCGGTTTGGTCACCGCTCCATACGGTTGCATAGCGTTGTGTGCCTGCCCATCCATCCAAAGAAATAATAAATGGTCTGGCATCATTGCCATAATAAGGAACAATATGCCCAACATCAGCAACTCCATGCAAACCAAAAGAATAGCCATCGCCTACCCAGGCCACATCTGTTTTTAAAACACGCACACCGGCATCCCTTACCTCTTTCACGATGTCTCTTTGTAACAGTGCGCTTATGCCTGGTTTTGGATGCAAATCAGATTGTGTCCAGAGGCCAATTTGTACACCATGTTTACGGGCATAATCACCAAAAGATTTTAAGTTGGCAATATTACTATCTAAAGTGCTGGTTTGTCCGTAACCCGCACCATAGCCATCATTGGGTAAAATCCACCCAAAAGGCATGTCATTATGTTGATACCGGTCTATTACCGCACGGGCAGAAAACTGATAATTATTTTTTTCTCCATTGAGCGATTCTTTAATACCGCCGTTGTTCTTCTGACTTTCTTTGTAGCGTTTGCCGTCTTCAAAAAGAATTCCAGTTGGATCCTCTTTCCAATAGTCGCGATTGTATGCATTCAAATGCCCTTCGTAAAAAGCAAATTTGGGGAGCAGAACAGGATTACCTGTTAACTGGTAAAAATCATTTAGAAGATTAGCTGCACCATCCCCCACCATAAAAAACACATCCAGATAATCAGTGTTGTGTGTAAGAATTACTTGTCCATTTTCTTTAGCACCAAAGTCGTATTTGCCTGGCTTAAACGTGTACCACATTACACCATAGCCATTCGTTGACCAATAAAAAGGTGCAGGCGAAGCCACTCCACCATCAGTCCAGCTATTTTCATTTACAATTGCAATACTGTTACCTCTATGAGAGAAACGTCCGTTTTGTACACCACCACCATAAAAATATTCCTGCGGATTCTCTTTTAATACAAGCGTTACCTTCCCTGTACCAAACTCAACAGGCTTCAGCATTTCCAGTGCTACTTTTTTCGTAATATTATTAATCACTTTCAATAAAGATGTATTCTTGTCTATTTCAATAGAAATTTTAGCAGACGAAATCGTAACATTATTGGCACCATTATTTATTGTAAGCTGACCTACAGTCCTTCTTGGATTCTCTACCAATATATTTGCAGGAGGCATGGCCTCCGGCTTACGAACGATTCTACCCGAAGTGTCTTCAAAAACACGGAAAATATTTTCACCATAAAAATCAATAGTGAGGCGATGCTCATCTGTAAATATCAGTTGTACCGTAGTCGGATTAATCTGCTCAGCACTTTCTATCTTGTTTGACAGAGGTGCGACTTTTTCACCGGACTGCGCAACAGCCTGATTGAAAAAGCAAGACAACATAATCGCAAGCACCATGACTTTTGACAACAAATAATTTTGTTTTAATTGAATCATTTTTGGTAAAATAAAAATGTGAAAAAATAAATTGCCGTGGGGGCGCTTTCTTCCGCGGCCTCCTATCGAATGGATTAAACCACCGAAGCGTTCCGACACACCTCTACAATGGTTGTAAAAATAAAGAAAGAGTAAGGATTAAAAGGCAGAAATGGCAATGCACACGATTGCGTGAAAATTTTCAGGGGTTATTTCATGAATAGTACGTATGCCTGGCTGGGTTGGTTGCAAAAGAATTGTCTTCGTAAATTTCAGGAACGAAAATCCCGAAAGAACTTGGTGTAAAAAGCTCTCCACCGACTTCCACCACAATACCGGGTGTCAGAAATACCAGATGTGATATTTTTAATTAAAGCATAAAGCGTATCTTTACACTATACAATCATCAAATAATGATAAAATCATTTAAAAGCAAAGCATTGAGGTTATTATGGGGAAAAAATGATTCTAATAAATTGCCCAAACAACAAGTAAGAAAAATAAGAATATTACTTCAAATTATTGATGAATTGGAGAATTCACCTAATGATTTAAAAGATTTTATTTCGTTACGTCCACATTTACTTCAAGGAAATCTAAAAGAATTCTGGAGTTTAAATGTGACGGGAAACTATAGAATAATATTTATGTTTGTTGACGGTGATGCGTATGATGTTGATTATTTAGATACACATTAAATAAAAATTAAAATGATTAAAATGAAAAGAAAAATGACTTTAGTTCATCCGGGAGAAATATTGAAAATGGAAATTATAGAAGCAAGAGAATTAACGATTGTGAAGGCAGCAGAACTCTTAGGAATTTCACGGGTGAACTTATCCAGAATATTGAGTGGCAAAGCTGCCATAACCCCAAATATGGCGCTAAGAATCGAAAAGGTTTTTGGCGGGAGTGCCAAATTATGGATTCGTTTACAATCTGCTTATGATTTTGATATTGCCGAGAAACAATTTTCCACCAACCCCCCCGATATACGGCATTTTCAAAGTGCTTAAACCATTTTTGAATTTTGCTCAATTTCTGATATCTCCCATTTATCCCCTGCATAAATAACTTTCGCGTTTATGTTGCAAGCACTCGTTATATTATGGTTTTGTAAAAGATACTTTGGAACGTAGTTCTTGGTCGATTATTTCACTACACAGCCCGACTTGCTACATTGCTTTCATTTGGCACTCGAGTTTTTAGTTTCTGATTTCATATCTATTTTCCCTACTTATGAAAGTCTCTTTTCCGCCCTTAAGTTTTAATCGATTTGTAGATCTTCCATTGTTGTAGTTGTAATACTTGTGTAAAATCGTTCTGGAATCTTAAATATTATAAGTAAGACAGTCTCCATCAGACTTATAGAGCTTCCTGCCGTGTTACTATCGGAACATACCCTTTTTCCAAACCTTTTGGAGGATTCACTATGATGGCATTATCCATGGTCGCCAATCTCCCTTGTGTTGGAGGAGCCATATACTCTTTGTTTGAAGTCCAGTTTGCATGAATCATCTCTACTCTTTTTTGAATGACATTTCTTTCTGCTTCACTCAAATTTAAAGATTGTAAAGAAGGCTGGTCAATAAATCTGTACCAATAATAAGTAACCACAGAACCATCACTCAATGTAGCTTTGAATGGTCCTGCCTTTGGGCCAGGTGAATTCCATACAGTACCCTTTTCGGTTGGAGAAGTATAGGGCCTTCCTCTTTCAGTCGATGTAAAACTTTGCTCTTTTAAATGAGTTTCTTCCGGTACTTCTGCTGCACTGATAGCAACCATTTTATTTCCTTCCTTCTTAAAATATTCAGGGAAATATTCCATTCCTTTTTTAGAATCCTTTTTCCATTTTAATCCATAAGAAGACTTACCTAACATAGTTTCATTAAAATAATCATCTACTCCCGAAATTTTCGTCGCTTTCGGTCCCTGGTCGTAAACCGTAGGTCTGGTAGTACATTCAGGGAAATAGGATGCATCAGTTTGAAATTTTCCGGACGTACTATTTCCTCCATCAAACCATTTTTCTAATGGTTGAAAAAGGGCATCTTTGGAATATATAGTAGCATCCTGCATGAGTATGGTAACTCCCTTTTCATTTACAGGAAATTGTAAGCGGGGAATTCTTGTATAAACAATTCCTTTTGAGTCTTTGGCTTCAAAACGGGGAACGGTATTTATTTCAATAGCTCCGGCACCAACCACACCTTCTCTTGTATCTAAAGTGCGACCTTCTGCTGTTGGATATTTATCTGTTATCCTACTCCACACGCGAGGAATATAAAATGCAACAGGTCCTTTAAAATTTGCAGCATTCAAAAAGCACGTCCAGCTTTGGTCTCCAGAAGCGGCGCTACCATCTTTCTTAGGCTGAGCCGGGATAATGGGTAAAGCCATCCATGCATACCCCATCAATTCTCCGGAAGTACCTTTCTTAAATGTAAGTCCATCCGGAGGCACGAGTATATGATTACTAAGTTGAGCTATCCCCATCTGGTCAGCCTTAAGCGGCCTTGTTCTGCCAAAGCCCCAGCCGGGCGAGGATATTTCACCATTATAACAATTGGGTGTTCCATTCATACGGAACTTAGCGGTAGATGAACCAAATTGGGTACTTCCCCAAAAGCCAAGGCTACCTTCTATTGTTTGAAAAACATCGCGGTATGACGGGCCTCTTTGCGGCCAGTTATCTCTTGCATAAGTTCCAATGGGGCATAATGGTTCCTCGAAGCCCCTGTTGTCGGGCTCAATCCATGTACCGGGAAGTCCAATCTGAAAACCTGAAAGCGGTTTTTCTAATAACGGCCATGCACTTACATAAAAACTTACCCCATAGCCAAAGCCTTCTTTTTGCTTTGGCAAATTCATAGAAATATATCCATGCAGTCCTTCCGACAATTGTTGCAGTTTAGTAGTATCGGGAAAGTTTTCACTTCCATTAGAATTTTTTTTCGATTGTGCAGTGGCCTCAAAAGAATTCAAAAATATTGCTCCCAATAAGTAAAGACCAAAAGTGATCCGAGAGCAATAGGATTTAAAAAGAGATTTTATCACTGTAATAAAAGTTTAAAAAATCAACCCACATTGTAGCTATCATGACAAAATTAGGCCTTGTCCCTGAGTTTAATTTTTTTTCTATTCCGTGATGTAGTTGGCTTTCCAGAATGTTTCCAATAGCCTCCGCCTGCTTTATGCCCCTTTCACTACCGCGTTCCGGTCTATATTTAAAAGATCATGAATCCAACTTTTGTGAAGTATAAAATATAAAGTCCCTTATCTATCTATTTTTACTAAAATTGAGATCATCATTTCTTAATCAATTCTCCAAAAATGAAATAATAGCTTTTCTGAAAAGGCTCTAAAAAAGATAACCAACCTGGTGAGAGGTTGGTTATCTGTACTTAATTGTGAAAAAAAATTATTGCATATCCCACCAGATTCGTCCGTAGGTACTGGAAGCTTTTGTACCGTAGGCCGGGTCTTTTGAGATCATACTCTGTAATGCTTTTTGGTAATTATCATTATTAGGTTGAGAGCCGGAGCTAAGCGAAAGAGCGTCCCTTCTTGCAATTACGAGATTCTTGCTTCCATTCCATAGGTTTTCCAGATAGGCAATGGTGGAGCCATCACCAATTTTACCATTATTCCCCGCCCTCACATCAGTGAATTGAGGATATCCCGTGCGTTTCCACATGGCCCATGCTTCATCTGGCTCCAAAAGGAAATTTACCCAAGCTTGTGAATAGATACTTGGAAGCCCCAAATAAGGAAGTGAGGAAGCAAAGTTACCAATGGTTACCGTATCTGCTTTTGGTACACCAGTTGCAATAGCCAAAGCCTGATATTGATCAAAGGATGCCTGAACGCCTGCGTGAAACCAGTCTGATGCAGATTTACCCAATCCATTTCCCCCCTTTTGCGCAATCTCTGCCATCATAAAACAAGTCTCAGCATACGTTAAATAGGGTGTCCTCATTTTAATTGTCTTGCCATCTACAACAGTTTCGCCGTCATGTCCATAAATTGAAACATCAGATCGCGAATCAAAACCTCCAAAGCCACCATTCTTCAAAAATAATCTGGTTTGGATGGCCGATAGAATTCCCAGATTTTGAGGGTTCGTTGTGGTAGTAAGATTAAAGGCTTCAAATCTATCACCCCCTGTAAACCCATAAGAAGGATCTGTTGATGCGGGAGATGGATGTTTGCCCCAGTACCGCATCTGATTTTGAGGTAATAGCAAAGCTGCCTGTGCAGCGGCATTCCCATTATTTTTTACATTTACATATCCTTTATAGTTATTTCCAAAATCATTTTGTCTCACCATAAATCTAATGCGGGGATCATTAGTTGATTTCAAGAATTCAACAAATGGGAAAGCCGCGTCATAAGAAAATAATAGTACGTTAATATCATCCACGTTATTATTCCAGCCCTGTGTTTGACTATATCCGAATGAACCATTAACAGATGAGATTACATTACTATTGAAATTTGTAGCAATATCATTCAAAACACTTGTCAAATTCGCTGCATCTCTTTTTTCATAACGTTGTGCAATTTTAATGCGCAAAGTATTCGCAAATGCCAGCCATTTGGAATAATCCCCATTGAAAAACTGATCCTGTGCAGAAACATCCACCTGTTTTGAGGTAGCATTTTTCAAAAGAGTTGCTGCATCTTTCAACTGCTGATCAAACGTTTTGTATAAATCATAATCAAAATTATAATCTGGTAGAGGATATTTGTCAGGTTGAAATGCCTGGTCGTAAGGCATAGCTCCGTATATATCGGCAACCTTCCATGCCTGATAGGTATCTATAATCGAGCACATTGCTTTTACTCCCTGATAGGTTCCCTTTTGCTCGTCAGGCATAGCGTCAATCAAGGCAATGATTCTATGCATATCCCTTCCATTTCCATTGTAGTAGTCATTGTAATATGAGAAGCCAGGATTAGGGCCAGACGTTTTGGAAATATCCCAATAATTGCCGGCAAGAGAAGAAGCATCAACTCCATCGGAAACTACATACTGCATCCATGTCATTGTGGTACCATATTTTTTGGATGTCTGATCACGGGATGTCAAATTAAAATCCTGTGTGGCTCCTGCAAATAGGAATTCGGGCCCGGCATTACTTACCAGGTATGGATTGGTGTTAGTATCTACCAGCCTTTTTTTACATGATTGGTTTAGCGTAGCTAAGATTACCAATCCAAATATTATTCTGTTTATTTTTTTCATTTTTTCTGAAGTTATTATTATAATGAAATATTTAGTGTCACTGCATAATTGCGGGAGAAAGGAACCCCGCCTGTGATGTAAGGCCTAAATGGATCATTACTTTGTAATGATTCCGGGTTTTGATCATCAGATAATGTCTTGTACAAATACCCTATATTCCTTGCAGTCAAGTTGATCCTGGCACCGCGTAAATGAATCTTATTGGCAATTGCCGTTGGAACCCTATATCCAATCGTCAGTTCCCTAAACATAACCCATGAATTTTTTGAAGCAGATCCGTTGTTATTTATATTGGTTCCCCAACCAAAATAGTTCACATAATAATAGGCTGCTTTCATTGGGCCTACCAACCCTTTATCGTAAGCTTGTTTAAAAGTCATACCACTAATATCAGTTCCATTGGGGCTTACTTGTCCCTGATCAAAAACCCCATTGATTACAGCGCCATCATATCTCGTCTGCCCTGTGTAGCTGTCTATGCGCTCTACACCTCCATGCGCTTTATCACGGTATTTTAATGATGCTTCCAAAGTACCCTGTGCCATAGCATAATTGTAAGCTTCCGAATAAACATACCCACCAAAACGTCCGTCAACCTGGGCAAAAAGGGTAAAGTTTTTATATCGCAGATTTGCGCTGACACCACCGGTAAATTTAGGTTCAACATTTCCGATTTTTACTCTTCTCAATGAATCAGGTGCCGCTACATATCCATATGTAGCATAAGCATATTTACTGGCAGGGTTCGTACTGCTGGCACTATCTTGTATCTCAATGATAGGATACCCTGTTTTAGGGTCAATTTTTGAAGCAGCCCATGTCTCCGCAGTAAGTACTCCAAAAGCGCCTCCTTCATAAGCATATACATTAGCTCCATCATAGCCACCGCTTAGTTCCCACTCTTTAATTCCATTGCCAAATTTCACAATCTTACTATGATTGGATGCCATGTTTACTGAAAAATCCAAAGACCAATCTTTCTTACGAATGGGGGTAACCGTTACCAACAATTCATAACCCTTGTTTTGAATATTTCCTGCATTGATGAATAATTTACTATAGCCTGTTTCTAACACACCAGGAAGATTCAATAATTGATTAAAAGTATTATTCTTATACCACGCGAAATCAACATTGATCAAATCTTTAAACACGGAAAAATTAGTTCCAAATTCAATGGCACGTTGATGCTGCGGTTTTAAATTCAGATTTGGTTTTACATCCGCATTAAATCCGGTGGCAATACCCACAGAATTCCCATTCTGACCTATCATTGTATTTGGCGAGTACCCATTACCGGTAGCATAAGCTCCTGCAACACCAGCATTACCTACATAAGCAAGAGACCCCCTTAACCTGCCGGAAGATAACCAATCAGGCATACTGCTTTTGAAATTATCATAAAATGAATATGAGGTATTAACTGATGGATAGAATACTGAGAAGTTATTAGCGCCCAGTACTCCTGCCGGATAAGCTAAAGTGGATAACCAATCGTTACGGCCTGTAAACTCAACGTTTAAAAAGTCTTTGTAATTGAATGATAAAATACCACCCAATCCATAAGTTAGTGTGGAAGGATAACTATTTTTGTAATAATTATTATTCTGAATAGAAAGCACAGAATTTAAAAGGAAAAATTGGTTGGGTACAGATAACCCTCCATTGGTATTAGAACCATAATTTTCACCTAATCTATTACCATAAATTTCATTGATTATACGAAAATCTATTCCTAAATTATCATGCATGGTTCTTGTAGTAGCATGGGCCATGAAAAGTAAATCATAATCAGTAGTATAACTTCCTCCTGATGAATAATACCCGCCGGTGTTATTAATATTGTTTCCTTTGTCTTTCTCTTCACTAAAAATCTTCAGGTAATTGATATTAGCTTTCCCTGACAGATCCAACCAAGGGGTTACCTGTGCCTTTAATTGTAAATAAGCCAATACGGAATTCTCATTCCGCTTAAAATTATCTTTGTCAAATCTTGAAAAAGCAGCAGTAACATTTGGAAGATTTCCATAAAGGCTGGCAGAGTTAATGGTATTATCAGGGTTACGATAACTTGCATACCATGATGCCATATCAATGTTTCTCGGCATATAATAAGTATTAAATGCCAGATTTTGTCCTCCTGAGTAATAGTATCTTCCTTGTCCGAAAAAATTAGACGTTACTGTATTCGCATAGCTAATACCTAATTCCGTAGAAAAAACTTTGTTGATATCTCCGCCCACATTTATATCAATGGAGTTTCTTTTTAAACCATTTTTGGGCAATATTCCGTCACTATTGTTATTGGTATAAGACATACGGTAATGAAACTTATCACTTGCCCCGCTCAGTGCGAGATTATTATTTACATATTTTCCGTCCTGATAAAAAACTTTCCAGTTGTCAGGTTGAGGCGAATAAGGTACCATTTTTGTATTATCATAAACAGCAGGGTGCATAGATCCGTCCATTTGCGGCCCAAAACTGAACCCTGTATTTGCCTGAGTACCATCAGGTGCAAAATTACCTTCTCTTGTTGCCCAGCTGCCTCGTCCGTAAGTATTTTGAAGTGCCATTGGTGCTTTATAAACATGCGTAGTCTGATAAGTTGAAGTAAAATCAATACCAAATCCACTTCCCTTTTTACCTTTCTTTGTAGTAATAACCACAGCTCCATTTAAACCCCGTGAACCATAAATGGAAGTAGCTGCCGCACCTTTTAAAACTGTAATGGATTCATAATCATCAGGATTCAAATTCTTTAACTGAGATCCGGGATCAACCCCATCGGCATCTTGTAAATTGTTTGTAATTACATTCCCATCTATTACAAAAATAGGTTGGTTATTTGCCTGGCCAGGTGTGTTTCCCAGAACACTCGCCCCT
Source organism: Ginsengibacter sp. (assembly GCA_039937655.1). GTDB lineage: Bacteria > Bacteroidota > Bacteroidia > Chitinophagales > Chitinophagaceae > Ginsengibacter. The sequence goes on from JBDTGA010000061.1 coordinate 19,706, forward strand.
CTAATCTGAATACTTGGTGAAGTTTGAATACCGGCTGCGCCCATCACATTAATGTTAACCCCTGCCACTTTACCTTGCAAAGCGGTAATCGGATTTACCGTATTTGTACGGTCTATCTCTTCTCCTTTTATTGTGGACACAGAATAACCAAGGTTACGGTTTTTTTGAGTAATCCCGAGAGCCGTAACCACCACTTCCTGCATGGCCGCATTGTCACCCTCCATTATAATACTCAGATTATTACTTTGTCTTACAGCAACTTCTTTGGATTTATAGTTAACAGAACTGATTACGAGAACTGCATCAGAGCTATTAACTGAAATACTAAAATGACCATTTGCATCGGTTGCCACTCCGCTGGTTGTGCCCTTCACAATCACTGAAGCGTTAACAACCGGCGCTCCATTATTGTCTTTTATCGTTCCTGTAACTGTTCTTTGCTGCGCAAAAGTGATGATCGCGCAAAAACAAAAAATACTACAGAGCAATAATTTCCGAGTTAATTTTTTCATTGTATTTATTTTGTCATTTAAAAATTAAGTTTCCTTTATGTGGTTGAATGTTAAGCAATTTTTATTTTCTTATTTTGGAGATCACTTTTAATTTTTAATACATTACTTACTTTGGGAAGAGTATCATAATTCTCCATCACCAAAGCTGCTGCACCTATCAGGTCTATCCTTTGTCCGAATGTTGAAATTTTTATCTGGGTATCTTCTGCGATCTTAGGAATACAATGTTCATTGATAGCTTGCTGAATGGGGGCAAGCCATAGTTTCCCTGCAGCAGCGCCTCGGCCGCTTAGTATTATTAATTCGGGATTAAGAAGTGTAATAAGTATAGCTATTCCTAACCCAAGATTGTAGCCCGCCTCAGAGAAAAGTTCCACAGCAAAAGTGTCACCTTTCTTAGCAGCCTCTACAATAGTAAGATATGATTCCTCTACATGATCAAAAGATAAATCATGAAGTACCGACATTCTCCCATTCTTTAATCCTTGTATGGCTTTCTCAATAATTACTAATAAAGAGGTCTCCGTTTCAAGGCAGCCGGTTTTCCCGCAACTACAAATCTTTTTATTATCCTTAAATACAGGAATATGGCTAAACTCTCCGGCAAATCCATTTAAACCCCGAAACAATTCTCCATTGAGGATCATTCCCAGGCCCACTCCCCAGCTAATATTGATAACCATTACATTCTTGTGATTGTGTGCAGTACCCAACCTCATTTCTGCAAGTCCTATTAAACTGGAGTCATTATCAATCAGTACAGGGATACCGGTTTCTCTTTCAATGAAACTTACAATGCTTTCTTCTCCCGAATTCAGAAATGAATGGTTGATCCCTTTTTTTCCATCTACAAAACCCGGCATGCTGATGCCAATACCAATAATCTTATCTCTTGCGATCTCCGACTTATCAATAAACTGAACAATGCAATTCCGCAATTGATCCAATGAATTGGCATTATTTTTTAATGAAAGTTCTATCTTTTCAACTTTCCCGATCAGGTTATTCTGCATATCCAATACACCTATACTGGTTATCAACTGATCCATCGCAACCGATATAATATAATTAAGATCGGGTTTTAAAGAATATACCTGCGCTCTTCGTCCTCCTGTAGAATTTGCAAAACCTGCTTCTATTACGCTCCCTTCCGCAATCAGTTCGTTCAAAAATTTAGTGGTAAAAGGGAGGCTCTTCTTGATCAAAATACTAAGATCAGCACAGGAAAGCACCTTTGAGAAATAAAGATATTTCTGTAATTTTCTTTTATAAATATTTTGAATTAGTACCACTTTATATACAATAAGTTTATAAACTTCTTAAACGATTATACAAAGTAATGCCACTTAGCAGAAATTTAATACAACGATTTTACCTTTTTCTTCTTTATAATTAACATAAATTAAAATGAAGAAAAAGAAGTTGGCGATGTTGATAAAATCAAATGGTCGGAAAATTCGAGAGTACAATATCAGAAAGAGGGAAATCTTAGATTTTTTAAGGAAGTGAGGGAACACGTCAGTGGGCTGAACCAATTGAATAGATGTGGCAATAAAATGTTCTAAGTAAAGGTTACCCACTCTATACGTAAAGCATCAGTTAACAATTGCACCATTGTTATTTCATTTTCTTTCTCAAACAATACTTTACCATTGCCGGGAACTATCTTTTGTTTAGAGCAATACAAGCTATCAAGGCTCACAAATCGGCGATTGGGATTGTCGGTATTTGTAAATATATCATCAATAATTTTTTCGTCTATGCGTACTCCCCTATCCTGTTTATTCTACTTCCTTCACTTTATTCTTACGCTGAAACCACCAGTAGAAAGGCACTCCCAGAAATATTAAGACTAGCCCAATACCAGCCTCCCGCGGACGCGCAATGATCGTATTACCAATCAGGAATACACAGAAAATAATGAATATGGCAGGAACCACAGGATAACCCCAGACTTTGTAAGGGCGAGGAGTATCAGGCATTTTCTTTCTTAAAATAAATACACCCAAAGCAGTAGCTCCATAAAAAATAAATGCTGCAAATATCAACATGTCAGTAAGCTGATCGAAGGTGCCTGACAAAACCAGAATACTTGCCCACACACCCTGATACCAGAGAGCATTGCCCGGAACTTTTGCATGATTGATCTTTGCCATTTTAGGAAAAAACAATCCGCCTTTTGCCATAGCATAAGATGTACGTGCATTGCCCAGAATCGTCGCATGGGTACATCCCAGAGTAGATAACAAGATTAACAATGAAATAAAAATAACCCCGCCCTGATTCCAAAAAACTTTTACGGCTTCCACTGCAGCAATTGAATTGCCCGCATTATTTATTTGTTCCAATGTATTTACAGGCAACAAAGACAAGTAAGTAATATTAGCAAGTACATACAATACAATCACAATCAATAAACCGAGCGCAATACTCAAAGGCACATTCCTGTTGGGATTTTTTATTTCTCCTCCCAGGAAACCCACAGTATTCCAGCCTTCATACGCCCAAAAAGCGGCCAGCATCGCTGTAAATATGGCACTCATCGTAACAGGTTGTGCATTGGTGGTAGCCATTGAGAATGAAGAAGAAATATCTGCCTCCGGACTACTGGCTCCAAAAATAACAATGCTGGCAATACCCGCTACCACCAGCAATAATAATATGGTACTCAAACTTGCTCCCAGCCGAAGCCCCCGGCTATTAACCCAGGTAAGAAAAATAATCAAAATGATGGCAATGAGCTTCACATTAAAGCCTTCGAAAGGGTAAAAGATACCGGCTATGTGTACCTGAGCGAGTGATGAAAATACCGGTGGCACATGGATAATACTATCGAGAGATTGTGCAAATACATAGGCAATAGAAGCGATGGCCGCAGATTTGATCGCTGCAAAATTGGACCAACCGTAAAGGAAAGAGAAAAAGCGGTTGTATATCTTTTTATAGTAAACATATTCTCCACCTGTATCGGCGAGCATACTTGCTATCTCCGCATTGCTCAATGCGCCAAACATGGTTATTATACCGCCGAGTACCCAGCATACAAGCACCCACCCCGAAGAATGTAGTTCAGCAGCCATAGGCGCAACTTTTTTATAAATGCCGGAACCAATAATATTTCCGATAACCATTACAATTGCCAGACGCAGTCCGAGTGTGCGATTAAGTTGTGATGAGGTACTCATAAATGTAGTTGCGGTGAATGTAAAAAATAAACAGTAATTGCTTGCTTAATAAAACAGAATTAAAAATAACAATCTTACTTCAGAACCCGTGTTTTATATTCTATCTTTTTTGTAACAGATTGGCGAGTAACATCGAATACAATCTAATAAAGGGTTTCAGCCATTCGGTGGAGCAATAGTAAAGTATTAGGATCAATGAGTGGCAATCCTTTTTAGCACTTTGTGCAGATAACAAAAAAAATTGCAGTGTAAGCCATAACGGTTTCATGAAGAAGGATAACAGTTTACCGTCTCTTGATACTCTTATAAAAGACCATTTTCTTTTTAAATTATAAATCCAGTAGTTTCAACCACCAGAAAGACAAACACCAAATTCAGCAAACTGATCAACTACCTCTCGGAATAAATTAATCACAGCAATAAAAAACACGTAGCACATATAGTGCCCTACATTTCCAAATTATTTTTGACTAACAGTCAAGTTATACAGGAATTACCTAAGCGACTTTACAATGGCCAACGCCTGTATAGTGAGTTGTTCAATTTTTGCATAATCTTTCTGTTCCAATAATTGCTTACTGATAAGCTTACTCCCCATTCCCACCGCGCATACACCTGATTTCAGCCATGCAGCAATATTCTCTCTCTCCAGATCCACGCCGCCTGTAGGCATAAATAAAAGGTCAGGGAATAAAGATTTGATTGCACTCATAAACTGAGGCCCCAAAATATTTCCCGGAAAGAGTTTGATCATTTTTGCGCCTAAATTCTCTGCACGAATAATTTCTGACGGTGTCATACATCCCGGTATCCATAACATATCATTTTTATCAGCCACCTTCGCAACCTCTTCTACAAGGCCCGGACATACAATAAAATCAGTACCGGCATCAATAAAATTTTGTGCTGCTTCACCATTCTTTATGGTACCAATTCCCAGATACATCCCTTTCATTTCAGCATCACGTACTTCGCGCATCTTCTTAAAATTATTAAAGGCAGCCTGGCCCCGGTTGGTATATTCAACCATTCTGATTCCCGCGCGATACAATGCCCGTAATACTTCTACGCTCACTTCAGCATCACTATAAAAATAAAGCGGCAAAACTCCCTGCGCAGGAATTAATTGCAATAAATCGGTTTTCTTACTCATACATTCATTTTTATGGTTAAACAATGTTATCTGAATTATATTTCTAATCCGCATTTTCTTACGCAAACGTTATCGTAGATTCTTCAATAATTATGACACAAACTCTTGTTGATTAAAGAAATAAGATAGAGATTTGACAAAAGTAAAAGATATACTTCTTATTTCATCCTTTCACATAAATATATAAAGACCATGTCAAAAAAAGTTGTCACCCTTGGCGAAATCATGTTGCGCCTATCAACCCCAGACTTTAAAAGATTCGTACAGGCTGATAATTTCGATGTTACGTATGGTGGCGGAGAAGCAAATGTATCCGCAGCGCTTTGCAATTATGGATTAGAAGGGGTATTTGTTTCTAAAGTTCCTGATAATGCCATAGGACAATCAGCTATCAACCATTTGCGCCGTTATGGTGTGGATACGCAATACATAGTGAGAGGTGGAAAAAGATTAGGGATTTATTTTTTAGAGACCGGTGCTTCCATGCGCGCATCTCAAGTGATTTACGACCGTGCCGATTCTGCAATAGCAGAAGCAGATATCTCTGATTTTAATTTTGATAAAATACTGGAAGGTGCTTCATGGTTTCACACTACCGGTATCACACCGGCACTAAGTGACAAAGCCGCCGCACTCACCGAAGCCGCTTTAAAAGCCGCCAAAGCAAAAGGAATTACCACCAGTATAGACCTTAACTATCGCAAAAAATTATGGAGTAAAGAAAAGGCAAAAGAAGTGATGAGTCGTCTTTGCCAATATGTAGATGTATGTATCGGTAATGAAGAAGACGCAGAAACCACGCTGGGGTTCAAAAGTAAAGGGACCGATGTTACCAAAGGAGAATTAAACCTCGATGGGTACAAAGATGTATTTCAGCAAATGAAAGAAAAGTTTGGTTTCAAATATATTGCTTCCACCTTACGGGAAAGTTACAGTGCATCCGACAATGGATGGAGCACTTTGGTTTATGATGGTAACGAGTTTTATCATTCAAAAAAATATGAAGTACGCATCATTGACCGTGTGGGAAGTGGTGATTCATTTGCCAGTGGTTTCATCTATGGATTGGTAACCGGAATGGAACTAAAAGACGCAGCCGAATTTGCTACTGCCGCCTCTGCACTAAAACATACCATACCAGGAGATTTAAACCATGCTACCCTAAGTGATGTGAAAGGTTTAATGAAAGGTGACGCTTCCGGAAGGGTACAGAGATAAATAATGAATTGAAAATTAAAAATTAAAATAAAGAGAATTTATGATCATAGATAATATGGTAAACGCAGCAAAATACTATTGTATTCACCCACTGTTTGCAAAAGCATTTGAACATATTCAATCTTTAAATACGGATACTCTGGAAACCGGCAATTATGAAATTGACGGCGAAAGTTTAAGAGCTATCGTTTCGGATAAACCCGGAAAGACCGTCAGTGAATCAAAAGCGAAATTTGAATGTCACAATAAACATATTGACATACAACTTTGCCTGAATGGAAAAGAACAGATCGGATGGAAGCCCCGCCAATCATGCACTCAAATAAAAGAGGATTACAATGAGGGAAAAGATGTAGCATTTTATAACGACGAGCCTGATATGTATTTTCAATTAACCAATAATCAATTTGCTATCTTCTTCCCCGAAGATGTACATGCACCAATGATTGGAGAAGGAAATATAAAGAAGATGGTAATAAAAGTAAAAATTTAGCCGGTACCTACTTACTCATTTTTAGAGATACATAAAATACCGGTAAACCATTCCGGTAATAATTGCTACTCCAAAACTAAATAAGGTGCCTATCAAAACATATTCAGTCAGTTTTCTGTCTTTGGCTTCTTTTAAATCACTAAAGCGAAAAACAGATTTGGCAGCGAGGAGAAATCCTATGGCCTGCCATTGATTGATAATAATTAATGCGAATACCAGAAGCCGTTCCATGATACCGATATACTTTCCTGCACTCTGTAAAGAATCATCTCCGTTATCACCGGTTTGTGGAGTCCATCTTGAAATGAACAATTTTACACTAAATGATATCGGAGTAGTAAGAAAGATCAGCACCGTAGCGAGGAATAAAAACTTTTCATTCATAAAAAAAGAGAATGAAATTGCCTTATCCTCATACCATAACCAAATGAGATATAGAGAGATAACATGCAGGAGTTGATCCACAAAAAATAAAATCCGACGGTTCTTTTCATTTTGTGTCAGCAATTTTGCCGCATCAATTACAAAATGAATGAACGCGATCAAAAGAGCCCATTTCCAGAATTGCCAATCCCATACTAACAATAATACGAGTGCCCCATGAAGAAGGCTATGAAAATATAATTGCCAGGCCCCTAATTTTTTTTCTTCTTTTGCTTTTACCATCGGCCCTGTTTGCAACAGGAAATCACCTATCAGGTGCGCCAGGAAGAATTTAATCAGGACAATCATTTCAGTGTCTTTAATTTTGTTTTATACATTTCATTTACTTCCATTACTTCACTATAACAGGCTCTTTTGAGCCTGCTGCTTACTGCATTTTGTTTTACACCTACCATGAGCCCTAGTTCTTCCTGTGATTTGCCTGGATAATCAATAGCCGCTTTTACCACTTCAGCAGCATTCACCGTCCAACTGTCCATCGGGATAAGGATTAATTTCAGATATAGATTCATCTCTCTGTCAAAATCAGGCCAATCGCTTTTTATACAGAGAGTCTGTTTCTCACTTTTAAGCAATTCAAATTTTTCACCGGAATGTACAAATGCACTTCCGTTTGATTCCGTAATTTTTGGAGCATTATATGTCCGGCTTCCGAGACCCAGAGCCATACGCACATCTGTATTTTGAATAGACTTCAAAGCAGCTTTAATTTTTATAGCTGTAATCAACGCATTAACAGGATCATTTACTAACACCTGAAAACTATCACCCCTGTATATTTCCCATACTTTGGGGCTTTCCCCAATCTCATTCAATTCTTTCTTCAATGGCTTTAACCACACACGGGGAACATTCTTAGTTGAATTGATCACATCGCCTGTAATAACACAAATCATTCATGAGTTATTTAAAGCACAAACTATGTTATTTATAGATAACAATCAAAAAAATATCACGCTTTTACGTGATAAACAGGAATATCACGTTTTTACGTGATAATTTAAAATATCATGTCTTTGCATGATAACACAGATTATCATGATTTATGTGATAACCAATAAAAACAACTTGCTGTACAATGAAGCTCTAAAGCCTTTACAAAAGATGCCTTCGACAATTTCTTCGACAAATGGGGCAGGCAAGGCTGACAGCCTTGCATTACCAGCTAAAATAATTCTGCGCATTGTTGTAACAGATATCCTGAATGATTTTACCAGTCCACTCAAGATCATTCGGCAACTCACCATTTTCAATCTCTTCACCAAATAAATTACAAATAACTCTACGGAAATATTCATGGCGGGGATAGGAAAGAAAAGAGCGGGAATCAGTAAGCATACCCACCATCCTGCTAAGCAACCCCATGTTGGAAAGAGCATTAATTTGTTTGGTCATACCATCTTTTTGATCCAGAAACCACCACGCACCGCCAAACTGGATCTTTCCGGGAATAGTTCCGTCATTAAAATTGCCAATCATAGACGCCACTAATTCATTGTCGGCAGGGTTGAGATTATAAATAATTGTTTTAGTCAATTGGTCAGATGAATCAAGGGTATCAAAGAATTTCACCATTGATTGGCCCTGGGAATAATCTCCGATAGAATCCCATCCGGTATCAGGTCCCAACTCTTTAAACTTACGCAAATTATTATTTCTAAAGGCGCCCAGATGATATTGTTGTACCCACCCTTTCTCATGATCCCATATCGCAAAGACATGGAGCATAGCCGATTTGAATTTCAAATTTTCTTCAACAGAAAGATGAGTCCCATTTTGAATTTTATCGAAGATAGCATTGACCTCTTCATCAGAATAATCTTCTGCATAAATATATTCCAGTCCATGATCAGAGACTGAACATCCCATAGTTGCAAAGAAATCATGGCGCTGTTTTAATGCAGCGAGATAAGCCGAGTAGGAACCGACTTTCATTCCACTGATGGCTTCCAGCTTTTTTACATACTCATTAAAAATATCCGGATCATCTACGTTCATCGCCTTATCAGGCCTAAAAGCAGGAAGAACTTTTATCTCAAAATTATCATCTTTTATTTTTTGATGATGCTCCAGAGTATCAGTGGGATCATCTGTTGTGCAAACGACTTTTACATTCATTTTGCGCATCAGGTTTCTTACAGAATATTCTTTTGTTTGTAATTTTTGAGTACAATCTTCATATATCCTTTTCGCACTGGAGGGATTCAATATTTCATGTACATCAAAATATCTTTGTAATTCAAGATGGGTCCAGTGATAGAGCGGATTGCGTAAAGTATAAGGAACCGTTTCAGCCCATTTTTCAAACTTCTCATAATCTGTCCGGCTGCCGGTGCAGTACCCCTCATCTACCCCATTGGCACGCATAGCACGCCATTTGTAATGATCGCCATACAACCATATCTGAGTCAGGTTTTCAAAATTAATATCATTGGCAATCTGCTCTACCGGAAGATGGCAGTGATAATCTATAATTGGCATTTTTTCGGCAAACTCATGGTATAATCTTCTTGCTATTTCAGATTGAAGCAAAAAGTCCCTGTCTAAAAACTTTTTCATATAATATGATTCTAACCCGTTTCTTATTTTTTACTTCATTTTGTCTCTTACTACCTGCATGTCAGAGACCAAAAAGATGATAGAGTTGAGGCCTTTTCGAAAAGTTATCAACTCTTTACCATATCATTCATTGCTTCTTTGCTCATTGCCCAAAGCTTCTCCTTCTACTCAAAATCAATCCGCTTCATTTTAGGTGCCAGGATATGCATAACCACCCATGCTAACAGATAAGCAACTCCACAAATAATAAACATGATGTAATAGCCGGTATCTATATTGCCCAGCCCTTTAAAATGATCAAATAGTTTTCCGGCAAGAAAAGCAATCAGTATGCCTCCTAATGCGCCCGCCATGCCTCCCATACCGGTTACGGAAGCCACTGTTTTTTTGGGAAACATGTCCGACACGGTGGTAAATATATTTGCCGACCAGGCCTGATGAGCAGCAGTGGCGATTCCGATTATAAAAACAGCCAGCCACATATTCATAGAGCCAAGATATTGGGCGAATACTACGGGTAATACCATGAAAGCGTATATCAACATGGATATTTTGCGAGCACGGAATACCGGCCAGTCTTTTTTGATAAAATACATTGGCAACCATCCGCCCCATATACTTCCTACCGTTGACATAGTATAAACCAAAGCAACCGGTAATGCTATTCCTGTACCCTCAATTCCGTACTGTGCTGTCAAAAAAGCAGGGAGCCAAAAAAGGTAAAACCACCAGATAGGGTCGGTAAGAAACTTCCCCATAATGAAAGCCCAGGTTTGATTGTATTTCAACAGTTTTATCCAGGGAACTCTTTTGCTAATTTCAACATCTGAAGTAAGTCCGATACTACCGGGTTTGTTTTCCGCTTCATCAAGATCGCTATGGATATAATCAAACTCTTTCCTGGATAACCGCTTTTGCTTAGCCGGAATTTCATAAAATATAAACCAAAATACCAACCATATCAAACCGAAGGCACCCGTAAAAACAAAAGCCTCCTGCCAACCCCATTTCACTACAATAAAAGGAACGGTAAGAGGTGCCAGTATAGCGCCAATGTTGGCCCCCGAATTAAAGATACCGGTTGCTAATGCCCTTTCCTTTTTAGGAAACCATTCAGCAGTAGTTTTTATAGCAGCCGGGAAATTACCTGCTTCACTGATACCCAAAGCAGACCTCGCAATCAGAAAGCCAACGGTACTTTTTACCAGAGCATGCCCCATGGATGCAAAACTCCAGAGTGCCAATGATACAGCATAACCGATTTTGGTTCCCACTTTATCTATAAACCTCCCCGCCATCAACATACCAATCGCATAAGAAAGCTGAAAAGCGATCACAATATCAGAATAATCAGATTCGGTCCAGTTGAACTTTAACTCAAGATCATTTTTTAATAAACTGATTACCGATCTATCAAGATAATTAATGGTTGTCGCGAAAAAAAGCAACGTACATATTGTCCATCTGTATTTACCAACCTTTTCATTAATATTTTCGACAGCAGAAGGAAAGCCGCCTTTTAGTGAAGTTTCCGGCATTTTATTTTATTTAAATTGGTAATGGAATTTTTTGAATCAATCCTGTTTTATTAATAAATAAAAGTCCCTAAATATAATTATTTTTTCTCTGTACCGAGTATTCCCATTTCAAGCCCTCTTATTTCAGCAAGGCCCCGCATTCTCCCTATGCCCGAATAACCGGGATTAGAAACTTTATTCAAATCGTCCATCATCTGGTGGCCATGATCCGGGCGGAAAGGAATAGACTTCTCTAATTTTTGCTGAAGACCTGATATCTCTTTCACTATAGAGTACATGTCATTATCACCGCCAAGATGATCCGCTTCGTAAAAATTACCCTCTTTATCTTTGGTTACATTTCTTAAATGCACAAAATGAATTCTTTCTCCAATACGTTTAACCATATCTGTTAAATTATTTTTTGCAGAGGCTCCCAGCGATCCTGTGCAGAAACAAACACCATTGGCTTTATTATTGACTTTATTTAAAAAATAATCAAAATCCTCCATGTTGCTCACGATTCGCGGAAGCCCCAGAATAGGAAAAGGGGGATCATCGGGATGAATGGCTAACACAACACCACATTCTTCCGCCACAGTACTAATTTCTTCTTGAAACTCACAAAGATTATCGCGCAATGAATCAGCAGATATATCAGAATATAATTCAAGTTTTTGCAACATATCCGCGGTGGTAACTTTCTTTTCGCCGGGGATTCCAAACATGACTACACCTGCCAGATCCTCCAATTGTTTTTCAGAATAATTTTTAAATCTCCCTTCCGCTTTCTGTAAAATATCTTTTGAATAAGATAAGTCCGCATTTTTCCTTTTCAGAATAAATAAATCAAACACAGCCAGATCAACCCAATTGAAATAGAGTGCCAGAGAGCCATCCGGCATTTCATGACTAAGAGAAGTACGTGTCCAGTCGTTGACCGGCATAAAATTATAAGTGATTATAGGTATGCCGCATGCAGCCACATTACGTATAGAACTTTTATATTTTTCGATATATTCTTTATAATTTCCTGTTCTTGTTTTTATATTTTCATGTACAGTTATGCTTTCAATAACGCTCCATTTAAAGCCTCCCTTTTCCAGTATATCTTTTCGCTTATTTATTTCATCTACCGGCCATATTTCTCCATGAGGAATATGGTGCAAAGCAGTTACAATACCTGTTGCACCGGCTTGTTTTATATCACTCAAACTCACGGGATCTGTTGGCCCGAACCAACGCCATGTTTGTTCCATTTTATAATTCATCATTTATGCTTTTTTAATTTACAAAAATCTATACCGATAAATCCTTCAGGATTTCTGGAACGTTCGAAAGGTGTTCTTTTAGTAACCTGTGTATCCCATTCCGAGTCATCTTTATTATTTAAAAGCATTTTTCAGAGTTACCATCATTCCATATTTTATAATACTCTTCAAATCTTTGGCCACACTCTTTTGAAAGCCCGGTAAGTGTGATAAATCATCATCCCATAAGGTGGTTGATTGTAAAATATTTTTCACTATTTCATCTATTGAATCATTTTTCCAGATAGTAAAAAATTCTTCCGCCATCATATCTTCTATCAGATAAGGCTCACCATCTAACTCTCCAAAAAAACTTTTATCATTCTGTTTTACAGCCTTCATGAAATATACATAAGAAGCAAATCCCAAACCAAATAACTCCGGTACCCTCCCATAAATCTTGTAGTAATTTATCAACAAAGGCACACACCGTGTCTGCATCTTAGAAGTGTAATTCAGTGTAATATTTTTCCAATAATGATTGATATAAGGATTACGAAAACGATCCAGAACTTTTAATATAAATTGTTCCTTCACTTCATTGTCTATTTCATAAGAAATGGAGGGTGCTATTTCGTCCTTCATAAGGTCCGTAATAAAAGACGATGAAAGTTTATCCTCCATAGCACTAAGAACGGTTCCATAACCTGCAAGAAAGGCAACACCACAAGTAAGGGTATGCGTTCCATTCAACAGGCGTAATTTTAGCTCCCGATACAAATCAATATCAGCCTCGATCACCACACTTTTATCGGCTCGAGCAAACGAAAGGATACTTTTTATTTTCTCATTGCCTTCAATCGCCCATAACCGATATACTTCGCTCACCACTAATAATTCATCTTTGTAACCCAATTCATTTTCAATCTTTACTCTTACTTCCTCATCAGGCATACCGGTAACAATTCTATCCACCAGAGAATTACAGAAATAATTACACTTCTCAAGCCATTCAATAAAGTCATCATCAAGAGAATTCAAATGAGCCAGCTCCAGAACAATGGATTCCAGTCTTTTGGCATTATCGGGAATTAATTCGGTGGGTACTATTACCAATCCCATTTCTTCGTCTCCATTAAACGCTGTAAATCTTTCATAAAGGAAGGCAAGTATTTTACCCGGATAGGAAACCGGAGGACAGTGGTGAATATCATCATCAACCAATTGAATGCCTATTTCTGTTGTATTAGAAATAATAATTTTCATGTCCGGATTATGAGCACATTCCAAAATCGCACTCCAATCATTTTGTGCAAAAAGCACCCTGCTTACGGATGAGATAATAATGTTCTCTTCTCTCTTTTCCCCATCAACAATTCCACGCTCACACAAAGTATATAACCCATCCTGTTTGTCAAACACAGTAATATCCCCATGTGAGGTAGTCTTTACCATTACAATACGCCCATTGAACATCCCCATCCTATTTGCCTTGTCAATAAAATAATCAGGAAGACCACGCAACAGCCTTCCAGTACCAAATTGCAAAACCCTTTCAGGTAATTCAAAGATAGATTCATCGGGCACCACCACATTATCGGATGAAATATTCTTTAAAGTATAGCGTGATAATTTCATAACGATTATAATTTAATTTGCTTTTTTAATTTTTTTATTCTTCACTGTAAAAATAAGGGCGCAAACTATACTATAAAAATTTTACTCCAACCATTCAACGATTACATTCCGTTAGGTCTCTTCTTTAAAATTTTTTAAATACTCAAACCACTCTTTTGAATTGGTTACGATTTCTACATCATTAATAAGTATATCAATGAACTGATGTACGGATTTTAATTTCTCATCAGAAGCATATAATTCTTTTTTGTTAGCAAAGTCAATCATATAAGATGAAAAAACATTTTCTGTATTTTTTTTCTTCTTCGTATCGCTTCAAACTTTAAGCATTCTTGAAACACCAATGATAACAGCACTCCCATCTGCCATGGCTATAACCATCGCTTCGCCAATTCTACTGAAACTTCCTGTTACCAATGCAGTTTTACAGGGGAGATTAAAAAGTTCATGTATCACTATCCTGCAAAATTCTTATCATCATCTTTCAACAACCTCTTAACAAGTGTAACCGTATTTTTTAGATTAATTAACCTATCACTTGCCTGTTTCTATGCAATCATTCCGGACAAAGTTTGCAATTTTCATAGAGTGCAGAAGCAAGAAAAATTCATTACTTTTAGATACACTTTTTCTTAAAAACTAACTCTTTTTAGCTATGAAATTCGGGAATGTTACCATAAAAGATATTGCTAAAGAATTGAATCTTTCTGCCTCTACCGTTTCAAGGGCATTAAGAGGCAGCAATGAAATAAGCCATGAAACAACAAAAATGGTACTCGAACTTGCAGAGAAAATAAATTACCGGCCCAATCCTATTGCCTTAAGCCTCAAAGAAGGAAGAAGCCGCGCAATTGGCGTGGTAGTGAGTGAAATCGCCAACACTTTTTTTTCCGAGGCTATTAACGGAATCGAATCTATCGCCTACAACCGTGGCTACCACGTTGTTATAAATCAAAGCCATGAATCGGAAGAAAGAGAAAAAGTAAATGTAATGCACCACGCATCAAGATCGGTAGATGGATTATTAATCTCTTTATCAAGTGGAACGGTTGACCTTACTTACCTGAAAGATCTTCATAAAAAGGGGTTGCCGATTGTTTTTTTTGACAGAATCACCGATGAGATCGAAACGCATAAAGTAACCGCGAATAATTACCTTGGAGCATTGCAAGCCACCGAACATCTAATTTTACAGGGATTTAAAAAAATTGCACACATTACCAGCGCGCCTTATTTATCCATCACCAAAGAAAGATTACAAGGCTATAAAGAAGCGCTTGAAAAACATTGTATTCCGTTCAATGAATCTTTAATCAAGCATTGCAATCACGGTGGCATGATTGCTAAAGAAGTAGAAGATGCTATAGTGGAATTGTTTAAAGGTAAATCGAAGCCTGATGCGATCTTTACCGCAAGTGACCGTATTACGGTAGTTTGCTTTGCAGCACTCAGACATTTGAAACATGAGAAAGAAGTGGGCTTCGCGGGCTTCTCCAATACAAAAGTCGGAGACTTGTTTGATCCTCCCATGACAGTAGTTGAGCAACCCGCTTTCGAGATCGGGCAATCCGCTACAGAGATGCTTATCCAGATGATTGAAAGTAAAATACCCGTGACTGACTTTGAAACCAAAATTATTGACACTAAATTAATCATCAGAAAATCTTCTATGAAAAGAAAATGAGAATGATGCTTTCCCATCTCTAATAACTTTCCACAGTAAAATTTTCGACAACTTAAAAGGAAGAAAATATTTTTTTATTTTTGGGAATTTGGCCTAATCCCCGGCCCCTCTCCGCCTAAGGCAGAGAGGGGGAAAGTCTTGAAATTTATTATTTTAATCCGTGTAATAAATCTTTACCTCAAATCATTTACATCACACACATCCATATCTCCGTAATCCAGGTTTTCACCGGCCATACCCCAGATAAATGTATAATTGAAGGTACCTGCTCCTGCATGAATACTCCAGTTAGGCGAAATGACCGCTTGTTCATTTTGCATCCAGATATGTCTTGTCTCCTGAGGCTCGCCCATAAAATGGCTTACAGACTGGCCTTCAGGTATTTCAAAATAAAAATAAACTTCCATCCTACGATCATGTGTATGCGCAGGCATCGTATTCCACACACTTCCAGTTTTTAATTCGGTCATTCCCATTTGTAACTGGCAAGTCTCTACCACACTGTTTACGATTAGCTTATTGATGACACGATGATTGGAATTTTCCAAAGAACCAAGTGTAACAATTTCGGCTTCCTTCTTAGTTATTTTTTTGGTAGAAAATTTATGATGCGCCGGTGCGGAGTTAATATAAAACTTTGCAGGTTTCGATTTATCCGCAGAAAGGAATTTCACATTCTTTGTTTCTTTACTGATATAAAGTGCTTCTTTAAAATCCAGTTCATATTTTTCTCCATCTGCCTCTATGGTTCCTTTACCGCCTACATTGATGATTCCCATTTCTCTTCTTTCCAAAAAATATTGAGCTTTTAAATTTTCGGGATTGGGCAATTCAATTGCCTTGTTTACCGGCATTGCACCACCGGCAATATAACGATCGTAAAAAGACAAAGTAAGATGAATGACATCTTCCTCAAAGACTTTTTCGATTAAAAAATTTTCCCTCAGTTGGGAAGTATGCATGTTTGCAACCTCCATGGGGCTGCTGGCATAGCGTGTTTCTATTTTCTCTTTCATTACTTTCATTTTTTTATTATAACAATGATATTTTTAAACTTCAATCTTCCTAAGATTTCGACAATGATTTTACCTTCCCATCCATCCTCCATCCACCGTCAAAATTTCTCCATCCACATAATCGGAAGCAGAAGAGCTAAGGAAAACAACCGGTCCTTTAAAATCATCCGGCTCACCCCACCTTCCGGCAGGTATTCTATCCAGAATGGATTTACTTCTTTCCTCATCTGCTCTTAATGCCTGCGTGTTACTTGTTGCAATATACCCCGGTGCAATGCCATTAACGTTTACTCCTTTGGAGGCCCATTCATTGGCAAGTGCTTTTACAAGGCTGGCTATGGCTCCTTTGCTGGCTGCATATCCCGGCACATTGATGCCACCCTGAAACGAAAGTAATGAACAGGTAAAAATTATTTTTCCACTTTTCCTTTTAATCATTTCTTTTCCAAACTCACGGGCAAGAATAAACGCAGCATCAAGATTCACATTAAGTACATCATCCCAATCTTCATCTGTATGGACTACAGCAGGATCTCGTTTTATGATCCCGGCATTATTAATAAGGATATCAATGACCGGATGCACGGATTTTATTTTCTCAATAGAAGCGTATAATTCTTTTCTGTTACCAAGGTCTATGGCGTAAGGAGTAAACTCTCTTCCGATTTTTTTTGTTGCCTTCTCCGCATCGCTACCCGGTTTTAATGTACCCGATACGCCAATAATGTTTGCTCCGGCTTCCGCAAGGCCGAGCGCCATTGCTTCACCGATACCCCGCGAACACCCAGTTACGAGTGCGGTTTTTCCGGTAAGATCAAAAAGCTGATTTAGTTTCATTTGATAAAATTTTTAAAACAATAGAGAGTATATTATTACAATTATAATGAAATTTAAAGATTCATAAATACTAATTTGTGCAATCGTCCCCAAAAGATGCTTACTATTTTGAGTTCTTCCTAAAAAAATATATTGCGTTATCATATTATTAGTTATCAATGTGGATCAATTTTATTTTCGATGCTAATCCATATTCACACGGTATAGAAAGTTGCGTATTACCATTCGATAAAAGAGTGGCTTGTATTCTTCCACCTTTAATCCCCGTTCTCCAATGACCTTTAATGATCAAATCAACCATAGTAGGCTGTGCCGGAGTTTTATACCAACTGCGCGAATAGATACTTACTTCTTTCCTCTTGCCATCAGCCGTTAATGGCGTTTCATCCGGGCCTGTATAAAAGGCGAGGTCAGGATCGGTAACCGACATGCTGAGTGAGTCATTATTTTTCTGATACATCAACAGGCAAGGACGGCTATTAAAAACCACTAATGAATCCCTGCTATTTGAATTACTTGTAAATAATGCGGATGAAGTGATGTGCTTAGGGGTATAATAAACTGTATGGGCTACACTGTCTTTTTGCAATACTCTGTAAACCGGATCGGCGCTTTGCATATTTGCTTTGAGTTGTTCCATGGCTTCAGGACTGGTTGCTATCAGCATGGCATATTCGTAAGATCGATCCTGAGGTGCATTACCATGATCAATAATAAGCATACCTATATCTCCGTGCGTATCTCTGGCATCTGTTTGATCTCTGGATGATTGTTCTTCGCGGGTAAATATCAGATTTTTCTGCGAAGGAACATAATAACCTACTTTACGGCTATCCATAATTGTTAGTACCCCCGAATCATTCCATTTTTTCAAATAAGGGAAAGAAGTATTCTTTTGACCATTCACATAAAATGGAGCGTTCCTGTCTTCTAAACTGTTTTGGAATAAAGTAGTGTTGGTAGGATACTCTTTAATAGTGTTGGAAATGTTTGAACCTAAACAAATCACCAAACTATCAAACATAAAATATGACTTATGAGCATAGAAGCTTCCCATATCATATTTGTCACTACCATGAAGTATCATCGCAAACATGCCCTGCCATTGGTTCAAGTTGGTACCTCCTGCAAATATTTCATCCGATAACAACATTTCTTCCACACCGCTGAAATCATCTACATTCAAAATATTAGCCCTTAGTTTGCTTAAAGGAACATGCAGCGTTGTTGTTCCGGGTATGTTGTTCCAATCCCAACCTTTATCCTTAAAGCTGGCACCATCATCGTTCTTCGTTTGGGGATAGGTTACATCAAGCTGACCGTAAGATCCATAACGTCCGTACATATTCAATCCGGGATAAGATTCGTTGGCTACAAAATAACGATTGTGTCCACGTACGGTTACCAACCAATCACTTCGGCGATGAATATCCAACAATCCATAATTCACATTCCAATGGCCCTGCGGATAAGGCGCAGGCTCAATACCGTTTTTCGCAAATTGCTGACCCCATTTATCTTTAGGATTTTTAATGATGTCTCTATAAATTCCAGCCATTCCTTTATCAATATTTTGCTTTCCATCCGGAGAACCGGACAAAGCCATATACGCAAAAACTTCATCAGGAACTTTTCCGGACTTTGTTGGATGCCTTCCTGACAAACTCACGGGCCAGTAAATAGGATTCGTATAATAATGCATGGTGAGCATCACCTTCCGTAATGATTCCAGTGAAGCTTGTTTTACATTGAAAGATGTTTTACTGATACAATAAATAACAGGGGTGATTCCCTGCAATCCACCTATTCCATAAGCCGGATAAAGTGTACCATGATGCACCACAGCGCCGTCGGGCTTAAAAGTGCCATCAATAGAATAAGTGGGCATCATAGACTGAGACAGCCAGTTAGAAAATTCATTCATCTGCCGTACTTTACCGGCCGGCGCATCCATCATTAGTATGGTGCTAAACATGCTTCCCAACAATGTATTAAACACATCAATATTAAAATCTGCAGGATTGCCCACCTTCGGTTGTGTTCTTCCCAAACCACTAAACCAAAACATGGTTTTCCATGTTTGCTCAAAACGTTTTTGTTCTTTTAAAACCAGTTTCATCAAAAGACAGGCTGAATAATAACTACTGAAATTATACCCCAGATGATGCAAAGCGCCCATTCCGCTGCCTGGCGCCCATCCCTGGTCTTCCAGGTTATCAATCAGATCAATAAACATTTTTGCTAAACCATGTTTTTCCTGAACATCTTTTGATACGCGATATACACCTGCTATATTTAGCATCAATTCTGAATAAGGTTTGATGGTAGATTTATCAAAACTATCTTTTGATGCTTTATCAATATTACCGGGAAACAGTTCACGGTCATTCATGCTATAAATTGGCCTTCCTGAAATTTGGTTGCCTTGTCTTTTAATATTCCAGTAGCTAAATTCTTCTTCAATTTCAGGCAATGTTATCTTTTTATACTTAGCGCCCGATAGCAAAATATTTTCATATCGTTTTGAAACCGTATCCAGATCTCTACCCTTCTGAATCGAGACCTTTGCAGGCAAAGGAAGATAATTTTTTTTGTGACTAAAACTGTATAAGGCGGTCCAGTGGGCATTGGCAGCCTCATCAGAATGAATATTCACAAAGGGAACCTGCTCATCCCGCATAGGCGAGCGGGGATTGATATCAATATTATAAAGAACCTGGTCAAAATACAACGAACCTTTTTTTACTAAATTGGGACTATGAATAATTAGCTTGTTCATGCCGGCTACAGGTTTCCCCGTCATATCACGATGATACATCACCCACGCAGTACGCCATCCTTTAAAATCAAGATTGAAAGTAAAACTGCTTGCTTTTTTACCATCCTTTTCAAATTCAAACAGTAATTTGCCAGCCATAGGCTTTTCATTATAAATCCAGATTACAAAAGAACTTCTTGGATTATTGGTAACTGATGCAAATGCAGTATCTAAAATTACTATAGACGAATTCTGTTTGTTCCATTTCCATAAAACAGATTCCTCACCGGCTTTAAAATGTGCACCACTTATAGAAAGATTTCCATTGTGGGTTTGCCATCCGGCAGGAACCACGCTTTCACAAATATCAGGGATTTGCGCAGACACTATTTGGCCTGGCAAAGTGATTCCCAGCAAAAGAGAAAACGAAAAAATAATATTTCTTACGCTTAACGACATAATACAGTGTCAATCTTTTAATAACTTATCTCTAAAGGATTTTTCAATCTCTTATGGAAATTTGTCAGGTAATCAATCCAGGATTGTTCATCCGGAAAAAATCCACTTCTATTCCATGCACCACCCTGGTAATAGATGAATGGTTGGCCTGTGGTTAGATTAGCAACGGCCAACAGATGTCCCCATTCATTTTTAAAATTGATTGCTTCAAATCCGGGAACAATAATTCCCACTCCTACTTTTCCATTGTCAACTTTTCCAGCCGACTGATCCCAATAACTTATAAAACGATTCACTGAATCTATCACAGGATTTCCATCGTCGTTATGTTTCGTTACACCGGCAGCGACAGTTAAAGTCTTTCCTTCAAATTCATAGTCATCGGTTACTTTATTAAGGTTAGAACCCGCATCGAGCGATATGGTTTTCACCTGTTGTACTTTCTGCCCCTCCACCTGCCATGGCTTGTAGATCAATTGAAAAGTAATACGCAATGGCCCCTGATCCAGTATTTTATAATCTGAATAATTATCGGAGAATACAAGTCCTTTATCAGTTAATGGTTCAGAATTCCCCGAACCGAGTGACATACCGACATCGTAAGCATCTAATCCATCACCATGATCAACATGATAATCATTTCGTTTATACCATTCATTAATTACGAGATTAGATGTTTTCTTTAACCATAAATCTATTCCTTTGGCATTATCCGGGCTCTTGTCCAAAGCTGTAGCATACATTCTGAAAGCTATCTTGTCATTCTCCCATGCAAAATCATCATAACGCTCAGGTACTTGCCTTCCATAAGTCTTAGCTGTATAGGGTTTAGGGGTTTGTTTTTTGAAATAATAATATCCGGTACTCCCTTTAGTAATGCCCGATTGAAAAATAATCGAAGCCGGTGTTTTAGTTCCGTTATAAATAATCTGGGAAGGAATTTCTTCGTTGGTCCGGGCATTAACTACAATGGTTCTCGAAGGATCAAATTTCGATTCTGCAAATGGTGTCCACTTCAATTCCACCATTTCATCACTTCTATCTAACGGAAGCGGATTATGAACTACTGTCTTTTTTGGAACACTTTCTCTATCAAACATCATTTTAAACAATTCAGTTCCTGCGAGCAGGAATGCCCCTGTACCATATACTTCTGAATCTTCGTAACCTACTTTTTCGGGAGAGGCACCGGGAACCTGCACAAACCCTAATTTGCCATCAGGATGTACACATTTGTTGAGTGCTATCCACGCCTTTTTTATTACAGGGAAATATTTTTCATACGATAAATAGCCACGATTAACGCCCCATGCCAATGCATAAGTGAAGAATCCTGTACCACTTGTTTCCTTTACCGGAAAGCTTTTGGGGTCCAGCAAACTTGCGTGCCATGTACCATCTGGCTGTTGCAAAGCTGCAATGCGAATGGCCATATCTTCAAATATTTTTACGTAGCGAGGCCTGGCGGGATAGTCCGGCGGCATATTATCAAGAATACGTGTAATGCCTGATATTACCCATCCATTCCCCCTGCTCCAGAAAACCTTTTTACCATTCTTTTCTCTCTTATCAAAAAAACGACTGTCCCGGAAATATAGATGTTCTGAGGTATCGTACAAATAATCGCTGCTTCTCCACCACAGCTTATTCATTCCATCAAGATATTTTTTATTACCGGTTACTTTATATATATATGCCAAAGTAGGTGGGCCCATAAACAATGCATCGCACCACGCCCATTCGCGATTATGAAGACCACCTTCAAAATTCCATAATAATGATTCTGTATGTGGTTGTGCGAGAATATCATCACACAATTTTACCATCGGCTTTATCATGGCAGAATCTTTATAAAGCATAAACAACTGCGCATAAGTTTGTCCCACACAATAATCATCCGCAAAAAATCTTTCATTAGGGCCACCATTCCAATTATTTTTCTCACCCACCGATTTTAAAAAATCTAATTGCTTTTCGTCATTGGCCATTTTAGCCCATGCCATTTGCCCGGCATAGTAAGCGCCATTGGTCCAATCGGTAGAAGGCCAGCGCCAGCCATTTTTTTCTATATCAGCGATCTGCCAGTCTGCCACATTTTTCATCTCAGAAAAAATGGTGTGAGTAGCTATCGGTGCCTGACTATATCCGGAAGAGGATATAAAAAGAAAAGTGATGGCTGTTACAATAATTTTAGAAAACATAGTTGCATCTATTTTAGTTTAAATAATAATTCTTCAGTTTACTTAGTCGTTTACAATTTCAATCTACCCGGAAAAGTAAACTCTTTACCACGAAGAACACAAAGAGCACTAAGGGTTTATTCCTTCGGAATAAATGAAAAATGCAAAGTATTTTCACTTCGTGTTCTTTGTGCCCTTCGTGGTCATATCCTTCTTGTTATTCTTCTGTTGCCTGTTGCCTTTTTTACAAAGGCGTCGTTACTCACCTTTTATCTATCCGGAATTATAAAAACATCCTTCGTTTTCTTTAACCATTCAATCAATTCTTTTCTATATTGTTTTACGATCTCTGAATTAGGATCATATATATTATTCATCTCAAAAGGATCTTTATTCAAATCAAAAAGATAAGATTCAGTTTTACCTTTCTTTTTTACATAAGCCATCGTGTATTCTTTGGTTCTGATGCCTCTGAAACCTGTATTGATGTTGACATTATTACTTATAATAGCTCCCATGATATATTGGTAGGATGGCTTACTACCTGTCCCGTTTAAAAAATAATCAGCATAGCTGGTTCCATCCAGATCATTCGGGATTGATTTTTTCAGTCCCATTAAATCTAAAAAGGTTGGATACAGATCGGGAATACTTCCCAAAAACGTATTGTCAATACGCGGCATAATATGACCTTTCCAATAAATGAAAAAAGGAATACTCAATGATTCTTCATACATATTATTCTTTGAAATCTCCTCATGCTTACCAAGATTATTTCCATGATCAGACATGAATACTACGATAGTGTTATCATCTAATTTATTATCTTTTAACCCTTTTAGTATAACTCCAACCTGCTCATCTACACCGGTCATGTTTGCATAATAATATTTAATATTATCCCTGTAAAAATCACCCATCTTGGTGCCTGCAGCCGGAATATCCGGATCTTTTAAAAGTGTTTCCATCGGCACATCTTTATACAAGTCGTAATATTTTTGAGGCACCGTTTTGTATTCAGAGTGAGGTGGATTCATAGAAACTACCAATGAAAACGGTTTACCTTTTTCCCTGTATTCTCCATTATCATTTTGCATAAATGCCAACGCTTTTTTTGCTTCATGGATTGGTCCCCATTCATTCACATAATGAAAACTATCTCTTGGTGCTTTTGTATCCCAATACATCGGGCGATCATGCTCATCATACGTTCCGTAAGAATACCAGTAATCAAATCCATGCCTTCTGTCAGGAGGTGTCCATTCATTCCAGGCCACTTTTCCGAGATTATTGGAAGTAGGAATGTAGGGCTTATGTGGCGAATCCAAATGCCATTTGCCAATATAACCATTTGAGTATCCATTCGATTTAAGCACATCAGACCAACATACAATATCCTTTGGCAATTCAATGTCATAAGGTGCTGACGAAGAATTCACATTGGTGTAAACATGATTTTTTAATGGGTATTTTCCGGTCATAAGCATTGCACGGGCAGGTGAGCATACAGGATAGTTGCTAACCATTTGTTCAAGTACGAGACTCTTCTTTGACAACGCATCCAGGTTCGGTGTTAATACAGGTTCTTCGTTTTCAAAACCCAATGCGTGGCCTGTCCATTGATCTACAATAATGATCAGCAGATTAGGAGGAGTTGTCGTTTTTGTTTTTGCAGATTGTTTTGCAAAAGCACATCCAACCAGTGCAATCAATATAATTGCTACTCCCAAAGAAAATTTAATTTGCGTCTTGCGTTTCATAATTATCTTTTTATTTTCAAAAAAAATTATTCCAATCGTCTTAACCATACTGGCTCTTGACCAAGCCTTAATTCCAGTTGAGCTTCATAAAGAGAATTAGGCGTTACCCTTTTGCCAATTGATTCCATATACTCTACCTGGTCTTTTTCAAAAGTTGATCCTCCGGTAAAACCAACAATTACCGAGTTTGGAATTTTCCACCAAATATTGTTCGGGGGCCAAAATTCAAAATCTTTTATAGCCGGATTGGTTTGGTGATAATTCCACATCACTAAGCCCTGCATGTGATTGGGCATATTTTCAAGAGCACCACCACCACGGTTTTGCATCAAACCACCTTCCACGCAATCTAATAAAGTATTACGAGGCTGGCTGGCATGCGATTCAAAGCAAGTAGTAGAGGGATAAGTACAATGCCAGATTACCGTATTCATTGATCCATGTGATGAGCCAAAAGAATGCCACATAGAGGCCTCATCCACTAGTTTTGCCATTAACACGTTGGTTGATCCATTACTGGTTATGGCTTCGTGTCCGGGGTTTCCTGTTACACGGCAATTGATCACAGAAATATTAGCGCTTTGAGTAATCACTGCAGCTACATTGCAGTCTGTAAAGCGGCAATCTGTCATCCATGAATTGGTACAACGGGAAAAACGAAATAAAGTAAATCCGCTGTCATCCATCCATGATCTGTGGTGCACAAATTTATCTTTCCAGTTACCCACAAAAGCAATATTTTCAATACCTACTTCTCCACTATTGGCAAATAATTGTACCTCCCAATTATACTTTGGATCAATATTGTAAGTGATGGGGTTTTTTAACGTAATCGTTTCATTTTGTACAGCAGCTACCTGGTGATAAACTTTTACATCTACTCCTTTATTCACCAGATAAGCCCAGGCGGGAGATGCTTTATGAGGTGCAAGTTCCGCATCAATCAGAGCAGGATCATTATTCAACATGGATAAAATAATCCAATCGCCAGACTTAATATTTTTTGTATCATTCAATGTTATTTTAAAATCCCCCACTTTAGCAGGCTTTACCACTCTTCCAATTTTTACGTCTTTTCCCTTGGCAGTAAAAATCAGGATTGGAGGCACCGTCCACATTTGATCAGGGTTTTTAGGAGGCAAGGCCTTTTTCATGTACAACTCTGTTCCACCGGGGCCTGAGCCACTTCCTCTTAAAATAATTTTCCCATTGTTGGAAACAATGCTGGTTGCACTGTCAGTTTCCTCATTGATTAGGAATCTCCCTTTGGGAAAAAACACAATACCGGAACCATTTTTATTGGCGGCTTTAATTGCCTTTTGTATGGCGGCTTTATCAGAAATAGTATCATTAGGAAGAGCTCCATATTGGGTAACATCAAAAATTTTGTAGTCTTCACTTTTGGGAATCTCTTTATCGCCGTTATGATATCCTGCATAAGAAAAATCGGGGAGTATCAATTTGCTTTTATCTTTTTTATATTGTTCAAATAATTTTGACGGATTGCTATTCTCCTTCTGTGCTTTAGTAGCAACCGAGCAACCTGTAATAAAGAAACAGAACACCGTAAAAAAAATTATTTTACTCTTCATCTCAAAATTATTAATCAATCAAATTTTTTAGTTTAATGGAAACGTTGCAGATGATCCCGCAAAATTTCCAGTTGGTAAATTACAATTCACTTTCTTTTCACCATTCATCAATTTTGTTTTCACAGTAATGGTTACCTCTTTTAGTATTTGAGAAGGGTCAGCCACATACATCGAAACATTTTTACTATCTATATTTTTTAATAACAAAACACAAGGCTTTTCAGCAGAAATGGAAACTCCATTATCGCTAATGGTACCTGCTTTATGAAATACTATCTGCATCATTTGAAGCTTTTCATTTTTTACTGCCTGGATAGAATTGCTGTTTTCTAAAACCTTAATATTTTGCTTATTATACAAATTCATTCCTTCTTCATTAATACCCGGTACCACCATATAAGCATAGCTTCCATCTGTGGGTTTTACGCCATGGTTTACCCACAGTTTAAAAACATAACTAGTTGTTTGTTGTTTAGAACGGCTTGCATTTATTAAAGCCCAATTACCGGATTGTGTACCTGCACTTACGTTTACATTTGATGGTTGTAAAAAAAAGTAACCGGTATTTTCCTGCCATACCCAATCCGGATTGTCAACATTTTGTTCCTTCCCGACATTTTCTATTTTCCCGTTTAATGATATTCTTGCTCCACTCATAAGCCAGCTTTGGTTTAAGGTGGTGGTAATATTTTCGGCACTATTGCTATTGATACCTGTACCAAGGCATACCACTTCATCATCAAAAAAGAACCAGGCCTTTTTTGCCTGCACATCGT
>JBDTGA010000062.1:0-6323 GCA_039937655.1 Ginsengibacter sp.
ACGAGTCATGAACCTCTGGCGTACAGAGGCAATCAGATGTTGGTTACTTATTTACAACTTTATTGTAAGTGCTTATTGGAATTTTATTGCTCATAATCTAAAATTGACTTTTTGAGGGTCGACTAATTAGGGCCTATATTCTATGTTTTTGACAATATGAATACAGATAATACTAATAAAAAAAATCCGGCGCAGGGAACACTACGCCGGAGAGATAGAAGATATTCTTATAAAAATTTATCCATTCCAGTTATTATCCTGTGGAGTATAATCCATAAAAATGCCGCCATCCAATTTTATAGATTGGATATTTTTCCTGGTGGATATTTTGAATATTTGCTCTTTTGAATTATCCTTCCATATAGAGGGTGTTTCATGCATGGTAGCTGTTTTACCATCTTTGTACACTATTTTTATATCGAAAGGAATAACAAATCCTCCCACATTTTTCACTGTTAAAGTATAGTAGCCGTTTCCTTTTTTTACTGTATCTATTTTCAGGTCAATATAATTATTAGTAAAGAACCAGTTATTGAAAAACCAGTTTAAGTTCTGGCCTGCACCTGCGCTCATTGCATTGAAATAATCCCAGGGTATTGGGTGCTTTCCGTGCCATTCATCCATATAATGATGCAATGCTTTTTTGAAAGTGGCATTCCCGAGCAGGTCTTTTAATGCAAGATAACTTAAGGAAGCTTTCCCGTATGAGTTCCTGCCATAACCTACACCACTTACCTGTGTTGACATTGAAATAATGGGTTGGTCTTCTTCTGTAGAAGGATCGGTAATCCAGCTTTTGATTCGAAAATTTTTAAAAGTAGAATCTGCGTAAGTATTTCCAAACTCTTCCCGGCTGATTAAATATTCAAAAGTAGTGGCCCAGCCTTCATCCATATACGCATATCTTGTTTCATTAATCCCCATGTAAAATGGGAAATAGGTATGCGCGATCTCATGATCCTGTGTCATTTGAGCATCTCTGAAATCACTCGTAGTGCCATCATTCACCATCATCGGGTATTCCATATCTGCATGCCCCTGGAAGGAGGTCATTTTTGAAAAAGGGTAGGGTACACCGGGCCATGCGGTTGAAAAGTATTCCAATGAGTGTTGACCCCATTTTGCGTAATTATGAAAATCTTTTGCTGTATCGTTATAAGCAGCCTGCACACTGACCCTGCGGTTATTTTTAGGATCTACCAATGCACTGGTAGCATCCCATACATAATTTTTACTTACGGCATAGCATACATCCGTAATGTGGTCTGCGGTAAATTTCCAGGTGTTCCATTCCTTTTGTTGAGTTACTTTGCTTTGTTGCATTTCGTCGAAGCCGGCAATATGAATGATGTCTTTGGATGCATAGGAATCTTTCAGACGCTTAGATATAGCTGGTTGCAGTACTTCATCCGGATTGATAAGATCGCCGGTAGCCCATACTACATAATCTTTGGGGACTTTTACTGATAATTGGTAATCATTAAAATCATTATAAAATTCCTGCCTTCCTGTGTGAGGCTCCATATCCCAGCCATTATAATCATCATAAACAGAAACACGGGGATAACTGTAGGCTACATAAAAAGTAGAGCTATCAATCTGCCCTTCTCGTCCATCTTGTTTTGATAAAGGGTAAGCCCATGTAATATTTAATTCTGCAGAAGAGTGGGGCATCAGAGGTTCCTTTAACCTTATAGTCCCTACAGTTCCCCAATTTTTTGTATTTACATTATAGGGTTCCCCATTTACAGAGAAGGATTGGATATCAAGGCCGGTAGTGAAAAAATCATCACTGGTGTAGTTGCCTCTTGGAGATTCAGGTTTGTGTATATTGTTCACAAACCTGATAGCAATGGAACGAAGTGTATCTGGACTGTTGTTGGAATACACGATCTTCTCGACTCCTGACACCACCTTCGTTTTGGGTGTTACGGTTTCATTGATGATGTATTTTCCGCTGTTTTGCCAGTAATTTCTTCCCGGACTGCCATCAAGAGAACGGGTGCCGTTGGCTACGGCATTTTGAATGTTTCTCGGCATATATAATTCCTGGGCATTGGCCGTATTGCCTCCCAAAAAAAGCAATAGGATCGCAGATAAAATAAAATTTTTCATAAAAAAAGAATGGTTATGTTATTCAAATATGAATAAAAGTAAGAAAGGTGACATAAAAGAACCGATTTGTTTGATGAATGGCTTGTAGTGGAATATGCTATTGCTCGCTGTAAAGAGATAGAAAATGAGTATGAAAATGCAGTGCGCACTTGATTAAACAATCATATTTTGAAATACCATACCGGTGATAGCAAGACATATCGCTAGGATAAACGCAGGTATCCATCCCTTTACGGTAAATCCTTTAAAAAGGCTGTCAGCAAATTTTATCATGATAGCCGATACAAACAATCGTACCACAAAAGTTAATAAACCGAGGGTAACAATATTAAGCGGTAATCGTAAAAGGAATCCTACGGTAGCATTTAAGAAGCCGATTACCAGAGCTACGAATATAGCGGTGGCGTAATCTTTAATGGATATACCCGGTAATATGCTGGCGAGCAAAAAAAGTACGCCCGCGCTCAATAATAATTCTATTATGAAATTCATCATTCTTTTTTAGCGGATAAAAATAACGGATATACTCCTGACAAAAAAAATGAAATTAATTTTTGTAGGAAATTCACGGGATGTTATAGAACTGAAGCGCTTTGTAAATTTACTATTCCGTCTTCCACAAATCTCATACTGACACCTTCGGTAGGTTCGGACTGACAATGAACCCCAAGCTCATAGCTTGTTAATTAAGAATCAGGCGAGGATTATCAGAGGAATCTCCTGATCACGCTAATGATAAGCGTGATCAGGATACTGAAAACGACCATAGTGGCAAGAGGAAAATAGAACCGGAAATTTTCTTTTTCAATCCGTATATCACCCGGAAGATTGCCGATCCATTTTAAATAATCATGAAAGAAATAAATAATAATTCCTGCAACTACAATAATCAATCCGGCTATTAAGATATACTTACCGGTTTGCTGATCCATACAAAATTTATTTTTTTATTTTTTCGATATATCCGTCAAAAGAAATAGCATCTCTATGAGTGCTCACTACATTCAGGTTGGCATTGCCGTTGTCAAAGATATTAAAATACAATTGTTGCACATCAGGATTATCAGCAGGATTAATGGTTATTTTCCATTGGTTTTTATTCTTTGTGTTTATCTGATAAGAAAAATTCACTGAAGTGAATTGGATTCCTCCTTTGGTAGGGTCAATAGGGGCCTGATAGGCTCTTCCGAAATAAGGAAGGTAACAATCCAGGCTATCCTTTTTTACAACTACATCATATCTTGATGTGAGGTATCGTGTGCTTCCTCGCAGGGGGATTACTCTCTCTGCTACAAAAATAAAGTGCGAAGAGTCTATCATATTTTTTATATCGGAAGAAGTTAATTTCACCACTTTTTGGGAAGAAGAACATTGAGATAAGGCGAATGAGAGAATCAGTGCCGATAAGAAAATCTTTATCGTATTTCCTGTTTTCATAATACTTATTTTTATGAAAACATAGCAAATATTGCACCCGGATTCGTGTAAAATATGTGAAACTTTGTAAATTGTTTCAATCGGGAATATTCTTCCTGCTGTATAGGATATTTCAATCCGACATGTCATCGAATAGGAGATGGGCCTGGATGCAGAACATCGTGAGCTTTTAGAAAGAGAATGATTATTTTCGCAGTCTTATGTCAGAAAGTAAAACAGTGGCTCTTCATACTTTAGGCTGCAAATTGAATTATGCAGAAACTTCGGCTATTCAAAGATTGCTGGAGAAAGATGGTTTTGAGAAAAGAGAATTTACTGAGGAGGCCGATGTGTATGTCATCAATACCTGCTCGGTTACAGATAATGCCGATAAAGAATGTCGCCAGTTGGTGCGGAGGGTACAACGGAAAGCACCTGATGCAATGGTGGTGATTATTGGTTGTTATGCTCAGTTAAAGCCAAAAGAAATTGCTGAGATCCCCGGTGTGGACCTTGTATTGGGCGCATCTGAAAAATTCAATATCGCCGAGCATTTAAAAGAGCTTACCCATGGCGACAGTGCCAAAATATGCAGTTGTGAAATAGAAGATGTGGAAGGGTTCCATTCCTCTTTTTCGCTTAACAGCCGAACACGCACTTTTCTGAAGGTACAGGACGGTTGCGATTATAATTGTTCCTTTTGTACCATACCGCTGGCGCGGGGAAGGAGCCGGAGCAACTCAACAGAAAATGTATTGGCGGAAATAAAAAAGATCAAAGCCGCTGGTGTGAGGGAAATTGTGTTGACGGGAATTAATCTTGGCGATTTTGGAAAAGACGGTAGTGGCGTAAGAACAGGAGAAGATTTTTATTCCCTGTTACAGGCCATCGAAGAAAATGATGGAGTAGAACGCTATCGTATTTCTTCCATAGAACCCAATTTACTGACAGAAGAAATTATTGAGTTTGTCGCACATAGCAAAAAGATAATGCCTCATTTTCATATCCCTTTACAAAGCGGAAGCAATAAAATATTGGGATTGATGCGGAGACGGTATAGAAGAGAATTGTATGCGCAAAAAGTAGAAATGATAAAAAAGATCATTCCTGATTGTTGCATAGGAGTGGATGTAATTACAGGATTTCCAGGTGAAACGGATGAAGATTTTAAAGAAACTGTTGATTTCCTTATTTCATTGAACGTTTCTTATTTCCATGTATTCACTTATTCTGAAAGGGCAAATACCCATGCACTGGACATAGAACCGGTGGTGCCAATGCATACACGCCATGACCGTACAAGGATACTGCGTTCGCTTTCGTATAAAAAAATGCAGGAATTTACGAGGCAGCATGAAGGTGAAACGAGAAAAGTTTTGTTTGAAGGCAAGGATAAAAATGATACGATGGAAGGCTATACAGATAATTATATAAAGATCACGGTACCTTATCGGGAAGAGTGGGTGAATGAAGTGATCAACTGGAAAATTTAAATTGGCATATCTTTTTCTTGATTATATTACACCTGAAATACACTTTTAAAATTAAAACCCCCATCAATGAACAAATTCGTTAGAGGTTTAATTGCTGCCTATGGTGCAAAAAAATTAGGAGGCGGTTGCCTGAGTACCGTCGTTATTTTTATCGTGATTTATGTTTTGCTCGGCCACGTACATTGTTGATAGCATCAATCAAAAAAAATCCATTCAATTTAGTAAGTTCATTCGAGTCTGAGAGAAGAACAGATATCGCATGAAGATTTAAAAAAGGAGTTGCAACTCTGTTGAAAGCGGCAACTCGCGATAACTGATTTTAGTGAATATTGAATGCTTCTTTTACAGCACCTAAGTCATTTAGGTTTATATCTTTGTGCAATTTAAGAGTCGCAGCATCTATCAATATGATTTTTGCGGAAATATTTTGAGCCGGAGGAGTAATAGTGGCACCGGATAAAGCGCTGATATCAACACCTACATAGCCTGTTGAATGAATGACACCATACGTGATGCCATCAAATACTTCGGGTAGTGCTTCATAATAGGAAGTCCCGGAAAAAGAAAGATAAACCAGTACGGCGCCATTCTGATAAATGGTATTGTCCAGTTCCGGAATATCTATTTCAGCAGTATAACTCAGCCCATTATCGGTAGTGGTCCAGCTACCTGGTGGAATGGTATAGGTAGCCGAGAAGGCCTGATTTACTTTTTGTACTTCTGTGACTTCCTTCCTACAAGATGAAAATATCAGAATACCTAATGCGGATAGTAAAAACAATTTTTTCATGAGTATTTTTTTAATTAAACGAAGTAATGAGGTTTTAGTTACAATTACTTGTGGGATAGGTTTTTTTGTGAATAGTTTAAAATACATTTTTTTATCAGCAAATAGTATGCGAAGAATTCATAACGCTAAAGAACAGGTGACGTACGCATTTTTGAGTTGTGGAATCAATAATACCCTTACTTTCCTGAAAAGGATGAAATAATCTTTGCAAAAGTTTCACATTTGTTTATCATTTCAAGCTATGATCTTATTTACGTAGGGCTTGCTGAATATGTCAAGGAGTATCATAAACTTGAAAGAAATCAGTTCCTGATACCTATTGATAGTTTGGTTCGTGTTATAAAAAGAATTAAAAAAAAGATCCCAAATCTTTGATAAGATGACAATTATCTTATTCGATTTAGAAAGCGTGCTATTCATCTGAGAGTCCCTGTGGAGCTGGCCCGGACAAACGCGCGGAGCGGTCGGGTTGTCCTTGATTTTTTGTTTCTTTTGCATCAAGGCAAAAG
>JBDTGA010000063.1:0-4423 GCA_039937655.1 Ginsengibacter sp.
GTCTTCCGTGGATTTCTCTTTATTGGCTTTTTGCTTTGGTAAGTTTAATTATGATCGTTGTAATTATTGTATCAAAATTTCCAAAAGTTCTCTTAACTAAAGATGAAAAAGCAGGAGCCTTAAAAGTTCATTTGGATCTTTTGAAAAAGCCAAAAGTTATTTTATTTTTCATTGCTATATTTTGTTATGTGGGTACAGAACAAGGTACTGCCAATTGGATTTCACAATTCCTTTTTGAATATCATAAATACAATCCCCAGACTTTCGGAGCAAATGATGTAGCTTATTTCTGGGGTATGATGACTGCCGGCGGTGTACTTGGATTATTTTTATTAAAAGTGATGGACAGCAGCAAAGTATTGATCAGTTTTACAGTTTTGGCCATTATTTCTTTAAGTATCGGCTTATTTACAGGGAATGCCAGGGTGGCTTTATATGCATTTCCCTGTGTTGGATTTTTTGCTTCTGTTATGTATCCCGTCATATTTTCGCTTGCACTAAATTCATTGGAGGAACATCATGGTGCTTTTTCGGGAATATTGCTTACGGGGATTATTGGAGGCGCGATAATACCATTAATTATTGGAGCTATCGGCGATCATTTGGGATTGCGCACAGGAATGTTGTTTTTATATATCACACTGGGATATATTTTGAGCGTTGGTTTTTGGGCAAACCCGATCATTAAAAATAAAACGATCCGGATGCAAAAAGGTGAAAGCTAAAAACTGAAAAACAGAAATATGAATGAAACAAGCATCATAGGAATTGATCTCGGTGGAACAAACGTAAGGGCAGGAGTAGAGTATGGAGGAAGTTTGAAAGATATTGTACAGAGCAGGATACCCTCTTCGGGAACTGTAGAAGAAGTTTTACAAGTAATTTATGATCTGGTGGATCCTTTGGTGAGTCAGGATATAAAAGCAATCGGTATCGGTGTGCCTAGTGTGGTTGACATAGAAAAAGGGATTGTATATGACGTACAAAACATTCCTTCATGGAAAGAGGTTGCTTTAAAAAAGATATTGGAAGAACGTTATCACATTGCGGCATTAATAAATAATGATGCAAATTGTTTTGCACTGGGCGAAAAGTATTTTGGTAAGGGAAAGGGAGTTCATTCCATGATAGGGCTTACGATTGGTACAGGCCTGGGTGCGGGAATCATCATTCAGGATAAATTATATCCCGGAGTCAATTGCGGTGCCGGAGAATTTGGCACCGTGGATTATCTGGATCAATGTTTCGAATATTATGCAAGCGGCCAGTTCTTTCAGAATTGTCACCATACATCAGGAGAAATTGTTTTTCAAAAAGCCGAATCAGGCGATACACATTCGGTTAAGATCATGGAAGAATTAGGTACTCATATCGGCAACGCGATTAAAATGATTCTTTATACCTATAGCCCCGAATTGATTGTGCTCGGTGGATCCATCAGTAAGTCGTATTCTTTTTTTGAAAAGAAAATGTGGGAACGGATCCATACTTATATTTACTCGAATACTCTGAATCAATTTAAACTGGAAGTGTCAACCCTCGAAAATTGTGGAGTTCTTGGAGCAGCAGCACTTTACTATGACTCTCAAGCTTAAATGATAGATTTCTATTGATCTGATTAAATATAAGTAGTCACTTGTAACTATATACCAGTAAGAGTCATGGTACTTTTCAAAGAAGTTCTGGTAGCCATCAGAAGAGGTAAGCTTTTATCAATGCTGGTAAAGTTTTACAGAACCTTACCCGACAATTATAAAGAAAAATAATATTATTATGAAAAAACTACAGCTTCTATTGATAGTTCTCGCATTGGCATTATTTACTAATAAAGTAAAAAGTTCTCCTTATCAATCGGGGCAGGCTACATCCGATACTTTACCGATTCGTGGATTTGCTATTGCTGCACCCCGCCCTGCCGGCGTGGATTCTTTTGTGACATTTATTAAAAAAGAATTGATGCCGCGTCGTGTGAATACACTGATACTTCGTATAGACTATCATTATCAGTTCAAAAGCCATCCTGAATTGATTGATAGTTTTGCTCTTTCTGAAAAAGAAGTAAAAAAGATAGTTCGTGCCTGCGATCAGTCGGGCATCCACATTATTCCACAAATCAATTTGCTGGGCCATCAGTCATGGGCAAATCGTACTGATAAACTATTAAGTGTTTATCCACAGTTTGATGAAACGCCGTGGATACAGGTACCTGTAAAATATGAATGGCCTAATGCTGATAATCTTTATTGTAAAAGTTATTGCCCTCTTTATCCGGGTTTACATAAAATTATTTTTTCGTTGATTGATGAAATATGCGATGCTTTTGATGCAGATGCCTTTCATGCCGGTATGGACGAAGTATTTTATATCGGAGAAGATAAATGCCCCCGATGCGGGGGCCATGATCCCGCCGTTTTATTTGCTGATGAAGTGAGAAAGATACAAAACCATCTCGCAGAAAAAGGAAGACAATTATGGATATGGGGTGATCGCCTTTTGGATGGTAAAACCACCGGACTGGGAGAATGGGAGGCGAGTATGAATAATACTTACAGAGCGGTTGATATGATTCCAAAAGATGTGGTCATCTGCGACTGGCATTATGAAAGGGCCGACCAAACGGCTGTGTATTTTGCTATGAAAGGATTTAAAGTAGTGAGTTGCCCCTTTCGTAATTCGCAGAATGGAGTGTGGCAGGTAGAGGATATGTATAAATTCCGTCAACGCTCTACTCCTGAAATGGAAGACCGCTTTGGTGGTATTGTACAAACAATCTGGAACCGTACCGATTTTTTCCTGAAAGAATATTACGGGGTAGATTCGACAAAGAATACAGAGAGTGGTACGTCTTCTAATTGTTTCAGAGAGGTATTTTCGTCCATCAATCAAAATGAATAACAATAATGAATACACGAAGGCTTGGCTCTATTGACGTGTTTCGCGCAATGACCATGTATCTGATGGTTTTTGTAAATGACCTTTGGACTGATAAAGGTGTACCGCAATGGCTGGAGCATGCCTCAGCTAATGCCGATGCATTGGGTTTTTCTGATATTATCTTTCCCGCATTTTTATTCATCGTTGGGTTATCTATTCCCTTTAGTCAGGAAAGCAGGTTAGCACGTGGACAATCCCGACGGGTTATTTTCGGACACATTGTTCTTCGTTCTGTAGCCTTGATCGTGATGGGCTTTTTTCAAATGAACCTTGAAAATTACAGTAAGCAGGCATTGTTGCCACTGCCTGTATGGGAAATATTAATTACCATTTCTTTCTTTCTCATCTGGCTCGATTATCCTAAAGGTAAACAGAGACTGAAGATCGGATTGCAGACTCTCGGAATTATTATTCTGATAGGTATGGCCGTACTATATAAAGGAACTTCCCCGGAGGGGACTGTGTGGTTGAGGCCTCACTGGTGGGGTATTTTGGGACTTATAGGCTGGGCTTACTTTTCATGTGCAACCATTAGCTTGTTTGGAGGAGAAAGGCTATTTCTGCTGGTTGCTTTTTTTGTGTTTTTTGTATTTTTTAATTCCTCCGTGTTACTCGACTGGCCTTCATTTACCGGACCTTTCAGGTATTTGATCGGTTCATTAGGGCTTGGTAATGCCTCTAATTCTTCTATTACATTGATCGGTGTCATTACCGCGGTTTTATACCGGAAGTTTTCTGGAAAGCCAATGAAGCTGGGAGTTATTTTGGTTATCATTGCGGCCATTCTTTTTATCTTCGGATTTTCCACGAGGCCGTTGTGGGGCATTTCAAAAATAAGAGCCACACCTTCATGGACTACTATTTGTGCATCCATCAGCATCCTTTCTTTTGTGGTATTAATATTTTTAATTGATCAAAAGAAGAAAGAAGATTGGTTTAAAATTATAAAGCCTGCGGGCACGAGTACGCTTACCTGTTATCTGCTTCCTTATTTCCACGAAGCTATTTTTATATCAATTATCGGGATCCATTTGCCACTTATTCTTAGAACAGGTATTGCAGGAATCATCAAATCATTATTGTTTGCATTGCTAATCGTTTTGATAACAGGCTGGTTGGAAAAAAAGAGATTGAGATTGAAGATATAAAGCTTGTTCTTTTATTATTAAGGATAAAGTATAGCTGTAAAAAACACTATAGGTATGAGCGCCTGTGTTGCAGGTATCTATTGGACTTACATAATTCATTCTTTACTGTAATTATTTATGTATAGTCCTTTTTAATTTGTGATTTGGAATGAATAATTTAAACGCAGACTGATTTTTTCCTGAAATTATACAATGAGTTGATTTGATGAGGATTAAAAATGGACAATGTGGTCAAAAATGGTGCAAAAATTTGGCTGTAATCCATGATAGTACTTAATTTGTGAGGATAGTAATGAAAACGGTTTCAATACTATCCTTTTTTTGTGCATAAAACTGCATGA
>JBDTGA010000064.1:0-41510 GCA_039937655.1 Ginsengibacter sp.
AAAATTTTATTTTTTTTCATCTAACAAAAAAAGTTCATTGAAACCACTTTCAATGAACTTTACTAAAATCCTTACCCAGTAAGTGGTTCCAAAGAATTTACCAACTATTTTTGACTACATTGTCAAAAACTATAAATCAGCAACCAATAAATTAAATACTTTTCAACTCAGTTAACAATTCCTGCAATACTTTCTTAGCATCTCCAAAAAGCATCGAGGTTTTCGGTTGGTAAAACAATTGATTCTCAATTCCTGCATACCCGGGTTTCATACTTCTTTTATTTACAATAACTGTTTTCGCTAATTCTACCTCAAGGATCGGCATTCCATAAATGGGTGAAGAAGGATCATTTTTTGCAGCAGGATTTACCACATCATTAGCGCCTAAAATTAAAACAACATCAGTAGATTTGAATTCTTCATTGGCATCATCCATTTCTAATAATTTTTCATAACTCACATCAGCTTCAGCAAGTAACACATTCATGTGGCCCGGCATACGACCCGCTACCGGATGAATGGCATATTTTACTTCCACACCTTTTTCATCCAGTGCTTTTTCCAATTCATGACAGGTATGTTGCGCCTGTGCCACCGCCAAACCATATCCGGGAACTATCATCACTTTTTTTGCATAAGCCATCAACATGGCCGCATCGCTTAACGAAATTTCCTTCACATTACCATGCTCACTCTTAGCCCCGGAAGACTTTTCTGCATTTCCACCAAATGAACCAATCAATACATTCATCAAGCTCCGGTTCATAGCACGGCACATCAGAATGGTTAAAACAGTCCCTGCAGCACCCACTAAAATTCCACCGGTAAGCATGGCTTTGTTATCATACAAAAACCCGCCGCAAGCTGCAGCTACACCGGTAAATGAATTTAAAACCGAAATCACAACCGGCATATCTGCACCACCAATCGGCAATACGAAAAACAAGCCGTATAAAAGTGCCAGACCAACCGTAATGAAGAAAGGAATATTTACATTTTGAGTGCTGGAGAAATAAGTGAATACAGCAGTGGCCAAAACCAAAAACAAAATAATGATATTAAAAAGATGTTGTCCTTTAAAAGAATAGTCCTTTATTTTTCCGCTCAACTTACCCAAGGCGATCATGCTACCGATAAATGAAACACTACCAATAATAGTTCCGGCAATGATTGCCAGGTAATGCCCTGCAGGAACTACATCAGAAAAGAAAGTAGCACCCATTACCCTATGTTCGCGATATAAATAATCAAACTCAACAATAGAGATCAATGCGGCACAAGCGCCCCCCATACCGTTGAAAAAGCTCACCAGTTCAGGCATTGCCGTCATCTTCACTTTTTTGGCAATCAAAAATCCAATAATACCACCAATGATAATTGCAGAAAATATCCACGAATAATTTCCCAAACTCTGCCCGTTATTTTTATACAAAAAAATTGTTCCCGCAATGGCAAGGATCATCCCCGCTGCAGCGATCAGATTCCCTCTTCTTGCTGTGGAAGGATTCGATAACATTTTCAACCCAATGATAAACGTTATCGAAGCAATAAGATAACAAACTGATAAAATACTGATGCCCATCCTTTTTATTAATTAGTTTATTG
Organism: Ginsengibacter sp.; assembly: GCA_039937655.1. Lineage (GTDB taxonomy): Bacteria > Bacteroidota > Bacteroidia > Chitinophagales > Chitinophagaceae > Ginsengibacter. Next base: position 1,606 of record JBDTGA010000064.1, read on the forward strand.
GTTAATTAGTTTAATTCTCTACTTAAATCAATTCGATCGAATACGTATAATCCAATTCTTTTCTTCGTTCCTTTTCCGGGGCTTACCTTTTCCTTTCAGGCGTAAGGAGTCACGAGTTAGTTGTTTTCTTCTTCTCTCCTTTAGGGGTACGGGGTTTAAACATTTCCAACATTCTATCCGTTACCACAAAACCGCCAACCACATTCAAAGTCCCCAAAACCACCGCGAGAAAACCGAGAACAAGCGCCACATAATTTCCACTTTCTGCCTTTCCCATCACGATAATGGCACCAATTATTACTACGCCATGAATCGCATTTGCCCCACTCATAAGCGGCGTGTGAAGTACACTTGGAACCCTTCCTATAATCTCAATTCCTAAAAATATCATCACTACTACGATATAAACCATCTCGATATTTTGTTGCAAAAAATCAACTATTTCTTTCATGTTTTTAGTTTGATGATTAGCCATTGTGATAGCTATCCAATTACTATTTTAATCTATTTTCAATTTCCACCAAAATTTTACGCTCCATTTAATCACCCAATCAGCTAATCAGCACATTACCATATTAGCTAAACAGAGTTCCCTTCACCAAATCATCTTCCATATTCATATTTAGTCTCCCCTCTGTATCAATTATCAACCGCAAAAAATTACAAATATTTTTTCCATACATTTTGCTTGCGTCAGAGGGCATGGTTGCCGGTAGATTTGAATTACCAACAATTGTTACCCCATTACAAATCACTGTTTCATCATCCTTTGTAACACTTGTGTTTCCACCGGTTGCTGCTGCAATATCAATAATCACCGACCCGTTTTTCATTTCCTTAATCATTTCTTCTGAAATTAAAATCGGTGCTTTCTTGCCAAAAATCTGAGCAGTCGTAATAATAATATCTGATTTTGCCACACTTGAAGCAATCTTTTCTTTTTGTTTTTGTAAAAATTCTGCCGACTGTTCCACCGCATACCCACCGGCCTTACTTGCATCTGCGGCGCCTTCGACTTCTACAAACTTTGCTCCCAGGCTCATCACCTCTTCCTTTACAGCGGGGCGTGTATCAAAAACTTCTACAACAGCCCCCAATCTTCGTGCAGTAGCCACTGCCTGCAACCCAGCTACGCCGGCACCCAAAATCAAAACTTTCGCAGGAGGAATACTCCCCGCTGCTGTCATAAACATGGGGAAATATTTGGGAAATAAATTGGCGGCGAGTAGAACCGCTTTATATCCTGCAATGTTTGCCTGACTACTTAATACATCCATACTTTGTGCACGGGTGGATCGTGGAATCATATCAATACTGAAAACAGACACCTTCCTTTCTTTAAACTTTTGGACTGCTTCTGCATGGTATAATGGCTGATAAAATCCTAAAATTATTTTTGATTGAAGACTATCAATTTCCGATTCAGCAGGAAGATGAATGGACAAAATGATATCCGATTTCTTCAATACCTCCTCTCTTGAAGCTATGCTGCCACCGCTCTCTGCGTATTTCCCATTAGAAGCAAAGGCTCTCTCTCCGGCGTTGGTCTCTACCAAAACGTCAACATTCCATTTTTTTAAAATCAGTATATGCTCAGGTAAAAGTGAAACTCTCGTTTCGGGTAACGGTTCTTTTAAAACGCCAATGATCATAGTTTGCAAATATGGTTCTAAGGTATCGAAAATTTAAAACCTTATGGTAAAATGTTGTTTCACTTTAAAATCTTTACTAAAGAAAACCAGCCCTATAAAAAAAAGATCAATGGTCATTGTTACCGAATCATGCTGCTGTATTAGCTTCCATGCTTCTTCCATTTCACTGCTCCAATGAATATCATCAAAAATAAAAATGGATTTTACATGGGATTTCCTCCTAAAAAACTCAAAATATTCCAAAGTTGCGTTTTTACGATGATTGCCATCTACAAAAAGCAGATCAATATTTTCAATTTTATTATTAGTAAACGAAAGCGTTTTTCCAAAATTGCCTTCTGCCAAGTCAATATTTCTTAAACGAGCCTTTTCAAAAATACTCAACGCAATTTCCGCAATGTTATGAGACCCTTCGAATGTAAAGACCTTCGAAGCGGCATTTGCCGAAGCGAGATAAGAGGTGGTTATGCCTAAAGAAGTCCCTAATTCAACCGTTGTTTTGGACTGATAATATTTCGCAATCCTAAACAGTAATTGCGCATATTTCTTTTTCTTTAAAGAAGAAGTGGCAATATCTTTTATCGCTCTGTTTTTAAAAGGAAAAACAGCAGAACCGGCGCCAAAATCTTCTACTTCAATGATCGTATTATTATCCAAAAGTCCTTTTCGCAACAATTCAATTTTGGGATAACAATCATACTTCTTTCTATCATTTAAAACGTGAATGATAAAATCGAAAACAAAGGGGGAATGTACACCATGCCCTTTGCCATTTTTCGCATTGAAGTAATAACTGAAATATTTTTTAGCTAATTGAAAAGCAGAATACATCCTTTGAATTTAAACTTGACTAACCTTCTCCCAAACCTCAAAGGTATAGGGATAATTGTTCTTCTCATCTGCAGGAAATGAATCTGATTTTGTCAATTTCCATTGAGCAGCATTTATTTCAGGATAAGAAGTATCTCCTTCAACACTTGTGTGCACGCGGGTTAGATAAATTCTATCCACCATTCCTATGGTCTGTTTAAAGACTTCTCCACCTCCGATTATAAAAATCTCTTTGGCCTCACTTTCCTTTGCTTTGGCAATGGCTTCATCAATAGTATGAGTAACAAATACATTTTCACGATACCAGTCAGTTTTTTGAGTCATCACAATATTGATGCGTCCCGGCAAATCTTTTTCCATTGATTCATACGTGTGTCTTCCCATAATCACGGGCATTCCCCATGTTTTGTTTTTAAAATATTTAAAATCATTGGGAAGGTGCCAGGGAAGTTCATTGTTCGAACCTATAATGTTATTTTCCGAAGCGGCTACGATGTGGGAAAGCATAAAAAAAATTATAAATAATTAATAAGAAATAAATAATAAGGAATAAGAAAGGAGCCAAAATATCTATTCAATTTGCTTTTTTACTTTTTCTTTAATCATATTTTGCTTGGCTGTTTCAATACTTTTCAGGAAAATAGCAATTAATTCATTCGCTTCTTTCAAAACAATAGGTAGCTTCTCATTATTTAAAACAGGCTTTTCTATAACTATCCTCAAATTAATTCTCGATTCACGAAGTTCTTTTAGAACTATTTTTACTTTATGAATAAAATCTGCTTTAGATTCTGCTGCCTGTGCTTCTCCATAAACCAAGGCAGAAGATGTAGCACTTTTTGAAAGTTGGTATTCCAGATTTTGTCCACTTTTACTGTTTGGAAGTAAATCGCAGATTTCCAATGACAGGCAAGCAAATTTAACTAGCCGATCTTCAAGGTCAAATTTTCGTTGATCCATGATTTCGTTTTAAAAAAATGAATTTATTTTTTATTTCCTCTTTCTAAAAATACTTTATAGAATTGCATATTCCCCACTTCCTTATTTTTTATTATTTATTTCTTATTCGTTATTCTTATACTGCAACCTTTGCCTTAATTGAAGGATGCGATTGATAATTTATTAATTCAAAATCTTCAAACTTAAAATTAAAAATATTTTTTACTTCCGGATTTAATTTCATCTGTGGAAGCGGAAAAGGTTTTCTGGTAAGTTGAAGTTCCGCCTGTTCAAAATGATTTTTATATAAATGCACATCGCCAAAAGAATGAACAAATTCTCCCAAATCCATATCACAAACCTGTGCAATCATCATAGTCAACAAGGCATAAGAAGCTATATTAAAAGGCACTCCAAGAAAAACATCTGCACTTCGCTGATACAACTGGCAAGAAAGTTTTCTCCGCCCTTCTCCACCCTGGTGGTCCCGATAGCTATCGGGAGAGGGTGAGGTATAAAATTGAAACAAACAATGGCATGGCATCAGTTTCATATCCGGTAAGTCTGCTACATTCCACGCACTGATAATTAACCTCCGGCTATCGGGATTGGTTTTTAATTGCTGAATCAATTCAGAAATCTGGTCAACTGTCTTTCCGTTCGCGCCATCCCAGCTTCTCCATTGTTTACCATATACGGGGCCAAGATCTCCATTACCATCTGCCCATTGATCCCAAATTTTTACGCCATTTTTTTGCAAATACCCCACATTGGTATCTCCTTTTAAAAACCATAATAATTCATAGATAATGCTTTTTAAATGTAGTTTCTTGGTAGTAACCAAAGGAAATCCTTTCTGCAAATTGAACCGCATCTGGTAACCAAATAAACTGCGGGTTCCTGTGCCGGTACGGTCATTTTTATCCACTCCGGTATCAATTATTTTTTGTAAAAGTTGAAGATATTGCTCCATGTGCGCAAGTTAAGAATAATGTATTAATGTACTAATGTGATGGTGCGATCATGACTCAATTGGCTAATTACCTAATTACCACATTAGCTAATTACTTATATTTGCGAAACATAAAAAGATATTTCATGTCAGTATTAGTTAATAAAGATTCCAAAATATTGGTACAGGGATTTACAGGAACAGAAGGTACCTTCCACGCAACCCAGATGATAGAATATGGAACAAAAGTAGTGGGGGGTGTTACTCCTAATAAAGGAGGAACTACACATCTCGACAGGCCGGTATTTAATACCGTAGAAGAAGCAGTAAAAGTAACCGGAGCTGATGTAAGCATCATTTTTGTACCGCCGGCATTTGCTGCTGACGCCATTATGGAAGCCGTTGACGCGGGAATCGCTTTGATCGTTTGTATCACGGAAGGAATTCCTGTTCAGGATATGGTAAAAGTGAAAAATTATTTATTAGATTCAAAATCAAGATTAATAGGGCCAAATTGTCCGGGAATTATTACTGCCGATGAATGTAAAGTGGGGATCATGCCCGGTTTTATATTCAAAAAGGGCAAAATAGGGATCGTTTCAAAATCAGGCACACTTACTTACGAAGCTGCAGACCAGGTAGCCAAAGCGGGATTAGGGATTTCAACCGCCATAGGAATCGGCGGTGATCCTATCATAGGAACTACTACCAAAGAAGCCGTGGAATTTTTTATGAATGATAAAGAAACCGATGGTATCGTAATGATCGGTGAAATAGGTGGTGGCATGGAAGCAGAAGCCGCCCGCTGGATCAAGGAAAATAATCGTAAGCCGGTAGTAGGATTCATTGCAGGTCAAACTGCTCCTGCAGGAAGAAGAATGGGACACGCAGGTGCTATCGTGGGTGGTGCAGAAGATACCGCTGCCGCAAAAATGAAAATCCTTGCTGAATGTGGAGTTCATGTGGTTGCCAGCCCCGCAGATATTGGAAAAACAATGGCAGAAGTGATGAAATAGGAGCTATTCGGTTGGTTACTACAGGTATAATTAAGTTAATGTACCCCTATCAGGGATAGGGATACATTCAAATTAATTATCAGTTTACTAAAAACCTCATCCCAACCTCTACTCAATTTTGTTTCATGCGACCTTCTCCATGTAGGAAAACGCACTCCAAAAAAACATCTTTCCCACTTTAGAGGATAGGGGTAAACCAAAATGAGTTATCCGTCCTCTATAAAAAAGCCATTCTAATCCTCACTCAACTTTATCGTTCACACTGACTTCGCCAATACAGAAAGAACAAGTTCCCCAAAAAACTTTAACCCCTTTAGGTATAATAGGGGTAAAAAAAATCCTTTCCAAATAAATGAAAAGGATTTACAAAATTTCGTATTAAAGAAGTATTAATAGTCTTTGCTATAACCGCCGCCGCCACTGCTTCTGCCGCCGCCGTATCCACCGCCGCTGCTTCTGCCGCCGCCGTATCCACCACCACTGCTTCTGCCGCCGCCGTATCCACCACCACTACTTTTCTTGTAGCCGCTGCCTTCAGGACGAGGTTGTGATTCGTTTACGATCAACTTGCGACCTTGAACTTCGCTTTCGTTTAATGTAGCGATGGCAGTTTTAGCTGCTTCTTCATCTTCCATTTCAACAAAACCGAAACCTTTACTACGGCCGGTGTTTTTTTCTTTAAGAATTTTTGCACTTGTAACGGTGCCATACTGAGTAAATAAATTACTTAAATCGTCATCAGTCATTGACCAACTAAGATTGCCAACATAAATGTTCATTGTAAAAACTTTTGTTTAATAAATTAAAATAACCATCAATGAATCAGTAGCTACAATGAACTGAAGAAACCTAAAAAGAGAAACATCAGCCAAAAGGGAAACACACTAAACCCATTAACAGAGGATAAAGATAGACTTTTATTTGAAATTTCATTATTTTTTAAAAAAATATTTTTTATCATGACAAATCTTCTCTAAATGGCTTCTAAGCAAGTCTTTTAAATCTTCCCTTTACAAGATGGGCCCAACTACCCCCGTTTTTGGATTCCTGCCATAGTCTGTTACCATTATTTTTTATATTTGATGAAATAATCGTTTTGAAAAGACTTTTTTTAATCTGTTTCCTTTATTGCCAACTCCCCTTCTCTTTTTGCCAGTCCAATTATTTTCAACAACAGGTAAACTACAATATTGACGTAAGTCTAAACGACACAGCGAATACACTCGATGGATTTGAAACTATTCAATATACCAATAATTCTTCCGACACACTCCATTATATCTGGTTTCATCTGTGGCCCAATGCATATAAAAATGACCGAACAGCTTTCAGCGAGCAACTATTACAATTAGGAAGAACCGATTTCTATTTTAGCGACGAAAACAAACGTGGGTATATTAACCGCCTTGATTTCAAAGTAGATGGTGCAACGGCCAATCTCGAAGACCATCCACAATATATTGATATTGCCAAATTGATCTTACCTGAACCTCTCCTACCAGGGCAAACTATTAAAATAACCACCCCATTCCATGAAAAGATTCCTTTTAATTTTTCACGGGGTGGGTATGTTGGAAAAACTTATCAGATCACACAATGGTATCCCAAACCTGCGGTGTATGATAATAAAGGATGGCATCCTATCCCCTATCTTGACCAGGGAGAATTTTATAGTGAGTTTGGAAATTTTAATGTGCAGATTACCGTTCCGGAAAACTACGTAGTGGCTGCCACTGGCGTGTTACAAAATGAAGATGAAGTAAAATGGCTGAGAGAGAAAGCAAGAGAAAGCACCAGGAATCAGACACCAGGGATCAGGGGAAAGCAATCAGATGTGAGCAGTGAGCAGTCAGTAATGAGCAGACAGCAGACAGCCATGAGTAAAAAAAATAAAAAAATAAAAAAAAGATATAGCCCAACAACAAACAAAAAACAAAAACCCTCAAATAAGAAAAGGGCTCCAGATACCGACCAAATTTCTCCGCTTGCCTCTTCGGAGGGCAGAAAGTCAAAGACACTAACTTATATTCAAACCAATACTCATGATTTCGCATGGTTTGCTGATAAGAATTTTATAGTACGTTATGACACTTTACAATTAGCATCAGGAAAAATCATTGATGTGTATTCTTTCTTTACACCATCAGGTTCCGCAGTTTGGAAAAAAAGTACTGAATTTATTAAAGACGCAATCAGAACCAGAAGTAAATGGCTGGGAGAATATCCCTATCAAGTTGTTACCGCTGTAGAAGCAAAGATGGGATTCAGCGGCGGAATGGAATACCCAACCATTACCAGTATCTCTCCTACGCCCGATGAAAGATCATTGGATATGACGATTGAGCATGAAGTAGGGCACAATTGGCTTTACGGGATATTAGCAAGCAATGAAAGAGAACATCCTTGGATGGACGAAGGCATGAATACATACTTTGACAACCGTTATGAAAAAATAAAATACCCTGATAAAAATGAGGAACCCAATAAAGGTTTTCTTCAAAAAAGGATTCCGGATGATAATACCGATTTAATTTACAGAACTCAAATAGCTTCCAAAAAAGACCAGCCAATAGAAACTCCTTCAGAAGACTTTTCTGAAATAAATTATGATGTAATAGCTTATTATAAAACTGGTCTTTGGATGAAAAAATTAGAAGATTATTTAGGAAAAGAATTGTTTGATAGTTGTCTGCATGAATATTATAACCGGTGGAAATTTAAACATCCCTATCCTGAAGATTTTAAAAAAGTGGTGCAAGAAGTGAGTGGGAAAAATGTGGATACCATTTTCTCTCTATTATCAATAAAAGGAAACCTTGAGCCTGCAAAAAAGAAAGAATTAAAAGTTTCTTCTTTCTTCAACTTTAAAAACACCGATAAATACAATTATCTCTTTCTGTCTCCATCTGTGGGTTATAACCGTTATGACCAATTAATGATTGGTGGATTAATCAATAATTATACATTACCTCAAAACAAATTCCAGTTCTTTGTAGCTCCGATGTATGCAATAGGAAGCAAGCAGATTGTTGCCCTTGGCGGTGTCAATTATCATTGGTATCCGGATACCAAATTGCAGAAGATTGACATAGGTGTTAATGGAAGCAGATTCTCAGACAATCGTAGTATGGATACCATCGAAAAAGATATTTTTCAAAATTTCCGAAAAATCACACCTTATGTAAAAATCTATTTTAAAACAAAAGATATACACACCATAACCTGGCTTGATATCCATACTTTTTTCATTACTCAAAAACAGTTTGACAACTATGCTTACAAAACAGGGAGTGATAGTTTGATAAACTATCCCAACTCCCTCACAAGTACTGATCTTTACATCAATCAGATCTCTATTAATTCTAAAAACCTGCGTGTTCTCTATCCTTATGATTATCAAATTCAATTCCAGCAGGGTAAAGGATTTTACAGAATCAATCTTACAGGGAATTATTTTTTCAATTATGCAAAAGGTGGTGGGTTATCTGCACGGTTATTTGCTGCTAAATTTGGGCAAATCGGAAAAGAAAGTTCCATCTTCACATATCAATACGAACCAAAATTATTAGGAGGCAACGGATCAGATGATTACACTTACAGTAATTATTTTCTGGGAAGAACTGCCTCTTCATCTTACGCTGATATACCAGTTGGAAATGACGGATTAGCTGCCCAACAAATCATGATACAAAATACAGGAGGACTTAAATTCAGATTGGATCCTTCTCCTGTGCAGGGACAATCAGAAAACTGGGTCGCTGCCGTCAACCTGAATACCTCTTTGCCTAATAACCTGTTTCCCATAAAATTGCCTGTGAAAATATTTTTTGATGCGGGTACTTATGCTGAAGCATGGGATAAAAATACCTCCGCCTCAAAATTCCTTTATGTAGGAGGTTTGCAATTATCACTCTTCAGTAATGTGCTGAATATCTATGTTCCTATTATTTACAGCAGTGATTTCAGAGACTATTTAAAAACAGATAAAGAAGCCAACAAATTCCTCAAGAAAATAACATTCAGTATTGACATTCAAAATTTTCGTTTGAATAAATTTCTTAATTTACCCGACCTTTGACCTTACACAAAAAACAAACCTACTGAGTTGGCAATATCTTATATCCTGCAAAAAAATATTGATAAAGAAAAGTGGGATCATTGCATTGATCGCGCAGGAAACGGCTTGATCTATGGATATTCATTCTATCTCGATGCAATGTGTAAACACTGGGATGCCCTTGTGATGAATGATTATGAGACCATAATGCCATTGACATGGAATAAAAAATATTCGTTCTATTACCTTTACCAGCCTTTTTTTGCAGCATCACTCGGCATTTTCGGCAATCATATTTCAGCAGAAATCGTACATGATTTTCTCCAAGACATTCCTGCTAAATTTAAGTATTGGGATTTTTACCTCAACAGAGATAATTTATTTTCAATTCCCGATTTCCCGATGTATGAAAGAAGTAATTATGTACTTCCATTACAGGATAATTATGAAATACTATCTGGCCGTTATGGACAAAGCCATATAAGAAATATCAAAAGAGCACAGCAACAGGGAAATGTGGCAAAAAAAGATATTCCAATTGATGATGTGATAGCCATCGCAAAGGAGCAATCCAACCATTTTTCGCCCATCACTGAAAAGGATTATCTAAATTTCTCAAAATTATTTCAACTTCTTCATGCAAAAGACAGGGCAAATACTTATGGCGTATATTCTTCACAAAATAAATTGGTAGCCTCCTGCGCATTTATTTTCTCGCATCAAAGGGCCTTCTACATTCTGGTAGGCAATCATCCGGATGGCCGCACTTCCGGAGCATCTCATTTCATGATTGATCATTTTATCAGAGAACATGCAGGAGAAAACCTCTTACTCGATTTTGAAGGAAGCAGCATCAGTAGCCTTGCATTTTTTTACAGAAGCTTTGGAGCAGGTTCAGAAAAATATCCGGCCATAAAACGCAATCATCTCCCCGCAATTGCAAAATTATTCGGAAAGTAAAGTCTCCGCCAGAAGAAGATCCGCAGGAGTTGTGATCTTAATATTATTCTTTTCCCCTTCAATCAAGTTTACTTTTAATCCAAACGCCTCTACTACCGTAGCTTCATCTGTAAACCGATCTTTGTAATCAATGGCAAAAGCCGGCAGCAAAATCTTACTATGAAAAGTTTGTGGCGTTTGTATCAGTCTTACTTTATTTCTATCAAGAGCCTTATTCCCATTATTTGTCAGTACTCTCACGCTATCACAGCAAGTAATCGCAGGGACAGCGGTACCTGTCTCCAACGCAGATTCATAGCACTTTTTAATCAGATCAACGGTGACTAAACAACGTACTCCATCATGTACAAAAATGATTGCTTCCTCCTCTCTTATTAAAGAAAGACCGCACTGCACAGAATGAAACCGTGTCCTTCCTCCAGCAGTGATTTTAAACCTGGAAGCATCAAAATATCCGTCAATAATTTCCTGCCCTTTACCAATATGTTCTTCGGGCAATACTAAAATCACTTCCATATCATCGTAAGCATCCAGAAATGTTTTAATGGTATAATACAAAACCGGTTTATTTTTCAGGAGTAAAAACTGCTTGGGAATATCGGTGTTCATTCTCGCCCCATTTCCACCGGCAACAATTAATGCTATTTTTTTCATCCCCGTCATTTTTATAAATTCTTTTTTTGAGTGCCAAAGTTAAATGAATCAATGAAAGAGTCGGGAACTAATTGCGTTTTAGTAAATTGCGTCATGCGCATTCGCTTTATGATCATACTGCTTTGTTTTTCATTATCTGCCATTCGTTGTTCTTCTAAAAAAGAAACGTCCAAAATGCAGCAGGTATTGGGATTACAGAAAATGAGCGATCTCGCTACCGCAGAATATGTAGTCACCAAGATCATCAAAGCAAGCGATGATAAAACCTGGTATAAAATAGGCGACCGCAAAATACTCATGACCTGCAAAGCTTCTCTTACCGCAGGCATTGACCTTTCCAAACTGACCGAAAACGATATTCATATTGATGGAGAAAATATAACAATCACTTTGCCTCATGCAAAATTATTGTACCTAAATATAAAGCCGGAAGACATCAGAACAGCCTATCAGGATATATCTGCATTCAGAGATAATTTTTCTTCCCAGGAAAAGAATGAACTTGCAGCACAGGCCGAAAAACAAATAAAAGAAAGCGCCGCCTCTCTGGGCATATTCGTAACTGCTGAGACAAACGCTACACTCTTCATTAATAATTTTTTACAAAAAGAAGGGTTTAAAAATATAAGGATCAATTTTTCACCAGTAAGAAACCCTCTGCAATAATGCGTAAAATTCTAAAAAAATATGCAGTTCTTGCAGTAAGTATTTTGCTCATACTATTTCTTTTTCAAAAGATAAACTGGCTTCCTTCTTTTAAAAATATTTTCCATAGCAAGCCGGTAATCATTGAAGAAACTCCCGTGGTCATTCAACAGATCAATACATTGGCACAATTAATCACCATCACTTTTACAGATGAAGTGGTAATGGATACCGCAAAGATTGGAAACGGAATGCCCTCCTTGCTTCCAACAGGTATTGGGACGATGCTGGTACCAGGTATAGACCGGCTTGTGATCATTGGCCGCGGTAAAGTAATTGCCGGAACGGACCTTAAAAACATACAGGAGAAAGACGTGAATGTAGTGAGCGACTCTGTGCATGTTTCTTTACCTCATGCAAGAATTTTACAAACCATTATGAACCCTTCTGACTTTGAAACCTTTGATGAAAAAGGAAATTGGAATGAGGATGCAGTAACCGCTCTGAAAATGAAAATCAGAAATGAAATTGGTCGCCATGCCATTCAACAAAATGTACTTCAGCAGGCAGATGAAAGATGCAGAAATATTATAGAAACCTTTTTAAGGAATACAGGATTTAAAAAAGTAGCGATTACTTTTATTAATTAGGGCCTGCTGATTAATTAAGAACCTTCTGTCGCGTTGCTTTTTATTCAATTTCAACGTAATCAAGTGCAAGAAAATACTATGATTGCATCGAAAATCTTTGCATCTAACCTCAAATTATGCCTAGTGAAGATAACTCCTGAGGGTTCGAAAATCTCTTTTGTTATTGCTATTTTTTTGCTTTTTTTTTGCCTTGATGCAAAAGAAACCCCGAAGGTAATCGGGCCAGGCAAAAAAATCAAGGACAACCTGACCGCTCTCCCGAAAGCTTTCTGGATTTGTCCGGTCCTGCGCCACGGGGACTCTTAGATGAATAGCACGCTTTATTAATCTCACAAGACAAACTATTTCTTAACGAAAAAAATTACATCCTAATTTTTAGCTTTCTATATGACATGAAGCAAATCGTGGATAGTCATCACCTATTGATTCATCTCACGTTTATTATTAATCCTTGACATATTCAGCAAGCTCTACTTAATCCCACTATAGATAGCCACTACATTTTCTCCATCACTATTTTTTAATCCTCGATACATTCCCGCACTATTAAAAACCATTGCTGAATTACCTTTTGCATCCATTCCTATTAATCCTCCTTCACCATCTAATGCAACTAATTTTTTCAGAACCACTTCTTCACAAGCCTGCTGCAAAGTCATATTTTTATACTCCATCAGGCAGCTTACATCATAAGCGGCAACAGCTTTTATAAAGATTTCTCCGTGACCTGTACACGAGATGGCACAGGTCTTATTATTGGCATACGTACCGGCTCCTATCATCGGACTATCGCCTATTCGTCCAAATCGCTTGTTGGTCATTCCTCCAGTGGAAGTAGCGGCAGCAATATTTCCATCACCGTCACATGCTACGGCGCCAACAGTTCCAAATTTCTTTCCTTTCATGAGTCCCACCAGTTTATCCGCTTTATGATCTAATTGATAGAGATCGCTGTCTCTTATCTCGCGCCATTGGTCATACCGGTAATCTGTATGAAAATATTCGTCAGGTTCTAATTTAATTCCTTGTTTAATAGCAAAATCATTGGCTCCTTTCCCACTCAAAAACACATGTCCACTGTGCAACATTACTTCTTCGGCAAGTTCTATAGGGTTTCTGATATTGCGCACACCCGCGATGGCACCGGCTTCCAGTGTACTTCCATCCATAATAGCGGCATCCATTTCATTCAGCCCTTTTTTAGTAAATACAGCTCCTTTACCAGCATTAAAAAGTGGATTATCCTCCAAAACAACTATGGCTGCTTTGACAGCATGGAGCGCAGTACCGCCATTTTCCAGCACCGCGTAACCGGCATTCAGAGCGTCAGTAAGGCCACTCTTATAAGCCTCCTCCAGATCGGGAGTCATATCTTCTTTCAAAATGGTTCCTGCTCCTCCGTGAATGGCTATTGAAATTTTTTGCATAAACGCAATATATTATGTTTGAACAAAATTAAGTCATCAACTATTTTAAAAAGAATAAATAATTATTATTGATCAGGCTTTACTGAGAAAATATTATGTTGGAAATATTATCTTCGACAAAATAACAACTTTCAAATGACACCTTCCGATCTGGTAAGCATCGTAATTCCTTGTTATAATCAGGCTGCTCTTATGGAAGAAACTGTCCAATCTGTTCTTAAATCAACCTACCCTAATATAGAAATCATCCTGATAAATGATGGATCTACTGACAATACTGAAGAGATATCCAGACAATTGGAAAACAAATTTGAAAATGTTTTTTATCATTACCAGGAAAACAGTGGCCCATCCACAGCAAGAAACAACGGTATAAAAAAAGCAAAAGGAATTTACATTCTACCTTTAGACTCTGATGACCTCATCTCCGACGATTATATTTCAAAAGCAGTCCATGAGTTTGAAGCAGATAAAGAAGTAAAGGTTGTTTATTGTGAAGCAGAAAAATTTGGAGAAAAATCAGGCAAGTGGAATTTAAAGCCATTCAGCTTAGGTTTGCTGGCACGCGATAATATGATATTTGTAAGTGCCCTATTCAGGAAAAAAGACTGGGAAAACTGCGGCGGTTATTCTGAAGAGCTATTACGGGTAAGTGAAGATTGGGAATTTTGGATTTCGATGTTAAAAACAGGAGGGAAAGTTATTAAATTACCCATTACAGGGTTTTATTACAGAATCAGAAAAAATTCACGCCGAAAAGGAATGACCAGTAAAAAAAAGAGAGAACTCATTCAATTCATAAATAAAAAGCATAAAGACTTTATCTATAATCAATTGAACGGGCCTTTAAGATTTCAACGCACTCATTCCAAAAAATACAATACTTTCCTTAGAATTCTCGGATTGTTGAAATAGGATTTCATTATATTTTATCCTTCCCTTTGGTGAATTTTATAAAATAATACTTAAGAGGATTGGTATATTTTAATTGTTTCCATGGCCTGCTGCTATGTGGCTCATGCAAAACAGGCACATCCATTAATACATAATTTTCGAAACCCAGTTCTACTGCCTTTGATGAAATAAAAGTATCATACCAATCCTTTGAAGAGTCGAGCCCGGCAAATGAATACGATCGCAAAAACTCTAGACTTAACAGAGTACAGCAAAAACTCAGACTACGCCTGGTTTCAACATAATTCTCTTTTACTTTTTTAAATTTTAAATAGGGGAAATTGATATCTCCCGAACTATCTACCGTAATGGCTCCGAGAAGGCCTGTTTTAGAATGGGTTTGATAAAAATCAAACATCTTCTTAAAAGTATCCTTATTTATTGTCACATCTGATTCTACAATAATCAGGGGTAATTTTTCTTTTATCGCCTTTAACTGGGCATCCTCCAAAACTAATCGGTAATTAGGCGAGGGGGTGCTTGTAATATCTTCAAGATTAATTAATTCAAAATGATATTTTTCAATATTTCCTTCCAGGGTTTTTCGGGTTTCAGGAGTGCTGAAATCATTATAAACAATATGGTGTACCTTACAATCATTCTCATAGATAGCCCGAATAGTATTTAAGGTATGGCTGATAGAATCCTTAACCGGCGTAATTACAATGGCTTGATGCATATTTACAAAAAATACAAAAGTAAGATTTTGCTTTTCATTTGCTCTACTTAAATCCTGCTCCTGACGGGATCTTCCATTTTATAAATAAAATGTTAAGAGATTATCTCAGCTTTTTAATTCCATTTAAACACACATAGTTTCCTTCTTTCACTTTTTGGTGATAGAGGGCCATATTTTCACTTTGGTCGGTCCAGTTTTCCACATGATACAAATGGTATTGAATAGCAAAATGCTTAATCGAAATAATTTTATATCCAATGCCTTCAAAACGCCACACCAAATCGTGGTCTTCACCAACAGCAGCTTTTTTATAATCCTCATCAAATCCGTTTATAGCAAGTATTGCATTTTTAAAACAAGAAAAATTACATCCTTTAATACTGGTTATACCCAACTTACGTATTATAAATCTGGTAATCGGATTTAAAGGAATATACAAGGCCTCCTCATAAAATTCTCCCTCATCTTTTTGTATTTTCCTCCGCTCAGGTATTATTTTCTTCTGAAATTCCGGAAGAGGAGTGTCATATAATTTATTGCTATACTGAATACCTAATTTAATTCTTTTTCCTGCAAGAATATGTCCTGGAGAAGCGAGACGCTGATGGTTTTCCAAAAACCGGGGGTGGGGTACACAATCTCCGTCAATAAAGATTACGTACTCATATCCTGCAGCGATTATAGCCCGGTTCAAAGCTTTGTTTTTTTGCCATCCTGTATCCTCCTGAGTCAAATGAGTTAATGGAATATCTATAATGTAATTTTTCAAAAACAGACTCATTTCCAAACTACTACCGTCTTCAGAAATAATAATTTCATCCGGCAATACAGTCTGGTATTTTAAAGAATCTAAAATCACTTTAAGATCTTTCGTGTTTTTATACACTGAGATAATAAGGCTCATCCGTGGGAGCGTCATCTATTGAGATTTAAAGTAAATAACTACTTAAGTTTCCATACTATCCAAATTTAGGCTTTTTGACATCATTTTTTCTTCCCTGAGATCGCGATAAAATAAATAGGAATTCCTGCCAGTACGATCCCCAGTCCCCATAAGGTATAAAGAGGTTTGAATATCACGAGAAAAACACAAAAGACCACTCCAAGAATAATGTACAAACCCGGTAATACCGGATAAGCAAAAGCTTTGTAAGGCCTTTCTATATCTGGCTTTTTCTTGCGAAGTACAAAAATACCAATAATGGTAAGCACATAAAATATCACTACCACAAAGGCAATCATATCCAGCAGATCATTGTACCCGCCACTGAGACAAAGTATAGACGCTACCGTTGCCTGTGCCCATAATGCCCACTGGGGAACGGCATTTTTATTAAGAGTAGCTGCCTTCTTAAAGAAAAGTCCATCCTGAGCCATCGTATAATACACTCTCGCCCCGGCGAGTATCAATCCATTATTACAGCCAAATGTTGAAATCATGATCATGATTGCAATTACTATAGCACCGGCTGTTCCAAAGATCGCATTTGATGCCGCCACTGCCACCCGGTCTCCTGCGGGGTGAGCAATCTGATCCAGCGACAAAGCATTCAGATACATCAGGTTGGTAGCAATATAAATAACTGATACGATCAGTGTTCCTAAAAAAAGGCTAAGCCCAATGTTCCTTTTTGGATTTTTAATTTCACCTGCTATAAAAGTTACATTATTCCACGCATCACTACTGAACAAAGACCCCACCATAGAAGCCGCGATGGCACCTATTAATGCGGTGCCTCCGATCGAAGACCAGCTCCCATGCAAAACAAATTTGTTATTGACCTTTTCTAATTGTACAGCGTGCAAACCCGATTGCCAGTTTTCTTGCCAAAAACTATGTTTTACCAGGAGAAATCCGAGAATGATCAATCCAAACAACGACAAAAGCTTCACAGAAGTAAAAGTGGTCTGAATTATTTTTCCGCCGTTAATACCCTTTGTATTAGTATAAGTAAGAAAAACAATGGAAGCAATGGCAAGAACCTGTGCTGCAGAAATATGAAAATTCCCAATACTAAAAAGAAAAACATTTTCACCTACTTCGGGTATCAGGTAAGCGGTAAATCTGCTAAAGGCCACTCCCACAGCAGCTATCGTAGCAGTTTGAATCACTGTAAAAGAACTCCATCCGTACAGAAACCCCGCAAGAGGATTGAACGCTTCTCTCAAAAACACGTACTGCCCGCCCGCCCGGGGAAACATTCCGCTCATTTCTCCATAACTCACCGCTGCCATTACTGTCATTAAGCCCGTAATTGCCCACACTACTATCAGCCATCCGGCACTCCCCACATTTCTTACAATATCTGTACTTACAATAAAGATTCCCGACCCTATCATAGATCCCGCTACGATCATGGTAGCATCAATAAGGCGGAGACTTGGCTTAAAAGCTATAGCTGGTTCACTCATAAAAAATCCCTTTTATTATAAAAAAGGGATTGAAGATAAATATTTATTTCAGATTGAAAAGCAATCATTTTTTGGCGGCAGAGTCCAATTTGTTCAATCCTGCGATTACATCTGCCGTTATATTCAATGTAGAGTCCTTATAAAACATAAATCCAGGTTCATAGGAAAATATATAAGAATATTTCCCGTCTTTATTATAATCTTTCAGGTAATTCTGAATTCTGGTAAGGATATCTTCTTTCATTTTGGAGTTATAATTGTACAACTCATTGTCTATGCCTTGTTTACGTCCCTGAAGATCCTGTTGCATTTTATTGATCTCCTGCATGGCAGTTTCCTGTTCAGCTTGACTCATCCCGGAAGCTTTCTGCTGCAATTGCATAGCACGGTTCTGATATTTTTTTTGCATGGCTACAATCTCATCATTAGCAGAAGATTGCTTACGTTCAAAATCTGCTTTAATTTTCTTGTAATAAGAATAATTGTTTTGGAGAGAATCGAGATCAATATATGCCACACTACATTTCCCATCAAAATCAATCCTATCAGAAGATCTCATTACCGATGCAGACTTATCTTTTTTAGCTTCAAAATGCAAATAATAAAGATATCCTACCAGGCCAAGTAAAATAATATTAATAATAAGTAAAATATTTTTCATTCATCTGAGTTTAGGCTGGCAAGATAAAAAAAACAGGCGGATACATAAATAATGCTTTTTGATTTAGGAAACACTTAACAGGATAATCATTTTATACTTGCATTATACACTTCATTCAATCCGAAAAGTATTAAAAATAGTTCATTTTTATTTGTAACCTTTCTTGCAGATAGCTACTCTAATTAGTCAAACAATAATTAATAAAATGAAAATTTTCAACACGCTTACTAAAACAGCAATTTGTCTGATTGTTAGTACCGGTTTGCTTTCTTTCCCCGCAAGTGCACAAAAAAGCCAAAAACTTACAGACCCCGAAATTGCTTCAGTAGCCGTAACTGCCAATAAAATTGACATTGACTACGCAAAAATCGCCCTCAAAAAATCAAAGAATGCACAAGTAATAGCTTTTGCTAAAACCATGGCGAAAGACCACCAGGCTGTCATTGATCAGGCGGTTGCATTGGTTACCAAATTAGGTGTTACCCCAAAAAACAATGCTACAAGCAAATCATTAATGGCCGGAGCAGCAAAAACCACTAAAATGCTCGAAGCTAAAAAAGGACGTGCTTTCGATAAAGCTTATGTGGACAATGAAGTTGCCTATCATACCGCTGTGATCGGAGCCGTAGAAACCGTTCTGATTCCAGATGCTTCCAACAAAGAATTACACGATTTGTTGGTAAGTGCAGTACCTTTGTTCAAAGCGCACTTAGAACACGCTAAAATGATTCAGAAAAGTCTTGCAAAATGAAAAATCAAATAACTGTATTGGGAATAATTATATTATTCCCAGTACTTTTTATGCTTAGTTGCTCTTCGCCCGATCAAAAATCAACCGATAATAAAACGGCAACGGAGGTGAACATCCATAAAACAGACACCGTCATCATTCAACAAATGAAATTTAATCCTGAAGAATTGAAAGTTAGTGTCGGCGATACAGTGGTCTGGCTCAACAAAGGGATGGTAGCTCATAATGTGACATCCTATAAAAGTGGAGCATTTTACTCAGATACACTGAACGTAGGCAAAACATGGAAAATGGCTGTAACAGACAGTGCCAGTTATTTCTGCAGCATACATCCCTCCATGCAGGGAAAATTGCTCCTGAAATAATTTGCCCATATTTCAATTTTGGATGAAGTTTTAATAATTACTGTGGTACTAATAAGGTACCTTAGGGGAGTCGATTCTAAGATGAAAACGGGAATTAAAAATACTTAAACTTAATTAAATTGGAAACGCGATTCGAACAATATTCCGATATGGAAATTATCCATAAAGTAATTGAAGGTGACGTGAAGTTGTATGAAATATTGATCAGAAGATATAATTCTTTTCTATACAAAATTGGCCGGACTTATAAGTATAATCATCAAGACACAGAGGATTTAATGCAAGATGCGTATATAAATGCTTATTATAATCTGAAAAAGTTTGAGAACCGCTCTACTTTCAAGACCTGGTTTACCCGCATTATGCTTAACCTTTGTTATCAGAAAAGACAGAAGTCAAGTTTCAAAAATGAAATAATTGCGAACGATATCCAAAATGAAAAATCAGATATCATGTTTCATCAATCCACTAACAACGAAAAAATTACCGTGAATAAAGAACTTGGACGTGTATTGGAAAATGCCATTCATGAAATACCCGAAGATTATCGGATAGTATTTACGCTACGTGAATTAAACGGATTAAGTGTTGCTGAGACCTCTGAAGCGCTGAATATCACCGAGAGCAATGTAAAAGTGAGAATGAACCGGGCAAGAAACATGTTACAGACACAAATAAAGAAGATGTACTCTCCTGAGGAAATTTTTGAATTCAACCTCATTTATTGCGATGGGATGGTCACCCGGGTTATGGTACAGATACAAGAATTAAAAAAGACAGAAGATGAA
This sequence comes from Ginsengibacter sp., assembly GCA_039937655.1. GTDB lineage: Bacteria > Bacteroidota > Bacteroidia > Chitinophagales > Chitinophagaceae > Ginsengibacter. The sequence continues at coordinate 21,999 of JBDTGA010000064.1, forward strand.
AAATGAATTGGAACTTTATTCAAATTTTGAAGAAGTATGCCTCGAAGAGATCGAAGGAGAATATATTAATCTCTCATCAAAGTTTCGTGGAAGTGTTGAGAATCGTTCAACAAGTGACGATGAAAAGATAAAAATAATTGCTCATCATTTTAAAGCCATTATGGAAACACTGGGGCTTGACCTGAATGATGATAGTCTTAAAAATACTCCTCAAAGAGTAGCAAAAATGTATGTGAAGGAAGTTTTTGGTGGATTAAATCCGGCAAATGAACCTAAAGTAACTCTCTTTGAAAATAAATATCAGTACAACAAGATGTTGGTGGAGAAAGACATTACACTCTTTTCATACTGTGAACATCATTTTGTACCAATTATCGGGAAGGTGCACGTAGCCTATGTTTCAAAAGGTAAGGTAATAGGATTATCCAAGATAAACCGTATAGTTCAATATTATGCAAAGAGGCCCCAGGTACAGGAGCGCCTCACCAATCAGATTGCTGAAGCATTAAAAAAAGCAATTGGTACAGAAGATGTTGCGGTCGTAATAGATGCCGTTCACCTTTGTGTAGCCTCGCGGGGAATAAAAGATACCAATAGTAGTACCATCACTGCCCATTATTCTGGAAAGTTTATAAATGAAGGAACCAAAAATGAATTTTTATTATTGATAAAGTAACATTTATTACAAATTCCCAAAACGGAATGGGAAATAACAGCCTTCTTTCTTAATCTTTTTCAATCTTCCTGGTGCCTGAATAGAGCTCGTACTCTAATAAGCGGCAATCAATCTTACTTGTATAAAATTCAATCTTACGTTTTGCCTTTAAGCCAATTTTCTTGGCAAGATGGGGATTGCCGGTAAAAACATACCCTGTATAACCCTTACATTTCTTCTTCATAAAATCACCCATCCGTGAATAGGTCTCGGCCAGTTCAATCTCATCACCCATCCGCTCACCATATTCCGGATTGAAAAACACAATGCCTTCTTCGTTCTCCGGTACATTCGTTTCCGCGAAATCACAAACATCAAATTCTATAAGATCGGCGACACCGGCAGCACCGGCATTTATCTTAGAAATATTGATCGCATCTTCACTGATATCAGTAGCAATAATTTTCAATCCCGGTACCGTTTTTATCTGATCTTTTAATTTTTGCTTCTCCGTTTCAAAAAACTCAGGATCAAATCCTGCCACATGCATAAACCCGTAATTTGTACGAAATAAACCCGGACGCCTTCCGGTAGCCTGCATCACTGCCTCAATAGCCAATGTACCCGACCCACACATGGGATTGATAAAGGGTGATTGACGATTCCACTTAGTAGCAAGCAATGTTGCAGCAGCAAGGGATTCAAGCATAGGTGCTTTACCCGGTATTTTCCTGTATCCATGCTTGGACAAAGTATCTCCTGAAGTATCAATAAATATTTCCGCATCTTCATTCTTCCAAAATAAATTGATAACGAATTGATCGGTCTGAGATCCTGAATCAGGGCGGGTCTCCAATTTATCCCGAAAGCGGTCCACTACCGCATCCTTTACTTTTACATTTGCATACAGAGAATTATTTACTGTGGGTGTATTTACATTCCCGGTTACTGAGAAGTACCCTTCTTTATGAATAATAGTTTCCCATTGGATTTGAGAAACGATCTCATATAGCTCATTAGGGTCTGAACAACGAAATGACTTTAAAGAATATAACACCTGACTGGCGCAGGTAAGATTCAAATTCAGCCGGATACAATCATTGATGGTCCCGCTCAATTCAACTCCTGTTTGAAAAGTTTCGGTTACCTTATAACCTAACTCAATTACTTCCCGTTGCAAGAAAGGAGATAGCCGTTTACTGCAGGTAATTACAATACGGCTGGGTTTATTAAAAGAATGCATGAATGCAAACTTACTATATTATAAAAAATTTTAGAATAATAAAGATCAGCTTCACCAATAAAATAATTTTACAGAAATGGGGCGACAACAACCCTTTGCCTCAATATTAATCCAATGGACAAATAAAAGAAGTACCAACCTGTGGCTTTACCTTATGCCAATAAATTCTTCTTATATATTTTACTTCTGATAAAAAGACTGTTGATGCTCTTATTCTCGTAGGCATTACGAATAGCAATTGCAAAAAGATCGGCTACAGAAACTACTTTCAATTTGTCTATTTTCTTTTTTACCGGTATAGTATCACATACTACCAGCTCCTCCAGAACGCTGTTCTGTATATTTTCATACGCATTATTGCTCAATACCGGGTGAGTACAAAAAGCCCGCACACTTCGCGCACCTTTTTCCAATAATAGTCCGGCACTCTTACAAAGTGTACCTCCTGTATCACAGATATCATCAATCAAAACAATATCCCTGCCGGTAACATCCCCAATCACTACCATACTTGCAATTTCATTGGCCCTTCTTCTGTGTTTATCGCATATCACCATATCCACTTCAAAATAACTGGCTATTTCACGAATACGATTGGCACTGCCCACATCAGGGGCTGCAAAAGTTAAGTTCTCAAGATTCAGATCTTCGATATAAGGAATGTAAATAGCAGAAGAATCCAGATGATCTACCGGAATGTCAAAATACCCTTGTATCTGAGGAGCATGGAGGTCCATCGTAATGATTCTATCTGCCCCCGCCGCAACAAGCATATTGGCTACCAATTTAGATCCAATGGCTACACGTGGCTTGTCTTTCCGATCCTGTCTTGCGTAGCCATAGTAAGGTATTACAGCAATTACCTTATAGGCAGATGCGCGCTTGGCAGCATCTATCATTAATAGTAATTCCATCAAATTGTCGGTAGGTGAAAAAGTGCTTTGAATCAAAAACACAAATTGCCCGCGGATACTTTCAACATATTCCACACCGATTTCTCCGTCGCTGAATTTTTGGATATTTATTTTTCCTAAAGGCTCACCAAACCGCAATGCGATTTGTTTTGCGAGGTATTGAGAGCCGGTTCCTGAAAATATTCTTACGTTTGGATGCATACAAAATAATTATAGAAGCAATAATTAGTTTGGCGAAATTATAATTAATATTTTTGGAAATAAACCCAAAATCATGGAAAGTTCTAACAAATCATCCACCTCTATAAAAAACTGGGCTATTGACGACCGCCCGAGGGAAAAACTTTTGGCAAAAGGAAAAGAAATTTTGAGTGACTCTGAATTGCTGGCGATCCTCATAAACTCCGGAAGTGGAAAAGACAGCGCTGTTGATCTCGCAAAGAAAATACTAAAGCTGGGAGACGACAATCTCGATGAGCTGGGGAAAGTTTCCATCAAGGAAATGATATCTATTAAAGGAATCGGTATAGCAAGGGCGATCACACTGATAGCTGCTCTGGAATTGGGAAGACGGAGGCAGGGAAACCCTATCCTTGACAAAAAGCAGATACGATCCAGCCTGGAATTTGCCACATACCTAAAAGCATCTCTAAAAGACCATCCTTATGAAGTATTTGCTGTTGTTTTCTTGAACAGGGCAAATAAAGTAAAACACTTTGAAATTCTTAGTAAAGGTGGATTGACCCACACCATAGTAGATCCCCGCATTATATTTTTAAAAGCAATAGAAGTACAGGCTACCTCCCTGGTACTCTGCCATAATCACCCATCAGGAAATTTAAGGCCCAGCAGGGCTGATGAAGAAATTACCGCCAAACTAAAAAGCGCGGGTAATCTATTAGATATAAAAGTAGTGGACCATCTTATTGTAAGCGATGAAGGCTATTACAGCTTCGCTGATGAAGGAATGATTTAGTTAGTTTGTAGTTCAGCACTTCATTTAAAACCATTTTGTGGCTACTACCCAAAGTTTTGAGAATCTAAAAGTCTGGCAAAAAGCACGATAAAAAGAGGAAAGAAGTTACCTTAATTTCTTAGTTCAAATCTATAATTCAGATTTCCGTTCAAACCATGAACCAAAAATTATGAACTAACAATCACGCCTGCGCCGTTGGTCCTCCAAAATTCAAGGGTAATTCCACTGCTTCTATATCCTGTATGGTTCCGTTGGCAGCCTCAAATTTTTTCACATTGTCAATCATGGCCTTCATAAAGCGTTTGGCATGAGTAGGTGTAAGAATAATCCGGCTTTTCACTTTACTCTTGGGTGTACCCGGCATTACATTCACAAAATCCACCACAAATTCTGCATGGCTATGTGTGATGATGGCAAGATTGGCATAAACTCCTTCTGATATCTCTTCTGAAATTTCAATATTTAATTGATTAGGGGCGGCTGGTTGATCTGGCATGATATTTTTATTTTCAAAATTAGGACAAAGAGAGGAGGAATGAAAATTAACGGAATGAAAATATTTATAACTACCAGTAATTCAAAAGGCCACAATCAAATAGGAAGATAATACAATCCATTATATCTTATCTGCCCGCACTACTCTAACTATCCTGTAATATAGCAGTTTCCAAAAACAGTATAATCTTAATTTATCAAACTAAAGTGCTCAACTTCCTTCTGAATTCAAACTTCCCTACATGAAGCCCCCCTCGAAAGCTTCATTAGGTGTTTCAGCTATATGTCCAGGAAAGAGTATTACAGTGTAATACTACTCTGACTATATAAGCACAAAAAAAGCCATCCGTATTACCGGATAGCTTTTAGTTAAAAAATTAAAATAGATTATTTCTTTATAATAAAAGGACCGGTGCCAAAACCTCCCTGATCCACTGTCCAAGTAATATTAAGATTAATAATATTATTGCAAGCATCTACCGTGCCTTTCCCATCCATCTTCAGATTAGTATAAGGGCCAACGTAGGCAGAAACGTTTGCATCAATAACCTCCCCAGGGACTGAAGCCGCATACGTTTTATCGTCAACATATACTAGCACAGATACATTAGCCTGCTGATTAATGCCAGTCACTTTCAACACACCGGGTGAGGATAGAGTGATAGTAACCGGATAAGTGTCTTCCCAGAAGAAATCATCTACTACCGTAGCGGCTCCCAGGAAATCATCAATCACCAAAGGGCAAACAGCTATATAATCAATCTGAGTGCTGGCTCCGGGCAACCCATTTATACCTGCACCATACAGACTAATATACTTCCCCTTGGAATCCTTTATATTAGGGAATGCCTCAAAGGTTTGTCCACTTTGGGTAGTTATGTTCGCTCCAATAGTAAATTTATCACCCAATACTATGGGACCAAATAGAGTAATCAATTGAGTTCCTGTGATATCAACGGTTGTTGGAAACGTAGTAATCCCGTCTTTAAAATGAACTACTCCAGAGTTATCTCCGTTTTTAATTATTACAATATCTACTTTTTTAGGATTTACACCCTCTTTAAAGAAATTATCTACCACAAATTTGCCTTTAAAAGCAGCAGGGTCATCTTTTGAAATGGTTCCGTCTCCGGAAGCATCTTTAGTAATTAGTGGCACTGGAACCTTGGTTAATTCCGGTATCTGTGGATTATCCGATTTACGGCAAGCACTTAATAGCGTAACGGCTATTATAATGCAATAGGTTATTATTTTTTTCATTTTATATTAATATTTTAGTTATCAATTATGGCTGCCAGAAAACTTTATAAGTACTTGGCTGCTTTTGAGTTGGCGCATTTGAATTACTGTTTAATTCAGCTGTAGGCCACGGCATTGATAGTGGGAAATCTCTGTTAGCGCTCACAGCAACCTTTAATTGTGGATCTACCAATGGATTACCATGTAAAGGGGGTTGTACGAAACCACCGGGAGCCATAACAGGGCTATTGGGATCCCAAATAACGGGGAATCCTGTTCTCCTATAGTCTGCATAAGCATCTATTGCGCTTCCAAAACTTGATATCCATTTTTGCGTCATAATAATTTCCATTTGCGGAGCAGCAGGTGCGTCATACTCGGCCATTACTTTTGTAATGTAAGTAGTAGCAGGAGTGGTACCTGCCAAAGCAGGCACATTCGGTACTCCAGTCATTTTTACAACCGCATCAACCATTTTAAAAGATTCCGTAATAGCAGCCAGAGTTACAGCCCTTGCATCTCCGGAAATAACTCCCGACTTGATTAATTCTGCCTGAAGATACAACCTGTCAGCATAGGTTATAAAGCGGTAAGGAGCAGCTCCTGTTGAAGAAGAAGCTGAAAGCTTGCGCCCAGTAGTTCCACTCCCAGTTTTATCATCATATTTACCTCCTACAGGGTATATACCCAGAACTGTCAACGTATTATCCTGTGCAAAACCGGAATTTGGCCCGTTTGATCCAAAATATATTGACACAAATGGCCCATCCCTGTATTCAGTGGGATTACCATCATTGGTTGCTTGCTGGCCTGGTTTTAATTGATTAAACCAATAATAAGGTATCCTTGGATCCTGAATACCGGTAAAAATATTCTGATTATAGCCCATCATTATTTCATAAAACCAAGGGCTTATATATTTTGTCCTTTGTGCTGCCCCATAATCATCATACCCAGGATTCTGGTCAGCACTATTGTAGGGAAGTTGAAAATTATCTGCCGTACTACCAATCAATGTAGCAGGGCTAGCTAAAAGTGCTGTAACCTCTGCCGAAACATCCTTTACTTTCCTCTCTTGTGTATATAATTTCAATTTCAAGGTATTGGCCATTTTAATCCACTTTGAAACTGATCCTCCATAAATTACATCATCAGCCCCAGGATTAGCTTTGTTTACTGCAGGATTATTAAGATCGGCGATCCCCGCATCTATTAAAGTAAACAATGCCGGGTATATAGTAGCATCATCATCAAATTTAGGATTTAGGATTTTCTCTCCTAATTTATCTGCCTCTGTAAACGGAACATCGCCAAACACATCTACCAGTTGGCTAAATGCAAAAGCCTTGATAATCTTGGCAATACCGGAATATTTGAAATTTCCATCTGCAGTAGCTGAGTTTATTATAATATCTGAATTAGTAATAGCAGCACTGTAATAAGGATTCCACATAGTTTCTACATACCCACTATTACCAGTAACGCCATACGCATTGGGGGCCTCCCTTACGGTAATCCGATGCATATACACTTCAAACACATCCGACATCCCATTGGAAATGGTATTCGCATCCCCTAAATTCTTCTCAATCTGTGGTAATAGATTTTTGGGAGGCAACGAAGCCGGATTATTGGGATCTACGTTAATATCAAACGTAGATTTAGAACACGAGCTGATAGCAAAAACTATAGCCAATGATATTATATATTTTAATTTTCGTAACATACCTAATTTTTTAATTAGTTAAAAAGTGACATTTAGATTTAAACCAAATCTCTTTGTGGTAGGAGCCGCAGAGAATTCCAATCCCTGTATAGACGATGCTCCGAAGCTACTTGACTCAGGATCAAAGTGCGTATATTTAGGAAAATTGGGCGCCAGATACCATAAGTTTCTACCGGTTACACTAAAAGTAACTGAAGAAATACCGGAATTTTTGAAAAGAGATTTTGGCAATTCAAACCCTATGGTAAGTTCTCTGATTCTGTAAACAGTTGCATCATACACATTCCATTCACTGGTAGTATTAATAGCAAAGGTGTTACCTCCCGACGGAGAGAAATAAAGATCATTTGTAGAGAGCTTCGATTGGTTAGGAATAGTTTTGCCACCATTTAATATAGCTTTACCGGTAACTGCATCACCATAAATACCCGGAATTATCCAAGAGGTTGATCTATCCTCAGTATCCTGTGTCACCCCTCTTCCTAATTCGGAAGAAATGGTTACTGTATAAAGATCACCACCTTTGGTCATGTCAAACAAAGCACTTAAGAAGAAGCCTTTATAATGGAAGGTATTGGTGATACCCATTTTATATTTAGGATTAGGGTCTCCAATCATCGCACTTGTGGGATCTTCGATCATTGATCCGGTACCTGGATCAATCAGCAGCTGGCCGGTAGCACTATCCCTCAAACTCTTAGTACCATACAAGAAGCCCCATGGTTTATTTACTTCAAACCCTGTTGTTGCATCAGTAGTACCACCACCCAGGTCAAGATGAGTAAGCCCTGGTGCCAAAGCGGTAACTATGTTTTTATTGTGTGTAAACACACCTCTTATTTCCCAACTAAATACCTTACCCATAAATGGCCTTACTGTTGCCTCAATCTCAACTCCTTTATTACTAATAGCACCAAAGTTGGTGAATAGTTTCGCATAACCAGTAGATCTTGGAACTGTTATAGGAGCAAGTAAGTTGTTAGATCTTTTATCATACCAGGTAAAATCAACTTCAAATCTCTTTTTAAAGAAACTCAACTGAGTACCTAGTTCCAATTCTTTCGTAAATTCAGGCTGCAGGTTTTCTCCACTATTCGAAGTTGAACTAACAGATCCCGCAGGCTGATTTAAAAAAGGATTACCAAGAGCATATACATTAAATTCATTATAAGGGTCGGCATCTCTACCCACTTTAGCATAGCCGGCGCGTATCTTACCATAATCAAGTACGTTCCCTTGAATCTTCAGTGCATCTGAGAATACCAATGATCCTGATATAGAGGGATAAAAGTAACTTCTGTGAGCAGCAGGGAGAGTTGATGAAATATCATTACGTCCTGTGGCAGTTATAAAAGCAAAATTCTTATAGCCCAATGTAACCTCACCAAAAACACCGAACAATCTTCTTCTTGAGAATGTATTACTTATATCCTTTTCAGGATCTATAAAATTATCCAAAGTATATAATCCCCTTACAATATAACCGGTATTATCTGCCCTAAAACCACCCCTGGCCAATTCATCAGTTGTCGTACGTTGGTTATAACTAGTTCCTAGAGTCAATTTTGTGGAGAAATTCTCTGATAATTCAGGTGTCAAACCAAGTAATAAAGTAGATTCCAGTTCCTGACGCCTGTAATTGTCTTTGGCTAATTTACCTTTTGTATTTCTGGAACTTACCTCCGTTATTTCTGTTCTGTCAAGAGAGAATACATTACTCCCAACATTATAATCAACTCTTGCCCACTTATTAATATTGAAATCCGCATGTACACCTGCTACAGTCCTCTCATCATAAGTTGTTTGTTTATTATATTTGGCTGCCCATTTAGGATTATCTGCCTGATTTCCTACCCAGGAAATACTGTTGCCATTTTTGTCCTCAAAAGGTACATTAGGATCCCAGTTACGTCCCAAGAACATAGTACGCCCAAACTGAGAAGAGGTAGAGCCCACCTGGTTTTCACCAAAGAGGCCACCTTCCTGCTTAGACCGCGAATAACTAAAATTACCACTGATATTTAAACCTATGGACAATTTAGAACTACCACCGGCGCTTAAATTTGTTCTTTCATATTTATTATTAGGAACATAACCGCTATGATTTAATTGAGAACCCGTAAGAGAGAAACTTGTTTTTTCATCTCCTGTATTGAAACCTACCGAGTTTTCAGTAACTATTCCGGTCGTAAACTGATCTTTTACATTATTAGGATAAGCCTGGTAAGGCACCTTACCGGTAGGGTATAATTCAGGATAAGCACCTCCAATTGAAGGCCAAACAGCAATAGAATCACCAGGTTTAAATTCTGCTCCCCACGATCCGTTTGCATTACCGGCAATACCATTAGCACCGGTACCGTATTTATTTTGATAATCAGGGAGGTTGGCTATTGTTTCAAAAGAAATAGAAGACCTGGCATTCACTTCAGTTCCTTTTTTGCTCCTTGAAGCACTTCCTGATTTGGTAGTAATTATAATAACGCCGTTAGAAGCTCTGGAGCCATATAACGCTCCTGCAGACGAACCTTTTAAAATACTCATGCTGGCGATATCATTAGGATCCAAATCAGCTATGCCACTCCCGTACGCACCTCCACCTGTAAGAGAACCACTTGTAGAAACGGAATTATTACTGTATGGAACTCCATCCACAATAATTAAAGGCTGATTGTCTCCGAAAAACGAAGAATTACCTCTAATCTGGATACGGGTAGCGGCTCCGGGCGTACCTTGACTCGTACGAATATCAACACCCGCTACTTGTCCTTGAAGTCCTTTCAACATATCCGGCTCAGATTTTTGAAGTAAAGTAGATGGATCTACTTTGCTTATTGCATAACCAATCGTTTTTTCTGATCTTTTAATACCGGCTGCTGTAACCACAACTGCAGTTAACTCAGTATTATTCCGGACAATTACAGCGTTTAACGAATTACCTGTAACATTAAAAGCCGCCGGAGTGTAACCCGCAGCAGAAATAGTCAAAGTACCCGATCCCCGCATCTTAATGGTAAACCCACCATTAGAATTGGCGATCGTCGCAATCTTGGTACCTGTTTCAGTAACTGTGGCAAAAGGAACCGGCACTCCTGTGTCATCTTTTACCGTACCAGATACAGTACGCTCTTGCGAGAATGCCAACACTCCACTGAGCATTAACACCGTAAATAGTGTAAGAAATTTTCTCATGTGTATAGTTTAAATTTTAAGGCTGCAAATATATGTTTCTTATTATAAACTCCAAAAAAATGTTAATTAATGCAAATTTCACATTTACTTACTAATGACAATACTCCCTTTCTTTTCGCTGCTTTGATAAAAAAATAAACTAAAATAAATTTACCGTTTATACAAAAATGGAAAAATCATTTACTGCCATCTGTTCTCTACAAAACATTAAAAACTATAAATTATTTGCAGCTTCATTTCCGATCTTTTATTTCCTTGTATTACGTCAAGCCCACTTCCAATAGAGGTTTTATCAGAATAAATAGTCTGTGCAAATCGAATCCAGACAGACATTTTCCTGGAAAAATCATAATTAACATTTATATAATACCGATACCCTTTATCAAAAAAAACGGGTATTGAATACCCATACAAAACATCATTTTCAAAAGTGTACATCCGGCTATCATATCCATCAGATTCGAAATATAACACCCTTGCATTCGCAGAAAACGGCTTCATAACGGGCTTGAAAATCACATCGGAAAAAATCAGGAACCCATTTTGTGGAGCATCCCCTTTTTTATCAAACCAGGCCATCTCTACTCTTGACCGGAAAGCGAATTTGCCCTCTGGCTTATACCGGAATTGAGTTCTTAATCCCTGCCTGGGTCTCCCCACTACCGGATTCATACCCACATCATTCGGATTAAAATTGATAGGTTTATTCTGATTCCGGTATCTCGTATAAATCTCCACTTGCCGATTGGGCTTATAGGTAAGCTGAACCATATAATCGGTACCCGAAGTAGGTGCATCCACTCTGTATTTAAGCCAGGGAAAACGAAAGAAATCAGCATATGCATCCAGCCGGAGAAAGTCGGTAGGTGTAATGGTAATCCCTGAGTAAAAGCCGCTTTCATTGGTGGGGTAGGTATTTTCAGTAAAAGCATTCGCATGCAATGATTGATACTCCCGGGAGATATTACGATATAAAAAGCTCATCGCCACCTTCGAATCGGTATTAATTAACAGCCCATTTATAAATGCTTTATTCATTCCTTCATCAGTAGCAGCCTCTCCAAAAAAATGTAAGTTTTTGTAAGTATAACTGTAATCAATACTGTAATTACCTGCCGTCTTTCCCGATAAAGAATATTTATTGTACAGATAATCTTCTTTAGAAATAGTATGCTCAAAATTGTAATGGATCGCATTGGCACCTACATGAAACTTTTCATTAGAATAAGAGATATTTCCCCCAAAACTTAATTGCCCCTGTACGCCTTTTCCGGATATTTCACTATTGGTACGGTGATAGCCTGATAATCGCAAAGAAGAAATATAATCTTCTAAACCAAGCGTGTCCACATTAAATCCGGCATCCAGCTTACGGTAACTCCCAAAGGCGGTAAGTTCCCAATGATCTTTTTGTAGCGTGATTCCAATACCCCGGTTAAATTCAACTTCTCCGGCAGAATTATACGGGCGCAAAACATCAGCCTGCCTCTTAACATTAATAAGTTCAGCTCCTTTATTAAAGGCAAGGCTTCCCCATTGAGTTAATCCCTGCCCCATATTTACTGCAAAATCACCGATCGCGAATGATTTAAGGATACCTATATTCCTTATAAAAAAATGCGCAGAATAAAAATCAAACCCATTCCTTTGCGCTCCTTTAAAAAATTGTTCACCAGCATCTTTTTCACCTGTAAAGCCATACTGCAACAAGTTACCGGATCTATACTTATATCGAACCAATATCTTATCAGGGCTTCCCGGATAATAGTTTCTTGCCTGGCTGCTGTCCAAAAGATAGCCTTTTGATTTCTCAAGCACTCTTGTTACCCTTACCAATAAAGAATGTTGCCCGTTTTTCAACCTCTTACCGAGAGAACTGAACACTTCTATCCTTTGATTCACGGTGATAAAAGACCTTATCTTTCTGATCAGCCCTATATCCCAACCGGGGATCGCTTGTATTTCATAAATGTTTAAAAAACTCCCCATCAATTTTCTGTAAGAAAGCAGGTTACTGATTTGTATTGGACTCAAAAGCTGTAATTGTTCAAGAGCTCCCGCATCCGCGTAATTAAGATTAATAGGATGCTTTGCAAAAAAAATCATTTCCTGCAGATAAGCATCATCTTCCGTTACTTCATCCTCATTGGTCTCTGTAAGATCTTCCAACTGTTGCTCTATAACAATAGGCGACTCTATGGGCTCGTCCGGTTTTTCCTGCGCATAAATGCCATTAAAAGCCGGACACGCTAATAATAAAATTGATGAAAGTGACTTTATTTTTTTAATGATTCTCATCCTGCTTAGATTTGAAATTCACTATTAACATAATCCCCGGGCTAATCCCCAATTGCGGGTGATAGGCGGCACTTATATCAAGGCGCATTTGGCTCCAACTCACACCTGCCCCCGCATAAGGCGATTCATTTTCTGAAGCAATTCCCATCCTGACAAAAAATTGTCTGGCAAAATTGTATTCTACTCCGGCATTTACATTTACAGGGAGATCTTCCTGCTTAACTATTTCTGCACTCACTAAAAAATTCTCTGAAGCCTCATACCCCATTCCGAACTTATAGATGGATCCTAATTTCTCATTATTAGTCTTGGAAAGTTTTCCTCCCACCGGATTATAAAAATGGATACCCACATGAAGTTGCTGAGTAAGATGTGCAATGGCCCCCATCTCAAAAGTCAGTGTAGAGGAACTCTGGTAAGAAGGAATTCTGAAGGAATAGTAGTTAAACTTTATTCCCAAATCCAATTTACTGCCAACGTTGCGGGCATACGCAAAGCCCAATTGTGATTCATTATAATTTTTATACCCGAAGTAATCTGCCTGAAAACCAAAATTTCCTTCTTTGGTAGGGAGTATAAAAACCGCAGAATACATATTGGTAGTATTCAATAAAAACCGGTCTTCGCCAAATACCCCGAATGCGGAATTTTTCATTCCGGCAAGTGCTGCCTGATTAGCTGTAAAAGAAAAAGCATCTACATGATCTATACTGTAAGCACCCATCCCTATGTATGAGGCAGATATAGGCCTGCGAAGTGATTGGGCATCCCCATAATCTGCCCCTGATAATAAGAAACATAAAAGGTAGATTTTTCTCAAAACTCCATTTTATTGGTGAATAACAAATATAAAAATTAAAGTAACCTTATCACTCTAATTAAACAAAAATTAATAGAGAAGTCATTTTTTGTTTCTAACTTAAAAATCGAGAGTCAGATATTCTGGTAAATTCTGTAATTCCGGCTTTTAAAATCCGGCAATAAAGAAACTATTTATTTGTAAATTTGAAACAAAAATCAGGTTTATGACAGAAATAGTGATAGATAAAAAAAAATATATACTGATTCCCAAGAAAAGTTATGAAGCGCTTCAGAAAAGGGCTGCATTAAAATCCAGGCCTGAAAAAATATTTACTATTGAAGAGGCAAGAGCACATAGTAAAAAACTAATTAAAAAATGGGCAGGCGAAAAATAACGGTAAAACAAACTGCTGCCGATAATATCGCAGCAGTCTCATGGTTCATAGAGTCAAAAGGCCTGATTGCAACAGCAGAAAGGTTTACCGATGATGTTTATGATTTTTTTACAAGAATCGCTGATAACATGGTATCACATTCTATCTGCAGAGATCCCCGGCGGGCAATGTTGGGGCTGAGATGTATCACTTTTAAAAAAAAATATACTGTTGTATTCATTGAATCCCGACATGAATTAATAGTTTGTGAATTTATTTTATCCAAATTAATTCATTGGTAATATGAGCCACGTATTATTTTTCTTTGAAAAACAGATATTCCATTTAATGCTGAGAAAATAAAAAATCAACCCCGGTATCGGCCGTAATTACCTGACTTTGCAGGTTTTATAACAGTTGGGGGGATAGAGTAGGTTGATTACCATTCCTCAAAGGGAAATTTATTATCTGGACTATTATTCAAAAAATATAAAAATCAATCAACCTGGTTTAATTTTGCAGCATGAAATTATTAGAAGGAAAAGTAGCTTCACTGGCTATAAGAGATGATTTAAAAGATAAAATTCTTCAATTAAAATCCAAAGGAAAAAAGATTCCTCATCTCGCAGCTATACTGGTTGGAAACGATCCTGCCAGTGAAACCTATGTAGCTTCTAAAGTAAAAAATTGCCATGAAGTAGGGATTACTTCCACATTGCTACGGTACGAATCATCTGTTTCAGAAGAAGTGCTTTTGAAAAAAATAGATGAACTGAACCATGATAAAAACATAGATGGAATACTGGTGCAGATTCCTTTGCCCAAACATATTTCCGAGAAAAAAGTCGTTCTCCAGATTGACCCCGAAAAAGATGTAGATGGATTTCATCCTGTAAATGTGGGTAATATGGTGCTGGGATTTCCTTCTTTTATTTCCGCTACTCCTTTTGGTATTCTTTTAATGCTGAAACATTATGGAATCGAAACCGCAGGAAAACGGGTTGTAGTAATCGGCAGAAGCAACAATGTAGGTACTCCTGTCAGTATTTTATTGAGCAGAAATAATGAATCAGGAAATGCCACTGTTACTTTATGCCATTCGCGTACCAAAGATCTGCCCGCCGTTTGCAGGCAAGCCGATATTCTGATTGCTGCCATTGGCAAACCAAAATTCGTAACTGCTGATATGGTAAAAGAAAATGCTGTGGTAATAGATGTAGGAATCAATCGCATTAAAGATGATACAAAGAAAAGCGGATTTGCTTTAAAAGGAGATGTGGACTTTGAAAATGTAGCGCCGAAATGCAGTTACATTACTCCCGTTCCGGGAGGGGTAGGATTGATGACCATAGCAGCTCTGTTAATGAATACGTTTAAGGCGGCCTCCATGCACGAGAAAAGCTAAGAGCAGTGAGACATTAGCCATGAGCATCGAAGACATTCGTAAACATTTTTACTCCTCCAGCGTATAAGGGTGGGTATTTGTTTGTTTACCTTCATAAACTTTCGTAAATATTTTTACTCCTTTACGGGATGAGAGTAAAAGTGGGCAGGGTGAATTTTGAATCAACTTAATATAAAGAAATTGAAAAATAATTTGGTTACCATAAAAGGAAGTAATTCTGAGGCATTCTCCGGGAACCCTGAGAGTCAGGCTTATTTACCGATCATGGAAGCTTTTTACACCTTGCAGGGCGAAGGCTTTCATCAGGGCAAAGCCGCTTACTTCATCAGGCTTGCAGGCTGTGATGTAGGCTGTGTATGGTGCGACGTAAAAGAAAGCTGGAATGAAAATCTATATCCTCCGCAAAGCATTGAAGAGATAGTGGCTAACGCCAAAAAAAATCCGGCAAGATTAGCCGTAATTACGGGTGGCGAACCAACTCTGTATAACCTGGAAGAGTTGACTTCTGAATTAAAAAAAGAAAATTTTTCCATCAATATAGAAACTTCCGGATCATCTCCACTAACCGGAGAGATTGACTGGATATGCCTCTCACCAAAAAAATTCAAACCGCCATTACCTGAAATACTTCCGAAAGCTAATGAACTTAAAATAATTGTTTTCAATAAATCTGATTTTTTATGGGCAGAAAAATATGCAGCACTGGTTTCTCCACACTGCAAACTTTATCTGCAGCCTGAATGGAGTAAATCTCCTATGGTAACACCCTGGATCATTGACTACATCAAAGAAAATCCACAATGGCAATTATCATTACAAATACATAAATATATCAATGTGCCTTAGAGACAGATTGCAACCTGTCCCTACGATTAACAACCCCTTAAATAATTGCACGAATAATTCGTTTTACTTTTAGAAAAATTGATTTCATGCAAAAATTGCTTCTCGTCATTTTACTGTTACCCTGTTTTCTGCAATCCAAATCTCAATGGTATGATCCCGATAAAGTGGATCATAAAGCAAATACCGTTTATACTCTGGCAATCAATAAGGCACAAAATGGTGAATACGATGCCTCTATAAAAATGATCAATAAAGCAATAAGTATTGATCCAAAATTTGTAGATGCTTACCTCTCATTGGCAGGGATCAATGCACAAATGAAAGAATATTCATCCTCAGTATCTTTTTTCGAAAAAGCATTCTCTCTGGATTCAGTTTACACAAGAGATTATTTTCTCCCTTACTCAATTTCACTCGCCGGCTGTGGCCGTTTTGAAGACGCTTTGAAAGCGGTTACTATTTTCCTGCAAACTCCCAAGCTTAATGATAGAAGTATTAAAGCCGGAGAATTCAGGAAGGGTACCTATCAGTTCGCCATTGACTATGCTCAATCGCACCCTGATAGAGATTATGTTTTTGCTCCACAAAATTTAGGGGACAGTATCAATACAGTTGACCAGGAATATTTCCCCTCTTTAACAATAGATAATAAAAAATTAATTTTCACCAGAAGGAGTAACCATAAAGAAACTTTCTTTGAAAGCGATATTGAGAACGAAAAATGGGGGAGTGCCTTTCCTCTTATTGGAAAAATTAATTCACCCGATTTTAATGTAGGCGCACAAAATATTTCGCAGGATGGTGAATGGCTTATTTTCACAGGATGCAATTTTCCTAATGGATATGGTAGCTGCGATCTTTACATTTCCTATCTTACAAAAAACGGATGGAGCGAGCCGCAAAATCTGGGAGGAAATGTAAATTCAGAATTCTGGGATTCTTCCCCTTCACTTTCCCCCGACAAAAGAGATCTTTATTTCAGCAGCAGCAGGCCGGGAGGATATGGCGGAGAAGACATCTGGGTAAGCCATAGAAATGAAAAAGGATATTGGAGCATTCCTGAAAATCTTGGGCCCGAAATAAATACATCAGGAGATGAAAGCACTCCTTTTATTCATGCGGATAATCAAACCTTATATTTCAATTCCAGCGGATTACCGGGATACAGTAATAACTCTGATCTTTTTGTAACAAGGAAACTCGCCGACGGGAAATGGAGTAAGCCCGAAAATCTTGGATACCCCATTAATACAATAGGCGATGAGGGCTCTATGATAGTAACTGCTGATGGGAAAACCGCTTACTATGCCAGTGACAGAAGCGATTCAAAGGGAGGACTTGATATTTACACATTTGAACTCAGGAAGGACTTACGCCCCTTGAGAACCTTGTGGGTAAAAGGAAAAGTATATGACAATAAAACCAAAGCCGGTTTACCATCAACCGTATTATTAACCGACATAAATACGCAGCAGATAGTAAGTAAATTACAAACTGATGAAGTGGGAAATTATCTCATCACACTTCCTATAGGAAAAGATTACGCATTCAATGTACAGAGAAAGGGCTATTTATTTTATTCAGAAAACTACAACCTGAGCGGTACTTCTCCAGATTCCGTTTTCAGAGCCGACATTCCTCTCGAACCTATTGAAGCCAATGCCAAGGTGATTTTAAAAAATGTATTTTTTGATACAAAAAAAACCGATCTGAAACCTGAATCAATAACTGAACTGGACAATGTAGTACGATTAATGAATGAAAATCCCAACATGAAAATCCGTATCGGAGGATATACCGATAATATAGGAAAGCCTGAGGATAATTTAAAATTGTCCACCGGGCGCGCTGTATCTGTAGTAAATTATCTATTAAACAAAGGGGTCAATAACAGCCGGTTGTCCTTTAAAGGTTTCGGTGAAACTCATCCCATTGCCGATAACAAAACAGAACAAGGGCGTGCTCTCAATCGCAGAACAGAATTGAGTGTGGTGAGTAATACTCCATAACTCCTGAACTGGGATAAATATGGCAGGTAATTTTAACGATAGAATTACAGAGAAGGGTTCTTTACTCTTTCAAAAAGGAAATCTTTAATTTCTACAAAAGAAAAAAGAAAGGAGGCAACAAATGCTTCAAGGAGTGGCAAAGAACAAATCTTGTTTACTACCAATGAGAATTTACTTCTTCAGTTCTTCTAAACAAT
Source organism: Ginsengibacter sp. (assembly GCA_039937655.1). GTDB lineage: Bacteria > Bacteroidota > Bacteroidia > Chitinophagales > Chitinophagaceae > Ginsengibacter. The sequence goes on from JBDTGA010000064.1 coordinate 40,369, forward strand.
TTACTAAGCCACATTTTGCTAATGAAATCAATACTTCCTCTTCCGATTTTGATGGAAATCTTAGATTTTTTACCTGATTCCTGAAAGCTATTATTGATGACTGTTTGTCAAATTTTATAAGGCCCGTATTGAACTCATCGGGATGATATACCTCAATACCAAACGGTTTCAAATAGGCTGTAGGAAAATCTTTTATGTTGAATGTTACAATAACATCTGCATTCACTTTAATAGCTGCGGTCAAAACATGTCTGTCGTTATTATCCGGTAAAAAAATACCGCTGATTATTTCTTCATAATCAACAACATTTGCACCAGGGAATGCTGAATCCATAGCTTCCCGAGTTTTTTCTAAATTAGCTCTCTTCAAATCAATCCTCTTCAGCAAAAGACTTCTAATCCATTCTTCCTGAATTTCTTTTGTCCATTTGGGTTCATACAATTCAACATCTGCTAAATGTAAAAGCAGATCCCGCAATGGAGCAGGGTAAAGTACATTCGCATCTAATACCGCAGTGTGCGAAGAATATATCATCAATAACCTAATTTGAGCTTCTGTGCCTGTCTGGCTAAAAAATTTAATTTTCCTTTCCTGTTTTGTTTGACCTTACTACCGTATGCGATCATATCTTTTAGGTCTATTCTTCGATGAGTACCTACTTTCTTAAATCGAATTTCACCCGCTTCCAAAATTTTTACCAAATGTGGCCTGGAAACATTCAACATGTCTGCCGCCTGCTGAGTATTTAATTCAGTATCAGAAGGAATTAAAGTTATTGATTTTCCTTCAGCCATATTACTCAATATGTTAACTAGCAGAGCAAGAGTTTTTTTAGGAATATTTAAATACCCTTCCTCATCATCAATCTTTATTTTCGCGGAATTTCCGACACTATTGATAATCCTTTGAGAAGTTTCATTTAATCTGGGAATAGAAGATCGCGCAATTCTCTGATCCTCTTTTGTGGTCTTTTCCAATATTGCTTCCATCTTCAAATATTTTAATAGGTAAAGATATTTAGTCGACCCTCAAAAAGTCAATTTTAGATTATGAGCAATAAAATTCCAATAAGCACTTACAATAAAGTTGTAAATAAGTAACCAACATCTGATTGCCTCTGTACGCCAGAGGTTCATGACTC
>JBDTGA010000065.1:0-2501 GCA_039937655.1 Ginsengibacter sp.
TTTTCTGCCAAATACAAAAAGGTAGTTATCATTGGAATTGTATTTGCATCCATTGCCCAGCTTACAGGTATTAATATTATTTTCTATTACGCTCCGCTCATTTTTGAAAAGACACATGTGGGCGGAAGTGTTCTGTTCCAAACCGTTTTAACAGGAATTGTTAACCTGGTATTTACATTAATAGCCTTTGCAATGATTGACAGAATTGGAAGGAAGAAACTTTTGTTGGCAGGATCAACCGTAATGGGGCTATGTATGTTGTTTATAGGCTACTTATTTTATAAAAACAAATTGGATAATTACTTTGTGCTGATTTCAATTTTTGTATATATAGCTGCATTTGCCTGTACATGGGGCGCGGTATTGTGGGTATATGTAGCTGAAATATTTCCGAACAGAATCAGAGGGCATGCTACCTCTTTTGCGATATTTGGTAATTGGGTAATGAATGCCATAATCTCTTTCACCTTCCCGGTGATGTTGTCTGGATTAGGCGGTTCTACTACATTTTTTATTTATGGCATCATCAATCTGAGTATGATTTTCTTTGTGAGCAAATACATTTTTGAAACGAAAGGAGTACCACTTGAAAAAATAGAGAGTGTATATTCGAATATTTAAAGAATTGTGGTCCAATTATGAAATGAAGGCAAAAGCATTTTATTTGGATAATGATACTTAAATTCTGAAAAACTTAACCCACATTGCAACAGCCTGCTGGCCGATTTCTTCAAAGTATAATATCAAATAATATTCTATAATTCAGAAACAGTGACTTGTTTCAAAAATTTATGAGTAACAAATAGAATCTTTAAATGCCAATATTTAAAATGAGTTTCTATTCTAAGAAATTTCGGGGAATTTTATTGACGATGACCTTTATGGTCTTGACGGGATGTATGTCAAAAAATCTAACAAGTAATAACAGACCATTTTTTTTCTTCCATAGCTGATCCCCAATTTCCTGACTTCATCGTTTGAAATTCCAAAATAACGAAGCATTTAACTTTTCAAAACTAAAAAACCATCTTCAGCAAAAAGATGGTTTTTTAGTAGTGTGTTTTTTGAAACTATATTTCGGTGATGATCTTGCTTGCTGGTTTTCCTTCTATCATCTCCACGCTTCGGTTTATAAAAGAAGTTAACTCATTTCCCTTTAATAATCCCTGGGAAAGAAGCGCCAGGTCTGTCAGGCTCTTTACCATTTTTTCCTGCTGGTCTTTATTATTATCTCCGAGAATTTTTTGAAATACAGGGTGATTTCCATTAACGGTGAGCGTTACTTCTTCGGGCATATTTCCATAAAAACTTCCCATTCCACCACCACCATTCATTGCCATGTCTTTCATTCTTCTCATAAATTCGGGACGCGTAGCAATGACAGGAGCAGATTCATTCGATAAACCTTTTACTTCAACGGTGATATGCAAATCAGGATTTTCTACATGAAATAATTCTTTCAATTTTTCCTCTTCGTCTTTTCCTAAAACACTTTCTGTGTTTTCACTCTTATCGATAAGATTATCGGTAATGTCTGCGTCAACCCTTACAAACTGAACGTCATTCCACTTCATTTCCATATTGTTGATGAAAGCAGCATCGACAAGCGTTTCAAGTTTGACTACGAGGTAATTTTTTTGTTGAGCCGCTTTTATAAAGCTGTTTTGTTGCACAGGGTCAGTTGTGTAGAGCATCACCAACTTACCATCCTTATTTTTTTGCAAAGATTCTGCACCAGTACGGTATTCTTCCGATGTATAAAATTTGCCTCCATCCGCGTCCTCAAACAAATTGAATTTATTGGCTTTCTCTAAAAATTTATCATCGGTAATCATTCCGTATTTTACAAAGAGACCAAGACTTTCCCATTTGTCTTCAAATGATTTTCTATCTTCTTTGAAAAGCTCTTCCAGTTTGTCAGCCACTTTCCTCGTAATGTAAGAACCAATCTTTTTTACATTTGGATCGCCCTGAAGATAGCTCCTGCTTACGTTTAGAGGAATATCAGGACTGTCAATCACACCGTGAAGCAACATCAGAAATTCAGGAACGATATCTTTCACTTCATCGGTAACATACACCTGGTTGCTGTATAATTGAATCTTATCTTTTTGAATTTCAAAGCTGTGTTTTACTTTGGGAAAATAAAGAATACCTGTAAGGTTGAAAGGATAGTCCACATTTAGATGGATCCAGAATAAAGGAGCCTCACTGAAAGGATATAATTCTTTATAAAAATCCTGGTAATCTTTATCAGTAAGATCAGCAGGCTTCTTCGTCCATGCAGGAGTGGGATTGTTGATCTGTTTGTCTTCAAAGAAAATCGGCACAGGCAAAAATCTACAGAATTTCTCCAACATGTGCTTAATCCTTTCCGGCTCTAAAAATTCTTTGCTTTCTTCATTGATGAAAAGTACAATATCTGTTCCGCGCTCATTCTTTTCAGTTTCCTCAAAAGAATATTCAGGGCTTCCGTCGCATTCCCATTTTACAGGTTTTGC
>JBDTGA010000066.1:0-75392 GCA_039937655.1 Ginsengibacter sp.
TCAAATTCAACCTTATCTGCAATTCATCCAATTGTTTTTCATCAATGGTGGAAGGTGCGTCAATCATAACATCACGGCCACTATTGTTTTTTGGGAAAGCGATGAAATCACGAATGGATTCGCTTCCCCCCAGAATAGCGCAAAGCCTGTCGAAACCAAATGCAATGCCACCGTGAGGCGGAGCACCATATTCAAAAGCTCCCATTAAAAACCCAAATTTATGTTGCGCTTCTTCTTTGCTCATTCCCAAAGCAGCAAACATTTTTTCCTGCAAATCTCTTTGGAAAATCCTGATAGAACCGCCGCCAATTTCATTCCCATTCAAAACCATATCGTAAGCATTTGCTTTTATTTTTGAATAAGGATGTTCCAAATATTTTTCTGCATTTTCTATCAAAGGATTGTTGTTGATCATCACTGCAATGTCTTCCGGCTTTGGCGATGTAAACGGGTGATGGCGAGCTACCCAGCGATTTTCTTCTTCATCATATTCAAACAAAGGAAAATCAGTAACCCACAATAATTTGAATTCATCGGGTTTGCGAAAGCCTAATCTATCAGCCATGTATAAACGCAAGTCGCTTATGGCTTTTCTCGTGCGTTCTTCTCTTCCGGCTAAAATCAAAATGAGGTCGCCAGGACTAGATTTTGAAAATTCCGCAAAAGATTTTAATTGTTCCGCATTAAAAAACTTATCGAGGCCGCTCTTTAAAGTTCCGTCATTATTAACTTTCACAAAAGCAAGTCCGCCCATTCCTATTTGCGGACGTTTTACCCATTCGGTCAGTTCATCGGTTTGTTTTCTTGAATAATCGCTGCAACCCGGAACGCTTATCGCTACAACGGTTTCTGCATTATTAAAAACAGGAAATTCTGTATTATTCAATTCTTCAAAATGATTTTTCCCTTCCACTTTCAGGTTGGCCACTTTCATTTCAAAACGTATGTCAGGCTTGTCATTTCCATAATTCCACATTGCATCTTCCCAACTCATTCTCTCCACCTTTTCTGAATAATCAATATTCTTAACTTCTTTAAAAATATATTTTATCAATCCTTCAAATGTTTGCAAAATATCTTCCTGCTCCACAAACGACATTTCACAATCTATTTGTGTAAACTCTGGCTGTCTGTCTGCCCGCAGGTCTTCATCACGAAAGCATTTTACAATTTGATAATAACGGTCATACCCGCTTACCATCAGCAATTGCTTAAAGGTTTGTGGCGATTGAGGAAGCGCATAAAATTCTCCCGGATTCATGCGGCTGGGTACTACAAAATCCCTTGCTCCTTCGGGAGTAGATTTTATCAAAAAAGGGGTTTCAATATCTATGAAATTTTGCTGGTGCAAATAATTCCTGGTTGCACGGTTTACCGCATAGCGTAATTCAATATTCTTCTTTACAGCGTTTCTTCTCAGATCTAAAAAACGATATTTCATCCTGATATCGTCACCACCATCCGTTTCATCCTGGATGGTAAAAGGAGGTACTGCAGATTTATTCAGTACTTTAAATTCAGCAACATTTATCTCAATATCACCTGTTGAAATGTGTGTATTTTTATTACTCCTTTCGCTCACCTGTCCTTTGATCTGAACTACGAATTCTCTTCCCAAAGGGTTGGCATCTAATTGCTCCGTAAGTTTTTCATTGAATAATAACTGTGTAATTCCATATCTGTCTCTCAAATCCACAAAGGTGATGCTACCAAATTTCCGAATGGTTTGTACCCACCCAGCCAAAGTAACTTCCTTGTTTTTATCAGTAATTGTTAACTCCCCACATGTGTGTGTCCTGTACATTTTTATTTCTTTTTTTGAATGAACGCTACTTTTTTTGAATTTTTTCGCAATAAAAATAATTGTAAATCCGTTCAAAGTCGGCAAAGATAAAGGCTTCAAAAGGGATTTGAATTTTTTAAAAGAATTTTTTTACTTTTTTAAACTATTCTTTTACTTTTAAGTTATAATTTCTCTTTACCAAAATTAACGCACATGAAAAGCCTCCTTGTTGCTATCTTTTTAATTTGCCAATCCACCTCTTTTTCACAGGGTTATTATGATAAAGCATGGAATGCTTTGAATGAAAATAAAAGATCCGAAGCCGAAACATTGCTCCAGCAGGCAATGAAAGATCCGTCAACGGCACACGATGCATTTATCACCAACCTTTACTTACAAACCTATAATGGCAAAGAAAAAGGAATAACAGATTTCATTTCTTCCTTTTATAAAAAATCGCCTAATCCTTATCCATACATTTATGCTCTCTGGTTCAATGATGCTGCGCTGGGAGGATACGGCAAGAAAACCAACGACAACCAACTGAAATTAATAGACGACCTTATTGCAGACCCCAATGCACCCGGTTCTCTGGTTGCCTCTGCCAATTACCAAAAAGAAATGCACTTGCTTTTCTCCGGCGACTTTGATAAGTCTGTTTATTATTCAAATCAGATAGGAAATATCAGGAACTGGCAATACACCGGACCTTTTGAAAACCTTTCTGAAAGTGGGTTTTACAAAGACTATGGCCCTCTGGAGCATCCGGAACCCAATTCCGTGTTTAAATCACTCACCAATGCAGATGTAAAATGGTTTACTCCAGAAAATGAAAATAAAGACGGGTGGAATCCGGTAATCTATCATTTCAATAAAACAACTGCAGTTACCTACGCTCAAAATTTTGTAACAAGCCCGATAGATCAAGCCGTTTATTGCAACGTGGGATGTGCCGGAACCATCAAGGTATGGATCAATGATGAACTAATAATTGCCGATTCCAAACCACACACCACGGGAATGGATAATTATACCGTGAAATATGATTTAAAAAAAGGAACTAACCGGGTTCTGATCCAACTTGGCTATACCGGCATTTCCTATCCTAATTTTCAAGTGAGATTTACAGACAGTACGTACAGGCCTATTGCCAATATCACAGGATCTCCCGTGTATTCCCCTTATCCCAAAAACAATAACAGTAACAAGAAATATAAGATCATTACACAATTTGCAGAGAATTATTTCTCGGGCAAAATAGAGCAACAATCCGGCAATCTTGTTAATTATTTATTACTTGCCGATAGCTATTTAAGAGGTGAGAAGCTTCAGGAGGCAAGAGACCTGATCAGTAAAGCACTTGAAAAAGCGCCACAAAATTCGCTGCTTAGAATGAAATTACTGGAAATTCTGAACAAACAAAACAGCAGGACTTCCTTTCTCGAAGAGCTGGAAAAAATAAAACAGGCCGATCCGGAAAGTGTACTCGTTCTTGATTTGAACCTAAAAGAATTGTACAACAATGAAAAATATGAAGACTGTGAAGCAGCCTTAGAAAAAAGAATTCAATTGCATGGTGAGGATGAAACTACGGATAATTACCGCCTCATGCTTCTGATACAGGATAAAAAGTACGATGAGCTTGTAAAACTCGTGGAAAAGTTATATCAGAAGAATCCTAACAATACGAAACTGGTAACGTTGATGTACAGTATCAAAAAAGAAGTAGATAAGGACAACAAAGGTGCTCTGAAAGTATATGAGAATTACATGAAAAATAATTACGATTACGATACCTACATAAAATATGCAGACATACTTATCGAACAGGGAAACGCTAAGAAAGGGCTTGATATAAAAGAAAGACTTACCAAACTTTTTCCGTACGATCCCACCGGATTTTATAAATTATCACAATACTATTACTCCACCAAAGAATATGATAAAGCTGAAAATTATATTCGTAAATCACTCGCACAATCCCCCTACAACGAAATCTATTGGGGGCTTCTGGGAGATATTAAAAATGAAAAAAAGGATGTAGCCGAAGCTCTGAATGCCTACAACCAATCACTTAAATACGATCCCAATCAATACGATGTTATCAGCAAAATAAGGAAACTCAACAACAAACAGGATATCTATAAATTATTTCCTCCGGTGGATATTGACAAAGAAATCAGTGAAGACAACCCTGCCTCTGCCAAAAACACCGATTACGGATATTATTATATTCTCGACCGTAAAGATGTGGTGATCTATCCCGATGGCGCCAATGAAGAATATACCACCGTCATTCTGAAAATCATCAATGATAAAGGAATAGAAAGATTTAAGGAATCCTCCATCGGTTATAATAATTCTCAAACGTTGCTGATAGAAAAAGCAGAGATTATCAAGAAGAACAAATCTAAAATTGACGGAGAACGGAACGATAATCAAATCGTATTTACCAATCTGGAAGCAGGTGATATTATCGTATTTAAATATCGTTTACAAAGTTATGTATATGGCCGTTTTGCAAAAGATTACTGGGATAAATATTATTTCGGCGGACAGATATATTCTGCCCAAACCCAATACAATCTGATGGCACCTGCAGGTCAAAAAATAAACTATGTATTTTCCAACTCAGATACCAAGCCTGTCATAAAAGAAATAGAAGGCTTCAGGCAATATAGCTGGACCACCATTAATCCGGAGCCGCTTAAAGACGAACCACTGATGCCGCTGATCGTGGATGCAGGAACCGTTTTACATATTTCTACCATCCCGTCGTGGAAAGAAATCGCCAACTGGTACAGCGATGTAAGCAATAATAAGTCAGAAGAAGATTTTGAAATCCTTACACTGTACAAAAAACTTTTCCCGGATAACAAAAAATCAATGACACAATTTGAGAAGGCTAAAACAATTTATGATTACATTGAATCAAACATACGATATAGCTCAGTTTCCTTCAGACAAAGCGCTTTCGTTCCTCAAAGGGCTTCTTCCACTTTAGCCACACGCCTCGGAGATTGTAAAGACCTTGCCAATTTATTCGTAACACTAGCCCGCATGGCCGGCATCAGTGCACAAATGGTTTTGATTGATACAAGGGATAATGGACAAAAAGACATCTTATTGCCCTCTGTAGAATTTAATCATTGCATCGCCAAAGCCGTGCTGGACAACAAAAGCTATTACATAGAACTCACAGATAATTATTTGCCTTTTACAAGTCTGCCAAATAACCTGAATGGCGCATTGGCATTGGAGATTCCAGTAAAATCAGTAGTTGAAAAGGCAACCCTTATTCAATTAAAATATCCTTATAGGACCAAAGACATCATTAAAAGAGTAATGGATATTACTCCTGCTGATGGAGATTTGAATGTATCGGTTAATACCATCAAGTATGGTGCATTTTCATCCTCTGTACGGGAAGGTTTCCGCAATCTTGATGACGAGAAGCAAAAACAGGAAATGGAAAAAAGTATTGCCGGTTCTTATAAAAATAATGTGCGTTTAGAAAGAGTAAGTTTCAAAGACCTTGACAAACTGAACGATTCCGTAGCCTACTCCTACAGTTATAAAGTAAAAAATGAAATCGCAGAGATCGGGAGTTTAAATACTTTTAAGATCATCTATCCTGATATCGTGGCTTCATTGGATAATTTTTCTGCTGACAAAAGAGATTATCCTATCGAATACTGGAGTTACGAAAATGCAGATGCTTATGAAACTACGGTAAACATCACGACGCCTGCAGGCAAAAAATTTGTAGAGTTACCTAAAAACGAAATACTGTCGTTCAAAGACCTGAAATACTCTATTCAATATATTTTAAAATCACCCGGTAAGCTGACCGTTGTAAGAAGGTTTTCGGACAATAGAGATCAACAAATATCACCAGAAGATTATCCCGCTTTCAAATCTTTTTTTGAGAAAATAGTAAAGGCAGAACAGAAATTTATCGCCTACAAATAAAGTTTATCGAAGAAAGAATTATTTTTAGAAAAAATATAAGAACGACAGTTGCCAACTGTCGAAGTTGGCAACTGTCGTTTTATCTAACTGTGAACAAACAAATAAACCAGATTTCTATTTAGCCGATTCTACATCCACCCTCACTCCTTCACTATGCGCAGTGAATTCCGGTGCATACATACATTGAATCGTTGTAATTCCATTACTGAAATTCCCTGCATGTGTTACAAACATCGGGTATTCAAAAACATACGTTCCTTTGTTGAGATGATCGAAAAAGAAATTAGTGCTCACATCTTTGGTGGTTTCATAATAACCCAGTCTGTCCTGATATTTATATTGGCTAATCACATTCGTTGGTTCCATACAGGAAGCACGCATATCTTTCATGTGTACATATTCCATATCACGATCCGCACGAAGTTCGATCCGTACTTTTATCTTATCACCTACATGTAATTTATCTCCATCATTTACCGGAATAAGCACCGGGCCGTTGTCACTATTTTTTTCAATAAATAATTTCTTTGAAAGCTTCAATGGAGTTTCAGAAAAAGTAATTTTATCTAAATTCTCAAAGTATTCCCAATAAACGGACCCCCAACCTCCTACGCTCCCCGAAGGGGGAACCTGAGAATTTTCAGTTTTCAGAGTTACTGTTATATTTCCCATTTCGGGTTTTACTTTATCACCATCAATCTTTCGTTTGAAATATCCTGTGCCTGCTTCTTGTTTATCATCCTTACTGTTGATGGTTGTAGTACCCAATTTTATAGTAACACTTTTTTCTTCAGAGAGCCTCCCGATAGCTAGCGGGACGTCCCCTTGAAGCAATAAGGCATAACAAGCATCGGCTGTAGCTTTTGTGGTTTTCCAATTATTGGTTTGTTTATTCTTCAATAACCAGATCTTCAAATCACCAATTGTTTTAGGATCTTTTTCAATTTCAGAAAAGGCTTCGATCATTAATGCTTGGGATTCTATCGGAGCCTGGTACCACCAATATCCTTTTTTATCCCAGTCTTTCCAATACATTCCCAATTCCGAATTGTTGATTGCGTTTTCTTTTAATGATTTAATGATTGATTCCGCTGTAGCGGTTTCTTTAGTTCTGTTAAGAGATAATGCGATCATTCCCTGCATATATTTACTCTGGCCAAGCCAGTATTTTTTCGCCTGGTCACGGTAATAGTTATACGCAGTCTGCGTTTCTTTAGCAACGGGATATTCAGGGAAGAAACTACGCATGTACAAATACTGAATAGCAATAGTTGAAAGATTATCCTGGTTTAATTTTGTTTTAAATTTTATCAAATTATCGTAATCCCTTTTTAGCATTTTATCGAGATAAGGAATGGCCTTACCCAGTATGGCATCCAATTCGTTTTTCTGTGCTTCAGGGTAAGCATTCAATTTTTTCAAATGCCCGATTCCTGTTATAATATATTGAGTCATGTAACGATTATCAGGGCCACCCTTAAACCACACAAAGCCGCCATTTGGTGATTGCATGTCTGTCAACTTAGTAACAGCAGATTCTAATTGCAAACTCATTTTCACCATATCAAAAAGCAACGCTATATTTTTCTTTTGCTGCTCTTCGCTTTGCGCCTGCAAAATCCACGGAGTCTCTTCTAACAAAACGGATTTTAGTTCCTCATTTTTTTGAAGATTACTCATTAACGCAGCCGTATCTGTATTCTTCCATTTTTCAAAAATAGCTTTTATTTTAGGAGAAGAATTTACAATTTTTTGTGCCAATGCATTTGCATAAAAGCGATTAAAAGTTTGCTCTGCACATTCATAAGGATATTCCATTAAATAAGGCAAAGCCTGTACCGCATACCACGCCGGATTGGTCGTATATTCTACAGTCAATCCATAATTAGAAAGAGTTTTAGAAGTGCCTGAATTAATTAATTTCTCAAATCTAAAATCTTTTGTTCCATCACCACGCATTGGCAAAGGCATTGTTTCCGTAACCAACATGCGATTGGTAACAACAGGAATGGCGGCTTCCTCACCATCACTCACCTCACCGGCTTTTGCTACTATTCTATAAACAACCGCGTTATTAAAATTGTCAGGAACATCAATGCTGAAATTTACAACCGTACTCTGTTCTGCAGCAGCACTAAAATTTTGTACCGGATTATTATTTTTGAACCATCCATCCACCGGATTCATGGTAGATGCATTTAATAATTGCAGTTCTGCCTGTCCACTTACTTCTTTATCGCCAAGGTTTACAATTTTCGCACTAAAAATCATCCTATCTCCTTCGCGTAAAAAGCGTGGTGCATTGGGTTGTACCATCAAATCTTTTTGTGTGATTACGGTCCTTTCTGCATAACCACTCGCCAAATCTTTCGTATGTGTTAACGTCATCAACTTCCATTGGGTAAGCGCTTCAGGCATCGTAAAATTAAATTCAATATTACTATCTTTATCTGTTCGCAATTCAGGAAAAAAGAAAGCCGTTTCGTTGAAGTTTTTACGGATTTGAATTTGGGATTGGTCAATGTGTGTCGGTGTTTGATCTCCAGAACCTACAGCAAAAGTAGCAGTGTCCATCTGTACTCCTGATACTCTTCCAGAAAGATCTGAAACTACAACCTCGCTTAAACTTTCTTTTTTCATCATTTCAGGTGCAGCCATATTATTCGTCATCGAGGCTACTCCTCTTATTAGAATCCGATTACCATAAGCAGGAATATAATTCAGCACATCATACCTCTTTTCTTTTTGGGGAATATATTTTTCACTCCAGTATTTTTCAAAAGAATTTACCGTGGTAAAATTTTGCGGTGCCCGCCAGGCATTGTATCCGATATAAGTTGGCCAAATGCCGTTCAGATTTTTCCATGAATGTGGTTTAAACTGATCTAATGAGGCGTCATACATACTTGCCAGCATTTCCGCAGCCGCCTTTTCACCTTTATTACCCGTGATCTTCACTTTCCACTTTTCTTCACTTCCGGGTAAGGTTTTATCGCGGTAAGTGTCGAAAGAAATATTGAGTTCTTTGTTACTCCAAGGCACATAAATAGTATTAGAAAAAGTATAAAAACGATTGTCTTTTACAAAAAACTGATTTACACCAAAGCCACCACGGTCACCTTCTGAAATTTTATAATCAAAAGTTTTTTTATTATTGAATGAAAAATAATTAAATTCTAAAGTTTGCTCGTCAATGATAAGTCGTCCGTTGTCGGTCGTCTTCCCTTTATCAACTTGCTGAACCAAAAACAAATCTTTCGCTGAGGTCTTTGTAATCACATGCGCAGTTTCTCCCGGTTGTAAAGGATTTTTTTCAACATAATTCCATAGATAAGCCGGTGCCGGTAATGAAGGACTTTTGTTATCATATACCTGGAAATATTTTACATCTTTAACTTCCTGTCCGAACCGGTCTTTTGCAGTAGCTTCTACCACATACCATCCCTGTTGAAGGTTTCCCTTTGATAATGGCCAATTATCAATTTTATTGGTACTATCCGATTTTAAATAAACAACCTCCATTTTTGCCCACGACTCTTTTTTGCTTTCATCTTTATATTCATCACGAGGAAAATATTGGATATATTGGCTTTTATCATAAATAAACTGGTCAGGCTCTGCCCACAATCTTTGACGGATCAATCTATCCGGCGTTTGCAATTTGTAAATCTTTACTGCTGCTTTTACCGGCTCCAATTCACCACTCAGATTTTTACTGCTGATGGAAATATTTTTAAGGCTGTCTTTGTTAACTACATCGCCCTGCAATAAAACGATCTGAAGATTCAAAGCCTTGTAACCAACCGGAACAGTAATATCTCCGCTCCTGGTTTCGCCGTTGATATCAGTAACATCCGCTTCTATTTTATAATCAAAAACAGGATCTGTTTTTGGATCAAGAGTAAGGTCGGGAATAGCAGCAAATTTTATGACAAATTTCCCATCTTTATCGGTTGACATTTCACCATTGGTTATTTCTAAAGGAGTGCTTCTTGGGAATCCACCTCTCCAGAACATCCACGGATAAAGGAACCGCGCTACTCTGGTAACTCTGTAAGTCACTTTTGCTCCATCAATATTATTCCCTGCATACGCTTTTGCGAAACCGGAAATAGCAACCGTATCGCCCACCCGATAACTTCCTTTCGTCTTTTCAAATTCCGTATAAAATTTGGGGCGTTTGTATTCTTCCACAGAAAAAGAAACGGAAGAATTATCATAATCTTCTATAGCAATTTCGAATGCCCCATTCAATTTATTTTCGGGTATTTTAAATTTCCCGTTGAAGGATCCAAATTCATTTAAGAAAACTTTCATCGAATCTACTTTCTGATCATTGGCATCAGAGAAAACAACTGTCAAAGAATCTTTTGATTGAAGAAGAATTGATTTTTTTGTTTTCCAATCTTTCGTAACACCTATCCCTTTGAAATAAACTATTTGCCCGGGGCGATAAATACTTCTGTCGGTGAATAAAAAAACTTTCGCATTGTCATTATCAAATTTATTTTGATTAGCATACTTTTCTTCTTCATCATTGTGATTGTTGTAATAGAAGTATTGGTTTTCATCCAAAAATAAATGATCATTTTTATAAGTGATATCTAACCTTATATTGCTGCTGACTCCTTCCCTTTTTGGTTCTGATAGTTTGAAATATCCGTTTTTATCCGTTGTCAAAATTTCTTTTTTAGATAAAATATTTTCCCTGGTCTTATAATCGTATTGCTGATTCCATATTTGCACTTTTGCTCCTATTAAAGGCCGCCCGGTACTACGATTCAGCACGAAGTATTGTTGATAGCTATTGATAAAGCTAATATCCGAAATATAAAAATATTGCGCGGCAAGAGGATTTCTATCAAGGCTTAAATTCTCATCTGCGCTACCAAGTAATACGTATTCTCCCACCGGCAATCCATCTATTTTTACTTCCACAGAATGAGAAAGATAATCGGTTGTTTCAGGCAAAGCCTGTTTCCATGTTCTTATATCCTTTATCCCTGCAAACCTTCTGAACACATCATCATTGCTATTTTCTTTAATGTACTTTTTCAACTCAGAAGTTAACAAAATGATCCTGAAATAAATAGAATTAAAATTTTGATAAGTCACCAATGTGCGAAAAGGCTCCCCGGGAACATTCTCTTTCTCCGTGGTTAAATTAACAGACGGATGCAAAATAGTCATCAGGAGGTTCTGTGCGTTGACGCCTCCTTCACTCTTAGGAAATTTACCGATAATGTTATCAAGAACTTTTTTTGCTTTTACCACCGTATAATCAGAAACAGAATCCTTATTCCTGTTTGCCTCGATTGCCTTATTGTAAATTGCCTGAGCAATTAAAAAACCGGCCTGTGCAGAAGCGGGATCATTACTATGTTTTTCAGCTATATCACTCAGTGCATGGATATACAGCTCCTCTTTATTCTGCATTACCCCATATTGACTTACAAAATTAATTCTCTCAATATCTGCATCAATCAACGCATCAGGTTTTTCATCATTCAAATGAAATAATAGCAATTTTTGAAAAATTATCAATGCTTTTTGATGAAGTGCTGCAGAATCTTTTGTGATAAATTTTTCATTTACAAATTCATTTGCAGGCGCAAATGCAACTTCATCTTTTATCTCAAAAGCATAAGCAGGCCGGGTAATATTACGTTCGTCATTTTTGAAATAATCCAATGCCCTATGTGCCAATAGATCAAAAAGCGTAGGCCGCAAATCACGTACAGTCCCTTTTAAAATAATGGCATCATACGGTTCCAGCCTTGTTTGTTTTAAAAGGGTTTCGTCTTTCAAAGATTCAAGATATAATTCAGCAATCTTTTTATGAAGGTCATCCGAAGTCCATGTGGCAACATCTTTCTTATCAAAATTTATCGTATTCGTTCTCTGATACAACTGATACCTGTTTTGCTGAAAATAATTCCAATACAATTGTGCGGTAATACTTTGCAGTATTGATTTAGCAGGCTCTTTCGCAGTAGCTATTTCCTGTTCAAGTGAGTCAATACTTTTTACAGAAGCATCTTCCACGATATTTTGCTGAAGTGTGACCTTGAATAATAATGATTTGATGATCTGTGGGTTATTAGTATTCTTTTTAGCATTGGAATAAATATTTTCCACTTCTGCCAATGCAGATTTCGTCAACCCTTTCTTCTGAAAATCACCCACTTTCTTCCATCCGGAAATAAAATCATCCATCTTATTTTGAGCATTTATGGTTGAAAAATTAAATATAGAAATTAGGAAAAAAATAACCGCAGGGTAAAGTGAGTATTTCAATCGCATATAAATAAATTTGGGTTAAAGATAAAAAACTATGCCAGGTAGTTGCATCATAAGATCAACCGCTTTCTCATACAGATGCACAAGAGTGATTGATTACACAAGGTCTTTATGAAATTATCGTCTTTTACAATAATTTAAACTAAAATCATAAAACCTAAGAGATTAAATACCATATCACATAGTAAACAAACAACTGATTCAAATTTTTCTCTACTTATACTTCGCAAGGGACAAAACAGTGAATGATTTTATGCGGTCGGGACGCTTTCTTCGGCGGCCTGAACGATTATCCACGTAACGGTTCAGACCGTTAAAGCGTCCCGACCCTTCATCAGAAAATTCATTAATTTACCCCTTGAGCAGTATAATATGCTTTTGGGGTGAATTTGCTTTTTTATCAGCAGCTCTTTCCTCAAATTTGAGAACATAATAAAACAGCCAACAGTCATGGAAAGGATCATTCTTGAAGTAAATAACGAAGTGGCAGAAGCATGGCGCAATGCGCCTACACAGTTCAAAGAGGAGTTGGAAAAGGATTTACAACTACACATTGCCAAAAAAATAAGAGAAGCTGAAAGGAATAATTTTTTTGAACTTCTTGATAAAGTTCAAAAAAAAACCAGCGACCGCGGCTTACTCAGGAAACCCTTTAAAAGTTGTTGAATAAAAAGGACTAAGATTTTTCTTATCTCAAATTATGATACACCTTTTGCACATCATCATCCTGCTCCAGGTTATCTACTAATTTCAAAACTTCATTGGCATACTCTTCAGAGAGCTCCATGGTAGTAGTAGGGATTCGTGTAAGCTCTGCTGTTATCACATTGATCTTTTTTTCTTCCAACGCCTTGCTCATATTGCCAAATTCATTGAAAGGAGTCCGGATGACAATATTACCTTCACTATCCTCACCTATTTCTTCGAGGCCGTAATCTATCAATTCCAATTCCAGCTCTTCGATATCAACATTTTCATTTTTAATTTTAAATTCTCCTACGTGATTAAACATGAAAGACACGCTGCCACTGGTACCGAGTGAGCCTGTGGACTTATTGAAATACATACGTACATTGGCGACTGTTCTTGTAGGATTATCGGTGGCAGTTTCCACTAATATTGCAATTCCATGTGGGGCATATCCTTCATACACTTCCTCATGATAATCGGTTTTATCTTTCCCCACAGCACGCTTGATCGCCGCATCCACACGGTCTTTCGGCATGTTAACCGCCTTTGCATTGATAATACAACGGCGTAAAGATGCATTATTATCAGGCTCGGGGCCTCCCTGCTTTACTGCAATATCTATTTCTTTGCCCAGCCGGGTAAATTGCTTGGCCATTTTGTCCCAGCGGGCAAACATGGTCGCTTTTCTTACTTCAAATATTCTTCCCATAAAATTATTCATTTAAGCTTCGGGCTTTCAGCTTTTAGCCTTATCAATTGCCGCAAATCTAAATTCTAAAACCTAAAATCAAAAATTAAAAATGAGATCGGGTACCTTTGCTACCTTGTCAGAAAGTTGCAAATCAACCCGGAAAGTATTCTTTTTGGAAAGTTTTTCCCATTCAAATAATTTTGCTGGCTTTTTTATTCTTAATTTAAAAAACGCCCCTGAAGGGGTTTACAGCTATGAAAGTAATGAAGTTTGGAGGTACCAGCGTAGGAAAACCCGAAAGAATGGCTGAGATCAGAAAGCTGGTTACCAAAGGCGATGAACCTATTATAGTTGTTCTGAGTGCATTGAGTGGTACCACTAATTCACTTACAGAGATTAGCCACTTTCTTGCAACGGGAGATCGTACTTCCGCCAAACAACGAATTGATTCTCTCGAACAGCATTATCAGAATTTTATTACTCAACTGGTAAAAAGTGAAGAAGATTATCAGAAAGCGAAAGATGTTCTTGCAGAACATTTTGAATTCTTGAATATTATCCTAAAAATCTCTTACAGCGAAGCATTAAATAAAGACATCCTTGCACAAGGTGAATTACTGAGCACAAAGCTCTTCAGTATTTATCTGCACGAGCAAAGTATTCCTCACGTTTGGCTTGCTGCACTTGATTTTATGACGATTGATCCATCAGGCGAGCCACAGGTGGGAAGTATAAAAGTAAAATTAACCCAACTATTACAATCACATAAAGACACGAACCTTTTTGTAACCCAGGGATACATTTGCCGGAATGCAAAAGGTGAAGTAGATAATTTAAAGCGTGGTGGCAGCGATTACAGCGCATCCTTAATTGCTGCAGCAGTAAACGCTTCGGTTTGTGAAATATGGACCGACATTGATGGTATGCACAACAATGATCCGCGCATTGTAGAAAACACAAAACCAATTAAACATCTTTGTTTCGATGAAGCAGCAGAGCTTGCTTATTTTGGCGCAAAAATCTTGCATCCTGCCAGTATATGGCCCGCACAATATTTTAATTTCCCGGTAAGGTTGAAAAACACCATGGACCCTGATGCGCCAGGTACATTGATCGAAAGCTTTTCAGATAGTGAAGGCGTAAAAGCTATAGCCGCCAAGGATTTCATCACAGCCATCAAAATAAAAAGCAGCAGGATGCTGCTCGCTTATGGTTTTTTAAGAAAGATTTTTGAAGTATTTGAAAAATATCAAACCTCCATTGACATGGTGACTACTTCAGAAGTAGCTGTATCGCTCACTATTGATAATGACACCTATTTACACGAGATCATTAAGGAACTTGAAATGTTTGGCAGCATAGAGGTTGATGCCAACCAAACCATCGTCTCCATTGTTGGTTATCACATTTCTAAAACAGAAAATCTTCTCCCGAAAGTGTTTGACAGTATAACAGAAATTCCGGTACGTATGGTAAGCTTTGGTGGAAGCCAGCATAACATTTCTATTCTTGTATCGCATGAGGATAAAGACAAGACATTGCAGTTGTTAAATAAGGGATTGTTTGGAGAGTAGTTTACCCTTATTATATAAAGGGGCAGAATTTACCAGGATAGTCCTTCACTTTTATCATTGTATTACTAAACCGTCAAAAGTGCGAATTTCTGATTTGAAGAAATCACGATCTTATTATAAAAATGCGAAGTGTTGTCCCTTTGTGCCCTTTGCAAACTATAACTACGATTCAGATAAGTCTATATTCCTTCAAAACCCAATTCCAAGTTTTTTATAAATAAAACTCATCAGCCACATAGGGCCAATTAATAAAAACTGAATATCTTTTAAGAAAGAAGGTTTTTTCCCTTCTACACTGTGTCCATAAAATTGCCCGATCCATGCGATTACAAAAACAATAATACAAACGAGCCAGAGAGAAAGCAGAATATATCTTTCAATGATATGGCAAAAAAAAAGGCAAGCGATACCTAACAAAAGCATTCCGATACCAAGAGACCAGGAAAGCCGCAAATAATATAATGTGACCAGGAGAATTATAAACACGGCCACATTCAAATGGTGTCCACCGACCCACCATGAAATTTTTATAGAATACAGCAATCCGACAATAGAGAAGAAAATAGCCGGCACACAAATCCAATGAATCAGTTTATTTGTTTTGTTTTTATGGCTTTCACCGTATTCGCTAAGCCATTGGTTTGCAGTTCTCATTGCAAATAAATTTTATGGGAGACAAAATATAATACCAATTACAAAATACCACTATTTCTCCAAAATGATTTATAAATTCATTTCCAATGATAAGCAAAACTTTACAGTATTATCAATGGTTCCCTCTATGCCCATTTCAAGAATCATTAATTAAACCATACCTTTGCAATACTCAATTTTAAAAAATGGAATCCGCTCAAAATATATTATCAATCGCCATGAATCAGCCTGCCATGCAGGAAGAAATGGAATTGGTACAACATAGATCTCAGGAGATTCCCGGCTCTGTTCATTATATCATCAACCGTTACCGTAAATCTCCCAAAATAAGTATTGAAGAAACCGGAATGATGATCTATAATTATGCAGAAGATCAAAAGGATGGTAACCTTGAACTGGTTTTTTGTATGGAAGGAAACCGGTATTGTAGCGCAAAGGACGGAGAGTGTAATTTTTGTAAACATGCACAATCCCGTAACTGTCCCAACCTTGTAGATACCATAGATGTAGCCTGCTTCCGGTTCAATAGCGATCATCTTTCGCAATTTGTAAAAGGATTAAAGGCCACTTCTTTTTCAGAAGATATTTTAAATTTTAAACACACTACTTCTTTTTCCAAAACCATGCCCTTGTGTGGAAAAACAAGAAATGTGCTCAATTCATTGATGAACCATGTTTATACCGACAGCATGGAGAATATCTTCATTAATGCACAAACCCAAATGCTGCTCTTATACAGCCTGGAGTGTATGGGTGGTGAAGGAGAAGAAGGGTTTACCTGCAAGTTTCTGGCAAATGAGGCCGACCGTGAAAAAATCTCCCTCGCACGCGATGTGCTGCTTCAGCATATTGGCGAACCGCTCACCATCAAGGAACTTAGTCGCAAAGCTGCTATCAATGAATGTTATCTGAAAAAAGGATTCAAAGAAATGTATGGAACTACCATCTTTGATTTTTTTCAAAGCCAGCGTATGGAACATGCAAAATATTTACTGTATGAAAAAGGGCTAACCGTAACAGAAGTTTCCGCTTCACTCGGTTATTCTTCCATTTCACATTTCTCTACGGCATTCAAAAAACATACTGGAATAAAGCCTTGCGAATTACTATTCCGCTGATATATCCGGATCGCCATCACCTTACAATTTACGAATTCCGAAAAACCTCTTTGCCGTTTATCGTGAAAACTTTGTAATGAATGCCAGCAGTGCATTACACACGATTCACATATATTCTTCATGACACGCTTTTGACAATTGCATGATAATAGTCAAGATTATCTAAAGCACATTTGCAGGAATTGATAACGCTACAAAAAATATTATATACAATCGTCGGAATCTCTTTGTTTTCGCACGTTCTGGGGCAATCTCCCCCACAGGCAGACTCTGTCACGCGCTCACTGGATGAAGTAGTGGTAACTGCCACCCGTACTGAAAACAAAGTATCTAATATCCCTTTGCCTATTCAAGTCATATCGGCTAAAAGCATTCAACTTTCAGGATCTCAAAAACTGATTGATATTCTGCAGATGCAAAGTGGCCTCGTAATCGCTAATAATCCACTGGGAACAGCATTGCAGGGTTACCCAAATCCCTTTGGTGACGGCATACAAATGCAGGGACTCGATCCTGCTTATACTTTGATTCTGGTAAACGGCGAGCCACTCGTAGGCCGCAATGCAGGCATCATTAATCTCGGAAGAATCGCCATAGGGAACATAAAGCAGATAGAGATTATCAGAGGGCCTGCCACCTGCTTATATGGTTCCGATGCACTGGCAGGAGTTATTAACATCATCACAGAAGATCCTGTAAAAAACTCGGCTGATTTTCAGGTTCATTATGCAACTAATAACACTTTAGGATTAACAGGCTCGGCAACTATCAAGCACAATAAAATTGCCCTTGAGCTTTTTGTAAACCGATATAGTAGTGATGGATACGATCTTGATAAAAACATCTATGGAAAAACAATAGACCCCTTTGTGGATTATTCGGCAGCGGCAAAACTTACTTATCAAATAAACGATAAAAATAAATTGACTCTTTCTGCACGCTATTTTTCAGAAAAACAATTTAATAATTACATAATCTATCCCGAGTCTGAACCGGCAATAGTCACAGGCACTACAATTGAATCGGATAAAAGTTTATTTGCCAATTGGCAACATAAAGTAAATGGAAAATTAAACTATACTACTTCTTTATATACCACTTCTTACACAAACAATGCAGCAGCTTTTTTAAAAAAATCTGATTCGTTATATGAAAAAATACAATTGACTGAATGGATGGTAAGGCCCGAAGTACAGGTAAATATCGGTAAAGACCCCGCAGCCTTATTAGTAACCGGTACGGGATATAGCCTCGAAAATGTGAATTCTACAAGGTATGGGTCAGTAAAAGAATTAAATTCATGGTACCTGTTTGTACAGAAGCAAATACATTTAAAAGAGAAAACAAATATTATCGTTGGAGCCCGTTATGATAAAAACGAATTGTATCCCTCACAGATAAGTCCAAAATTAGCAATCGCGTATAAACTACAACCGGATATCATTCTGAAAGGGAGTATTGGCGCAGGCTTTAAAGCACCGGACTTCAGGCAACAATTTCTAAGTTTTTCGAATTCCCTTATTGGCTATACAATATTTGGAGCCAGTGAGCTCAGCAATGGATTGGAAACACTTCAAAAATCCGGGCAGATAAATCCTGATATCAACCTATTACCCTATCAGCAAAATCGCGACCTTTCACCCGAAAGATCAATCGGCATTAACCTGGGGGTTGATTATACTATAAGCAATCATACTGTACTAAAAATAAATCTTTTCAGAAATGATATCAGTAATCTTATTGAATCTTATAATCTGCCTTTTAATAAAATTAACAACCAGGCTATTTACTCCTATACCAATCTGGATAAGGTTTTTACAGAGGGTTTAGAAGCTAACTTCACTTACAATTTCAATAAGAACTTCTTTTTGAATACCGGTTATCAATACCTGATTGCCAAAGACAAAGAAATACTGCACAAAATTAGAGAGGGTACAATGTATAAGCGTGATCCCTACACCAATGTTACTACTCTCGTTACAAAAAGTGAATACAAAGGATTATACAACAGGAGTAGAAATACGGCTAATCTACGATTTCAATATAACAATATTCAGTACAAAGCAAATGCATTCATCACTGTAAAATACAGAGGTAGATATGGTTTCAGTGGCCTTAATAATTTTTATAATGGTAATGACATATTAGACGACGACAGGGAATTTATAAAAGGTTTTGTATTAATGAATGCTACCATTTCCAAAGACCTGAACCGATGGGAAATACAGGGAGGCATGGAAAATATACTTAACTACACTAATAAACTTCTCATGCCCAATATCTTTGGCAGAAGTTATTTTATTAACGTAAATTTTAAACTAGAAAACAAAGCAAAATGAAAATGAAAACACTGAAATTAAGTATGCTGACGTGCGCAGCATTAGTGACGGGATTGATCTCCTGTGGGAAAAAAGATACCCCTAAGCCAACCCCTACTCCGGTAATATCACAGACTGATTCGATAGGAACAGATTTCAGTTCCACAGGAGCCTATACCTTTTTTAGCTTTAAGAACAATGCGGTAGTAGCAAGGACCGATTCCAATTCTACTAAATGGGACTTCGCTTTCCGATTTGTGAATATTATTGTGAATAGTCAGGCAAGCGGCCCAGGAAACGTAGGAGTTATTACACAGCCTGGCATTTACGATGATTTTAAAATGGCTCCCGAAACTGGTTATGCTTACGACACTACCTCATCAAGAACTGCAATTGATGCTGGATTCACAAACGGATGGTATAAATATATTGATGCCACCCATGCTCTTATTCCAAAAGCCGGACAATTTTTTGTATTCCGTACAACTGACAATCATTATGTAAAAATGGAAATATTATCAGTAACTACTAATATTCCTGCATCTAATACGGAACCACCCACTGAAATCTGGTACAAATTCCGGTTTACTTATCAACCTGATGGATCGAGAAACTTCTGACTCTAACCTCATAAAATCAAAAACGGCTTTCACCAAATATGGGAAAGCCGTTTTAGTTTATTTTCAAAAGGGATTACAATTAGAAAGAAGGCAGAGTTCCCTCTGCCTCCCAAAACCTTCACAGCCTTTTTTCGATAGTATGTAGAAATAATTCTGCTTAAAAGCGATTATCTCAAAATCAATCCGGTGTTTTTCATAATGCAACGGCCTGATTTCCCTCTTTTCGGAACATAGTGTGTGGTTTAACCCTATTATTATAAATACTATGCCAAAAGGGTTATTAGTGGATAAAAAAAATACAAAACACTTACCTCGAGGGTCTCATTAACAAATCAACAGTTTCAAATATTAAAATTAAATACAATTTTATCTTCTTACAGCATTCAATCACCTTACAAAAATCTTTACCTTTGCCTCCTTTTCTTTTATATTGAAGGTTATAAGTAATGAAGCAGAAATATCGCGAATACAAACAATTGAATCTCACTGAAATCGCAGACAATATCCTCTCATCCTGGAACAAGGAAGGTGCTTTCGAAGAAAGTATTTTAATCAGGGAAGGGAAAACGCCCTTTGTATTCTTCGAAGGGCCTCCAAGCGCCAACGGAATGCCCGGCATTCATCACGTAATATCAAGAACCTTAAAAGACCTTGTGTGCCGTTATAAAACCATGCAGGGTTTTCAGGTAAAGAGAAAGGGAGGCTGGGATACTCACGGATTACCCGTAGAGCTGGGCGTAGAAAAAAAATTGGGTATTACTAAAGAAGATATCGGGAAATCTATTTCAGTAGAAGACTACAATGCTACCTGCCGCAGGGAAGTGTTACGATTTAAAGATAAATGGGATGAAGTAACCCAAAAAATGGGGTATTGGGTTGATCTCGAACACCCCTACATTACTTTTGAAAACAATTATATTGAAACACTCTGGTGGTGCCTGAAAGAATTATATAAAAAAGGATATTTATATGAAAGTGTTAGCATTCAGCCTTATTCACCCGCAGCAGGAACAGGATTAAGTTCACACGAATTAAATCAACCGGGTACTTATAAAGATGTAAAGGATACGAGTGCGACAGCGATGTTTCGAATACCCAGTCCCTCCAGAGAAAGTGCTAAAGAACATCCAACCATTGCAAAAATATTCGCTGCAATAAAAGAGACTTTAGAAGTCCCCTCCCTCGGAGGGGATTTAGGGGAGGCCGTTTTCTTTTTAGCCTGGACAACAACACCATGGACGCTTCCATCCAATCTTGGATTGACAGTTGGCTCCAATATTGAATATTCATTGGTTAAAACTTTTAATCCATATACCTATTTACCGGTTAATGTTATTCTCGCGACCATTTTAATCCCAAAATATTTTAAAGAAGAAGCCGAGAACATTTCTTTTACAGAGTATAAGGAAGGAGATAAAGTAATCCCATGGTTAAAGATTGCAAGTTTTCAAGGAAATGATCTTGAAGGAATCCCGTATGAACAGCTAATGCCTTCCGATGCAAATTCTTCGGAAAAAATCAAGGAAATAACCCCGGGAGCGGAACCTTTCAAAGTGGTATTGGGCGATTTTGTTACTACCGAAGACGGAACCGGAATTGTACATACTGCACCCGCATTCGGTGCTGATGACTTCAAAGTAGGCAAAAAAAACAATCTTGGTATTTTGACCCTTGTTGATAAAGAAGGGAAATTTGTTCCCGGCGTGGGAGAATTCAGCGGCCGTTTTGTAAAAGATTATAAAGATGACCCTCATTACACCGATGTGAATGTAGATATTGCTGTAAAATTAAAAAAGGAAAACCGTGCTTTTAAAGTAGAAAAATTTGAGCATAATTATCCTCATTGCTGGCGTACTGATAAGCCAGTTATTTATTATCCGCTGGATGCATGGTTCATAAAAACGACTGCCGTAAAAGACAGGATGATCGAATTGAATAAAACCATTAACTGGAAGCCTGCATCCACCGGAACCGGAAGATTTGGCAACTGGCTGGAAAATATGGTAGATTGGAATTTAAGCAGAAGCCGATTCTGGGGAACACCTTTGCCTATCTGGCGCACAGAAGATGGAGATGAGGAAAAATGTATAGGTTCCATAGACGAATTAAAAACTGAAATAAAAAAATCGTTTGATGCAGGAGTTTTTGTTCCGAAGGAAGGGAGCGACCTTCCTTCACAAATAGACCATCTTGTATCAGACTTGCACAAGCCTTACGTAGATCTTATCATTCTCGTTTCATCAAAAGGAAAACCAATGAAACGAGTGCCAGACCTGGTAGATGTATGGTTCGATAGCGGCGCTATGCCGTATGCACAATGGCATTTCCCTTTTGAAAATAAAAAAATCTTTTCTCAAAACTATCCCGCTGATTTTATCTGCGAAGGTGTGGATCAGACAAGAGGCTGGTTTTACACCCTTCACGCATTGGGAAGTTTATTAAAAGAAAGTGTAGAAGAAGAATTACAAAAAGAAACCTTACCTACGGATAAAGTTGATGGCAGAGCATATAAAGCCGTTATATCCAACGGACTGGTACTTGATAAGAACGGAAATAAAATGAGTAAGCGTGTAGGCAATGTGATAGATCCATTTGAAACACTGGAGGTTTTTGGCCCGGATGCCACCCGATGGTATTTAATTACCAATGCTTCTCCATGGGACAGCTTAAAATTCGATACCGAAGGAATCAAAGAAGTTCAGCGCAAATTTTTTGGTACTCTCTATAATACTTATCAGTTTTTTGCCCTATATGCCAATGTGGACAGTTTTTCTTATGAAGAAAAAACAATCCCCGTAGAGGAAAGGCCCGAAATGGATCAATGGATTCTATCGGCACTTAATTCACTGATACGAAATGTCACAGCAAGCCTCGACGATTACGAACCTACCCAGGCAGGCAGAGCAATTGAACATTTTTTAGATGAGCAATTAAGCAACTGGTATGTAAGACTTTGCAGGCGCCGGTTCTGGAAGCCGATAGATAAAAATAATCCTTCCGGTAAAAAAGACAAGATCTCGGCATACCAAACTCTGTACGAATGCCTGCAAGCAATCAGTGGCCTCATGGCACCGATAGCTCCTTTCTTTGCAGACTGGATATTTAAAAACCTAAATACAGTTACCGGAAAAGTAAAAGCGACGTCCATTCATTTAACAGATTTCCCAAAAGCCAATGAAACTGTAATCAACACTGCTCTCGAAGAACGTATGCAACTGGCACAGGAGGTTTCTTCCCTGATCTTGTCGCTGCGCAAAAAAGTGAATATCAAAGTAAGGCAACCACTTCAAAAAACAATTCTTCCTTCAGTGGATACTGATTTTGAAAAGAAAATCAGACAGGTAGAAAATATCATCAAATCAGAAACCAATATAAAAGAAATTGACATCCTCCCCGCTGGTAATGATTTCATAAAAAAGAAAGCAAAAGCCAACTTCAAAACCCTCGGCAAAAAGCTAGGTTCGAGGATGAAATGGGCCGCTGAGAAGATCCAGCATCTGGATGATGAAGGAATCAATAAGATACAGGCAGGTGAATTTTTACTAAACCCCGGTTTTGAAACTAATAATGAAGAGCCGGTCATCATTACCGCCGAAGATATTGAAGTAAGTACCGATGAGATTGCGGGCTTTGAAGTGGCGGTCAAAGGCACCCTTACCGTAGCCCTCGACCTCATCATTTCTCCCAAATTACAGAGTGAGGGATTTGCCAGGGAACTCATTAACAGAGTTCAGAATATAAGAAAAGAGCAGGGGTTCGATTTGACTGATAAAATACTGCTAATTATAGAAGAAAAAGGGGCCGTCAAAGATATAATTGCAGAATTTAATGAGTATATTTGCGCCGAAATTTTAGCAGAAAAAATTGATTTTTCTACTAAAATTATAAATGGCACCACAATTGATGTCAATAATGACACTTTTACAGTAAGAGTCACTAAAAAAAGTATTTAAGTATGGCTACAAAGACCAAAAAAGCAACCGTCGTTGCTAAAAAAGTGAATGCAACCAGACCAGCACCTAAAAAAGCGGCTGTTGTAAAAAAGATTGCCACTAAAAAAGTGGTTGCTTCTAAAAAGCCTGTTGCTAAAAAAGCCATTGCTAAAAAACCTACTCCGGTAAAAAAAGCGACTATTGTAAAAAAGGCTGCTGTGAAACCCGGTAAGGTTCAAAAGAAACCTAACACCATTAAGAAACCTTCGCCGGTAAAAAAAGCTGCTAAAGCCGGTGTAAAAAAAGCAGTACCTAAGAAATTGGCTATCCCTAAAAAATCAACAGTAAAGAAAACCACCACTGCTTCTAAAAAAGAACTCGCCACCCCTAAAAAAGTGGTGCCAGTCAATAAAAACGTTACTCCAAAACCAGTAAAAATAACACCAGTTGCTAAAGTAACAACCGACCACCAGGCAGACTTAAAAAAGGCACTTGCTAAAGTAA
Organism: Ginsengibacter sp.; assembly: GCA_039937655.1. Classification (GTDB taxonomy): domain Bacteria; phylum Bacteroidota; class Bacteroidia; order Chitinophagales; family Chitinophagaceae; genus Ginsengibacter. The sequence goes on from JBDTGA010000066.1 coordinate 24,157, forward strand.
AAGCAAAAAAGAAAGAAGAAGAAAAGAAACCAATGAAGCCTTTTGTAATGCCTAAAACCAATACAGAAAAAGCACGGAAGTATGAACCGGAATTTACAAAATCAGTATTAGATCAATCACCCCCAGAGAACAGTGGACCTACCATGCGTTACAGTGATGGAGAACTAACTGAATTCAGAGAACTTATTACCCGTAAATTAGAGACTGCCAAAAAAGAATTAGGCTATTTACAAGGCCTCATTACCCGTAAAGATCAGATGGGCGGAGACGAAAGTGATAACCGCTACATGACCATGGAAGATGGTAGCCTCAGTATGGAAAGAGAGCAACTAAGCCAGATGGCCAGCAGACAGATCACTTTCATTGATCATCTTGAAAAAGCCATGATGCGTATTGAAAATAAAACGTATGGTATTTGCCGCGTTACGGGGAAATTAATAGACAAAGCAAGATTAAGGGCAGTACCTCATGCAACCCTTTCTATCGAAGCGAAAATGGGTATCGCAAAATAAATCTGATTTATATATGTTTTTAAAAGAGAATGTTTCCAACATTCTCTTTTTTCATTTAATTATATTCTATCTCATTGCCATAGCAAGTGTAGCAATACTCAACATGGTATTGTTCACTTTTAATATTTCAGCGCCACACGATTCTAAAGTAGCACCGGTAGTAATCACATCATCTACCAATAAAATATGTTTGCCTTCCAGTTGTTGTGGATCTGATACAAAAAATGTCTTTTCGACATTCTCCCACCTTTCGGTACGATGCTTCCTGGTTTGTGTTTCGGTAAATATTTTCCTAATCACATTATTCTTCATTACCGGTTTATTGATAATTTCAGAAATTCCATTACAAAGAATCTCCGACTGATTATACCCCCTTTGCTTTTCTCTTATCTTAAATAACGGAAGAGGAATCAACACATCTATATGAAGAAACCGGTTACTGTTCAGCAAACTTTTTCCTATTAAATTGCCAAGATAATTACCCGCTTTTTTATTACCCTTGTATTTCAATTCATAAATCAGATTTTGAACCGCCGATACTTTAGAAAAATACAATTCACTCATTGCGGCACTCACAAAAATCCTTCCCCGAAAAACTTTTTCAACAGGATTATTAGCATGCATGGCAAAATGAGTGTGCGGCAAATCATTGATACATTCAAGACAAAGAAAATTTTCAGGATCAATTACATCGCTTCCACAACCTATACAATGATGCGGATAAAATAAATGGAAGAGCGGTGACGATATGATGGAATTTTTTTTCAATGACTCATTTTTTAAGATGACCTGATATTTTTTTCTAAAACAAATACCTGTACAATTCTTCAACTTTCCCCAAAGGAACCACTTCTATACTTTGCTTGATTTTTCCCATTCCTTTTATGTTGTATTTGCTAACAATAATTTTGTCGAAACCTAGTTTTTCGGATTCTGCTATCCTTTGCTCGATTCTGTTTACCGCCCTTATTTCACCACTCAATCCTACTTCGCCTGCAAAGCAGGTATGCATGGGCAATGGTACATCTTCGTAAGAAGAAAGCAAGGCGCTCAATACTGCCAGGTCTATAGAAGGATCCTCCACTTTTAATCCGCCGGCAATATTAATAAAGACATCTTTCACCCCAAAATGAAAACCACCCCGCTTTTCCAAAACAGCCAGTAACAATTGCAACCTTCTAAGATCGAATCCTGTATTAGTCCTCTGCGGTGTCCCATACACACTTTGCGTAACCAGAGCCTGCACTTCTATCAATAAAGGGCGAATACCTTCGATGGTAGCCGCAATGGCCACACCACTCAGTTGTTCTTCTTTTTGAGTGATTAAAATTTCGGAAGGATTATTTACCTCTCTCATTCCTTCGCCGGTCATCTCATATATACCCAGTTCGGAAGTAGAGCCAAAACGGTTTTTTAAAGTCCGTAGAATCCTATAGGTATAATTCCGATCGCCCTCAAATTGTAATACAGTATCCACCATGTGCTCCAGGATTTTTGGGCCAGCAATATTTCCATCTTTAGTAATGTGGCCAATCAAAAAAACAGGTGTATTGGTTTCTTTGGCAAAGCGTTGAAATTCTGCCGCACTTTCTCTTATCTGCGAAATGCTTCCCGGTGCAGAATCTATGTAAGGCGATTGAAGTGTTTGGATAGAATCAATAATTACCAGTTGCGGTTTCAGTTTTTTTATTTCCTTAAAAATTGATTGTGTGTTGGTTTCTGTAAGAAGAAAAAATTGATCATTGGTAATTTGAAGCCTGTCGGCACGCATCTTTATTTGTTGTTCGCTTTCTTCACCACTGATATATAGAGTAAGAATATTTTTCATTTGCAAGGTTGCCTGCAAAAAGAGAGTTGACTTCCCAATGCCCGGTTCTCCTGCGATCAATACTATGCTCCCCGGTACGATACCGCCGCCGAGCACCCGATTCAATTCTTTGTCTTCGGTGATGATTCTTTTTTCTTCACTACTGGTCACATCCTGTAATGAAATAGTTTTAAGCCCGCCCTTTAGTCCGGAATAATCATTCCATTCTGTTTCTTTTTTTTCATTCCCTCTTACGATCACCTCTTCCACAAAAGTATTCCACTCTCCACAGGAAGAACATTTCCCAACCCACTTTGCACTTTCCTGCCCGCAGTTGCTGCAAAAAAAAGCAGTCTTTGTTTTACTCATCAAAAAATAGTTTTTTAAAAAATTGAAATTAAACAATCCTTTGCAAGAGGCAACAGAAAGGATAGAAAGAAAATTGAAATTAAGGATGCCCAACTTCCTTGGGAACTGTCTGCGGTGAACCCACATTCCTGAAAAGTAAAAGAACCGGTATTACTACCGGCTCTTCATACTTACTAACCCATTAAATTCTATTGCTAAATTACAAATTGCAGGCAGATAAACAAATTAAATTTAGCCGATGTGAATAAATTTTGTATCCGTTCACATATAATACCAGACAGGCCTATATATTTATAAATATTTGATTATAAGCGTATTATATTCAAAAAGATTAAAAAAACAACTTTATATTGAAAAAATATTTTTAAAAATTTTGGTTTATGATATAAACTACTTTATGTTTACAGCAAATTTACAAAAATGAGACAACTCCTCTTACTTCCACTCTTATTCCTAAGTACCTACGGAAAAGCCCAGATAACAATAAGCGGTAAGATAACAGGTAACAAAAATCATCCGGTAGTAGGAGCAAGTATCAGTATTAAAGATTCTTATGACGGAACTACTTCCGATTCGCTCGGCAAATTCTCTTTCATTACCTCTGATACTGGAGAACAAATTGTAGAAGTTACTTCATCGGGGTATAAACCTTTCCAAGAAAAAATAAAAATAGACAGAGTCTCCTTATTGATCAATATTACTCTCAAAGAAACCATTACCGAACTTCAGGCAGTGGTGATTAGTGCTGGCACTTTTGAAGCCAGTGATGCTAAAAGAGCCACTGCTTTAAACCCCATAGATATTGTAACCACTCCAAGTGCAAACGGAGATATTAGCGCTACTTTTAAAACGATGCCGGGTACGCAACAGGTTGGCGAAAGCGAAGGTTTGTTTGTAAGAGGTGGTACGGCAGATGAAACCAAATATTATATTGATGGTTCACTCGTTAATAATTTTTACTACAGTAGCGAACCTGGTAAGGCCAGCCGAGGAAGGTTCAACCCTTTTTTATTCAAAGGAACCATCTTCAGTTCGGGTGGGTACTCTGCTTTGTATGGCCAGGCACTTTCGTCAGTTCTCTTATTAGAATCTATTGATCTCCCCGAAAAGACTTCTGCCAATTTTGGAATCTCGTATCTCGGGGCCGAAGCAGGAATTCAAAAACTCTCCAAAAATAAAAAATCATCTTGGGGGATCACTTATGGTTATACCAATCTTTCGTTGGTATATAATCTGATAAAACAAAAGTATGATTATTTTAAGGTGCCCGTTCTGCAGGAAGCTGATGCCAATTTTAGAATAAAAACTTCTTCAACAGGTATATTAAAGTATTATGGTTCTTTTAGTACCACCAATGTAGGTTTCAGAGCTCAGGATGTGGATTCTTTAAATATGAAAAATGCTTTTGGCCTCAAAAACTTTAATATGTATCACAATTTATCCTGGCGACAATATATGGGCAAAGGATGGAAAGTAAACATAGGTACCTCTTACAGTACCAATAAAGACAAAATCAATAATGAACTACAGAATGCCGATAATCAAAAACAGGAAATAAATGATAATCCACTATATGCATACAAAAATTTCAATCTCATCAATAAAGAACAATATATAAATGCGAAAGTAGTTTTTGAAAAAAGATTAAAAAATCTGAGTGCTGTTCGTTTTGGGGGCGAAAACAATAATAGCAATAAAACCGTGACTTATAATCAGTATAACGGCATTAGTTATCCTGAAAAAATAAAAGAAAATATTGCAGCCGCCTTCGGCGAAGCCGATATTTATATTAACAACAATATTGCCGCAAGAGTAGGTGTTCGTGCAGAACATTCGCAATTGTTGAATAAGTCAGATATTGCTCCGCGTATTTCCTTCGCCTATAAATTCCCTGACAAAAGTCAGGTATCTTTTGCCTATGGAATTTTTTACCAGGACCCCAACAATAAATATTTACCTTCAATGAATGCATTGCATTTTCAAAAAGCAACTCATTACATTGCCCAGTATCAAAAGATTAGCAATAATCGGGTCTTTCGTACAGAAGTATATTATAAAAAATACAACGACCTTATAAAAACAACCGGTGCTAATAATGAAACTTTCACGGCGATCAATAACAATGGTTTCGGAGATGCTAAAGGAATAGAATTTTTCTGGCGGGATAAAAAAACAATCAGGAATCTGGATTACTGGATATCTTACTCGTATATTGATACCAAACGCGATTTTTTAAATTATCCATCTGCAATGGAACCATCCTTTGTAGCGAAACATACCGCTTCTCTGGTAGTCAAAAAATTTGTGATGCCCATAAAAACACAACTAAACGCATCTTATACTTTTGCAACGGGGCGCCCCTATTACAACCTTGTGTACGATTATTCACAAAATAAATATAATTTAACCAGCCAGGGACGAACAAAAGATTATAATAGTCTCAGTCTAAGTATAAATTATTTGCCCAACATAGGAAAAACAAACGCAAAAGCATTTACTGTTTTCGTATTGCAGTGTACCAATGTGCTGGGTTTCAATAACGTATATACTTATAATTTTTCTGCCAACGGACAAAACAAAATAGCGGTAACAGAGCCCGCAAAGAGGTTTTTGTACTTAGGCTGTTTCATTAGTTTGGGAATAGACAGATCACAGGATAATATTGATAATCACTTATAAAGCTCAAAGCATATTTCTCATCTTTAAAAACAAAAATCATGGAACAAGAAACAAAAGACCCTGAATTATGGAAGATTGCTCAAAAAAGAGCCGGATTCAAATATCATGTTCTTATCTACTTCATCATGAATATTTTTTTCTGGACACTCTGGTATATCGGTCTTAAAGATACCGCGTCGTCACCTGTAGCGATAGATACCATTCCATGGCCCGTTTGGCCGATGCTTGGTTGGGGAATCGGTGTATTCTTTAATTATCTCGCAGCCTATAAGAGCGGCAATTCAATGGCACAGAAGGAATACGACAAATTAAAAAACAAACAAAATCAATAATCAATTGAGCCGAAGGCTCATCAAAAAACAAACAAAATGAAAAAGACAATCTTAATGGCAGTACTTATTTGCTCTGCCGGCTTCACTTTTGCACAAAGCGCCAAATATGAAAGCGCCATGAAAAGCAATATTTCCCAGCTGGACTCTATGATGGCCAAAGGTAGTTATACCGAATTGGCCAACAATTTCACAAGAATAGGCGATGCAGAAAAAACGCAATGGCTCCCTTATTATTATGCGGCCTTCTGTTATGCAACAGAGGCGATGACAGGAAAAGACAATTCAAAAAAAGATGCGATAGCAGATAAGGCCCATGACCAAATTTCAAAGGCAGAATCACTTTTAGGAAAAGAGAATTCTGAAACTGATGTTATTAAAGCTATGATTGCTACCGCTCAAATGACCGTAGATCCTCAAAGCAGGTATATGACTTATGGGCCTGCTATCAGTGAAAATATTAAAAAAGCCGAAACCCTTGATCCTACCAATCCACGCCCGGTTTTACTTGAAGCAGAAAATAAATTTTTTACTCCCGAACAATATGGTGGCGGTAAGGATGTGGCAAAAGAGTTATTTGATAAAGCCAAACAATTATTTGATAATTTTAAACCAGAGTCAGATATCCATCCAAGTTGGGGGAAAACATCCCTTAACTATTTCTTATCACAATACAAATAATCCTTTATGGAAACCGAAGAAGTAAAGATGTCAGAAAAAGAAAGCATAGAATTGATCGCCTCCATGATAAATCAAGCAAAAAATCGTGTGGGTGAAACGGGCAAGCTTTATATATTGTGGGGGTGGTTAATTTTAATTTGTTGTATTATACAGTTCATAGGATTACACTTTTTCCAATATGAAAAATCTTATTACGTATGGTTTCTTACGTGGTTATTATTGATCTACCAGATTTTCTTTTTATCCAAAGAAAGAAAAAACAGAAAAGTAAGAACCTATACCGGTGAAATAAATGGTTTTGTATGGCTAGTATTTTTTATATGTATGATGTTAGTCACTTTTATAGGAAGTTATTTAAAAAAATATGAAATGATTTACCCGGTATTATTAGTATTATACGGTATGCCTACTTTTTTATCGGGTATCATTTTAAAATTTAAGCCTTTAATCATTGGAGGAATTTGCTGTTGGGCACTATCCACATTTTCGGTATTCATTTCTGGAGATTATCAATTGTTATTAGTTTCCGCTGCAGTTATTGCCGCCTGGATCATTCCCGGACATATTTTACAACAGAATTTTAAAAAAGGAATTTGATATGGAAGAAAAGAAACTTTCGGAAAAAGAAAGCCTCGAACTTATTGCCAATATGATAGGTAAAGCCAAAAATCATTACTCTGAAAGTGGTGCCAGTGCATTATTGTGGGGTATTACCAATGTGGTCTGTTTCATTCTCGCCTATCTTCAGGAAACAGTGCGTGGTTTTAATTTGCCATTCAGCCCATTTTATCTAATGATCGTTACGGCTATTTTGCAGGTTTATTTCTACCGCAGAGAAAGAGGAATCAATAAAACGATTTCCTATAAGGATGAAGCACATTATTTCATCTGGCTTGCCTTTGGTATTAGTTTACTGATATTAACGGTCGCCGGCGGTTTTGCTGATATTGGTTACATCGTATTGCCATTGATTTTATTGCTTTTCGCAATTCCTACTTTTATTTCGGGATGTATCAAAAAGTTTAAACCATTAATTATCGGAGGAATCATTTGCTGGCTATTATCAATTATTTCTTTTTTCTACAGAGAAAATGAAGTTTTCTTACTGGTTGCTCTTGGTGCTTTTTTCGCGTGGGTAGTTCCCGGGATTATTTTAAGAAAAAGATTTTATAAGAACATTGCAAATCAGCATAATGGAGTTTAAAGAACTGGATCCCATATTACACTCTCAATTACGCCTCGCGGTTATGTCACTGCTCATAAGCGTAAAGGAAGCGGAATTTACTTTCCTTAAAGAAAAAACAAATGCCACTTCAGGAAACCTGAGTGTACAAATCAGCAAATTGAAAGAAGCAGGCTATATTGATATTGTAAAACAATTCAACAATAACTATCCTCAAACTATTTGTAAAATAACCGCAAAAGGTATTTCAGCGTTTGAGAATTATGTAACAGCATTACAAAGCTATATGACTCTTTAAGAGATTAGCTATACAGCTTCCCTTGCAGAGGATAACTATTTAGTAACATTACTGATGATCAGTTGGAATTTGGTATTCAAATGAATTTCAAAATTATTTTCTCCTAAAATTTGTCTTGCTCCCTCGTCTTCCAAGATCACCTGTGCAAGATGCATCGCCAATTCAGAGCCACTGATCACATTACCTACTTTGCCCCCTGTAAATTCTATGTTGAACTTATACCCGGCCTTTCTGCCGGTACCGGCTCTTTCAAAGTCAATCCTGTTCAGTGCCAGTACTTGTTCTTCTGAAATGGATTTCTTCATTAAAATTTTGATAATAGGCAGATACTTTTTCCAGATGTGGTTATACATTTAAAATAATGATTTAAGATTTTATTAGCAGTCAACATCCGGGAAGATGGATATCAGGCAAACCATGAATAAAAAATGATTGTTAAATGTATAAAATTAAGGCAAATTTTCTATCATTAAGAAAAATTAAATTTTCGGCCTCCGAAACATTGCGATAAATGAGGTAATTTATTATTATCCATACCCTTTTTTCAGGCACAAAACACAAAAACCCCCTGCCGGAAAAGCGGGGGGAATTCCTGATTAAAAACTACACACACTATTATTAAAAGACCCAGTTTATAAATTTGATAAAAGACCATATGTTCATTGAGTGTATAAAACTCAATCATTTTTTTGAGTTTTATACCCCTGTTTAGTAAATGGTATATTATACTTATTAAGTGGTAAAAAAACATAATACTCCCACTAATTTCCCTCCCCCATCAACTGTCTTATATCTAAGACCCCATAATCGAGATAGTAATAAAAATCAAACACAGGCCAATTAATTGCATATTCCGGCTTAGGGGATGACCTTAATCCTGCCAATCCTCAATTTTAGCGGGAATAGAAAGACCGTAATATCTCCCGGAATAGCACTCAAGAGCCCTTTTACAACCTTCCGGAGGATAATAAGACAGCTATTCATAAATTAATGATACATTGGCATTAACTATTCATTAAATTTGTAGCTGTCAACAACTTAAAAAGAATGGCATTTATTGATATTAAAATTCCAAAATCTTTTTCACGGGCATTACATATACCCGCAAGTTCACCCAAAAAACAACAGCTAAAAGTTCTAAAGAAATTATTAAAAAAAGCACGTTTTACCGAATTTGGCCAGAAATACCTCTTTGACCAGATCCTTCTAAGCAGGCACGCCGGTAAGAATTTTCAACGGATAGTACCCACATTTAATTACGAAAAGATCTTCAAGGAATGGTGGTTCAGAGCGTTGGATGGCAAGCCCGATGTGTGCTGGCCGGGAATGATCAAATTTTTTGCTTTGAGCAGCGGTACCAGCGAATCATCCAGTAAGTATATTCCTATCACCAAAGAACTGATCAGGGCAAATACCCTCACCAGCCTCAAGCAACTGATAAGCCTTGCCTCCTATAATAATGTACCCAAAAAATATGTAGGCAAAGGATGGCTGATGCTTGGAGGCAGCACTCATTTACAAAAGAGCGCTACTTATTATGCGGGTGATTTAAGTGGAATTCAGGCCAAAAATATCCCTTTCTGGTTTCAGGGTATGTACAAACCGGGTAAACGAATAGCAAAAGAAACCGACTGGTCTAAGAAACTTGATGAAATAGTAGAAAAAGCCTCCGAATGGGATATTGCTTTTCTGGTAGGAGTGCCGGCTTGGGTGCAACTGTGCATGGAAAAAGTAATAGAAAGGTATCACCTCAAAAATATTCATGAAATATGGCCCAATCTGGCGTTCTATGTTCATGGTGGCGTAGCGCTTGAACCTTATAAAAAAGGGTTTAATAAATTATTGGGTAAGCCAATTACCTACATAGAAACCTACCTTGCAAGTGAAGGCTTCCTCGCTTACCAAAGCCGGCAAAATGCAAAGGGAATGAAACTCGCCATTAACAATAATATCTTTTTTGAATTCGTCCCTTTTGATCAATACAATTTTGATATAAACGGAAATATGGTCGCTAATCCCGAGACCCTGATGATCCACGAAGTGGAAGAAAATAAGAATTACGCCATACTCATCAGCACCAATGCAGGCACCTGGCGATACCTCATAGGCGATACCATACAGTTTGTAGATGTGGAAAAATACGAGATCATTATTACAGGGCGCACAAGGCATTTTCTAAGTCTCGTGGGCGAGCATTTGAGTGTGGATAATATGAATAAAGCAATCAACCTTGTGAGTGAAGAACTCAATATATCCATCAGGGAGTTCACAGTAGCCGGAGTGCCTTATGGAGATTTCTTTGCTCACCACTGGTTTATCGCTACCGATGATCAGGTAAACTCAGAGACGCTAAAAGTATTGATTGACGAAAAATTAAAAGAACTGAATGATGATTATGAGGTAGAAAGGAAACATGCGCTCAAAGAGATTTTTGTAGATGTATTGAGTGAGGGCGTTTTCTTGAAATTCATGAGATCAAAAGGGAAAATAGGAGGACAAAATAAATTTCCAAGAGTACTCAAAGGTAAAATACTTGATGAATGGCAGAAATTTTTGAAGGAAATAAATGCATAATTTTATTATAACAAAACTTTCTTTCATTATTTTTATTTGAAAGCATTATCTTCCTCTACTTTATTTAAAATTTTTAAAACCAGTTATCTATAAATGGTAGATGCTATCGAAGCTATACTTAAAGGCCTGGCAATGGGATTATTGCTTGTGATATCGGTGGGTCCTGTAATATTCACAGTCATAAAGCAAAGTATCAATAATGGAAGAGCTGGTGGTTTTAGTTTCGTAATAGGAGTTTGGGTCAGCGATTTTCTGCTGGTAGTATTGAGCAATCTTTTCTCAGAATTAGTGACTATGATTCTCGACTTCAAGATGCAGATAGGAATTGCGGGAAGCGCTTTTTTGATAGCGATGGGGGTATATTATCTTTTTTTCAAAAAGGTACAAATCCACCCCGATGAGATCACCATCCAGCTAAAAAGCAGCGACCATGCCCGGATTGCCTTACAAGGGTTTTTGTTAAATACATTGAATCCTGCCGTCATTGCTTTCTGGCTCACAGCGGCAACCGCCATTGCAGTTTCTCATTCCATCCGTGACCGCATTATCATATTTGCAACTGCACTTATTATGAACATGACCGCCGACGTAATCAAAGTGACACTGGCAGGGAAACTTCGTAAAAAGCTAACCATCAAGAACATCAGGCTTGTGAACAGAGTATCAGGGTTAATATTATTCATTTTTGGAACCGTACTCTTATTTGGGGTACTGTTTTTCATAAGAAAAATGTAAGTCATGCGTTCTCTTCTTCTCATATTTTGTACACTTTTTCTCACGTGTACGTGTAGTGCTCAGTCTGATTTCCTCATTCTGAAAAAGCACCACCGGAACTTCGAATCCTTTTACCCCGGCAGCCCCATGTCTTTTTCTACTGCTACGAGATACTATGAAGCTTACGTTACTTCCATCGAAAGAGATTCGGTTTTTCTGGTTCAGTACGATATCCGACAGGTATATACTACACTTCGCATCTTTGTACCGGACACAGTTACTTCCTATCACTTTGGAGTCAATTATCGTGATATTATTTCTTTTGGCAAAAACACCAAAAATTTTAACTGGAGCAGTTCCGGTGCTACTTTATTCGGTGGAGGTATCTTACTGTCCACAGCAGGCCTCATCACCTGGATATTTGCTAAACCCAACACACGATATTATGCTAGGCCTTCACTCGTAATTGGTTCGGCAGCTCTTGCCGGAGTAGGCTTGCTGATGATGAAAAGCGGCAGAAAAAATATAAAGCTGGGGAAAAAATATTCTCTTCAGTACATCAATCTAAAATAGTAAAACGGTCATTATTGAGCAAAAAATCATATTTCAGAAGACAGGGTTTATTCAGAAGACTGGCACATACTTTTTTGAAAACCATATTATACGGATTTCTCCTTTCCCTTTTCTATATTCTGCTTTGCAAATGGGTTAACCCTCCTGTCACTATTACTCAGATCGGCAGTGTTTTGAGCGGGCACGGGTTACACAGAGATTATATCAGTTACTCTGAAATGGGCAATAATAGTAAACTGGCTGTAATGTCGGGAGAAGACCAACTGTTTCCCGATCACAATGGTTTCGATTTTAAAAGTATTCAAAAGGCCATGAAGCATAATCAAAAAAGCAAATCACTTCATGGTGCAAGTACCATAAGCCAGCAGGTAGCTAAAAATGTTTTCTTATGGCAACATGGCGGATATTTCCGTAAGGGGTTGGAAGTATATTTTACTTTTATGATAGAAAAAGTATGGGGCAAAAAAAGGATTCTTGAAATGTACCTCAATGTAGCAGAGACAGGTGATGGATATTTTGGAATAGAAGCTGCTGCCCGACATTATTTTAAAAAGCCGGCTAAGGATTTATCAAGAAAAGAAGCTGCTATGATCGCTTCCTGCCTTCCCAATCCAAAAATATTTACCATACAACCTTTATCGGCAAGAGTAGCTTACCGCTATCCATGGATACTGCGGCAAATGAACAATCTGCAGGCAGATCCGGATATACAAGCGTTGCTGAAATAAAAGATACTCCCGCCATTTGTTTTAAGAGAAAATACCTCTGAATGAGAGTAATTATTGAAGACTATAAGAATCGTTGGAAATACCCGATACTCTTTTCACTCATTTATACCTTATTTTATAAGAAAGAATGATGACCGCAAACACGAGAGTTATCCCATTTGCAATTATGATCGGCCAATCACGATCCATAATTCCATAAATAAACCAAAGCAGGGTTCCAAAAGAAAACAAAGAATACATACTCAAAGAAATTCCCAACGTATTTCTTGTTTTAATGGTTTTTATTGCCTGCGGTAGAAAGGAAGTGGTAGTAGATGCTGCGGCAATAAGCCCTATAATAGTTGTAATATTCATTTTATTGAATCTAATAAATTAAAATTATTTCCTTTGTCTTATTTGATCATTTCCATCAAGAAGCTGCGAAAAGAATAAATTCCGTCCCTCAGAATTCGTACTTCTCAATTGAATCCCTGATTCTTTTGAAACCTCTTCTCCTTGAAAATTTGCGTTCCTTCATACCTCCCTTTTCAAATTTCGGGAAACACAAACTCGGTAAGGGGGAAACAATCATCAGCTATCATAATAAGTTATAGGATACCGGCCCTCTTCCTCAATTCCGAAATGGGCATAGAGATCATTCGTCCCATCTTCTCCTTTCCCCTATAAGTAATTACCTTAAGCATCACTGCCTCCTTTGGTACTGATAAGGGCGATGTATATTTTGGATAAAAATTATCGGGGAATGAATTGTCAAAACTGTAGTAAATATCCAGTCCTTCTACTTCGGTACTCAGCTTTATCTTTATGTGACTGCTATCTGTTTTACTCACATCAAAAATGGGGTCATACATACTCGGTGCATATTTTACTTCTGCTGCATCAAACCTTTTAAACTGTGTCTCAACCCTACCGGAAAAATCATTCCAGTTTCTCTTTTCTTTGGGCGACCACACCGCTTCGGAAATAGCCATTGCTCTGGGCCACAACATGTATTCCATGTGGCGCATATTATAAACCTGTTCTGTCCACAAATTAGCCTGTCCACCCAAAATATATTTAGGATCCACCCCATCCGGAACGGGTTCAAATTGATATGCTTTCTTTAATCTCAAAGTGGCATACACATGCGGCTCTATAATAGGATCGCCCTGCATGTAGTCCAGGTAAGCGAAATCAGTAGGGCTCATTACCACTTCGTGTCCCATTTTAGCAGCTTCAATTCCACCCTTCATACCACGCCAGCTCATAACTGCCGCACTAGGCGCTATCCCACCCTGTAATATCTCATCCCAGCCCATAAATTTTTTGCCTTTCGATTCTACAATCTTTTCCAGTCTTTTTTCAAAATAACTTTGCACTTCATCCATAGTTTTCAATCCTACTTTTTGCATTAATGCTTTAATGGCATCGCTCTTCTCCCAAAAGTTTTTAGGACATTCGTCACCACCTACATGGATATATTCAAACGGAAATAATTGAGCCACTTGTGTCATTACCTTATCCAAAAATTCATAGACTTTTTCATTGGCCGGACAAAGTGTATTATCAATCAATGCTATGGGAGGTTGCCCATGAGACCAATCCATAATCTCTTCTCCTGAGCGCACATGATATTGATCAGCCCCCGGCGTACACGACAGTTCGGGATAAGAAGCAATGGCGGCCAGACTATGACCTGGGACATCAATTTCCGGAAGGATATTTACAAACCGGTCTTGCGCATATTTTACGATTTCACGAATATCATCCTGGGTATAAAATCCACCATAGTCGCGGGGTTCGTCAGGGGAAGGCGCCGCAAAGGTTCCAAAATATCCAACTCTTTTTACTCTCCATGCACCCACTTCGGTCAGCTTAGGCAATCCTTTAATTTCTATCCTCCAGCCTTCATCATCCGTAAGATGCAAATGCAATAAATTGTATTTGTACTTCACCATCTGATCTATGAATTCTTTCACTTCTTCTTTAGTAAAAAAATGTCTGCTTACATCAAACATCAACCCTCTCCATCCAAACCGCGGATAATCAGTAATGGTACAAACCGGAATTTCCCATTTCACATTTTTCACCAATTGATTTTCCTCTACTTCTTTTGGCATCAACTGAAACAAAGTTTGCATTCCATAAAAAAGGCCGGCTGGTTTATGAGCTGATATAGAAATTCCTTTTGTAGTTATATTCAATTTATATCCTTCATTTCCGAGAGAGGTATCATTGAGCAATGAAAGTCTAATACTATTTCCTGTCACCTCTTTTTTTGCATAAACAGTAACGGGCAATTTATCACCACTAACCAGCACCATTTTTTTTGAAAGAAACTCCCCCACCCTTTTAGCAGAAGTATCCCGTGTTAATACCTGGATAGTGGTTTTATTATTTAAAATAAAATGTCCCTCACCGGAGATTATTGAAACCGGTTCCGGCACCAATAATTCTGCTACATTATTTTTTTGGGCAAATACCGAAAAACAAAAAAAGAGCAAGAAAGAAATGAAAATACTTTTGCGCATAAAAATAATTTTTATAAATACAAAATAGGATGAGTAACTGGTGAAGATAGTAAGAATGAATTACTCAAAAAGGAATAATGAAAAGAGTACATTATAAAGGGTTATTTAAAGCCTTTTAATCCTGATATTTTTAAACCACACATCATCGCCATGATCCTGTAAAGCGATCTTCCCTTTCTGAAAAGTGCCGAAACCGGGCATATCTTTAAATTTACTGATGGCAATCATCTTCTGCCAGTTATCATCCCACAAATGAGTAGAAAGAGTGTGCTCTCCATTCATATAAAAATCAAGGTTCCCGTTCACACACTTTATTTCTATATGATTCCATTCTCCCAATGGATTGGCCACTTCTTTGGATGCCATCAGATCATACAGATCGCCCGCCCTGTGCGTGTATAATTTACCATCAGGTTGCCCGAGCCGGGTAGGTGTGCCATTATCCAAAATCTGCATCTCTATTCCTGTTTCATAGGTTTCGTGATATTTTGCCGGATCTTCATGCACATAAAAAATGATTCCACTGTTGCCTTTATCCGAAATTTTCCAGTCTAGTTTTAAATCAAAATTCTCAAACTCTTCATTGGTAACCAGATCGCCACCTTCCTTACCTTTTTCACTCCCAGACAAGTGAATAACACCATCCTCTACTTTCCATTCGGGGCCAACATTCTGTCTCCCATAATTATGCCATCCATCCGTGGAGGTTCCATTAAATAACGATTTCCATCCGTCATTCTTTTCCTTATTGGTCAGCGTATTGCCGGAATCGTGTATGGTAGCTTTTTTAGAAGAACTGCAACTGAGAAAGACCATTACCGGCAAGAAGAAAAGAATTATTTTTTTCATGAGAAAATATTTTATGTATGGTTTAGGAAATGGAAATATACACGATGTGAAAGAATATTTTAA
The DNA here is from genome assembly GCA_039937655.1 of Ginsengibacter sp. GTDB lineage: Bacteria > Bacteroidota > Bacteroidia > Chitinophagales > Chitinophagaceae > Ginsengibacter. The sequence continues at coordinate 40,026 of JBDTGA010000066.1, forward strand.
ATACATTTTTCCAATAAATCTTTATTCAAGTCCCAAAACAGAACGATTTAATTCTTCGTCAAATGCCGTTCCTGCAAAATCATCAAATGCTCTTTCAGTTACATGAATAATATGGTCCCTGATAAAAGCGGCTCCTTCTCTCGCACCATCTTCTGAATTTTTTAAGCAACATTCCCATTCGAGCACTGCCCATCCGGGATAATCATACGCCGACAGTTTACTAAAGATGGATTTAAAATCTACCTGCCCATCACCCAATGAACGGAAACGTCCGGCACGATTGAGCCAGCTTTGATACCCTCCGTAAACACCTTGCTTGCCCGTAGGATTAAATTCTGCATCCTTTACATGGAATGCCCTTATTCGTTCATGATAATTATCTATGTAAGCCAGGTAATCGAGACATTGTAAAACAAAATGAGATGGATCGTATAATAAACAAGCTCTCTTATGATGTTGCACTTTCTCCAGGAACATCTCATAAGAAATGCCATCATGCAGATCTTCGCCCGGATGAATTTCATAGCACACATCCACACCACATTCATCAAACACATTTAAGATAGGAAGCCATCTTTTCGCCAGTTCTTTGAATCCCTCTTCTACCAACCCTTCAGGGCGCTGAGGCCATGGATAAACAGTTGGCCATAATAATGCGCCGCTGAAAGTAGCATGGGCATTCAATCCCAGGTTCTGTGAAGCCTTCGCTGCATACTTTAATTGTTGTACTGCCCATTGCTGTCTGGCCTTAGGATTATTGCGATATGTTTCCGGTGCGAAACTATCAAACAAGGAATCATACGCCGGGTTTACAGCAACCAATTGCCCCTGCAAATGAGTAGAAAGTTCGGTGATCTCTAATCCGAAACTATTTACAGTACCTTTTAATTCATCTGAGTATGCTTTGCTTTCTGCCGCTTTTTTCAAGTCTATAAATCTATCATCCAGCGTAGGAATCTGAATGCCGATAAATCCTTTATCTTTTGCCCATTGGCAAATACTTTTTAAACTATTGAATGGCGCTTCACTACCGATGAATTGAGCTAAAAAAATTGCCGGGCCTTTAAGTGTTTTCATTATTTCCTTATTAAAATTAAACTTTAAAATCAGTCCATTTTTCAGTTGACTTCCCTGAGGCTATTACATTATCTATAAAAGCCATCCCACGAACTCCTTCTTCTACGCCCGGGAAATCTAACATTTCTTTTGTTGGTTCTTTTCCTTCCATTTTAGATGATAAAGTCAAGGTAAAATTTTTATAGATATTCGCAAAAGCTTCAAGATACCCTTCCGGATGACCTCCCGGCGTACGACAATTATCAAGTGCGATTTTACTCAAAATATTTTGATAATTATTTCCGGCTCTGAATATTTGAGTGGGTGCATCCAACCATTTTACCAGCAAAGTATTTGGCTCCATCTGCGCCCATTCTATCCCGCCTTTTTCACCATAAACCCTGATCCTTAGAGCATTTTCTTCACCGGCAGCGATCTGCGATGCAACTAAGATTCCATTCACATTATTTTCAAACCTCAACAAAACATTTCCATCATCATCTAAAGTTCTTCCTTCAACTACTGTGTTTAGATCAGCACAGAGTTTCGTGATTTTTAAACCCGAGATATACTCTGCCAGATGAGATGCATGAGTTCCTATATCGCCCATACATCCCGCCTTGCCCGATTTTGACGGATCCGCACGCCAAATACCTTTATCATTCCCCTCGTTTGCAGTCAGTTTACTCAACCATCCCTGTGGATATTCTACCATAATCTTCCTGAGCTTTCCCAATGCACCATCCTGTATCATGTACCGTGCCTGCTTTACCATCGGGTACCCTGAATAGGTATGCGTAAGGCATAATAACAAATCTGTTTCCTCTACCTTCTTTTTTAATTGCTTGGCTTCTTCCAGCGAAAAGGTCATTGGCTTCTCCACTACTACATGAAAACCATGGTCTAACGCCATCATAGCCGGTGGAAAATGTACAAAGTTGGGGGTAACAATACTTACAAAATCCATTCGCTTATCTGCTGGCAATTCACTTTCTTTTCTGATCATTTCTTCAAATGAGAGATAAACCCGGTCTTTCGGCAAATGAAGTAATTCACCTGAAACCCTGGCTGTCTCAGGATGAGAGCTTAACGCGGCACAGGAAAGTTCAATTAATCCATCCATACCCGCAGCTATGCGATGTACATTTCCCATAAAAGAACCTTTGCCTCCACCTATCATTCCCATTCGTATTTTTCTCATTCTGAATGCTTCTAAAATTATTAAATAAAATTCCGTTTAACCATACTGTTTATATAGAAATATCTATGGAAAGCTGATACACTCCTTTAGTTCTTTTTCCGTATAAGCAAGATGGTATTGCCTTAAAACATCGTCAGGTACCCCGTTCCACTCATTGGGGGTATTACCAATGTAACCTACATCCTTCACGCCGATCTCAGAAGTATAAAATCCCGTGGCTGTAAGATTACGCATCATATTGAAGAAGTTTACACCGGGTTTCATTTCAGGCTTTGCTTTTTTAGGCCATGCAATTTCATCTACCATTTCCATTTGTTGTTTCGAATTACATTCCGCAAAAGAATTTTTATAACGGGTTAAACATTGCATATCCAGCCAGAGCAACCCTCCGCGCATCGGTAATTGACGATCTGGCTTATCTTTCACAATAAACTCAATAAAATCGGGCACTTTCGCATCAGAAGCGCTTCCGCTTATCTCGTCTCTCGGTATAATAATATCTCCAAGTATAGTAATCGTCTGCATTTCATGCGGCGTAAAAAAAGTGGTGGCATATATTTCTTTAAGACGTTGCACTTCTTCTTTCATCAACCCGTCATGTCTCTCATTTTCTTTTTTAACGGTTTTCTTGCCAACTATCTTTTTATCTTCAGTTTTACAGGCATCTAATAATAAGCCGGCAGACACTGAACCGAGTGCAAGTACTTTGAGTGATTTTCTTCTATCCATAGTTTAAAAATTTTTTAAATTATACCCGGTATTTCTAAATAGCATTCTTCCTCAACTGATCCACTATATATTCTGAAGTACGCATAGAGAGTGCAAGGATGGTCCACGTTATATTTTTATCTCCCTGCGAAACGAATTGCCCTCCATCAACATTAAAAAGATTCTTACAATCATGTGCCTGCGCCCATTTGTTGAGGGGAGAATGCCGGTAATCATTTCCCATACGCACCGTTCCCGCTTCATGGATAATCTCGCCGGGAGCATGAAGGCCGTAATTATTCTCGGGGCCATCATCGCCTCCCCAGGTGGTTACTGCGCCCATAGAATGTAATATCTCCGAAAAGGTTTCTTTCATGTGCTTCGCCTGTTTTATTTCATAATCAGAATATTTAGTATGAAACCTCAAAACAGGGATTCCATAAACATCTACAAGCGAGGGATCTATTTCGCAATAATTATCTGCTCTTGCAACCGTTTCGCCACGGCCAGCCATACCCACATGAGCGCCAAAAAAATACCGGTAATCTTCTTTCAGTGAAGCACCATATCCTCCCGCTTCTTTTTGTTTCCCCTTTATTTTATAAGTGCCATTGAGGTTTTCGATTCCCCATTGAAAACCATACAAAGGCATTCCGAAACCACCACCATATTCAATGTGGTATCCGCGTGGAAAATCAAGTTTTTTATTATCGAGCCACCAGGGAGTATAAACATGCATACCGCCCACTCCGTCTTCATTGTAACGCTTACGGTCAAACAATTCAGGGATGATGCCACCCATATCTGCCCCGGTAGAATCGTGCAAATACTTTCCTACCACATCACTCGAATTGGCCAATCCATTAGGATGGCGTGGTGATTTTGAATTCAATAATAATCTTGCAGATTCGCAGGCGCTTGCTCCCAGGATAATGGTTCTCCCCATCACCTGATACTCCTGCATGTCTTCTTTATTAATATAAGAAATACCCGTAGCAAGACCTTTCGTATCCGTCAATACTTCACGCGCCATTGCATTCGTAAAAAGATCTACATTGCCTGTTGCTACTGCGGGCAATACCAATGCAGAAGAAGATGAAAAATCTGCAAATATTTTGCAACTACGACTACATTGCTGGCAATAAAAACACTGACCGCGTGTATCATTAATCTTTTTTGTAAGAATAGATAATCGTGAAGGAATTACAGGGATGCCGATATTAGTCGCTGCTCTTTTAATAAACAGTTCATGTAACCGTGGTTTGGGTGGTGGTAAAAAAAATCCATCAGGATCATCTATCAACCCTTCATTGGTTCCAAATACGCCGAGTAGTTTATCTATTTTATCATAATAAGGTTTCACGTCCTCATAACCAATAGGCCAGTCATCCCCAAGCCCGTCAATACTTTTTCTTTTGAAATCTTTGGGGCCAAACCGCAATGAAATTCTTCCCCAGTGATTGGTGCGCCCGCCTACCATTCTTGCACGCCACCATTTCCAGTTAGAATCTTTCGCCTGCGTGTAAGGCTCACCGTCAATCTCCCATCCCCCATAACAACCGTCAAAATCTCCAAAGGGGCGATACTTCGTGCTGGCACCTCTCCGCGGAGATTCCCATGCATTTTGTAATTGTTTGGAATCTACAGCAGGATTATAATTTGGGCCCGCCTCCAGCAAGCAGACCTTGAGACCGGCATTGGCCAGAACATACGCTGCCATACCTCCGCCTGCACCGGAGCCGACAATAACAGCATCATATTTTTTGGGCTGAACTTTTATCTGAAAATTTCCCATAGAATGTATTGTAGCATTTTTAAAAACAAGGATGAATATATGAATTCTAAACCTATTTTAAGACTTTTATTTTAAGAAAGGAGAGAATAAAACATTTACCTTTTCTGCCGCCATACCACTAACCGGCCAGCAGAATTCAAATGATACAATATCCCCATTTACCTATCATTTTTTGAAAAAATATCTTTAAAAAAATATTTTATTAAAGAAAATTTATTGCTGATAAAACATGTATATTTATCCCTCGTGAAAATGATCTGATCTTTTTATTAAACGGCATTTAATAATTTCAACAAAGAATAAACTCTTTTGTAAATGAGACTTACCACACGACTACAGCTTTCCACCATGATGTTTCTTGAGTTTTTTATATGGGGTGCATGGTTTGTTACCCTCGGTATCTTTTTAGAAAATAACCTCCATGCCACCGGTGCACAAGGGGCCTCTGTATTCTCCACTCAATCATGGGGGGCTATTATCGCACCATTTATAATAGGATTGATCGCGGATCGCTTCTTTAATGCAGAAAAGATTCTTGCCATATTACACCTGGCAGGAGCCGCATTGATGTATGGAATGTACAGTGCTTCTGATGTATCCGTATTCTATCCTTATGTGTTGAGTTACATGATCTTATTTATGCCAACATTAGCTTTGGTAAATTCCATTTCCTTTAATCAAATGAAGGATCCCGAAAAAGAATTTTCAAGCATCAGGGTTTTAGGAAGTATAGGATGGATTGTTGCAGGCCTCATGATCAGTTTTATTTTCCTTTGGGATTCTGAATCAAGTGTAAAAGCAGGCCTTATGAAAAATACTTTTTTATTGTCATCAATAACCTCCCTGATATTAGGGCTGTTTAGTTTTACGTTACCTAAAACACCACCTAAAGTACCCCGTGGAACAAAAGTGAAAATATCGGAAATAGTAGGATTGGATGCCTTGAAATTATTAAAAGATAGAAACTTCTTAATATTTTTTATTGCTTCTATTCTCATTTGTATTCCACTCGCATTTTACTATCAATATGCCAGCCAGTTTTTATCCAATATCGGCGTGGCCAATCCCGCCGGCAAAATGACTTTGGGCCAGGCATCAGAAGTTTTATTTTTATTACTATTACCTTTTTTCTTCAAAAGGTTTGGATTTAAAAAAACCATATTAGCGGGTATGCTTGCCTGGGCGATCCGCTATGCACTATTTGCTTACGGCAATGCGGGTGATCTGGGTTTTATGCTGATATTGGGAATTGCGTTACACGGTATCTGTTATGATTTCTTTTTTGTATCAGGGCAAATTTATACCAATGCCAAAGCAGGCGAAAAATATAAAAGCGCTGCTCAGGGATTAATTACACTCGCTACGTATGGTGTAGGGATGTTGATCGGTTTTGAAATTGCCGGCCTCATTGCAGATGCTTACAAAGTTTCGGATACTGCCTTTGATTGGAAAATGATATGGATCATTCCATCTGTCATCGCATTAGCTGTGTTCTTACTCTTCGCTATTTTTTTTAATGATAAAAATGAAAAACCGGTTGATGAAATTGTAAATATTTAAACTAATCAGAATGAAACAAAGCAGAAGATCAATGATCAAAAATATTGCATTGAGCGCTTCCGCTCTTGCTGTAACACCTGTGTCGGTATTAGCTTCTTGTAATGTAACAGGTGAGGTTACTGAAAAAATAAATAAATTGAAAGGAAACATTAACCATTCGGTGTCAAGATGGACATTCGGATATCTTTCCATGGATGCTTTATGCAAAGCAGTGAAAGAAATAGGATTCAATGCGATAGACCTTGTAGGCCCAAAGGATTGGAGCACACTCCAAAAGCATGGTATTTACAGTTCGATGTGCTACACTGCAGGAGACAATAATTTATACAACGGATTAAATAATCCTCTGTATCATGAAAACCTGATCAAAGAATATTTGGAAGTAATCCCCATTATGGCCAAAGCAGGATACAAAAATCTGATTTGCTTCAGCGGTGCAAGAAAGGGAATGGATGATGAGACCGGAATGAAAAACTGCAAAGAGGCTCTGGATAAAATTTTACCTCTTGCAGAAAAAAATGGAGTGACAATGATAATGGAAATACTCAACAGCAAAATTGACCATAAGGATTATATGTGTAATACGGTAGAATGGGGAGCCGAATTGTGTAAACAAATCAACTCTGAAAATTTTAAATTACTTTTTGATATCTATCATGTACAGATACAGGAAGGCGATATTATCAGAAACATCAGGGATTACCATCAATACATAGCGCATTACCATACAGGCGGTATCCCAGGAAGAAATGAGATTAACAATACGCAGGAGTTATATTACCCCGCAGTGATGAAAGCTATTGTAGATACAGGTTATAAAGGATATGTAGCACAGGAATTTATACCAACTTATCCTGATAAGCTGGATTCATTGAGAGAGGCTATAAAGATTTGTGATGTATAATCAGGTAGTTAGTTGATTAGCTAATTGAAACAAATTAACGAATTAACCAATAAACAAAATAACTTTAGACTTATGGCAGAAAACACCTACGACGCAATTGTAATCGGCTCGGGTATTTCAGGAGGATGGGCTGCAAAAGAACTTACTCAAAAAGGGCTTAAGACCATCATGCTCGAAAGAGGGAAAAACATTGAGCATATAAAAGATTATGTAAACGCTTTAAAAAATCCCTGGCAATTCCCGCATCGTGGTGGCCGCACCCAACAAATGATAAAGGACTACCCTGTATTGAAAAGAGATTATCCGCTAAATGAAACCAATCTTGATTGGTGGGCAAGCGATAAAGACAGTCCCTATACTGAGGTAAAGCGATTCGACTGGTTCAGAGGCTACCATGTAGGCGGACGCTCCCTTTTATGGGGCAGGCAGTGTTATCGGTGGAGCGATCTGGATTTCGAAGCGAATCTAAAAGATGGCATTGCAATAGACTGGCCTATTCGCTATAAAGATATAGAGCCGTGGTACACTTATGCAGAAAAATTCGCAGGTATAAGCGGATCCAAAGAAGACCTTCCACAATTGCCCGACAGCTATTTTATGCCGGCCATGGAAATGAATGCAGTAGAAAAAGAGGTAGCCGCAAGAATCAAACAACATTACGATAATAAGCGCAGCATGATCATTGGCCGTGTCGCCAATATCACACAACCGATCCAAAACAGGGTAAATTGCCAGTACAGGAATAAATGCTGGCTGGGATGCCCTTTCGGCGGATATTTCAGCACACAATCTTCCACTTTGCCAGCTGCGCTGGCAACTGGTAATTTAACCGTTCGTCCGTGGTCAATCGTAACCAAAATTCTTTACGATAAGGATACAAAAAAAGCAACAGGGGTGGAGGTATTAGATGCCGAAACCAATCAGACCTATCAGTATTTTGCCAAAATCGTTTTTCTAAATGCTTCTACATTCAACAGTGCCTGGATACTAATGAATTCAGCAACTGATATATGGCCCGACGGACTGGGAAGCAGCAGCGGAGAACTCGGGCATAATATTATGGATCATCATCTGGGAGTAGGTGCCTCTGGTGAAATGGAGGGTTATGAAGACAGGTATTATTTTGGCCGCAGGCCCAATGGAATTTACATCCCCAGATTCCGCAATTTCTTCGGTGATAAAAGAGACTACCTCCGTGGCTTTGGTTATCAGGGAGGTGCCAGCAGGCGGGGATGGTCTCGCGAAATAGCCGAAATGAATATCGGGGGAGAATTCAAAGATGCCTTATCCGAACCGGGGCCATGGGCTATGGGTATCGGAGGTTTTGGCGAAATACTTCCTTACCACGAAAATAAAATGACCCTTGATAAGAATAAAAAAGACAAATGGGGATTGAACACCATCTCTTTTGATGCAGAATGGAAAGAAAATGAAAGGAAGATGAGGATAGATATGAAGAACGATGCCATTGAAATGCTTGAAGCTGCCGGCGTAAAAAAAGTAACCGGCTATGATGGTGATGGTACAATAGGCAGAGGAATCCATGAAATGGGTACTGCACGTATGGGACATGACCCTAAAACTTCCGTTTTAAATAAATGGAACCAGATGTGGGATGCACCCAATGTTTTTGTTACCGACGGATCTTTCATGACATCAGCAGCTTGTGTAAATCCGTCTTTGACCTATATGGCAATGACAGCAAGGGCTGCAGATTATGCCGTAAGTCAATTGAAAAAAAGGAACCTTTAATTAAATTTTAAAAATATGCCTGATTCTTTAAAAGAAACTTCTTTCCCTTCCAGAAGAGAGTTTTTAAAAAATACCGCTATAGCAGCGGCAGGTTTTATGATTGTTCCCCGCCACGTATTGGGAGGAAAGGGATTCATCGCCCCCAGTGACATGCTCACCGTTGCCGGTATTGGCGCCGGTGGAAAAGGTGAAAGTGATATTGCCAACTTCTTTAAAACGGGTAAAGTGAATATCGGCTTTCTTTGCGATGTAGATACCCGAAGTGCTGCCACTACCGTCAAGAATTTCCCGAAAGCAAAATACTATAAGGACTGGCGTGAAATGCTGGACAAAGAATCCAAACATATTGATGCAGTATCAGTCTCTATCCCTGACCACAATCATGCTGTAGCCGCTTTGGGCGCTATGCAATTAGGCAAACATGTGTATGTACAAAAACCCATGACCCATGATATTTATGAAGCAAGAACACTCACAGAGGCGGCTAAACGCTATAAGGTAGTGACACAGATGGGCAATCAGGGGGCATCAGGAGATGGAGTACGCCAGTTAATGGAATGGTACAATGCCGGAATCATCGGTGAGGTTCACACAGTTTACTGCTGGACCGACCGGCCTGTCTGGCCTCAGGGAATTCCATGGCCTTCACAGAAAGCAGATGTTCCCGCAGCGCTGGATTGGAACCTTTGGATTGGAACTGCCCAATATAGAGATTACGTAGAAAAATTAGTTCCCTTCAACTGGCGTGGCTGGTGGGATTTTGGAACAGGCGCACTGGGAGATATGGGTTGCCACATCATGGGACCTGCCTTTAGAGTGCTCGGCCTTAAGTATGCGAAAGATGTGCAGGCAAGTGTAGGAAGCGTGTATGTAGGTGAATTTCAACGCGGCTATTTTCCACAAAGCTGTCCTCCATCAAGCCATGTAACACTCACTTTTCCACCAACTAAGAATACCAAAAATGAAATAACCGTTCATTGGATGGATGGCGGTATCCAACCGGAGAGGCCGGAAGAGCTTGAAGCCAACGAAGTATTTGGAGATGGTGGAAACGGAACTCTGTTTATCGGAACAAAAGGTAAAATGATGTGCGGGACTTATGGTGCAGACCCCAAACTTCTTCCTACAAAAAGAACAAACGAAGTAAAAGTACCTCAAACCATTGCAAGGGTCCCCGGCGGAGCAGACGGGCATTACGGCCAATGGATAGAAGCCTGTATCGCAGGATTTGGAAAGAAAGAAGTAAGTTCCCCTTTTGAATTTGCAGGCCCTCTCACTGAAGCATTGCTGATGGCCAATTTAGCAATCCGCGGATTCGACATACGCAAACCGCGGGTCAATGGTAAGGGTTACGACTATCCGGGAAGATACATCAAGCTCCTATGGGATAATGATAATATGAGAGTAACCAATTTCGAAGATGTAAACCAATATGTGAAACGTGAATATCCACAAGGATATAGTCTCAATCTCTAAAAATAAAACCATGAACAGAAGAGAAGCCGTCCAATACATCTCACTCCTCCTGGGAGGAACTCTGGTAGGAGGCAATGCTTTTTTATCAGGATGTAAAAGTGCTACCGGCGTATCCGTGACTTTCACCGATGCTGACATTTCATTGCTCGACGAAATCGCCGACACCATTCTGCCTGCGACGAAAACTCCCGGTGCCAAAGCTGCTAAAGTCGGGCAGTTCATGACGGTAATGGTCAACGATTGTTATGAAGAGAAAGATCAGAAAATATTTCACGAAGGAATGAAAAAACTCAATGACCTTTCAAAGAAGAATTATGATCAACTATTCATGAAAATTAATGTACAGCAACGTCATGATCTCCTGGTGAAACTGGACAGCGAACAAAAAGATTACATGAAAAATAAAAAAGATGATGAGCCTTCCCATTATTTTCGCATGATGAAAGAGCTTACTCTTCTGGGTTATTTTACTTCTGAAATAGGGTACACCAAAGCAAGGCGGTATTATGAAAGGCCCGGAAAATTTGAAAGTGATATTCCATACCAAAAAGGAGACAAAGCTTTTGCTTAAAATAATAAAACATACAACTATGCCATACACCCGAAAAGAATTTTTAAAGACAGCTTCATTAGGATTAGCACTTACTGCAATTACAGGAAAATTATTAGCCAGTAATTCCTCCTCAGCACTGGACAACCCGGGAAAATCAAAAGATTTTGGCCTGCAGCTATGGACCATAAAAGACGCGATGCATAAAGATCCACAGGGTACGCTGAAACAGGTAGCCGCCATGGGATACAAACAAATCGAAAGTTTTGAGGGAAACATGGGAATTTTCTGGGGAATGAAAAATACTGAACTTAAAAATCTGTTGGATGGCCTGGGAATGAAAATTATTTCTTCTCATTGTAATATTGATAAAGATTTTGACAAGAAAGCTGCCGAAGCTGCCGAAATAGGAATAAAATATTTAATTGACCCCTGGTATGGGCCACAGAAAAACATTGACCTCTTTAAAAAAGAAGCTGATAAATTCAATGAAAGAGGCGCTACCTGTAAAAGAGCCGGGCTCAGATTTGGATACCACAATCATGATTACCCGTTTATCCCGATAGACGGACAATTGCCGATGGATGTAATGATTCAATATTCGAATCCGAATCTCGTGGATTTTGAAATGGATATATACTGGGTAGTTACTGCAGGACAGGATCCGGAGAAATGGTTTGAAAAATATCCCAACCGTTTCCGTTTATGCCATATTAAAGACAGGAAGAAAGATATTTCTCTTGCTTATAAAGACGCATCGTGCATAGTGGGCAAGGGAGAAATTGATTATCCAAAAATATTAAAAGCTGCAAAGAGGAAAGGGATGGAATATTATATCATCGAACAGGAACACTTTGACGGCATTACTACCATGGAAGCCGCGAAAGCCAATGCAGATTACATGAAAGAATTAAAGATCTGACCACGTCAAATCAAAAGCATTTCGAAACACTTCTTTGCAATTGGTACAGTGACAACCTGTATTATTTTTTCATTACCAGACCTAATGGTAAAACCGTTTTCCCATACACTTCATTTAATAAAGCTCCTGCTCCTGTATAGATAGCCGATGCTCCACAAATGATCCCTTCATAACCTGTAAAAATTTTTAAACTCTCATTCCCGGTCGCGTCTCCAAGTGCCAATAAAAAAAACAGAATAGTCAATGTGGCAAAAACAAATTGCAATGCTTTACTGATACGGAGTGTACCAAAAAATAAGAGTCCGGTAAATACCCCCCATAGTACGAGAAAAGCCACCATAGCACTTTCCGAAGGTGCAGGAATCCATCCCAATTTTGGCATCACTATCAATGCAACGAAAGTAAGCCAGAAAGACCCATAGGAAACAAAGGCAACGAATCCGAAAGTATTGTTCTTTTTAGCTTCCAGAATACCTGCAATGATCTGTGTAATTCCACCATAAAAAATTCCCATCGCCAATATCATAGAATTCATTTCAAAAATTCCCGCGTTATGCAGATTAAGCAAAACAGTAGTTAGTCCAAACGCAAGAAGTCCAAGCGGAGCAGGGTTAGCAGTAGTATCTTTAATAGTGATGGTAGATTGGTCCATAAGAATTGACTTTTTATTTAGCATTAAAAATATTACTAATAGTTGAATTTTACTCAGAAAATAAATTTTCATAAACCAAAAGATCGTGTATTCCAACCCGAGCTATTGGGTTCGATGATTATCGGAACACCCTGTTTCTATGCACCACAAATGTAGTAGCATATCCTAAGTGTAAATAATTAACCCGTAAGGAACAGCACAATTTATTGAGTGCCAGGAATACTTCAGTGGAAAAAATTCCAGGATTTTGAGTTTCAGGATTCTTATACCAATTTTTACGCAGGTTAGGCTGATTAAAAAGAATGTATTGAGAAATCCGAAATGCCCATATAGGCTTCTTTGCCATAAAAAGTCTGCTCCTTCTTTTTGTTCTTTATTATTTCTTCCACCGGCTCTGTAAAAAATTTTATAGCTTTGGATGGTGAGTCAGTCTGATCTTAGAATTACATTCCTCGGCACCGGTACAAGTAGTGGTGTCCCTATGATTGCCTGTGCTTGTTATGTATGTTCCTCCAGCGATCAAAAAGATAAAAGATTACGTAGCAGTATTCTGGTACAGAGTGATACCACCACTTTGATCGTAGATACCACGCCGGATTTCCGTATGCAAATGTTGCGGGAGAATGTAAAAAAATTGGACGCGGTCCTTTTTACCCACCCTCATAAAGATCATATCGCGGGGCTGGATGATATAAGAGCCTATAATTTTTTTCAGCACCAGGCGATGGAAGTATATGCCAACGTGCTCACACAGGAAGCGTTGCGCAGAGAATTTTATTACATTTTTGCAGAAGAAAAATATCCAGGTATCCCAGATGTTCATTTACACACGATAGATAAAGAACCTTTTACAGTGGGAGACATTTTTGTAATTCCTATACTTGTACATCATTTGAATATGCCGGTACTGGGTTTTCGGTTCGAAAATTTCACTTACATTACGGATGCAAACAGAATTGATGAGGAAGAAAAAGAAAAAATAAAAGGAAGCGAGATTCTTGTCGTAAATGCACTACGTAAAAAACCCCATATCTCGCACTTCAATTTGCAACAGGCAATTGAACTGGTAGTGGAATTAAAAATTCCCCGTGCGTATTTTACGCACATGAGTCACCAACTGGGCACGCATACCGAAATCAATAATGAGCTACCTCCCAATATTCAATTGGCATACGACGGGCTGCAATTGACAGTGGAAAGAGAATCCTGACTTACATACACTACCTCTTTTTCTTTAGTAACCGCCTCTTTTTACATATATTTTCTTTAAATTGAAATTAATTCTTTTTGATGGTAGCACTTCGTGCATTTGTTTCAAATATTTAAAACAAAAGGTGTATGCTGCAACAGTTTTTGAAAGATTATTTCAGTTTTACAAAAAAGGAACGGAAGGGGATCATCTATATTATTATAATAATATTAATACTGATCCTGCTCCCCTTTTTCTTTCCTTATTTTGCAAAAGACAATCCTTTAGATACCTCTGAATTTGAAAAGGAAATTACTCAATTACAAAAAGCTCCTGCATCAAAAAAATACAATGAAAATGAGTACTACGGTGATTATACACCCCGTTCAAAAAATCATGAACAGGTAAAAAATATCAAATTATTTTACTTCGACCCCAATACGGCCTCAGCAAATGATTGGATAAGGCTGGGAGTGAGAGAAAAAACTGCCAACACTATACAAAATTATATTTCCAAAGGAGGAAAATTTTATAAACCGGAAGATATCAAAAAGATATGGGGATTAAGTAAATCGGATGCAGAGCGGTTGATCCCGTATATTTCTATAAAAAGGGAAGAAAGGACATATCCTCAATACGAACAAAAAAATCCTGTAGAGAAAGTGAACTACACTTCCCGCTACCCAATTGCAAAAGTTGATATCAATACGGCTGATACTACCCAATACATTGCTTTACCCGGCATTGGAAGCAGGCTCGCAAACAGGATCATTTCTTTCAGAGAAAAACTCGGCGGCTTCTACTCAATAGATCAGATAGGGGAAACCTATCTTTTGCCCGATTCCACTTTCCAAAAGATTAAGCCTCATCTTCTCTTAAATTCCACAACCGTCAAAAAAATAAATATCAATTCTTCTTCTGTAGATGAAATGAAATCACACCCTTACATCAGATACAATATGGCCAATGCGATTTTTCAATATCGCCGGCAACATGGTAATTTTAATTCGGTGGAAGGGATCAAAAAGATCATGACCGTCACGGATGACTTTTATGAAAAAGTCTCTCCCTATCTTACCGCGAACTAAAACCTGTTATTAGCTTATTTAAACCCTCAATAAGGTGAAATGGTTTTATTCTTTTAAATTGCAGGAATTAATACAACATTATGGATTTTGCAACTAATGAAATAACGCAGCAGGTAGCCCAGACTGCAAGAGAATTTGCCCTTCAGTATATAAAGCCTGATTTGATGGAGTGGGACGAGAAACAAGAATTCCCGTTACACATTTTTAAAGAACTCGGTAAGCTGGGTCTTATGGGAGTGCTGGTGCCCCAAAAATATGGAGGCAGTGGTCTGGGGTATTTTGAATACAGCGCCGTGATTCAGGAAATCGCCAAAGTCTGTGGTTCAATAGGACTTTCTGTGGCTGCACACAATTCATTGTGTACAGGGCACATTCTCGCTTTTGGAAATGAGGAACAGAAAATGAAATATCTGCCTAAACTCGCAACAGCAGAGTTTATCGGCGCATGGGGATTAACGGAACCTAATACAGGAAGCGATGCCGGCAATATGCAATGTGTTGCAGAAAAAGATGGTGATGAATGGGTTATTAACGGAACCAAAAACTGGATCACCCACGGAAAGAGCGGAGATGTGGCCGTAGTGATTTGCAGAACGGGAGAACCGCGTACTAAAAACAATTCAACGGCTTTCATTGTTCCCCGTGGTACAAAAGGTTTTACGGGAGGAAAAAAAGAAAATAAACTGGGTATGCGTGCCAGTGAAACAGCTGAAATGATTTTTGATAGTTGTCGCATACCCGATACTTCAAGAATGGGTAATATGGGTGATGGATTTAAGCAAGCAATGAAAGTTCTCGACGGTGGCCGTATTTCCATTGCAGCACTCGGCCTTGGTATCGCTAAAGGTGCGTTTGAAGCTTCGGTAAAATATGCTAAGGAAAGACATCAGTTTGGGAAACCCATTGCTGAATTTCAGGGAATCTCTTTTAAGCTGGCTGACATGGCTACAGAAATAATGGCTGCCGAACTATTGATAGACAGAGCATGTGACCTCAAAATGAATGGAGAAAATGTAACCAAAGAATCAGCTATGGCCAAATATTATTCCAGTGAGGTGGCTGTAAAAGTAGCGACTGATGCAGTTCAAATATTTGGTGGATATGGATATACAAAAGATTTTCCGGTAGAGAAATTCTATCGTGACAGTAAATTATGTACCATTGGTGAAGGCACCAGCGAAGTGCAAAAAATAGTGATAGCAAGAGAATTGTTCAAATAAATAAATGGAATTAAGCGCATTGGTCGTGATGACCTGAATTACGAAGGTATCCTCTCGGAAGTTCCCCAGTTGACAGGAGGTAAAATCGGGGTTTTATCCCTGGCTTATAGTAAATGGTAGGTGGTAGGGAGTTTTTTTAGTGAGCAATGATTAAGACGCTAAATAATTAAAAGCCCTGGTATTTGTGAGTGACATTGCAGTGTAGCGGTGGGATGGCCGGACAAATCCCGAAAAAATCGGGAGAGCGATCGGGTTGTCCTTGAATTTTTTGTTTCTTTTTTGTTCAAGCAAAAAAGAAAAGGAATCAGAACACCGATTGAATTCTATGTAAAAGATGATACGCGTTCACGACCTAAAAGACTAATTCTATCAAAAAATAATCAAATACCGGATACAGAATCCGGTATCTTATCAAAAATCAGACTGTTTTATTCTCTCCGAAAAGACCACCCAACTTATCTTTTGCAAATTCCTCAATTTTTTCGCCGGTAGATCCCGGAATGAAATCTGAGATTTTATCAAGAAGATCACCGCTCTGAGCTGCAGTAGTTCCCGGTGCCACAGGGGTCGTACCTGATGGAAAAAGATTATCCACAGCTCCACCAACCATCGGAAATTTCTCCTTAATGTAGCCTGTAATTGTGTTAAGGATCCCGTGGGCTTGTTCTGCGCTAAGCCCGTGTAGGCTTTGTAATTTTTGAATCAGCTCTTCCATGTTTTTTACTTTTAAAGGTTATAAATTTCGACTTTGCAAAATAACTCTTTTAAATAAAAAAGAATATTAAATATTGGATTTTACAACCGGGTTACAATCAACAAAATAAATATGGGAAATAACTAATGGGAGACTATTTTTGCCGCATTAGCAACTTTTTTAAACCCTAACAATGAAAACAAAATCCGTTAGTACAATTTCGAAATTTATATTACCGGCCATCTTTGTGATGGCTTGTAATACTGGCTTCGCCCAGGATCAAACCGTAAAAGATTTGCAGGCAAATGCCAATAAAGAAATAAAAAAAGATAAACTTGATAGCGCGAAGATGTGGAATACCGGAGGCATCTTCAATCTGAATCTTGGACAGGGAAGCCAAAGCAATTGGGCTGCCGGTGGAGACAATTTTTCCTTCTCCGTTGCCACTTATCTCGGACTTCATGCTTTTTATAAAAAAGATCGTTATAGCTGGGACAACACCTTTGATTTCAATTATGGACTTGTAAATACCACTAGCCTTGGTACCAGGAAAAATGACGACCGCATTGATCTGTTATCCAAAGTGGGATACGCTTTAAATCCAAAATTGGATGTAGCAGGCTTATTAAATTTCCATTCTCAATTTTCTAAAGGTTACTCTTATAATAAAGATGGCAGTAAAGACCTTTTATCTAATATCCTCTCTCCGGGTTATGTATTATTAAGTCTTGGATTGAATTACAAACCTGCTCCCGGATTTTCTATTTTCGTTTCACCGATTACATCCCGCTGGACAATCGTTACTGATGATACTTTATCTGCCAAGGGCGCTTACGGTGTACCCCCCGGTAAAAAGGTGAAGAATGAAATCGGCGCTTTTGCAAGCATTACCTATTTGAAAAACCTAAACAAGACTATAACTTATAATGGCAGGCTGGATCTCTTTTCAAATTATGAACACAATCCACAAAATATAGATGTGATGATGAATAACATGTTTACTGCCAAACTTTCTAAAGTATTGACAGCAAGCCTTGGGCTTAATTTTATTTATGACGACGACGTGAAACTATTCGGACCTAATAATGATTCTCCCGGATTACAATTTCAATCCATGCTGGCTGTGGGGTTGAGCGTGAAGTTTTAAAAGTAGGCCCTCATTCCTAATGAAGAATAGTCCTTCAGAACATATAATACACCACCCCTTCCCAATGGGAAGGAGTGGCTGTTTTTAAAGATTTTCAATAATCCCCGCAATACCCTGTCCGCCACCAACACACGCGGTTACAATCCCATATTTCTTATTCAACCGCTTCATATCATTGATGATCTGGACGGTAAGTTTTGAACCGGTGCAACCAAGTGGATGACCGAGTGCAATAGCACCTCCATTAATATTTACTTTCGCCGGATCAAGCCCTAATTTTTTGATTACCGCTATAGATTGAGAAGCAAAAGCTTCATTCAGTTCTATCAGGTCTATCTGTGATAAATTCATTCCAGCTCTCTTCAATACTTTTGGAACTGCTTCCATAGGGCCTGTTCCCATGATACGCGGATGCACCCCGGCACTTACGCAGTTCACCAATCGTGCTATAGGTTTTAGGTTTAGTTCATTCATCATGGTTTCACTCATCACAATCACAAAGGATGCGCCATCACTGGTCTGTGATGAATTGCCTGCAGTAACCGTTCCACCCAGGGCAAAAACAGGTTTCAATTTTGCCAATGCCTCCATAGAAGTATCTGCCCGAACGCCTTCATCGGTATCTACTATAAAAGTTCTCTTTTGTTTTTTGTTATTTTCATCTATATAAATCTGTTCCACGGGCATGGGAAGAATACCGCTTTTGAAATAGCCATTATCAATCGCATTTTTTGCTTTTTGATGAGAATGTAAACTGAATTCATCCTGCTGCTCGCGGCTAACGTCAAATTCTTTCGCTACAGCCTCTGCCGTTAGTCCCATCCCAAGGTAATAATCCGGAGTTTCGGATGCCACAGAATAGGCAGGTACTGGTTTCCACCCAGAAGTGGGCACCATAGTCATACTTTCAGTACCTCCTGCAATGATGCAATCAGCCATTCCGCTTCTGATTTTCGCAGTGGCAATCGCAATCGTTTCTAATCCGCTGGCGCAATACCTGTTTACGGTTGCACCCGGAACAGAAATTCCCAACGCTCTTACGCTGATCATTCTACCCACCTGTAATCCTTGCTCCGCCTCGGGCACGGCATTCCCAACCAGCAAATCATCTACTCTTTTCGCATCTAATTGCGGGACTGTTGCGAGTAAGCCTTTGATTACATCTACTGCCAGATCATCGGGACGATAAAAACGAAATCCACCACGTTTTGATTTGGTAACGGCAGTTCTGAAACCGGCTATTATATATGCTTCCATAAAAGATTTATTTTAATAAATAGTGTAAGCAATTTAAGATTTTATTTGTAAAAATAAATGTTTAAAAATCATTTGTATTAAATCAACAAATAATCAGGATTTTTATTTGGAGATTTATTTGGAAAGAAAAACTCGCACTAGTTCATGTAGCCTGGCCGACAAACGCAGGTTCGTAGCTTCCCCCAGGAAACACACATGAATAGATCGTCCGCCTGACCACGGTTACTAATCCAGATAATTAGCAACAATCGGTAATCTCCTTCCGGTACCGAATGCTTTAGGAGAAATACGAATGATCGGGCAAAACTGATTTCGCTTGTATTCATTCCTATTGACCATTTTTAATATCCGGTCAACGAGCGCAGTATCAAATCCCAATTTTTTTATTTCATCCGGGCCCTGCACTTTTTCAACGTATTGATACAAAATTTTATCAAGAATTTCGTACGGTGGAAGGCTGTCGCTGTCTTTCTGATCGGGTCTCAATTCTGCTGAAGGTGCTTTGCTGATTATATTTTTAGGAATTATCTCTTTTTTCAAATTGATGTATTTAGCCAGTTCGTACACTTGTAGTTTATAACAATCACCGAGCACACCTATACCGCCGGCCATATCGCCATACAGTGTTCCGTACCCTACAGCAAGTTCACTTTTATTGGAAGTATTCAAGAGTATGTAACCGAATTTATTAGCAATGGCCATTAATAAATTTCCTCTTGTTCTCGCCTGAATATTTTCTTCTGCTACACTGAATGGAAGATCTTTGAAAACGGGTTTCAATTCCTCCAAAAAACTATTGTAAATATTCTTTATCGCAATAATGTCGTAAGGATTACCGAGATTCTTACTAAGTTGCTCCGCATCATTTACCGAATGAGAAGTGGAATATTCTGATGGCATTAGAATAGCTCTTACATTTTCTTTTCCCAGGGCTTCACAGGCAAGCACAATTGTAACGGCGCTATCAATACCGCCGCTGCTGCCGATGATGGCTTTGGTAAATCCCATCTTGGAAAAATAATCTCTGATCCCCAAAATAATCGCATTATAAACCTGTGAAATATTCAATTCAGGATTAAAGTGCAATGGCTCTAAAAGTTCCCCCGGAACTGATCCCGCAGGTTCTATCACCGGCGAATCAATTGTGCCATCATCATTAAGAATGATTTCTTTTATTTTTTCTTCAAACTGTGGAAACTCAGAACAAAGATTGGCATCTTTATCAAAGACCAAAGAGGCACCATCAAAAATAATTTCCGTCTGACTGCCGACCGCATTACAATAAATAAGTGGAATCTTATATTTTACCACATTCGATTTTATCGTTGCTTTTCTATCTTCATCATGAGTATAATCAAACGGTGAAGCAGAAATATTAATCATTACATCCGGTGCTTGTTTCATCAAAACATCCATCGGACACACACGGTAAAGTGGGTTGTCGCCGAGGTTCCAGATGTCTTCACAAATAGTAAGGGCAATTTTTTTTCCTTTAAAATCAATTACGTTCCACTCGTAGGCGGGTTCGAAATAACGGTATTCATCAAACACGTCATAATTAGGCAGGCAGGTTTTGTGAGCAATACTTCTGATTTCTTTTTCATAAAGAAAAAAAGCACCATTGAAAAGATCCTTTCCTTCTTTCACCGGGTTTCTGTCGGGGGCGCCTACAATTACGCCGATGGTGTCGGCATGCACTTTTATTTTTTCAATACTTTCATAACATTTATTTATAAAATCGTTGAAGTCGAGGAAATCTCTTGCAGGATAACCGCATATACTCATTTCACTGAATACGATCAGGTCGCCTTCCTCTTTCTTTGCAATCTCTATTGCATCAATGATCTTGTTTACATTTCGCTCAAAATCGCCGATATGGTAATTCTGTTGTGCAAGAAAAACTTTCATTTTGTAAAATTAAATCAATAAAAACTCAAACCTTTTTCCATTTAACAAAGTTCTCATTTATTTTTTCCTTTTATTTGTTGTATGAAGAAAATTATAATCCCGGTAATAACTGCCGTCATCCTTTTTTCCTGCAAGAGCAATAATCATATTCCTGACGTTTCCTCTGTGAAAGTAAATCTCGAAACAAGAAGGTTTGAGCAGGACCTGTTTGCTATGGATACCAATAAGGTAGCAGAATCCATGGAAAAGGTTTTGAAAAAATATCCTGACTTTTTACCGGACTTTACCGAAAATATTTTAGGCTTAGATCTCGATAGCTTGTTGATTCCCGACAATAAACAAGATGAAGCAATCCGTATGTTCATCCACGATTACATGCCTATGAAAGACTCAGCAGACCTCTTGTACAAAAATTTTTCGAAAGAGACGGACGCTATAAAAAAAGGATTACAGTATGTAAAATATTACTTCCCTCAATACAAAATCCCTGTATCGGTCATCACTTTTATAGGGCCTATCAACGCCAATTTTCAAACCTCCTTTGGAATACAAGGCGATGTGTTGACGACGAGCGGTTTTGGGATAGGGCTTCAGCTTCATCTCGGACAATATTTTTCTTTTTACAGAAGTTCGGAAGGATTGGAACAGTACCCCGATTACATTTCGGGCAATTTCGATGCAGTGCATATTCCGGTAAATTGTATGAAAAATATCGTTGATGATATGTTTCACGATAAAAGTAACGGCAAGGCTTTGATTGAACAGATTGTTGACAGGGGGAGACGAATGTATCTTCTTACTAAATTCTTACCAAAGACCCCTGAATATATCTGTATCGGCTACACCGACCAGCAAATGAAAGATGCGTACAGCAATGAAGCAGTAATATGGAATCTCTTTTTAAACAATGATTTGCTGAATAATACCGATCCGGATATTGTGAAGAATTATATTGGCGAAAGCCCTAAAACTCAGGAATTGGGCGAAGGCGCTCCGGGAAATATCGGTACTTTCTCGGGATTACAGATCGTGAAGAAATACATGGATAAATATCCTGAAACCACGCTTTCGGAACTAATGAAAGCAGATGCCCGTGATATCTATAATAAATCAAAGTACAAGCCGCGGGCTTAATTTAGCTTGGAAGGAACAACCATTTCAAAGGCGGGAATATTGATCAGAAAGGTCTTTTTATTGTGACTGTTTTCCATAAAATACATTCCGTGCATTTTCCCCATTTCACTCCGCAGGTTGCAGCCGCTCACATATTGATATCTTTCTCCGGGTTTGATGAGGGGTTGAATACCAATGACTCCTTCCCCTTCTACTTCCCGGTGTTCAGCATTGCTGTCAAAAATATACCAATGCCTTCTCAGTAATTGAACAGGAAAGGAGTTGCTGTTTTCAAGTGTGATTCGGTACGCAAACATATATTCGCTGCTGACCGGATTGCTGTATTCGGGCTGGTAGAAAGTCTCAACACTTATGGTTACTCCTTCAGATATTTTGGAAATCATGGCTATTAGGTTAATGATAAAGTTATTAAAACTGATGAATTAAATAAATTAAATTTTTCTTGCTCGTTTGTACCCATTTTTCAGGAACCATTGCAGTAGTTTTTCCCTATGGTCGCCCTGAATGATGATCTCATTATCTTTTGCCGAACCTCCACTGCCACAAAAGGACTTCAATTGTTTGGCCATAATTTCTAAGTCATCATTCTTCATTACCAATCCATTTATAAGCGACACCACTTTCCCTCCGCGATGTTTTTTATCAAGAATTATGGTTACCGTCTGTTCGGCAGGTGGCAATGATTCAACAACCTCTTCTTCATTTTGAAAATTAAAATCCGGTGAGGTGGAAAAAACGATGCCATCTGTATTATATAACTTTTTCTTTGCCATATTATTGTTTTATTTCTGCTTTCAGGCTAAGGTCCAGGCTTCTTGCCTGATGAATGATCGCTCCGCTGGAGATAAAATCAACACCGGTACTTGCGTACGATTCAAGATTTTCCAGTGTAATGCCGCCACTGGCCTCAGTTTTATATCTTCCACCGATAATTTGTAAAGCTTCCTTTATTTTCTCGGGAGAAAAGTTATCAAGCATGATTCTGTTTATTTTTCCGGTGTGCATCACTTTCTTCACATCCTCAATACTCCTTGTTTCCACTTCTATTTTTAATCCGGGCTTCTTTTGCTGTACATATTGCCATGCTTTTTCAATAGCTTTTTCAATGCCTCCGCAATAATCAATGTGATTATCTTTCAGCATGATCATATCGTACAGGCCAAACCGGTGATTCACACCGCCGCCAATTCTCACTGCTTCTTTTTCCAGTAAACGAAAATTAGGAGTTGTCTTTCTGGTATCTAATAATTGCGTTGAATACCCTTTAAGCTTATCCGTATATTTTTTGGTGAGAGTAGCGATCCCACTCATTCTCTGCATACAATTAAGTACCAGCCTTTCGCAGGTAAGAATGGTGTACACTTTTGCTTCCAATTCAAAGGCATTTTCTCCAAAATGCATTTCGTCGCCATCATCTTTTATTTTTTTTAAAACCGAGGACGGTTCTACAAAAGAAAATATTTTCTCAGCCACCTCTATTCCGGCAATGATCCCTTCATCTTTTATTTTAAGAATTGCTTTTCCCTTTACTTCGGGGCCTATGATCGCCATAGTGGAATGATCTCCATCTCCCACATCTTCTTTAATCGCATTGGCAATCAATTCTTCAAGATTTTGCTGGTATTCCTGTGTGTGTGTCATGAAACAAAAATATAGAATGATCCATCATTCTTTTAAATTAAAATTAAGAGTTCCCACCTTAAAAATATCTCTCCACTGCCAACCCATAAGTGATCAATAAGTTTTCCCGTTCAGTGCGGCTTATCTTATTGTATCCAACAGACGAATTGATGGCAAGCCACTTATTGAGTTTTACTGAGAGTGTGTTGTTGGATCTCAAAATATAATCTTTTAAAGAGATCAGGGAAGGCTGAATAAATTGTGTCCCTTCAAGAACAAAAATACTTTTATAAGACCACCGGTATTTTATTCTGAAGGAATTGCGCACGGTTTGGTAAATATCTTTTCCTAAAACGGGATCGGTAAGGTCACTGGTCTCATATAGAAAACCATCACTCACTATGAGATTAAAACCGGGCTTGTTTACGAAAGTATATCCCACCCCAACGCCACTCTGAAACCGGTAATTGATTTTTAAAGAATAGCTTTCATCCGAATTGATCAATGCCCAATAGTAAAGTTTTTGCACACTTCTTAAAAAATCGAGGTTGGCATATGCCGACAGATCATTATTGGAAAGTGTCTTCTGTTGTTTTCCATAGATCCAGCTCGCAGCTGTATTGAACGACAATTTTTTTTGATTGATCTCGAAAGCAGCAGCATTGGTCAGCACAAAGGAGTTTACGTCTTTGGTTTTATTGATGATACCGGTAGATGAATAGGAAAAACGATGATGGACAGAGTCGTTGAATTGCGAAAAAGAAAGATGGCTGAAGAGGATTACTGGTATAAAAATGAGGAAGGTTTTGTAATGCATACTTTATCTTTTTAAAACGGCAAAATAGAAACGTGATTTATCCACGCATCAAGATCGTTGGAATATAAAAAGATAAATTGAAAAATCGGTATCAAATTTTTCTGATATAGGAGAACTCTTTTCACAAAAGAAAGGTATGATATTAGCTATTTCTATCATGAAATCTATGAAGAATCATTTTTCAAAACGGAGTTCCTGAATCAATTGTTTTTTGCCTTTTTGCTTCATATAGATAGTGGTGCGGTACTTTCCGTTACTTGTAATCAGATTACCGATACAATATTGTGAGCCGGCATTCTCGCTTTTGTGAATTACCTCAAATCCTTTTACGGGGTTGTTAGTAAAAAAATCGCGTAACATCTCCTCCGCCTTACTTTTACGATAGGAATCACTCTTCCCTGGCAAAGTAATCTCTATGGTAGAATCAAAATATTGCGCTACTTCTTTTGCATTTCCCGTTTTCAATGCGCTGACAACATCTGTAAAGGATAACGCTACAAATGAAGATGCCAATATCGCGGCAGATAAAAAAAATAGATATTTTTTCATAAGAAATGAGTTTACATGTTTTTTATTAAAAAACGTGCCAAACGGTAAAATTATGATATGATTTTCTAAAATATCATGATAATATAAGCGCTAATAATTAGCTTTGAAAAATGGAAGCAAAAAAAGTAATTTTAATAATAATGGATGGATGGGGGCTTGGCAGCAAGAAAGAAAGCGATGCCGTTCAGAATGCGAATACTCCCTTTGTAGATTCTCTTTATGATAAATATCCTCATTCTACTTTAGTTACCTGCGGGCGGGCCGTGGGTCTCCCCGAAGGCCAGATGGGGAATAGTGAAGTAGGCCATCTTAACCTCGGGGCAGGAAGAATAGTGTATCAGGAATTGGAACGCATTAACGTTGCTATTGAAAATGGTGAGTTTGCCGGAAATCCTTCACTGTTGCGCAGTATTAATTATGCGAAAGCAAATAAAAAGCCTTTGCATTTAATGGGATTAGTGAGCAATGGGGGGGTACATTCTCACATTGAACATCTAAAAGCACTTACCTCTATATGTAAAAAGCACGGCCTGGAAAATGTATATATACATGTTTTTACGGATGGTCGTGATACAGACCCTAAAAGTGGAATACATTTTTTAGAAGACCTGCAGAACCACCTTGCAAAGACTACTGGTAAAATAGCTACCATCACCGGGAGGTATTATGCAATGGACCGTGATAAAAGATGGGAAAGGGTGAAGATAGCTTACGACGCTATGGTACACAGAACCGGAAAGCAAACGGATAATCTTCTTTCAGCCATTACTTCTTCTTATGAAGAAGGGGTAACCGATGAATTTTTGAAACCGATCATCAATTCAGCTACTCCGGAATCAGGGATAAAAGATGGCGATGCAGTAATCTGTTTTAATTTTAGAACCGACCGCTGCAGGGAAATTACGGATGCACTTACTCAAACCGCCTTCCCCGATCAGGGTATGAAACCATTGCAACTGGATTATACCACTATGACGCTTTATGATCACAAGTTTAAGAACATCCATATCATCTTTCAAAAAGATGATCTTGTAAATACATTGGGTGATGTGCTGGCTCAAAATCATAAACCGCAGATTCGTATTGCTGAGACAGAGAAATATCCCCATGTTACCTTTTTCTTCAGTGGTGGAAGAGAAATCCCTTTTGAAGGAGAAAACAGGATCATGGTCCCTTCGCCCAAAGTGGCCACGTATGACCTGCAACCGGAGATGAGTGCCTATCAGGTAACTGAAGCCCTGCTTCCTGAAATAAAAAAACAATCAGCAGATTTCATTTGCCTGAACTTTGCCAATGCTGATATGGTGGGCCACACAGGTGTGTGGAACGCTGTGATAAAAGCAGTGGAGACCGTAGATACATGCGTAAAAGAAATCATAACTGCTGCATTGGATAATGGCTACACCATTTTCCTCACTGCCGATCACGGCAATGCAGATTATATGATAAATGATAACGGTACACCCAATACAGCGCACACCAAAAACCTGGTGCCCTTTTTTATCATTGATAAAGAATGGAGAGGAGCTATACAGCCCGGTAAACTCGGCGATCTGGCTCCTACAATTCTCACTATGATGAAATTGCCCGTACCTAAAGAGATGACAGGGAAAATTTTAATCAATCCGTAATTTGGTTCCTCCTTTTTTATCGTTTGCCATTTAATACTATACTAACCCGTCTTCTAAACTCTTTTAAATTACTATACATGGTATCGAAGGGTGTTTAGTACTTTCTAATTACTACACCATTTAAAAAAATGCCAGAATCATTTATCAATAAAGCAAGTTGTAAGAGTAATATTGGTTGTTTTGCTGGTCCTTTTTGTTGTGATTCAATTTATACGGCTGGATAAAAACGCTTCTGCAGAAATCCCTGAGAACCAGATCACTGCCAGGCATATTGTCCCCGAAAGCGTTCAAAAGATATTGAAAACCTCGTGCTATGATTGCCACAGCAATACCTCGAAATACCCTGGTACTGGAATTTACCGGTAGCCTGGTTTTTGAATAAGTATATACAAAAAGGAAAAAAGCATTTGAACTTTTCAGAATTTTCATCCTATCTTGCAGCAAGGCAGTATAAAAAATTAAAAGAGATCGCAAAAGGAGTGAAGTTGGGAGATATGCCTTTGTATTCATACACGATTATTCACAGGAGTACTTCATTAAACGAGGATCAGAAGAGGGAAATAGAAAACCAGGTGGCAGTTTCAACAAAAGAAATGGAAAATCAGTACCCTGCTGATAGCTTAAAAAGGAGATAATCTCCTTAATTAATTCTTACCCGAAAGTCACAGATACATAATTTTCTCAATTTTTTATTTGAGGGACTTATTTTTCATGCAGCATTTTACGTAAAAAATTGTCCTATCTTAGTAGGGTTAAACAAGCGAACACATGACGGAAGAAATGATGATTCAAGGCTGTCTTGATAACCTTTCAATAGCTCAGGAGGCTTTGTATAGTAGGTTTAGCCCCAGGATGCTTGGTGTTTGCTATCGTTATGCCCGGAGTAGGGAAGATGCAGAAGACATGTTGCAGGAAGGATTTATGAAGATATATTCTCAAATTCATCAGTACAGGGGAATGGGTGCGTTGGAGGGTTGGATAAGAAGAATAGTAGTTCATACCTGTATTAATGTGCTGAAGAAGAATAAAAAGTTCTCTGATAGCGTTGATTTGATACACGCATCGAGTATTCAGATAAGTGAAAACAATATTCCATCCATGATGCAGGCCAAACAAGTGGTGGAATGTATAAGGTTGCTGCCTATCGGATACCGTACTGTACTTAACCTGTATGCCATTGAAGGATTCTCACACAAAGAGATTTCGGTGATTCTGGAGATTGAAGAAAGTACCAGCAGGTCACAGTACACAAGAGCGAGGGCATTGCTGGAGGAGATACTGATTAAAAAGAAAATTCTCCAAAAGCCAAGAGAGAATATAAGGATGGTTTCGAATAAGTAATTAACTGTTTATAAAATATAATTATCTCAGTCACGCTAACTGAAATATACGAAAGATGGAAAGAAGATTTGATATGAGTGATTTTGAGCAATCTTTAAAAGATCATGCGGATCAATTTACAATGGTTCCCACTAAACGTATATGGAAGGGTATCTACAATAATTTACATCCTGGAAGCAGATGGCCATCTGTTACAGTTGCTATAATCTTGATGATTGTGCTCATTACAGTAGGGAATATGAATAATTCTCCCAGGTCCGTGCTGAACAGCATTCAGAAAACTCTTTCTTCCTCAGAAACAAGTGAGGATTTAACCATGAATAGTATTGGCAAGGTTTCCCTCAGTGATGATGCTTCTTCCCAAAAAGAAAATATAAGCTTCGAAGACGAAACGAGTCTCAAAGGTCTTTCGCAGAAAAAGGAATCTTTTACGCAATTGAATAGCCCCTCCTCTTTGAGTATTACAAAAACTCCTAAAAACAGTTTAAACAAATCAAATACCGTAAAAAATAAAGATCTCAAGGATGAACTACCGCAGAAAGGAATGCAGTATTCATCTGGCAATGGGATGCTGGCTTCTTCGGAAGTGTATCCTGCTGGGCATAATAGAAGTAAAAGTATAAATGTGCTTCAACAAAAGATAACAATGGCGCCCTCAATTACCAAAGAATATTCAAAAATAACTTTTTATAACAATACCGCCATTGAGTTACAACAAGAGATAGCTCCTATGTCCGGCTTTTATAAAAAATATATTTCTTATGATGGATACAGGAAAAATATGGAGACTTTTATAAGTCTTCCTTTTTCGGGAGAAACTTCATCAATTACAATAGCACCAGAGGTTTCTGCTGTAAAAGATTCTAAGGGTAATATCATCGGTAAGGTCTCAGTAAATAACATTCAGGAAAAGGTAACAGAGAATATTCCGAAAAAGGCAACCGTTATTCGTAAAAAAAGGAACCCTAATACCCGTTGGATGTATTATGTAACTCCTCAGATTAGTTCAGTAACTTTCCGGGGCGATCAACTGAAATCGAATCCTGTTTCCGGGCTTCCACCGATCATTGTGCTGCCGAATCAAGTTTCGGGTAATATGATCCGGGCGGCAAGGATAGGACTGGAAGCTGGTGCACAGATGAATGTAAAACTTTCGAAGAGATGGAAGTTCTCTACCGGGAGTAACCTTTCTTATTCAGGGTATCATGTAATTTCCAATCAGGTGCATCCTACTTCCGCAACCCTTGTTTTGAAGGATGAAAATACTGGTCTTTCTTATTCTAAAAATTATGTAACCCATTACGGCAATGGATACAGCCAGAATCAGATTGCTCTCAATAATTACAGTCTGCAACTTTCCATTCCGGTAGGATTACAATACACCATTTGGGGAGATAAAAACATTGAGATCAATGTAGCATCAGATATTCAGCCCGATCTTGTACTAAAAAGTAACTCGTACATAATTTCTTCCGAGGGTAGAAATTATGTACAGGACCCGTCCCTTATGCGCAAAGTAAATATGAGCGGTAACTTTGGGAGTTTCATTACTTTCACCTCTTCTAAAGTGAAATGGCAAATAGGACCACAAGTACGCTATCAATTACTTTCTACCTATAAAGATAATTATACTTTAAAAGAGCATTTGCTTGATTATGGCATAAAAATTGGGATTTCAAGATAAAATGATTGAGTTTTTTAAATAAGCATATTATTTTTAAAATATTTCTTTGTGAGCCGTTGCTTCGTACCCTGCAATGGCTTTTTTTTATTCGTAATTTTGCATCATGCAAAAATTATTTTCTTCTCTTGCTTTGGGACTTTTTCTGTATCTCGCATCCTGTAACTCAACAAAGGAAAAGGGTATTGTTTCTCCCGGTACACAAGAAGATGAAACGCATATTTTTCCGGTAACCAGTTTCTTAAAAGGGCAATTGAGGGAAATAGACAGCATGCCGGTAAGCCCCTTGCGTATTATTACGGCCAATGGCAAAAAAGACTCTACATGGCTTAACAGAAAGGATATCAGGATCTATGCGGCCCCCTTCCTTGTGCCCGAGATTGATTCAGCCACCATGTCTCCATATTTTTCTGAAAAATCATTTCTTGATCAGACAATCAACGAATTTACTTTTTCGTATGACCCCAAAGTAAAATTACCCGATACCCTCGATATTACACACTGGGATGTGTATATTAATCCACAAAAGACCACTGTGAGCCGCGTGTATGTTGTGAAAGAAAGAAAAGAAAATAATATCAATTATACCACCCAACTTACCTGGGTGGCCAACGAATGGTATAGCATAAGAACCATCACTCAAAAGCCGGGAAAAGAACCTGAAATAAAGGAAGAAAAAATGATATGGGATTTTGATTAGCACCTTTCGAAGGCGATATCGGAAGCCTTATTTACATCATGACAAGCAATGTTTTTCATACCATCAGTAAAACCATACCTACCAATCCGGGTATCTACAAATATTTTGATGAGGGAGGTATATTGATTTATGTAGGAAAAGCGAAAAATATAAGGAAGAGAGTAAGCTCCTACTTTACCAAAACTTTCACCGGATATAAAACCCATGAGCTGGTTAAGAAGATCCACCGGATAGAATTTACCATTGTGGATAGCGAACAAGACGCTTTTCTTCTTGAAAATTCCCTGATAAAACAGTTTCAGCCTAAGTTCAACATCAACCTGAAAGACGATAAGACCTATCCTTACATTGTAATAAAGAAAGAGCCTTTCCCGAGAATTTTTCTGACCCGAAACAGGATCAATGATGGTTCTGAATACTTAGGCCCCTTCACGTCTGTAGGAAGAGTACGGGAACTATTAAATTTTATCAAAGAGTTCATTCCTTTGCGTACCTGTAAACTTAATCTTACCGAACAAAACATTTTAAAAAAGAAATTTAAAGTTTGTCTTGAATATCATCTTGGGAACTGCAAAGGGCCGTGCGAAGGGTTACAGAGTAAGGAAGATTATGATGAAGGATTGCAACAGATAAGGCAAATGATAAAAGGAAACCTTACGCCAGTAATACAGCGATATAAAGAAGAGATGAATTATTATGTAACCCAATTGCAATTTGAAAAAGCAGCGATTATAAAAAAGAAACTGGAAGGCCTGGAAGATTATAGTGCAAAATCGGTGGTGGTAAGTAAATCGCTTTCCAACCTGGATGTATTTTCAATTCTGCGGGATCAAGATACCGCATATATAAATTATTTGATGGTGCAGCATGGCACTATTATACAAACGCATACGGTTGCCCTCGAACCTAAATTAGAAGAGAGTGATGCGGAAATATTATCACTTGCCATTACTGACCTGAGGAAAAAATTCAATAGCGAAGCAAAAGAAATCATTATCCCTTTCTCTGTTGAATATGATGATGAAGAGATACTTTGCACAATACCCGGCGGGGGAGACAAAAAGAAATTACTCGACTTGTCGCAAAAGAATGTCAATTACTTTTCTGAAGAAATGAAGCGAAAGAAAATGCTCCGCCTCGAAGGGAAGTCAGAACAGGAAAGAGAAAATGTCCTGCTTCAGTTACAGAAAGACCTTCATCTTCCTGTATTGCCAGCACACATTGAGTGTTTTGATAACTCGAATTTTCAGGGAAGTTTCCCGGTAGCCGCCATGGTGTATTTCAGAAATGGATTACCCGATAAAAATGAATACAGGAGATTCAATATTAAAACCGTTAGCGGGATCAACGATTTCGCGAGTATGAAAGAGATCGTTACCCGTCGTTATAAAAGGCTTCTGGAAGAAGACAGTCCATTACCCGGTTTAATAATTATTGACGGAGGTAAGGGGCAATTGAATGCTGCCATAGAAGGATTGGAAGAGATGGGAATGATGGGAAAAGCCACGGTGGTTGGACTTGCCAAAAATGAAGAAGAAATATTTTTCCCCGGAGATAAAGAATCTATTAAGCTGCCGTGGGATAGTGAGAGCCTTAAACTGATCAGAAGGGTAAGAGATGAAGTGCATCGTTTTGGTATTACTTTTCATCGTAATCAAAGGAGCCGGGGCACATTTGTTAATGAATTAGAAACCATAAAAGGAATCGGGAAAAATACGGCGGACATGTTGTTGAAAAAATACAAGTCAGTAAAAAAAATAAAAGAACTTTCTCTCGAAGCAATAGAAGAAAATGTTGGAAAATCCAGGGCTGCCACTATTTACAACCATTTTCATGGGGAGGAAAATAATCCTGAATAAGGAGGTTTCGGTTCTTGTGATTTGCATTCTTTATTCTAGCTAACTTTATAGAATGAAGAGGCCGGTCATTTTATTGCTCATTTGTGCATACACTGTTATTACTCAGTCGCAGATTCTTAATATTCCCGACTCACAAACTAATACGACTAAAGAGATTGCCACCTATATCAATAGCCGGTTTAATAACGGTCCTGAAAGGATTCGGGCAATTTACTCCTGGGTTACTTCCAATATAAAATACGATGCCGACAGTATTCATCGGGTAATTATTGACGAAGACAATGATCAGAGAATTACGTATGCCCTCAAAAGAAAAAAAGGTGTATGTGAAAATTTTGCTGCAATATTTACAGGCATTTGTATTGAAAGCGGAATCCCGTCTTTTGCAATAGAAGGATATACCAGACAAAACGGAAAGATAGATAAAGCTCCACACGTATGGTGCGCCGCATTTATAGAAAGCAAATGGTTTTTATACGACCCTACGTGGGATGCAGGCTCCATTAGTGGGGGCCATTTTGTAAGAGATATCAGGACAAATTATTTTCAAAAAACACCTGATGAAATGATTCGTAGTCATTTACCCTTTGATCCATTGTTTCAGTTTCTTGATTACCCTGTAACCTATAAAGAGTTTGTAGGGAATAATTTTCCGGTAGGTAAAGGCTCCTATTTTAATTACACGGATTCACTTGAAGTTTATAGATCCTCAGACCCATTGTCGAGGTATATGGCTAATATTTCCCGGATAAAAAGAGTTGGATGGCCTGCGTCTCTGATAGAGATCAAATTGAAACGTGTAAGGTTTGAAATAGAATTGATACGTGAGGAAAGAGATATGGAACTTTACAACTCTGCAATTGTAGATTACAATTCCGCAGTAGCTGTGCTTAATCATTTTTTGAACTACAGAAACAACCCGGACCAATCGGTTATACCACAAAATAAAGTACAAGAATCATTCGATCTCATTAAAGAAAAAATAAAGGTTGCCAACCGGAAATTAAAAGAAGTAAACCTCTCTACAGCAACCATCCTATTGAATACCGGCGATATACAAAAGAAGTTAGACGACCTTGCTGCGAAAGTGAAAGAGCAGGAAGCCTTTTCCGAGAAATTGTAAAATCTCGTGTAGTTCTCAAAACTCTATTCAATGAATAGCACCCGCACTTTTTTCACAAGAGGACACTCTAAAACCTATCATTATCAGCTATTAAGTTGAGTATTGGATATCGGTTTCAACCTGGAATTGCCAACAGGAACCTGGCAATCGTAGTGTGAGTCACCAAAAAAGGAATTGGGATAAGTGGTCGAATACGTAGGGTTTATTTATATTGCTTTTTTAAATGGAGTCCCGATTTTTATCGAACAAAGGAAAGGCAATAAAAAACAGAGTCAATCACTCTACAATCCTCAATTTTGCATAATTCAACATAATCTTCTTTTCTCCATTATGTTCAAATTTAACGGTAGCCACCGGGTTATGAGCTGCGCCTTCCATTTTAAGTACTTCGCCAAATCCAAATTTCTGATGTTCTATTTTCTGGCCTACTTGTAGATTACTGGTGTCGCTCGGTGCAAAATCAGGTGAGGGAATATGTTCTTTTAACTTTATAACCGGTGTTGATACGAGATAAGCTGGTTTCTCAGGTTTTGTCTCTTTTTTTGTATTCCCAAATGGATACTTCGGCTTATCAAAAGCATTCCAATGATTCGTGTGGTTATTACGCATATTTCCTCCGGCAAAAGATTTATCGAGCTGTTCTCCCGGCAATTCATCAATAAATCTGCTGGGTTCATTTTGGGTGAGATTTCCAAAACGATAACGTGTATTGGCATAAGTAAGCCATAGCCTTGCTTTGGCGCGGGTGATGGCTACATAAAACAATCTTCTCTCTTCTTCCAGTTCCTCACGGGTATTGATTGCCATCGCATTCGGGAAAAGGGTTTCTTCAAGCCCGCCAACAAATACTACCGGAAATTCCAGTCCCTTTGCCGCGTGAATGGTCATTAATTTTACTACATCACTATCACCTTTATCGTTATCTGCATCGGTCAATAAAGAAATCTGTTGCAGGTAACTCCCCAGGCTTTTATCGAGCAATTCGCCATCTTCAGTAGGTGTTTCTGTAAATCCTTTTATTGAGTTCAATAATTCCTGCAGGTTTTCATACCGTGCCAGCCCTTCGGTGGTTTTATCATTAAAAAGGTCTTTTACGATCGCTGTTTGCTTTCCTACAAGTATCGCCAGGTCATAAGCGTTTTTCTTTTCCAATTCACTCTGAAACATTTTTATCATGATCACAAAGTTGCTGATGATCTCAAGTGTGCCGGCCCTATAACCGAATTCTGTTGCGCGTTCCAGCACATTCCACATAGGAATATTATTTTCATTGGCAAAAAGGATTGCCTTCTCTATCGTCGTTTTCCCAATTCCTCTTGCAGGATAATTGATAATACGTTTCAACGCTTCTTCATCATTGGGATTGATGACAATGCGCAAATAACACAAGAAATCCTTAATCTCTTTTCTTTGATAAAAACTGATGCCGCCATAAATGCGGTAAGCAATATTCATACGACGGAGGCTTTCTTCAAAACCCCTGCTTTGCGCATTGGTCCGGTATAGAATCGCGAAATCGGAATTACGGTAATGATTACGTAATTTTTGTTCCTGAATGGCATCGGAAACATATTTCCCTTCATCATTATCGGTAGCCGTACGAACGAGATTTATTTTTTCGCCCACCACATTACTTGTCCATAATTTTTTAGGAATCTGTCCTTTGTTATTGGAAATAATTTCATTGGCCACACTCAGAATGTTTTGCGAACTACGGTAATTCTGTTCCAGCATCACCACTTTTACATCGTCATAATCTTTTTGAAACTGCAAAATATTTTCGATGGTAGCACCGCGAAAGCTATAGATACTTTGCGCATCATCACCAACAAC
>JBDTGA010000067.1:0-50009 GCA_039937655.1 Ginsengibacter sp.
GAGTCATGAACCTCTGGCGTACAGAGGCAATCAGATGTTGGTTACTTATTTACAACTTTATTGTAAGTGCTTATTGGAATTTTATTGCTCATAATCTAAAATTGACTTTTTGAGGGTCGACTAAATAGAAAGGGTATCCCACAAGAAAAGCAATCTCCTGATGTAACATTTACATCTTGTAATTTCTTATGACATGTACCAGTTCAATTGATCTTCTTGTCTCTTCCAGTGGAAATCCATTTCCGGCCAGTATCTGTTGATAAGATTTTGTATGAAGTTCTGTAAAGCCATCACTGAACTCAAGTGATTCGCCATCTATATTCAATACCCTGTAAGTACGTTTGCCCGAGGCCTTTATTTCTTCAGGCAAGGTATTCACGTCTATGCTTAGATGCCATTTAACAGTAGCTTTCTTCAGGTTCAGGATTCCACTGGCGGTATCCCTTGTGTGCAGCGTTACAATATTTTCGGTTACATCTCCAAATATCCACATCAGCATATCAAAAAAATGAACACCAATATTTGTAGCAATTCCACCGCTTTTTTGAATATCCCCTTTCCAGCTTGCGAAATACCAGTGGCCGCGGCTTGTAATGTAATCCAGATCAATGAGGTGTTTTTTACCTTTAGGCTCGGCAGCAATCCTCTCTTTTAATGCAACAATCGCAGGATGCAAACGCAATTGTAAAATGGTAAAGATCTTATTTCCGGTTTCATTTTCTATTTCACTCAATGCATCCAGATTCCACGGATTAAGCACAATCGGTTTTTCACATATCACATTGGCACCTACACGCAATCCAAAACGGATATGGGAGTCGTGCAGGTAATTGGGGCTGCATACACTTACAAAATCTATAGGCGTTCCTTTGCGCCTCAGCTTCTCAATATGCCTGTCAAACCTTTCAAATTCTGTAAAAAAATCTGCTTCAGGAAAATAACTATCCAGTATTCCCACGGAATCATTTTTATCCAAAGCCGCTATGAGATTATTGCCGGTGTCTTTGATCGCTCTCATGTGCCGCGGGGCAATATATCCGCCGGCACCTATCAATGCAAAATTCTTCATCAATTATTTTATTCGTTTTACAATCTTATCTTCCAGTAAATACTTCTGTTTGCTTTCGGGACACACCGCAATATTCTCATCATTGAAAGCCAATTTATGCCCGTATTCACTCATCCATCCTTTCTGCCTGCCGGGATTGCCTACCACCAATGCATAAGCCGGAACATCTTTGGTGACCACGGCCCCTGCACCGATAAAGGCAAATTCACCAATTGTATTTCCACAAACAATGGTGGCATTGGCACCAATACTTGCCCCCTTTTTAATTAATGTGGTCTTATATTGATCTTTACGACTTACCGCACTGCGCGGGTTAATCACATTGGTAAGAACCATACTCGGCCCCAGAAAAACATCGTCCTCACAAATAACGCCTTCATAAATACTCACATTGTTCTGAACTCTCACATTATTTCCCAGGATCACCTTGGGAGAAACTACTACATTTTGACCCAGGTTACAATTGTTGCCAATGACTGCGCCTGACATTACGTGGCTGAAATGCCAGATTTTAGTCCCATCTCCAATGGCACAATTTTCATCAATGATGGACGAAGGATG
Source organism: Ginsengibacter sp. (assembly GCA_039937655.1). Classification (GTDB taxonomy): domain Bacteria; phylum Bacteroidota; class Bacteroidia; order Chitinophagales; family Chitinophagaceae; genus Ginsengibacter. The sequence goes on from JBDTGA010000067.1 coordinate 1,631, forward strand.
AACGTAATAGCTCATATCTTATTTTTATTTTACAATATTTTTTAAATATTCTCCATATCCACTCTTCTCAAATTTCTTTGCCAATTGCATTAATTGTTCTCTATCAATAAAATGCATACGGTACGCAATCTCTTCGAGGCATCCTATTTTAAATCCCTGCCTTTTTTCTATCACCCTCACAAATTCAGTAGCATCGTGCAATGATTCAAAGGTACCTGTATCCAGCCATGCAAAGCCGCGATCAAGAACAGCTACTTTTAGTTTTTTGTCTTCAAGGTACTTCCTGTTCACATCAGTGATTTCATATTCTCCTCTAGGGGATGGAGAAATATTTTTCGCAATCTCCACTACCGAATTATCATAAAAATACAAACCAGGAACTGCATAATTTGATTTGGGTTCTTTTGGCTTTTCTTCAATACTTACGGCAATATGATCTTTATCAAACTCAACCACTCCATATCTTTCAGGGTCGCTAACGGAGTAAGCAAAGATCACTGCACCATCAGGATTGGCAGATTGTTGTAATAAATGAGAGAACCTGCTTCCATAAAAAATATTATCCCCCAAAACCAACGCCACTGAATCTTTCCCGATAAATTCTTCTCCAATCACAAAAGCTTGTGCGAGGCCGTTGGGTTTTTCCTGAATTGCATAATGAAGATGGCAACCCCACTGATTTCCATCGCCTAATAAGCGCTTGAATTGCGACTGATCTTCCGGCGTGGTGATAACAAGTATCTCTTTAATACCTGCCAGCATCAGCGTTGACAAAGGATAATAGATCATCGGCTTATCGTAGATTGGCATAAGCTGCTTACTGATCCCCATAGTAATGGGATACAATCTGGTGCCCGAGCCGCCTGCGAGAATAATTCCTTTCATTGAATTAGGTTTAGAATAGTTTAGATGGTTTAGAAGCTTTAGAGTAGTTTAGAAAGTTTAGAATTTTTTTCCTAATTTATCTAAACTTTCTCCCTAAGCTATCTAAATTTTTTTCTTGATGTTTTGCTGTGATTTTCGTAACTGTGAAATTAAAAAGGTTTGTTTTTCAATTAAATCTCTGCCCTGCAGATATCCGGTTTCAGTTAAAAATAAAAGATCGTTTGAAAGTATCAAATGATTCAGCAACTCAACAGTACTACTATATGCCATCGTACTAAAATGAGATTTATCTTTTGAAGTAATCCGTGAAGTTCCTTCAGCAATATTCGAACCGATACCGAGTGCAGCACGTTTCATTTGTGCAACTAAACCAAGCCTTTCGTCCACGGGATAATCTTTTGTTATTTTATAAATCCATACGGATAATCTTCTTGCATGTTGCCATACTTGCAACTTTTCAAAAGAATAAATTTTCATAATAAATTATTTTTTAATAATTTAATTCTCAATCTGTAAAACAACAAATAACTGAAGTCTGTGTTTCCTAATCTCCTCTCACCCTTCTCAACTATTCTAAACTATTTTAATCCTATAACCTCTCTAATCTATTCTCTAAGCCCCATACATTTCTTCATAATATTTCTGATAATTTCCACTCGTTACCCCATTGAGCCATTCTTCATTATTCAGATACCAATCTATTGTTTTAGACAAACCTTCTTCAAATTGAAGTGACGGTTTCCATCCCAGTTCATTTTTCAATTTAGTTGCATCTATAGCATACCGTAAATCGTGCCCCGCACGATCTTTTACAAAAGTGATTAGTTTTTGAGAGGTACCTTCTTCACGTCCCAGCTTTTCATCCATTTGCTGGCAAAGCTCTTTAATAATGTCAATATTCTTCCATTCATTATGGCCTCCTATATTATACGTTTCCCCTGTTTTCCCTTTATGAAAAATGGTATCAATGGCTTGTACGTGGTCCTCCACATAAAGCCAGTCGCGCACATTAAGCCCTTTGCCATAAATAGGAAGCGGTTTATTATGGATAATATTATGAATACAGAGCGGAATTAGTTTTTCGGGGAAATGGTAAGGACCATAATTATTGGAGCAATTGGAAATAATAACCGGCAAATGATAAGTGTGATAAAATGCTCTTACAAAATGGTCGGAAGACGCTTTAGAGGCAGAATAAGGGCTGCGTGGATCATAAGCAGTTTCTTCTGTAAAGAAACCCTCATCCCCAAGGCTTCCATATACCTCATCAGTAGAAATATGATAAAATAACTTTCCTTCATAATTATCTTTCCAGGCTTCTTTAGCCACTTGTAATAATGAAGCAGTTCCCAACACATTGGTTTTTACAAATGCCAGTGGATCTGTAATAGAGCGGTCCACATGGCTTTCTGCTGCGCAATGAAGAACTCCGGCAAATTTATATTTTTCAAAAAGACTTTTCACTAATCCCATATCTTCGATATCCCCTTTTACAAAAGTATAATTGGGTTTATCCTCTACATCTTTCAAGTTCTCAAGATTGCCTGCATAGGTAAGTTTATCGAGGTTCACGATGCTATAATCCGGATATTTATTCACAAAAAGCCTCGTAAGGTGTGATCCTATAAAACCCGCACCGCCGGTGATTAAAATGTTTTTTTGCATCTGGTACTTCATTATTTGTAAGGCCTGCAAAAATAAATATTAATTATCGTATTGTTTATCCGCCTGATTAATGAGTAGCCGGTAACTGATAAATTAACTTTTATTACAATTTCACACTTTCATTTAATCTCTTCAAATCTTTCTAAACCCTCCAAAACTCCTTAACTCTAATCCCTCTAAACTATCTTTGCACCTTATGCATTACGCCTCAGTAGAAAATCTAAGCAAATCATTCGGGATCAGGACTCTTTTTAAAGACATCAGTTTCCATATAGAAGAAGGAGATAAAATTGCTTTTGTTGCCAGAAATGGTACTGGTAAATCCACTCTTTTAAAAATTATTGCCGGAAAAGAAACAGCCGACTCGGGTACCGTGTGGGTTCATAAAGATGTGAAGGTGATCATGCTTCAGCAGGATACGTCTTTTGAAAATGACAGAACAATATGGGACAATATTTTGACTATTGATAATCCTGTCGTACACCTGGTAAAAGAATACGAAATGCTTCTCGATGAGGAGATACACGATGAAAACCGCATCAGTGAACTGGTTACGGAACTTACCGAAGCCAATGCCTGGAGTTTCGAAAGCGATCTCAAACAAATTCTGGGCAAATTAAATTTGCACCGGCTGAATGAACCGGTAAAAAACCTGAGTGGTGGCCAGCGCAAAAGGGTGGCATTGGCACAGGCCTTAACAGAATCGCAATTGCATGAAGGAAAATGCTTATTGATACTTGATGAACCTACCAACCACCTTGATGTGGAAATGATAGAATGGCTGGAAAATTTTCTGGCAAGTAACAAAAGCACCTTATTACTGGTGACGCATGACCGATATTTTCTCGATGAAGTTTGTAATGAAATTGTGGAACTGGATGATGAAAAAATTTATGATTACAAAGGAGATTATGATTATTTTCTGGAACAGAAATCGTTGCGGCAGGAAATTCAGCAAAGTGAATTATCGAAGGATAAAAATATCTTCAGAAAAGAACTGGAATGGATGCGCAAACAGCCCAGAGCGAGAACTACCAAGTCAAGGAGCCGCCAGGATGCGTTTGCAGTAGTAGAAGAAAGGGTAAGCCAACGAAAAGAAGTGGCAGAAGTCTCTCTGCAGGTGAAAATGACACGCATGGGAGGAAAGGTACTGGAAATGAAAAAGGTACATAAATCCTATGGGGATAAGGTGATCATGCACGGGTTTGATTATACTTTTAAAAGAGGAGAAAGAATAGGTATTGTAGGGAAAAACGGAACCGGTAAATCCACTTTTTTGAAAGTGGCACTTCAGATCATACCACCCGATAGCGGAAAAATAAATCATGGCGATACTATTGTATTTGGAAATTTTGCGCAGGAAGGATTACAATACAAAGAAGATAAAAGAGCGATAGAATATGTGAAAGATTTTGCGGAATTTTTCCCCCTGGCCGATGGTAGTAAGATCAGCGCTTCGCAATTCATGGAAAAATTTGGATTCACTGCGCATCAGCAATTTACGCCATTGAGTAAATTGAGTGGTGGTGAAAAAAGGAGATTGCATTTGCTGAGCATCCTTTTTAAAAACCCAAATTTTCTTGTACTCGATGAACCTACGAATGATCTTGATTTGCAAACCTTGCGTACGCTTGAAGAATTTTTACAGGATTTTCCCGGATGCATCTTAATCGTAAGCCATGACCGGTATTTTATGGATCGTCTGGTAGATCATCTTTTTGCTTTTGAAGGAGATGGTAACATAAGGGATTTTCCCGGAAACTATTCACAATACAGGATGTGGAAACAATTAGATGAAAACTTGGAAGGTGGAAGACAGAAGGCAGAAGGCTCAAAACTCAAAGCCGAAGGTTTAAAAATCAAGGCCGAAAACTCAAAGCCGAAAGCCGAAAGCAAACTTTCTTTCAAAGAGAAAACTGAATTTGAAAAATTAGGAAAGGATATTCCCGATCTTGAAAAAGAAAAGAAATTACTGGAAGTAAAATTAAATAATGGCTCTTCGGATTTTACAAAGCTTCAGGAAACTTCCGAAAGGATCAGCGATATTATAGTGCTTCTGGATAAAAAAGAAATGAGATGGCTGGAATTGAGTGAGAGAACAGAATCATAAGAACTCAGAAATAAGTAACAAATGTCCGCGATCAAGAAAACAGAAAAGAAGTATTTAATCCAAAAAATTAAAAATATTGTAGGGCTCCCTGCCGGAAGAGCCGGACAAGCAATGAGAAACTGGTTTGCATCTGATAAAACTTTCAATTCTCTTTATCCTGCCCCCATTCAGGAGGTTGCAGAAAAACACTGGACTCCACTTGCCGTTGCACAAAAGGCAGCAGCATTTCTGGCTGCTTCACCCAATGTAAAAATCCTGGATATCGGAAGCGGCTCGGGAAAGTTTTGTTTAACCGCGGCACACCACCATCCGCTCACATTGTTTTACGGAATCGAACAAAGACAATATCTGGTGGATCTTTCACAGAGACTGGCCGGGCAACTGAAATTGGAAAATGCTTTCTTTATTTGTGATAACATCACGCATATTGACTTCAGAAAATATGATCATTTTTATTTTTACAACTCTTTTTACGAAAATATTCTGGGTACTCAAAAAATTGACTCAAGCATTCAGTATTCCGAAGAACTTTACAATCATTACAACCGGTATTTATTCAAACAATTAAGTAAAAAGCCGGCTGGCACCAGATTAGCGACTTATCATAGCTTTGGGCGGGAAGTGCCTTCCGATTATGAAGTGGTACATACGGACTATAACGAGTTTTTAAAATTCTGGATCAAGCTTTAATCTTTTAAAGCCCGGCACTCAAGGTAAAAGAAAGAGTCCCGCGTAACAGTCCTCCGGAGATTGAAGCTATCATCGTTGTAATACCATATTGAAAAAGAATATAAAAATGAAGCAGTGTTAATATCAAAATTCTGTATGAAAAAAATCTCATTTTTTCTTCTTGGCTTTTGTTTCTCTTATGCCTCTTCCGCACAAAAAACAGGTTTCGGGAACGTACATATTTTATATACTCCAGAGCATCCTGCGAATTCTTTCATCCCTTCTAAAAATATCGGTGGAGCTGTGGACGGACATTTCAAGGGAGACATCAACGCGATGCTTACCCCCGCGAATATTCAGGTAATGAAAACGGCAGGAATTAAACCGGTAAGCTACCGCTTACGAACAGAGCTGGCGGGAGAGGTATGGCATTGGAACCCTCAAGGCCGGTGGAGCGACAGTACAAGGCATCAGGGATACTGGATATCTGACAGTGTAGCTACAAAGCCGATATCCATCTCCAACGGCTACCGCCTGCAGAGGAGAGGTAATACCCACGACCAGGCTAATGATGATGGTTACTCTAAAATATCAGATGGTGATACTGCTACTTTCTGGAAAAGTAATCCTTATTTAGATGCTCATTTCACGCACGAATCAAATACACTTCATCCGCAATGGATCATAGTTGACCTTGGAAGATCACGAAGAATAAATGCCCTAAAAATAAAATGGGGAAATCCTTATGCCCTGTCTTTCACCATTGATTATGTACACGATATTGGCTCAGAGTATTTTGATCCTTATCAGCAGGATCTCTGGAACTCTTTCCCCCAAAACTCTTTTAACCATCTGAAAGGCAGGAATAATATCATACGGATCTCCAATAAACCTTTCAAAGCCCGGTTCATCCGTATCTCAATGACAGAAAGCTCTTACACTTCCGATGTAGTATCCGGTGATATAAGAGATAAGCTGGGATTCGCAGTTAAAGAAATGGAAATTGGCCTGATGTCTCCTACGGGGAAATTTCAGGATTGGATGCATCATTCGCCCGATCACCAGCAGAGTGTGATTCGTGTTTCTTCTACCGATCCATGGCATACTGCAAAAGATATGGACGCCAATACAGAGCAGGTAGGGATAGACCGTTTCTTCACCGATGGAGTTACCAGTGGGCAACCCGCACTGATACCCGCTGCGCTTTTATACGACACACCAGACAATGTGCTCGCGCTCATTAAATACCTTAAAGCAAAACATTATCCCGTAGAAGAACTCGAAATGGGTGAAGAACCTGAGGGGCAGTTAATTGCACCGGTTGATTATGCAGCTCTTTATTATCAATGGGGGAAACAGATAAGAGATATTGACCCTGCAATGCGGATGGGAGGCCCGGGCTTTGCGGCGATATCGTTTACAGAAGATGACAGCACCACTTTTACCGAATCCAAATGGACACGTCTTTTCCTGGATTATTTAAAAAGGCACAATAGTATTCAACTATTTAATTTCTTCACGTTTGAATGGTATCCTTTTGATGATATATGTGCTCCTTCTGCCCCACAACTGGCCATTGCTCCGGAGATGCTCTCTACTGCTTTGAAAAATTTCCAGGGTATTTTGCCTGATAATACTCCATTGTATGTTACAGAATACGGTTATTCTGCCTACGAAGGAAAATCGGAAGTGGAGATAGAAGGCGCCTTGATGTATGCTGATATTTTAGGAAAATTTATTCAACTGGGAGGAAGTAAAAGTTTTCTGTATGGGTATGAGCCTGCCTATCTGCAGCAAACAAATAATTGTGGCTACGGCAATAATATGCTTTTGGGTTTGGGGCAAAAAGGAGAAATAAAATTTAAAACCGCCTCTTTTTACGCGATACAAATGCTCACCCATTTTTGGGCACAGCCATCTGATTCCTCTCTGGAAATATATCCATCTTATTCCGATATTTACAATCGGAAGAAGCAAGTTCTTGTCACCGCCTATCCGCTCCGAAAGCCTGATGGCACCTGGTCTGTAATGCTTATTAACAAAGACCCACACAAAACATGGAATATAACGGTGGATTTAGAAAACACGATTGATAAGAAAATTATTCCTTTGCTTTCACAGCATTTGATCCAATATTCTAAAGAGCAATATCAATGGGAAGCCGATGGAATGAACAGCCATCCTTCCTTCATCCTTCCTCCTGTAACCAAAAAGATAAATACAGCAACAAATATCTCACTACCCCCCTATTCATTGACGGTAATTTATTAGCATCGAAGAATCTTTATTATTGGTTCATTTCTCTTTTCTTTCAGAGTTAAGGGTTCTTTCCCTCTTTAGGGGTCAGGGGTTCTGCTTTAACAGTCACTTCCTTTACACTTCCTGTTCTTTTCAAGGCGCCCCATCCCTGCATCTCTCCTTTCACTGCTTCCGCAATGGACTTGATAAGAATGTAATACATCATTTGTCGGTAAACCAGTCGTTGGGGAACCATCCAGATCAGTTTCAGATGATTTTCTTTCTCGTAAGCAAAAGCAAGCGCCGCACCGGCTATATCCACTAAGGTAAAAATGAAATAATAAAGTATAATGTGGGGTAAGCTCGCCACCACAATACCCAGTGATGCCATGAGTAGGCTCAATACCAGTATGAGATCGGCAAGGGGTGCCAGTATGGGTATTATGATCTGATAAACGAGAATATTGGGCATAGCAACCATGCCAAAATTTTTGTATCGCTTATTAAATATAGTATCACGATGCTTCCAGAAGCATTGCATCACACCAAAGCTCCAGCGAAATCTTTGCTTTAAAAACTGTTTGAAAGTTTCAGGGGCCTCCGTATAAGAAATGGCTTCTATACAATTTCTTACTACATAACCATTGCGGAGCAGGCGCATGGTAAGATCACAATCTTCGGCAAGGGTATCTGTGGTAAATCCGCCGGAAACAAGAATGGCATCTTTACTGAAAGCACCTATGGCACCGGGTATCACGGTAATACAGTTCAAGAGGTCAAAAGCTCTCCGGTCAAAGTTCTGTGATGTAATGTATTCAATACTTTGCCAACGTGTAATCATATTCCTCTCATTACCAACCTTCACATTTCCTGCCACCGCTCCCACTTCTTCATTGTCAAATTTTCTCATCAACATAGTGATCGCATCTGTCTTTAGTTGTGTATCTGCATCAATACAAACCACATAATCACCGCTGGATTTTTGAATCCCGAAATTCAAAGCAGAAGCCTTTCCTCCATTTATCTTAGTAAAAATTTGAACTAACGGATTATCAGCAAAAGAATTATTTACTCTCAAAAAGGTTTCATCCTTACTGCCGTCATCTACAAAAATGATTTCCAGTTCCGGGTAATCCTGAGCCAGCAAGCTATTAACCGTTCTGATAGAATTTACTTCCTCATTATAAGCAGGGACAATAACGCTCACCAATGGATATTGATTTTTGCCTGATAGAAGGAAAGCTGGAAAAGCAGCAACATCTGACTTTTTATCTTTCTTTTTCTGGATACTCGCCAATACAGCCATCGCAATAATGCGGGCTACCGAGAGCAGGATGCCAATAATGAATAAAGTAAATAATATCTGTCCACTCCAATAAGTAGATTCTGCGAGAAAGAAATTGAATTTTCTGGTCCATCTATCGCGCGAATCGGCTACACGTGGCATTACCTGATCTCTGGTTTTTCCCATCAGATCCGATACAGAAGCAAAGACGTATCCTTTCTTCTTAAAATAATCAATAATGCGCGGAAGCGCATCTACAGTTGCCTGGCGGGTTTCGCCACCTGCATCGTGCAACAAGATGATACTCGCATTGGTGGATTCTTCCTGCCTGATCACCCTCGCCACAATACTGTCGGCTGTAACTCCCGGAACCCAGTCGTTGGGATCTATGCTTTCATTAATGGTTAAGTAGTTCTCCTGCCGGCTTCTTTGTATCGGAGCCAGTTCATCGTAAGTCTGGGGTTCGGAGTCGGCATTATAAGGCGCTCTGAATAAAATAGTGGAATGCCCGGTCACACTTTCTATCAGGAGGCGTGTGAGTTTCATTTCAAGCGCGGCTCTCGACAAACTCATCTCTGCTATATTGTGATGAGTAAAAGTGTGATTACCTATTTCAAAACCACTCTTATATTCTCTTTGTAAAATAGGAATGTTTTGTTCGGCATTAATGCCTATTACAAAAAAAGTAGCGGGTACTTTTTCACGTTCAAGAATGTCAAGAATCTTAGGAGTCCATTCTGCACTGGGGCCGTCATCAAAGGTTAAGATGAGTTTATGTCCTTTACCTACAGTAGTATCTTCTGCAAATTTTCTGATCACATAGCCCGATGGAAGCTGTACATATTTTTGCTCGGCAATCAATTGTTCCGATGAATCAATTTCAAAGTTGATTTTCCCCGGCTGAGGCGAATATAGAATATCAAGTACTTCTCCCTCACCCTGGAAACCAACACTATTCTTAATGATAGGAATTGTTCTGAGCAGGTCGAAATTAAATGGATTCTTTTTCAACGAATCATTACTCAGGCTACGGCCATAATATTTCCACATCCGCTGGTCCTCGCTACCCAACCGCCAAAGCACCGTGCCTGCCGTAGGATACTCATCACTGAATCTTAGAATATTAAAAGTAGTGGCGGCATCCGTAAACCAAACTTCATGTTTTATTTGATCGGTAGAGTCTTCAGAATCCTCTGTTACGTAACTGTAATGGAGATTGTAGGTATCATTATCATAAATGATTTTTGCATTGATCGTCTTGGCCTTGTTAATCGCATCATTATAAGTGAGAGGCAATGGATCAATTTTTCCATCAGACCAACTGTACCCAAATCCCGCGACACCCAGAATGATTTTTGAAGGGTCAATCCTGTCTGCCGTCCATGACAGTGCATCCTCTATCCATTTTTGAGCACTGATGGGCCCGGGACCGGTAGAACTATTGTACTCATCATACGCCATCAAAACAATGTAGTCATTGTACTGACCTAATGCCCGATAATCATAATCATCATTTTTAGGTTCCACATCCATTGTTACCAGAAGATTCTTTGCACGAAGGGTTTCATACAATTTTTTTTGAAATCTTGTAAGTGGTTCATTGGATCTTTCAGTAAGCTCTTCAAAGTCAATATTGATTCCGCCGAAATGATAATAGGAAAGTGTATCCACTATCTGCTTGACAAAACGATTAACAGCTACCGTATCTTTTAATATATGGTGTAGCAATTTTCCGTCAAAATCATTTCTTGAAGAATTAAAATTAGACAGGATTGGAATAATCCGGAGTTTATTTTGCCGCATTACAGCAAGCCCAGCGCTGTCAATCCTCGTTTGAAGCCGATGAGTAATGGTATCAATAAAAAACCATTCAGGAAAAATAGTATTGATCTTATCTGCATTGGTTTTGAGGTCGGGCAGTGAAAGGGCAGAATTCCAGGGTGTATAAAATGCAGCTCTTATGATAGGAAGTGTACTTGCTTTAGATACACCGGCATGTTTTATTTTACGGAGTGAATCCGCTTTCAGTTTTTTAAATAAAAAATCTTTGAACCCTTTATATCTTTTATTCTGATTGTTTTTTAAAACCAATGGATTTGATGGGTCGAGGCTGGTTTGATACTCCCTCGCCTTGGCCTGCATATTCGGAATACTGGGTAGTGAGCCACTATACAAAGCGATACCAAGTACTACCAGGAAGAAAATGCTGATCAACAAAAGCACCCGTCCTGTCCACTTTACTCTCTTCCATCTGGTAGGCTTATCTGTCTGGAAAACCTGGGTATTATTTTCTTTATTCATTATTATATCGGTAATAGAACAGACGTAAGTATTGCGCTGTCTGGCGAAGATAGATATGTTACTTATTTAGATTCAAAATAAAATTGAAACGAACAAATGGCTTAACAAAAATTTATTGTTTTTACAAGACATTCATGAATGGGCAAAAGAGAGGCCCCTGTAGAAACAGGGGCCGTTTACCAAAACTAACTGCTTATGAGAAAATTGAAATTTTAATGTTGTTGATTCATATGTTTCAAATCCCATGCCAAATGTAAAGAGGGTTATGTTAAGAAAAATTTAAGAAGACAACTTATTTCACGTAATCCTACTTTTTAAGCTCAGAAATGACATATATCTGACTTAATCAAATCCTTTATCCTTTTCTTTATTTTGTATGCGGAACTTTTTTTAAAAAAAAGAAGGTTTTATAGTTATGTATTTCGCAATGAGCAGTGAGTAGTTTTATTAGCTCGGAAATTTTTTGCCCGCGTTCTTCATTTATTTCCCCGCTCATGACTCCATCTCTTTTTGCCATACTACTGATGTGCGAGTTTTTCCGCATTCTCTGCAAACTGAAGAGCATCAATGAATTGCTGCAGGTCTCCGTTCAATACATCTTCTAAGTTATAGACTGTCAGCCCTATGCGATGATCTGTTACTCTTCCCTGTGGATAATTGTAGGTTCTTATTTTAGCAGAACGATCCCCGGAACTTACCAGGCTTTTTCTATGACGCGATATTTCCTCTTCCTGTTTGCGTACTTCTTCTTCATACAGTTTTGTACGCAACATCTGCATGGCTTTCTCGCGGTTGCCCAACTGGCTCCTTTCCGTCTGGCATACGATCACCACGCCCGTAGGGATATGCGTAAGCATTACTTTTGTTTCCACTTTATTTACATTCTGTCCGCCGGCACCGCCACTTCGGGAGGTCTCCATTTTCACATCGCTGTCTCTGATCTCCACATCCACTTCTTCGGCTTCCGGCATCACAGCTACAGTAGCAGCACTTGTATGCACACGCCCGCTGGCTTCTGTATCAGGTACACGCTGCACCCTATGCACCCCACTTTCAAATTTTAAAGTGCCATATACATCATCGCCTGCTACTTCTAACTGTACTTCTTTGTAACCCCCCACAGTGCCTTCACTTTCACTAAGCAACGCGGCTTTCCACCCTTTGTTTTCACAAAATTTCAGATACATCCGCATAAGATTTCCTGCAAAGAGAGAGGCCTCATCACCACCGGTGCCCGCTCTTATTTCAAGAATACAATTCTTTTCATCCTGCGGGTCTTTGGGTATCAGCATATTCCGGATCGTTTTTTCATAATCCTCTTTTTGCTCATGCAATTGTGGTAATTCTTCCTTTGCCAGTTCACGCATTTCGTCATCATCGCTGTTGAGCACTTCTTTGTTGAATTCAATATCGTCAAGCACTTTGGCGTACTTATCCCGCACCAGTACGATCTTCTCAAGATGGCGGTATTCCTTGCTCAACTGCCGGTATTTCCTATTATCATTAACAATTGCAGGATTGGACAATGCAACTCCCAGTTCTTCAAATCTCGCTTTTATAGCCTCAAGTTTTTCGAGCATATTATAGTTTCAAAGTTGTTTTAATGATACAGTGGGTAAATTGTGTACCGTTTTATGTAGAAAATATTACCCTGTATCTTTGATAATCGCGGCGAAATTAATCTAATCCTTTTTTACATGCACTATCGAAAGTTTAAAGCTGACTATTTATTTACAGGCGAAAGCCTGATGCCCGGAACGAACGTGTTAATAACAGATGCCGATGAAAAGATTATTAACATAGTGCATGAAGGCGATGCCGGGGAAGCAGTAGAGACTTTCGAAGGGACCCTTTCACCCGGATTTATAAATACCCACTGCCATCTGGAGCTTTCACATCTCAAAGATATCATTGCCGAAAAAACAGGATTGATCCCTTTTGTTTTTAAAATAGTTTCAGAAAGGCATTTTGTCCACGATGAAATTCTGTTGGCAATTGAAAAGGCGGAATATGAAATGTGGCAAAACGGGATTGTTGCAGTAGGCGACATCTGTAATAATGCCTTAACCATTTCTCAAAAAATAAAGAGGAATCTTCGTTACTATAATTTTATCGAAACAAGCGGATGGAATCCCCAAATTGCCGCTCTAAGGTTTGAAAAAAGTAAAACCGTTATGGAAGACTTTGCAAAAAAAGGATTGAGAGCAGTAGTGGTTCCCCATGCTCCTTATTCAGTTTCTGAAAAATTATGGGAGCAAATGATTCCGTCTTTTCGGGGAGAAACCGTGACCATTCACAACCAGGAAACAGCCGATGAAGATCCTTTTTTTCTGGAAGGGAAAGGGAAATTCATCCAAATGTATGAAATGATGGAGATTGATAATTCATTCTATCGCCCTCAAAAAAAGAGAAGTGTTCAGAGCTACTTTGATAAATTTTCAACAGCGGCTTCGGTAATTCTGGTTCATAATACTTTTACCATGCAGGAGGACCTGGAGTTTATAAAAGAACATACGATCAAAGGGCAACTGATTTCTCTATGCCTTTGCCCAAATGCAAATTTATATATTGAAAACACCTTGCCTCCGGTAGATTTATTTTTGAAAAATAATGTCAATATCACTTTGGGGACCGATAGCCTGGCATCCAATCATCAGTTAAGTATTTTGGAAGAAATTAAATCAATTCTAAAAAAGTTTCCGGAAATAAAGACGGAAACTCTTTTAAAATGGGCTACACAAAACGGCGCGAGGGCACTTCAGATGGAAGAGGAATTGGGGAGTTTTGAAAAGGGTAAGAAACCCGGAGTGATTCTGATTCAAAATACACCGGAAGGAAAAATAACCGCCGGTTCCAAAATAAAAAATCTGTGTGTCAGAGAAAACTCATAGAGATTATTCCTCCGTACGAAATCCTTTCTCCCTAAAAAACAGATTCCGCAAACAAAATTATCTAAACAATTCTGTTTCAAAATCCATTGCTATTCTAGTTTATTTTTTCAAACAAAAGTAAGGGCATTACTTGAAGCCTGCCTTACCTGAAAAAATGTAATCCCAGAATACTCAGAGAGTAGATAATCCCCTTTTTTGCAGCCCCATTGCTTTGTGTTATTTTTACCGCATGGAGAAAAAATTATTTTTATTAGATGCGATGGCGCTTATTTACCGGGCGTATTATTCATTAATCAGAAGCCCGATCATCACCACCAAAGGGAAAAACACGAATGCCCAATTTGGGTTTACCAATACTTTATTCGATCTGATAAAAAAGGAAAATCCCACCCATCTTGCGGTAGCATTTGACACACATGCCCCAACAGAAAGACATATTGATTTCACCGCTTATAAAGCTCAGAGGCAGGAAGCGCCAGAAGATTTGTTGATGTCCATCCCCGACATAAAAAAAATAATCGAGGGATTCAATCTGCCGGTAGTGGAATGCGATGGCTATGAAGCAGATGATATTATAGGAGCACTTGCTCAGCAGGCTGAAAAGCAGGGCTACAAAGTTTTTATGGTGACACCCGATAAAGATTTCGGGCAATTGGTCACTGAAAATATCAAGATTTATAAGCCCGGTTACCAGGGCGGTAAAGTAGAGATCATGGGTCAAAAAGAAGTGTGCGAAAAGTGGGGAATCAAAAATGTGAGCCAGGTAATTGACATTCTCGGTTTGATGGGAGATGCAGCAGATAATATTCCGGGGATCGCAGGAGTAGGCGAAAAAACAGCCGCAAAATTATTAGCACAATACGATACGATCGAAAATGTGCTGGCAGATGCTGAAAATATCAAAGGTGCCTTAGGGGAAAAGGTAAGAGCAGGAAAAGAGATGGCGATTTTAAGTAAGAAACTGGCTACGATCATTACCGAAGTTCCCTGTAAATTTCATGAAGAAGATTTCAGGATAAAACCTTTCAATGCCGATGCACTAAAGGAAATATTTGCCGATTTGGAATTCAGAACATTGGGCAAAAGGATTCTGGGTGAAGAGTACAGCGTATTTGCAACAGCCCCTTCTGTAGTGCAAACAGATTTGTTTGGGAATGCTGTAGAAGAAAAGTTTACAAAGGTAAAAGAAGAGAAAATAGGAAAAACAGAAGAGACTAGTACCGGCCTTACTGCAGAGAAAAATATTTACAATACACCACATCACTATATGCTGGTAGAAGGGGAAGAAGCGATCAGGGACTTGGTAGAAAAACTATCAAAGCAGCATGAAATTTGTTTTGATACCGAAACAGATAATATAGATGCCCACAATGCCAATCTTGTAGGGATGAGTTTTTCCTTTAAACCCCGAGAAGCTTATTATGTTCCTTGTCCCGATGATGAGACAAAAGTGAAACATATATTAAGTCATTTCGCTTCGCTTTTTGAAGATGTCACCAAGAAATGGATAGGACAAAATATTAAATACGATTTGCTGGTTTTGAGATGGTATGGTTTGTCCTTAAAAGGAAAACTCTTTGACACCATGCTGGCGCATTATGTGATCGAAAGTGAAGGAAGGAGAAATATGGATCTGCTAAGTGCTCAATATCTTGGTTATGTACCCGTCTCTATCACAGAACTGATAGGGAAAAAAGGAAAGAATCAGGGAAACATGCGTGATGTGGAAGTGGAAAGTGCCAAAGAATATGCCGCTGAAGATGCGGATATAACCCTTCAGTTGAAGAATGCTTTTAAGCCGTTGTTGAAAGAAAAAGAAGTAGAAAAAGTTTTTGAGGAAGTTGAATTGCCTTTGGTGAAAGTATTGGCCGATATGGAATTTGAGGGTGTAAATGTAGATACCGGTTTTTTAAATAATTATTCCAAAGAATTAGAAACAGAAGCAAAAAAATGTGAAGAAAGCGTGTATGCACAGGCGGGTATGAGATTTAACCTGGCCTCACCCAAACAGTTGGGAGAAGTGTTGTTTAATAAAATGCAGATCGGCGTTAAAACTAAAAAAACAAAAAGCGGGCAACATTCTACAGGAGAAGATGTGCTCTTAAAACTTGCCAAAGAAAACCCCATTGTAGAGGATATTCTCAATTTTCGGGAGCTTACCAAGCTGAGATCCACTTATGTAGATGCCTTACCCCAATTGATCAATAAAAAAACGGGACGCGTACATACTTCTTACGGGCAGGCAATCGCCGTTACAGGAAGGCTTAGCAGCAATAATCCCAATCTTCAGAATATACCGGTACGAACTGCGAGAGGCCGTGAAATTAGAAAAGCATTCATACCTCGTGATCATGATTATGCAATTATCTCAGCCGATTACTCGCAAATTGAATTGCGAATAGTTGCTGCTATCAGTGGGGATCCGGCGATGAGCGAATCGTTCAGATTGAAAAAAGATATACACACCGCTACTGCGGCAAAAGTTTTTAATGTTGCCGAAGAGGAGGTAACCAAAGAAATGCGCTACAGGGCCAAAAGTGTAAACTTTGGTATTATCTATGGACAAAGTGCCTTTGGCCTTGCAGAAAACATTAATGTAAGCAGAAGCGAAGCCAAAGAGATCATTGATAATTATAAGAAAGAGTTTTCCTATATACAGAAATACATGGATGATACCATTCAGTTTTGTAAGACGAACGGTTATGTACAAACGTTGATGGGAAGAAAACGCTGGCTAAAAGATATTAATTCTTCCAACTTCACTGTTCGCGGCTATGCCGAAAGAAATGCGATCAACTCACCTATACAGGGTACCGCCGCGGATATGATCAAGCTGGCGATGATAGAGGTACATCGCGAATTCCAGAAACATCATTTTAAATCAAAAATGATTTTACAGGTACATGATGAATTAGTATTTGATGCCTATAAACCCGAAGTAGAAATGATAAAGCCGATCATACTTTCCTGCATGAAAAATGCGCTAAAACTACCCAATGAGGTACCAGTAGAAGCAGAAATAGGCGTAGGAGAAAATTGGCTGGAAGCACATTGATGAATTGAAAATTATTCATAATCCATAAACCACAAAGTTGTCGTTTTGCCAACTTGTACTATCTTCATATCTACATTTCAGCTTTAATACTTTAAATCATGCTAATACTCTATCAGAATAAATTGCAAGATTTTGGTAGGAAACATGTAGGCGCAAGAAAAGATTTAAACGTTTGGCGAATAGTTGTTGAAAAAGTCCATTGGAAAATGAAGCAGGATGTATTAACTGATTTTCCTAAAGCAAAAATGATTAAAAATAACAGAGCAAGATTCGAGATCGTTCACAATACTTACAGACTCATTGCTCTGATAAGATATGTTGAACAAATTGTGGAAATAAGATTTATTGGAACTCATAATGAGTATGATAAAATTGAACCGGAAACAATTTAAAAGAATAATATGAAGAAACAGCAATGGTTTTTGATTGACGGAGATTCTTCTTATAAAAAAGCTATCCATCGGTATGAAGAATTAAGAGAATCAAAAAGAAATACTACTGAGTATAAGGAAATGATACTATTGGCTTTTCTTATTAACAAATATGAAAATACCAGATGGCCTTCATTTGAAATGGATCCTGTAGAGATAATTAAAATAAGGATGGAAGAGTTTGGTTATAAGCCTTCCGATCTTGCAAAAGAATTTGGAGACAAAGGAACGATAAGTAAAGTATTGAACTACAAAAAGCCAATGTCTTTAAATATGATTAGGGTATTTCATAAAATATTGAGGATTCCTGCCGACTTATTGATGAAAGAATACGAACTTTCTTAAATAATCTTATTTCAATGACAACATTCATTTATTGTTACGATGCATACTGCGGCTGGTGCTACGGCTTCAGTGAAGTGATTAAAAAAATATATTCTGAGTACAAAGGCAAAATGGACTTTGAAGTACTCTCAGGCGGAATGGTATTGCCCGAAGAACCTGTGTCCATCAAGGCTACCGCAAAATATATTGAAACAGAATACCTGCGGGTTGAAGAGATAACAGGTGTAAAGTTTGGAGAAGATTATCTGTGGCACATTAAACATCCTGACGCAAGTGACTGGTTTCCCAACTCAGAAAAGCCAGCCATCGCGCTTTGCATTTTTAAAGAGTACTATCCCGGCCAGCAGGTAAGTTTTGCCGCCGACCTTCAATATGCACTTCATTTCGAAGGCCGCGACCTCACTGATGATGAATCCTATCGTTTACTATTGGATAAATACAATATTCCTGATGAAGAATTTTATGAAAAACTCGATGATGAAGAATACAAGGAACGTGCTTATTATGAATTTGCCCTGTGTAAGCAATTGAATGTAACAGGATTTCCCGCAGCATTTATTCAACTAAGTGAAACAAAATTTTACATGGTGGCACGTGGCTATACCGATTATGAAACCCTGAATGAAAGGATAGAGAATGTGCTTAAAGAAAATAAAACTTCTTTTGACAAGATCTAAAAAATTAGATTCTATTGTTTTGCCATTGTTTCCACTTTTTTGGGTCTTCCTCTATTAATATGTTGAATTAATTTAACCAGACCAAAAATAATTCCTCCCAGTCCTGTAAAGAAAACTATAAAAGCTAATGCCTCAGAGCCGCCACAGGAAATGCTGCAGGCCAACCCTCCCAATAATACTATTAATCCCCCTGCAGCAATTAACGCTAATATCGTGTAAAGTGTCCTTTGACCTTTGGTAGAGTCTTTATATTTTTTTCTTATTTGCTTTACAAATGTTCGAAAGTTTTTGCGTTGCTGTTTTTTTGAAAAGGAAGGTGCATTAGTGTTTATATCAGAAGATGAATCATTTATTTTAGTTTTGGAATTAGGGTTCAAAATCACCGCCGCGTATGATGAGATGAGAGGTTTCACTCTGTTATTCATTGAGTTACCGGCATACATAATAAATAAAAAAGTAGCACTTATTAATAAAATATCTGAAGACTTTTGCCTCAGATAATAATTTTTATAAGTGAACTTTAATTTTTTTGAAGGATAAAATATGAGACCCGCAATACATATTGTCACTGTAATTAATAGAAACAATGAATTAAAAACAATTCCGAATGAATGAAACATGTCACCGGTAAAAAGCCCTAAAACATTTAATAGAATATAAATGCAGATAATGCCGATACGTGCCAGAAACTTATGATGGTAGGCCCAAACAGAAATCTTTCTCATAAACATATCTTTATATAAATATAAGCACTAATTCAATTTCATTAAAAGAATTTTTTATTTTAAATTAAGAAAGCAATCTAAAAAAAGGTAGAAAAATGGAAGTGGAATTGGAATTATTGAATTATACTTTTTTGAAGAGGTGCTTTATCCATATTCGCTTCCATTTGTTTTAAGAAGCGGTGCAGCTCAGTCATTGACGGTATATCTCTAACAATTAAGATCCCGTTCTTTCCAACTTGTTTCAATTTTGCCTTGTTGGTTTTCGTCTGGATGAAATCAAGAATTCTTTCAAAAGTTTTGCTGGTAAAATAAGGTGATCCCGGATTGGGAACAAAGAAACATTTCAGTGTCTTATTCTTCAGAATCATCTTCTCAAAACCAAGCTCTACACCGATTCTACGGCATCTAACCGTTGTGAAAAGATCCTCTACCTGTGGTGGCACAGCACCAAACCTGTCTTCCATTTCCAGGTGAAGGGCGATTAATCCTTTTTCACTTTGCTCTCTGTCGGGGTTATTGTCCAACCGTGAATAGAGGCTCAGCCTTTCTGTAATACTCTCTACATATTCATCAGGAATCAGAATTTCAAGATCCGTATCAATAGTACAATCGGAGACATAATCATCCTGCTTTTGTATTTCTTCTTTAAATAATTCTTTAAACTCATTTCTCTTTAATTCACGAATGGCCTCATCAAGTATTTTTTGATACATTTCAAAACCTATTTCAGCAATAAAACCACTCTGTTCTCCCCCAAGCATATTCCCTGCCCCACGTATATCAAGGTCACGCATCGCAATCTGAAAACCGCTTCCAAGATCGCTGTATTGTTCCAGTGTTGTTAACCGTTTGCGGCTATCGGTGGTAAGGGTACTCATAGGTGGTGCCAATAAATAACAAAAAGCTTTTTTATTGCTGCGCCCTACCCTACCTCTTAATTGGTGCAGATCGCTTAATCCAAAATGGTGCGCATTATTTACGATAATGGTATTTACATTGGGGATATCTACTCCACTCTCTATGATATTGGTACAGATCAATACATCATATTTATGATCAATAAAATCAAGAATAGTTTCCTCGAGCTTGGCTCCTTCCAATTGCCCATGAGCATAAGCGATACTGAGGTCGGGGCACAAACCCTGTATGAGGTTTTTTATTTCGAGTAATCCGTTTACACGATTGTGTATAAAGAAAACCTGTCCACCTCTTTCTACTTCATAATAAATAGCATCTCGTATAAAATCCTGATTGAACACGTGTACTTCCGTTTGTATCGGTTGCCGGTTGGGTGGTGGCGTATTGATGATGCTAAGATCACGTGCACCCATCAGGCTGAATTGCAACGTCCTTGGAATAGGCGTTGCTGTCAGAGTCAGGGAATCTACCGTAGTACGAAGCTGTTTCAATTTTTCTTTTGCGGCTACTCCGAATTTTTGTTCTTCATCAATTACCATCAATCCGAGGTCTTTGAACTTTACTTCCTTTCCCAGCAAAGAGTGCGTTCCTATAATAATATCAATCTTCCCTTCCTGTAATTTCTGTAACGTTTCTTTCTTCTCTTTGGATGTTTTAAAACGGTTTATATAATCCACCGTTACAGGAAAATCGCTGAGGCGCTCAGTAAAAGTTTTATAATGCTGATAAGCAAGAATGGTCGTAGGTACCAATACTGCCGCTTGTTTTCCGTCGAGACAGGTTTTAAAAGCTGCCCTTACGGCAACTTCTGTTTTCCCAAAACCAACGTCGCCGCAAACCAATCTATCCATAGGGGATTCTTTCTCCATATCATGTTTTACATCGAGGGTCGTTTTACTTTGATCGGGCGTATCTTCATAAATAAAAGAAGCTTCCAGTTCCGTTTGCATATAATTATCCGGCGAATGTGCAAAGCCTTTCTGGCTTTTCCTCTGCGCATATAATTTAATAAGGTCAGTTGCAATATCCTTAACCTGCCTCTTGGTTTTATCTTTCAGTTTATTCCAGACATCGCTTCCCAATTTATTCATTTTAGGAATGGTTCCTTCCTTGCCGCTGTACTTGCTTATTTTATGGAGTGAAGAAATGTTCACATACAATAGATCCCTGTCTTTATAAATAATTCGCACGGCTTCCTGTACCACACCGTTGGTCTCTATCTTTTGTAATCCGCTATAGACACCCACTCCATGATCTATGTGGGTAACATAATCACCAGGTTGCAGTTCACGCAACATTTTCAATGTGAGTGCTTTGTTTTTATTGAACGCCTGCTTTACACGATATTTATGATAGCGTTGAAATATTTCGTGATCGGTGTAGCAAACCGTTTTTAAATCATTGTCAATAAACCCTTCATGAATAGAAACAGGTACGGGAACAAATTGTATTTCCGTATTTTGATCTGCAAGAATGGAATGTAACCGCTCTAACTGTTTGGGATTTTCTGCAAAGATGTAAATGTTGTATTTCTTCGATTCATAACTCTTCAAATCCTCGATGAGTAATTTGAACTGCCGGTTAAATGCCGGTTGTTGCGTAATCGAAAAATGAATCTCTTTTTCTTTGGCAAAAAAGGTTTTATTGCCAAATTCAATGATAGTACGTTCCCTGATCTGATCTTCAAGAACCGATGCATGGGTAAAATCAGTGATTAATACCTCTTTTTTTGAATTCAGTTCGTCCTCTTCTTCCTGCCTGCTACTGACCGCTTTCTGAGGATGGCCTTCTGCTGATCGTTCATAGCCCACCGCTTCTTTTACGTCTTCAAATTCCTGTTGGATTCTCTCTTTGATGAATTCCCAATCCTCACACCATACGATCGTATTATCGGGAAGGAAGTTGAGTAAAGAAACTTTTTCGCCACTCGAAAATTGTGTTTCTACATTGGGGATAATTTTCACTTCAGATAACTTGCGTTCACTCAACTGAGTCTCGGGATCAAACAAGCGGATACTGTCAATCTCATTTCCAAACAACTCTATACGATATGGTTTTTCATTCCCATAAGAATAGATGTCAAGAATACCGCCACGCATTGCAAATTGTCCCGGCTCATAGACAAAGTCACTTCTCGTAAAACCATGTCCCACAAAGCGTTCCATTAATTCATCCACATTAATGGTCTCACCGGTTTTAAAAGAAATAATATTTTGAGAAAGAGTTTTCGACAGGATCACCTTTTCAAAAAGCGCTTCAGGATAAGTAACTACCACTTTCCGGTTTCCACCACTACTTATTTTGGTGAGCGCTTCTGTACGCAACATTACGTGGCTGCTATTGAGCTGATGAAAATTCTTTTTTGTTTTGTATGAATAAGGGAAATAAAAAATATCCAGTGCACCTGTAATGTTTTCAATGGTATTATGGAAATAAGCAGCCTCTTCTGCATCTCTAAGAATCACAAGGTGATTGAGCCCGGAGGTAGTGGAGTGATTAAAAACGGCAGAGAAAATAAATTGCGAAGCGCTTCCGTGCAGCCCCGAAAGATGAATATGTTGTGGTTCAAACAATAGGATTCCCTCCGCAATTGTAAAAATGCGGGAATCATTGGCGTAACCATTCATCAACACATCAAGATTCATCCATCGTCCTTTTCTAAGAGTGCAAAGGTAAGAATTGATTTTTTAGTTGGAAATGTTATAAAAGAATCCCTCCTTTTATAACACCTCTTATACATTTTAATTTTTCATTCCGAATATCATTTGTATTTTACTTAAAAATTCCCCGCATGGCATTAGAACCCTGGCGTACCGGAACCGTTATCAGTATTATAGATGAAACCTATAATACCAAACGGTATTTGATTCGGGTAAATGATGTGGAATCTTTTGATTTCAGAGCGGGGCAGTTTGTTACCCTTGATCTTCCCATACATGAGCAGAGAAATAAAAGATGGCGCAGCTATTCCATCGCAAGCTGGCCCAATGGAAGCAATATATATGAATTATTAATCGTACTGCTGGAAGGCGGTGCAGGAACCACTTATTTATTTAATGAAGTAAAAGAAGGCTCCGAGCTTATTTTTCGCGGAGCACAAGGAGTTTTTACTTTGCCAGAGAATATTGACAAGGATGTATTTTTCATTTGCACAGGTACGGGAATCGCGCCATTCAGGAGTATGCTTAACTATATCAAACTGCACAACGTTCCTCATCAAAATTTGTATCTGATCTATGGATGCCGCACACAAAAAGATTTACTTTATTATGATGAAATGAGAGCACTGGAAAATGAATTGGAAAATTTCACTTTCATGCCTACGCTCAGCCGTGAGACCTGGGATGGGCATTCAGGCTATGTACATGATCTCTACGAAACCATTTGTAAAAAGAATAATGAATCGTGTGAAAGCCCTGAGAATATAAAGCCTGCCGCTTTCTATTTATGTGGATGGAAATTTATGATAGACGATGCAAGGAAAAAAATAGCGGATTTAGGGTATGATAAAAAGAGTATTCATTTCGAATTATATGGGTAATGGTGTTCCCGATCTGTGTGACCTGCAAAAACTGTCAACAGAAACTCCTCATTTTTAAAAATACATTTTTATGAAAAGAAGCAATATCCGTGCAATGTTCATCTCATTCTTTATAATCATACTTTCCTTCTTTAATTTTGAAAGATTGGGCGGCAGTGAATGTATAAGAGCGATCCATGTAGTAACACTACTTGTTTGCGGAATGGCAATCGGTATTTTCCTTAAAAGCCTGATTGGATTCTTAGGAGAAAAAAGAGGTAAGTCTTAAAGAACCATCCTTTAATTGTAAGAGGCTATATAGGTACTAAAATGCATCATTATAAAAATTACAAAAGATTTATTACTTAACTGAAAATGTACAGATGAAACCAATTCTGGTAATACTTGTTTTTTTACTCTTTTTAAGTTCATGTAAAAAAGAAAATACGCAACCTGATACAACACCGCCTCCGGTTAATATTACACCTCCTCCCGCTTTTGGCTTTTATGTGGTGGGGTATTTCCCATCTTACCGAAGTGTTGCAGATGTACCCGATGTACAATTTAAAAGATGCAATGTGGTGAATTATGCTTTTTTTGAAGTAAGCTCTTCCGGACTTTTGACGGTAGAAGCTCCCGATGTATTAGCCGCCCTAATGGCGAAGGCCCGGGCAAATGATGCAAAAATTTTTGTAAGTATCAACGGGGCTGCCAACTTTAAGAATATGGCGGCCACTGAAAACGGTCGCAATAATTTCATTAAGGATGTAATGCAAAAGGTACGGCAATATGGATTTGATGGAGTAGATGTAGATTGGGAATTCCCCCGTACCGATGATGGAACAGACGTAACCTATACCGCTTTAATGAAAGAATTATCAGACTCACTGCACCGCGATGCAAAATACTACCTTACCACAGCGATAACAGCAGGCAAGTATGCAGGAGCCGTTCGTGATGCTATACGAACAGAGCTATTTGCTTATGTGGATTGGTTTAATATCATGTCGTATGACGACTTCAGCACTACGGTGCCTTATAAAAATCACAGCACACTTTTACTTGCAGAAACCTCTTTAAATTATTGGATAGATGTAAGAAAAATGCCTCCTGCAAAAGCAGTTCTAGGAATCCCTGCCTATGGACGGCCATCAGGAATTACCCAAACCGGAACTATTCTGACTTATAAAGGAATTTTAGCCGACGGAGGCAGCCCCCTTTCTGATTCGGCAGTAGTAAGTAATGGAAGTTTTTCAAACTATACCATTTATTATAATGGCCAGCCAACCGTGAAGAAAAAAGCTATAATGGCAAAGCAGAGAGCCAATGGAATTATGCTCTGGGAGTTGGCACAGGACAGTCCCGACCAGAATTCTTTGCTCAAAGCCGCTTGCGATACGGTTGGAATTATTTATTAGATAATCTTATTCTTTATGAACTCTGAAATAAAATAAGCAGGATTTTCTTAGAAGAGCAGTGAAGCTTTCTCCATCACTATTCTTCTCACTTCAGCCAAAGCAATTCTTTCCTGTGTCATGGTATCCCTATACCTTATGGTAACAGTATTATCTTCTTTTGTTTGATGGTCTATCGTTACACAAAATGGAGTACCTATTGCATCCATTCTTCTGTAACGCTTGCCTATACTGTCCTTTTCTTCGTAAAAAGTATGAAAGCTTTGTTTACATTCCCCTAATAATTGTTTGGCAATTTCAGGCAATCCATCTTTTTTCACTAATGGAAGTATGGCCAATTTATAAGGGGCAATCATTGCTGGGATCTTAAGAACCACCCGGCTGTCTTCAGTCCCATCTTCCTTTGCCCATTTTTCTTCAGCGTAAGACATACTTATAATGGTTAAGAACAAACGATCTAAACCAACAGAAGTTTCTACTACATACGGAATATAATTTCCATAAGGTTTTCCATCTTCCTTTAAATCATTATCAAAATACTGTAATTTCTTTTTGCTCAATGCCTGGTGCTGTTTCAAGTCAAAATCAGTACGCGAATGAATGCCTTCCAGTTCTTTAAATCCGAAAGGGAATTCATATTCAATATCCACTGCAGCATTGGCATAATGCGCGAGTTTTACATGGTCATGATAGCGAAGTTTTTCTGCAGGAATTCCTAAGCTTTCATGCCACCTCAATCTTTCGGCTTTCCAATATTTATACCATTCCATTTCTGTGCCTGGGCGTACAAAAAACTGCATTTCCATTTGTTCAAATTCACGCATACGGAAAATAAATTGACGTGCAACGATTTCATTTCTGAAAGCTTTGCCCGTTTGCGCAATACCAAAAGGGATTTTCATTCTACCGCTCTTCTGTACATTCAGAAAGTTCACAAAAATTCCCTGTGCCGTTTCAGGGCGCAGATAAATTTTGTCGGTTTCGCCAGCGATACTTCCCAGCCGGGTATCAAACATCAAGTTGAATTGACGTATGTCTGTCCAGTTGCAGGTCCCGCTAACGGCACATTTCATGTTATTGTCGTCAATTAATTTTTTTAATCCCGCAAAATCATCTTTTGCCAGTAAGGCATCCATGTTTTTCAGCAAGGCTACCTCTTCATCTTTCTTTCCTTCAAGTGCCAATTTCTCTGCATGAGCTTCTATTAAATGGTCCACACGATAGCGTTTATTGCTGTCTTTATTATCTATCATTGGATCACTGAAATTATCAATGTGGCCACTTGCTTTCCAGGTAAGCGGATGCATGAAAATAGCTGCATCAATACCCACAATATTCTCACGAAGCTGGGTCATACTTTTCCACCAATAGTCCCGGATATTCTTTTTTAACTGCGATCCATTTTGTCCGTAATCATATACGGCGCTCAATCCGTCATAAATTTCGCTGGAAGGGAATATATATCCGTATTCTTTACAATGAGCGATGATATTGTTGAAATTGTTGGTTTCGTTTGCCATAAGAGTGCAAATATAAGATGAGAAATATCAAATTTTAGGACATCAATTTTTATCAAGTCCTCACTTATCCTGTTTTACCTTCTATATAATAAAACCCATCAATTATATTTATGAAAAACTGTCAACTTTGAGAGATGAAAACAGAGCTTCAATATGTTAACGATATTAAAGTCAATATCCGGGCAGTTCAGGTATCACTGGCCGAATGGAAGAAAATGCTTAACAAGATTAAAAAATATGAACAAGCTTTGAAACTAAAGTCGCACATGGAAGAAGCGTTTAAGCAAACTGATATTATAAAAGAGGAAAAAGACCATAAGCAGACACTCAATGAATTTCTGAATGAGCTTCACATTATAATAAGTGACAAGTTTAAAAAAGAGGCAAAGCGCCTTACAAAAGAGTTTCCATCTCTCAAACAAGAACTCTCAGAATTAAATGATTTTTTATCTAAATTTTCTGAATCAGGCATACCTCTTGGGAATAATACTTATAAAATCGGGATTTCAATAAAAAGCAAAGGAAAGGGTAAAAGTGGCGGAGCAAGAGTCATAACTTATCTTTTTATACAAAACCAGAAAGTCTATTTACTTATTATCTATGATAAATCCGAGTTTGATATGATTGATGATAAGGTCATAAAACATATCATTGAAACATTACATTCTAACAAGTAGTATAGAATAAAGCCATTCTACCTATTCAACTTCTCATTCCCTTTATGCCTTTCTTTATCTCTTACATTTTTCTTTTCGAAATTTTTTTCCAGTGCATCCGTAAGGTCAACCCCGGTTTGATTGGCCAGGCAAATCAATACCCAAAGCACATCAGCCATTTCATCAGCAAGCTCTTTGTTCTTATCGCTTTCTTTAAAAGATTGTTCGCCAAATTTTCTTACCATCAATCTTGATAATTCGCCTACCTCTTCCATTAAAATCCCCAGATTGGTTAGCTCATTAAAGTACCGGACACCGGTAGTTGTAATCCAGTTATCAATATCTGTTTGAACTTGTTGTATGGTCATTATTTATTTTTTATTACACGAATTATATCGAATTACACGGATTTTTACAGAACGACTCTTTTCCACACAAGGGATTTTTCACCAAAATTGATTATCATACCTAATTTTTGCTGTGACACCGATAAATAACTTAGGGTTTGGGCAATATGTGGAGGAATGATTGAAACTGCAGATTTTATTTCCAGAATAATTGAATCATATATATGGAAATCTGCGTAATAAGCATTGCGTAATATCTTGTTTTTGTATTTCACGATGAACTTTTCTCTCTCTCATAAGGTATGTTATGCTCTGAAAATTCGATTTCCATTGCGTCTTTATAATTAATTTCTTTGAGCCCCATTCCAAGTGTCTTATGTATTTCCATACATATACCTATAATTTTAAATGACTCTTCTTTGTATAATAATTCTGCCATGGAAAAGTTTCATTTAGTGTAATTCGATAAAATTAGTGTAATTACTCTCTCCTTTTCGTGTCAATCAAAATAGTTACCGGCCCGTCATTTACCAAACTTACTTTCATATCTGCTCCAAACTCTCCTGTAAATATTTGTTTACCAAGATCAATTTCTAACTGAACAATCAATTTCTCGTACAAAGGAATGGCAATCTCCGCTTTACTCGCTTCTAAATAGGAAGGCCGGTTCCCTTTCTTTGTAGAAGCCTGTAATGTAAACTGGCTCACCAGAAGAATATCGCCACTCGCTTCCTTCACAGATATATTGGGAACACCATTCTGATCATTAAAAATGCGAAGGTTCACTATTTTATTACTCAGCCATTTGATATCTTCTCCGTTATCGGCATCTTCAATGCCAATGAATACCAGTAACCCTGCCTCTACAGCAGATTTTACAGTATTATCAATAGTTACACACGCTTGCAACACTCTTTGAATCACCGCTTTCATAATTACAGTTGTAAATTTATATTATTAAAAGTCATAATGCCAAAATTACCTAAAAAAGGAAATCTTTTTATTCCCACTCTGTGCAAAAATCGGTTAAATCAATACCCGCCTGACTAAAAAAAAAATAACCAATTCTTATCCACACCCTGTTGATATTTTGCTCCCTGCTTTGTGGGCAATAAAAAATATTTTCGTTCTCCTACTTTACAGAATAACAAGAATTATTAATCAAAATACTACTACCCTAATGTCATTAAAAAAAGAATCTACCGCCGGCCTACCCTTCTCCCGGCATTTTACACAGGAAGATGTTTCTCCATTTGATATGTTTGAATACGATTACCGTACATCGGTTATAAAAAATACAACCGGTGAAGTGGTTTTCCAGATGGATAATGTAGAAGTACCCAGACGATGGAGCCAGATTGCAACTGATATTTTAGCACAAAAATATTTTCGGAAGGCTGGGGTACCCCAGCCCGATGGAACTTCCGGAAGAGAAACTTCGATAAAACAGGTAGCCCATCGCATGGCGCATTGCTGGCGTGTGTGGGGCGAAAGAAATCATTATTTTGCTTCCAAAGAAGATGCACAAATTTTTTATGAAGAATTGATCTATGCAATTTTAAATCAGTCTTGTGTACCCAATTCGCCACAGTGGTTCAATACCGGATTGCATGAAGTATATGGTATTACCGGCAAACCACAGGGGCATTATTTCGTAGATGCAAAAGATGGAATTTTAAAAAAATCAACCTCTGCTTATGAGCGTCCACAACCACATGCCTGCTTTATTTTGAGTGTGGAAGATGATTTGGTAAATGATGGAGGTATTATGGATTTATGGGTACGGGAAGCCAGAATTTTTAAATATGGAAGTGGTGTAGGTACCAATTTTAGTTCAATACGGGGAGAAGGAGAGAAATTGAGCGGAGGCGGTACTTCCAGTGGATTAATGAGCTTCCTTAAAATAGGCGACAGAGCTGCCGGCGCTATCAAAAGCGGTGGCACTACCCGTCGTGCTGCAAAAATGGTTTGTCTTGATATTGACCATCCTGAAATCGAAACATTCGTAAACTGGAAAGTAGAAGAAGAAAAGAAAGTAGCTGCTTTGATCGCTGCCGGATACCCGAGTGATTACGAAGGGGAAGCCTATAAAACCGTGAGCGGACAAAACAGTAATAATTCCGTACGTATCTCCAATGAATTTTTTCATGCTCTTGAAAAAGATGGCGATTGGGATTTGAAAGCAAGAAGTGACGGCCACACTATGAAGACCATTAAAGCAAGAAAATTGTGGGACGAGATCAATTACGCTGCCTGGCGTTGTGCCGATCCGGGAACTCAATTTGACACTACGATCAATGAGTGGCATACTTGTCCGGAAGGAGGAAGAATAAGAGCGAGCAATCCTTGCAGCGAATATATGTTCCTTGACAATACGGCTTGTAATCTTGCCTCTGTTAACCTTCGCAAATTTTTTAATGAATCCGACAATTCATTTGACGTTCCGGGTTTTGAATATACGGTCCGTCTATGGACAACTGTTTTGGAAATTTCAGTTTTGATGGCACAATTTCCCAGCAAGGAAGTGGCTCAACTAAGTTATGATTACAGAACATTGGGATTGGGTTTTGCCAACCTGGGTAGTATGCTGATGGTAAGCGGCATCGCGTACGACAGTGATAAAGCACGCGGCATTGCAGGTGCTATTACCGCTATCATGACCGGAATCGCTTACAAAACTTCTGCAGAACTTGCTCAACATTTAGGCCCTTTCAGTAGATACGAAGAGAACAAAAAGCACATGCTTCGGGTAATGCGCAATCATCGTGCAGCCGCCTACGATGCTACGGATGCGTATGAAGGAATTGAAATAAAACCACAAGGGATTAATGCAAAATATTGCCCTGATTATTTATTGAAAGCCGCTACCAAAGCCTGGGATGATGCCGTAAAGCTGGGCGAACAATATGGGTACAGAAATGCACAAACTACCGTGATTGCCCCAACAGGAACCATCGGTCTTGTGATGGATTGTGATACCACAGGAGTAGAACCAGATTTTGCCCTGGTGAAATTTAAAAAATTAAGCGGTGGCGGTTACTTTAAAATTATCAATCAAAGTGTACCACAGGCTTTACGAAATCTGAAATACCGGGAAAAGGAAATTGAAGAAATTGTAAATTATGCAAAAGGGCACGCTACCCTGGAAGGCTCTCCTCACATCAATTTCAACTCGCTTTCCCAAAAAGGATTTTCCGCAAATGATATTCAAAAAATTGAAGCGGCACTGCCTACTGCTTTTGAAATAGGATTTGTATTCAATGCTTTTAATCTTGGTGAAGAATGTTTACAACATCTGGGCTTTAAACCGGAGGATTATAACAATTTTGAATGGAGTTTACTGGAAGCATTAGGATTTACTGATCAGCAAATTGAAGAAGCCAATATCTATATATGTGGCACCATGACCGTGGAAGGCGCTCCTTATTTGAAAGAAGAACATTTACCGGTTTTTGATTGTGCCAATAAATGTGGTAATACCGGTGAAAGATATATCCATTACAGCGGCCACATACGCATGATGGCAGCTGCGCAACCTTTTTTAAGTGGCGCCATTTCCAAAACAATTAATCTTCCTAATGAAGGGACGATCGAGGAAATTGCGGAAGCTTACCACCTAAGCTGGCAGCTTGGACTAAAAGCGTGTGCACTTTACCGTGATGGTTCAAAACTATCGCAACCGCTGAGCAATAAAAGCGATAAGAAAAAGAAGAATGCTGAAATGGCTGAAACAGAAGAAGAGCAACACGAAACTGCTCTCGTGAATATGGGACAATTAACCATAGATGACCTTTTGGAAGAAGTAAATAAGAGAGTGCAAAATAGTGAAGATACTTCACTGAAGCGCCAGCTCGCTATGATTGTTGAGCGCAGAACATTGCCCGCAAAACGCAGAGGATTCACACAAAAAGCGAAAATAAATGGCCAGGCATTATTCCTCAGAACCGGTGAATATACCGATGGCACTCTGGGAGAAATCTTTATTGACATGGCAAAAGAAGGTGCTACCATGCGTAGCATGCTCAATTGCTTTGCCATAGCAATCTCCATCGGTTTACAATATGGAGTCCCTCTTGAAGAATTTGTAGAGAAGTTTATATTCACACGCTTTGAACCTTCCGGAATAGTAGAACATCCCAACATAAAAACCACTACTTCTATTATTGATTTTATGTTCCGTTCACTGGCGTATGAATATCTCGGCAGAAATGACCTGGTGCATGTACTTGACAAGCCTGAAGTGGAAAACGCCGGCAACAAGCCCTGGGATGATACCACCCCCACTATCGGAGAAAGAGTTCCGGAATTGAGTGAAATAAGGGTAACAGGAACATCCAACGTTAAGGCACATTCGCACAAATCATACAGATCTGATCATGTAAAAAAAGAAAATAGTAGCATGGATTCAGTAAATGCAGCATCTAAAAATATGCAAAGTGATGCGCCCGCTTGTAATACCTGTGGACACATCACTATTCGCAACGGTACTTGTTATAAATGTTTAAACTGTGGTAACAGCATGGGCTGTAGTTAAAGTCTTTTCTTTGGGGGTATAAAAAAAAGAACCATCTGTAAAAAGGTGGTTTTTTTGTTTTCCGGATTAAACCGAAATATACCGGGTCTTTTTACCCGAAAACATGCGATATTGGGGTGTATCTAAGCCATTTATACCCTACCTTTGCCCGACAACTTTAAACTACATGACATTCTTATTATTTAAACCCGGGTTTTTATTCGCAATGCCTGGGGGCACTGAGTGGATATTGATTCTTCTGGTAGTCCTCTTATTTTTCGGAGGTAGAAAGATACCCGATCTTATGCGCGGAATTGGCCGGGGAGTAAAGGAATTTAATGATGCCAAGGAAAGCGCAAAGAAAGACATTAATGGAAGCATAAAAGAAAAAGACAACGTCTCTTCCAACGGACAAAACGAATCAGTAAAGACAGAATCCTCCAAGTAATAATTCAAAAAAATTCTATCATAGGTTGAGGTGAATAATCAGCAGAGATACACCTGAGCCTTTTTTTATTAAAGTAATACGATTGTTCTCTTTTCAAAATATTTCAAACTATCATCAACAACTTTTCGAAGGGGCTACTTCCTGCAAAGAAGCTGTTGAATATTATTTAGAGAAAATAAATACCTCGAAACAGTTGAATGCCTTCATAGAAGTTTATTCGCAAGAATCCTTAGAGCGGGCAAATTTCCTTGATGAGAAAAGAAAAAAAGGTGATACACCAGGGAAATTACATGGCGTGGTCGTAGCCATCAAAGATGTTATTTGCTACAAAGACCATCATATAAGCGCCTCATCAAAAATGTTGAAAGGCTTCACTTCCATTTACAATTCTACCGCGGTTGAAAGGTTACTAAATGAGGACGCTATCATTATTGGCAATTGCAACTGTGATGAGTTTGCCATGGGAAGCACCAATGAAAATTCGGTATATGGAAGAGTAAAGAACGCACTGGATGAAAATAAAGTTTCCGGAGGTTCGTCAGGAGGCTCTGCTGTAGCCGTACAGGCAGGTTTGTGTATGGTAAGCCTGGGAAGTGATACCGGTGGATCGGTAAGGCAACCCGCGGATTTTTGCGGTATCGTGGGGATGAAACCTTCTTACGGAACCATCTCGAGACATGGCCTCATTGCTTACGCTTCTTCCTTTGACCAGATAGGAATCTTTGCTAATAACGTAGAAGACACGGCAAAAGTGCTGGAAATAATAAAAGGGCATGATAGTTATGACAGCACCGTAAACCAAAATGATTCCGGAACAATAAACTTAGAACTACCTCCTTTCAAAAATCCCGAAGGCTACCGCATCGCCTTATTCAAAAATGCCATGGAACATGAAAGCCTTGATCCCGAAATAAAAAAAGGGATCTATGGTCTCGCAGAAAAGTTGAAAAATGATGGGAACAAGGTGGAAGAAATTAATTTTGACCTGATAGATTATATTGTTCCGGCATACTATGTACTCACTACCGCAGAGGCTTCATCTAATCTATCACGCTATGATGGCGTAAGGTATGGATACCGAAGCAAAGACAGAGAAGAAGATCTGAACGCCTTTTACGAAAAAAACCGGGGAGATGGATTCGGTAAAGAAGTAAAGAAAAGGATCATGCTGGGTACTTTTGTATTAAGCGAAGGTTATTATGACGCTTATTTTACAAAAGCACAGCAGGTGAGAAATCTACTGGTATCTCTGACGAAGAAAATTTATGAGGAGTTTGATGCCATTCTCTTACCTACTACACCTTCCACCGCATTCGTAGCAGGCAGTATGCAAAAGGATCCGATTGCCATGTATCTCGCCGATATTTACACTGTGTATTGCAATCTTACCGGGATACCGGGTATTTCGCTGCCCCTGTTTAAACACAGCAACGGCATGCCTTTTGGAGTACAGGTGTTGACACAAAAACGAAATGAATTAACTTTACTGAGAATTTCAGATATGCTTTTGAAAGATTATAAACAATGTTAGTATTCATGCAGAAATGGTTCACTATATTTTTACCTCTTATTCTCGTTGTATCCCTACATACGAGTGTATTAGCAGATATACACCCTCTACCACAACCTGTAACGGATACTATTATTACAAAGACTAAGCCCGATACTACTGATAGAATTGAAAATAAAGTGATTGATGAAGTGATAGTAGCCAAAAAGCCTTCAAAAGAAAAGACTGAATACCTGAGCCAGGTTACGAAGTACGGGTTCAAAAACCTTTTTAAAAATTACTCCTACAATTCTGCAATGCCTTACTCTACACAAGTAAACCCTTATGCAGAGAAATATATGCAGGATTACCTGAATTCGCACAAAGATTATTTATTACACCTCAAAGCTACTTCTTCCACTTACTTTAATTTCATTGACGGTATTCTTACCCAATATGGTTTACCAAAGGAATTGAAATACCTGGCCGTGATCGAAAGTGACTTAAAGTCAAATGCTTTATCCGTAGCGGGTGCAAGAGGTCCCTGGCAATTCATGACTTATACAGCCAAAGACTATGGATTAATCGTAAATCAAAATCAGGACGACCGCACCGATTATTCAAAAAGTACCAATGCTGCTGCGAAATATTTACTGAGTCTCTACAAAGACCTTAAAGACTGGTTACTTGTAATAGCCGCTTATAATGGCGGTCCGGGAAGGGTTTACAGCGCTATTAAAAAAAGCGGTAGCCGCGACTTCTGGAAACTTCAATACTATTTACCTGAAGAATCGCGCAACCACGTTAAGAAATTCATTGCTACTCATTATATAATGGAAACAGGAACAAACAATTCGGTAGCAAATTCTAAATTCAATTATTCCAGGCTCTCCGGCGACACCAGTTCTCATAGCCCTCAACTCTCTTCAGAAGAAAAATCAAACGCGGATTCCACAGAGATATCGGGAAGGTACATGGCAAAAGTAATTGCTCAAAACATATCCATGGGATTGAAGGAATTCAATCACTATAACCCCGGATTAGATGATGCACTCGCTACAGGGGCTACTTATACTCTTCAATTACCGGGTGATAAGATGAAAGAGTTTTTTGATAAAAAATACGATATCCTGAATGAAAGTGTAGAGCAACTTTTAGGGAATGTACGAATGGATTCTAAAACAGAGTATGGACACAAACCTCAAAGAAATAAAAAAGGAAACTAAGCTATTGTAATGATCTCTTCATTGCTTCAATCTTAATATTACATTCATCATATTCTTTTTCAGGAATACTTTTCCACGTAATAGCGGAACCCGCCGGAATAGACAGGTATCTGTTTTTCTCATTGTACAAAACACTCCTGATTACTACATTAAAATCAAAATCACCCTCAGGATTTATATAGCCGACACTACCGGAAAATAAGCCTCTCTTCGTTTTTTCATACAGTTCTATCAATTCCAGCACTCTCTTTTTAGGAGCACCCGTCATAGAACCCATAGGAAATGTAGCTTTTATGATCTCTGAAAGAGAAATATCTTTTTGAAGTGTACCCTGTATGGTAGATATCATTTGATGTACCTGCGGAAATGAGTATATCTTCAGAAATTCTTTTACCATTACAGATCCTTCTTCACACACCTTGCTAAGATCATTGCGTACGAGATCTACGATCATAACATTCTCGGCACGCTCCTTTTCATCCCACTGTAAAAGATTTTTTTCTCCTTCATCTTCCTTATCGGGATTGGTACGCCTGGAAGTGCCTTTGATAGGCTGAGAAATAATTAAATCCTTTGTTTTCTTCAAAAATCTTTCGGGGCTTGCACACATCAGATATTTATCATCCAAGCGATAAAATGCAGAAAACGGATTAGGGGAAAGAATGCTTAATTGTTCGAAAACTTTCACAGGATCTATCTGTACATCTTCCGCATAAAACTCCTGACAAAAACAAACTTCATAACAATCTCCTTTTGCAATATGTTGCTGCAGTTTCCTGACTATATTCAAATAGTCATCCTTCGAAAATCTGCTTAGTAGCTGCGGGGTGGGGAAACTAATTTCTGCGGGGACAGCAGATAGCACTGCATCAAATATTTTATCAGCATCAGAAGAAGAATGTACCCCGATCTTCACTTCCTCTTTCGATAAAATAAAAACAATTTCAGGAACGAAAAATTGAAAATCCGGGAAACCTATTTCATCATGATTGTGTGAAAAGAGAGATTCTATCCGGTTTTTAATATCATACGCAAGATGCCCAAAAACCCAGTCGTCCTTTCCACTCAAAAAAATATCCAGCGAAGATAGTGTCTCTCCCGTATCAGACGATAGAGATTGCATAGCACCAAACCCTCCCACACATTCAAACGATTTATCAAAATCGTATTCATGATTATCCAAAAAACAAAAATTGCCGAACATTTTTCCGTAGTTCAGCAATTGAGTTTTAAAAATATAAAAATCAGCTATGGGATATGAAATAAATTTTCTTTTCAAGATTTTTTATCCGGTGGAGAGTTATTTTAGAAATCATCATCATCGTCAAAAACATCTCCTCCTCCTTCGTCAAACAGATCAAGGCTTTTAAAGTCATCTTCCAAATCAAAATCATCTTCGCCCTTCCCTTTCTTGGGAGATTTTTTCCCTTTCGATTTAGGAATATCAAACTCTTCAAAATCGGGATCATAATCTTCTTCTTCCCCCTTCTCCCAATCATCTTTAATTTCTTCATCGTCATCATCATCTTCGTCACGGCTCTTTTTAGAAGAAGGTTTTTTTCCTTTTTTTACAGGCTCATCTTTCTCGTCATCAATATCATCGTCATCAATATCATCAGGATCTTTTTTGGAGGATGTTTTTGGAGATGCTTTCGGGGATTTTTTTGGCGGAAGTGCGTTTGCCTTTTCAGATTTTGCTTTCATATTTTTCTAAGGATTTTTTTTGTAAATTTTCAATATGATTTTCAATTAACCAAAAATAATGAATACTTTTTTTAAAAAAATATTTAGAGTCTATTAAATCCGCAATCATGATGCCACAATAATCTGGTCTGTACCCGGTCCGTTTGAAATATATTTTACCTGAACACCAAGAGTTGAATTAATATAACGAATGTAAGTAGTCATTTCTGCGGGAAGATCTTCAAAATTTTTGATGCCGGTAATATCCGTTTTCCATCCTGCAAACTCCTTATATAAAGGCGTTATAAATTTCCCCTCCATCTGGAAAGGTACCTCTTGTGTTTCTGTCCCATTGACATCATATTTATTACATACTTTAAGAATCTCTATATCATCAAGTACATCCGCTTTTGTCATCACGAGTTGAGTAACTCCATTGATCATACAGGCAAAATTTAATGCCACCAGATCAATCCAACCGCATCTGCGTGGCCTGCCGGTAGTACTTCCAAATTCATTTCCTGCTTTTCGGATCAACTCCCCCATATCGTCCTTCAATTCCGTAGGAAAGGGGCCGCTTCCTACCCTGGTACAATAGGCTTTCGTGATACCGATCACCTCTTTTATTTTCTGGGGAGAAATGCCAAGCCCACTGCAAACACCTGCTGTTATGGTGTTTGACGAGGTAACAAATGGGAATGTTCCAAAATCCACATCAAGCATACTGCCTTGTGCTCCTTCTGCCAGAATTCTTTTCCCTTTTTGTATAGCGTCATTTATGAAATATTCGCCATTCACTATTTTTAACGTTTTCAGGAATTCCAATGCTTCAAAAAATTCCGTTTCTGCACCAGAAATATCTTCATCAAATGAAAAATTATCCAGTATCTGTCGGTGTTTTTTCTTTAGTTGCTCATATTTTTTTTGAAAGTCAGCAGAAAGAATATCACCCACACGCAGGCCATTTCTTCCCGTTTTATCCATATAGGCCGGACTAATCCCTTTCAGGGTTGACCCTATTTTATCATGGCCCTTTGCAGCTTCACTCGCCCTGTCAATTGCGCGATGGGTAGGCAATATCAAATGGGTTCTTTCACTGATGTACAAAGATTTTCTATAATCCACTCCAAAAGAGGCCACTGCCTCACATTCTTTCTTAAGGATAACCGCATCAAGCACTACGCCGCTGCCGATCAAATTGATCTTATTGTCACGAAAAATACCGGAGGGAATCTGATGGAGAACGATCTTTTTTCCTTCAACGTATAAGGTATGGCCTGCATTAGGTCCTCCCTGGAACCGGGCAATCATCTCATAATCAGGAGCAAAATAATCTACGATCTTACCCTTTCCTTCATCTCCCCATTGGAGGCCAAGAATTACATCAACCATGTTTGATACAGAATTTTAAACATCAGAATCAAAACAATTTTTGATTCAACTTTCAGAATGCGGTAAAAGTATAATTAAAAATAGAAACGGGGATGAAAATGCTTAAAAAATTACCTTATTTTATTGGTCAGAAAAAAGAAAACCAGAAAAGCTC
This sequence comes from Ginsengibacter sp., assembly GCA_039937655.1. Lineage (GTDB taxonomy): Bacteria > Bacteroidota > Bacteroidia > Chitinophagales > Chitinophagaceae > Ginsengibacter. The sequence goes on from JBDTGA010000067.1 coordinate 40,189, forward strand.
TTCCCAGCCTACTTTTCAAAAGATAAAACCTCCTCTTTTACTATTTCAAATTTTGAATACTTCTCGCTATCGAAATCAGCATCCTCATTATATTTCATTAGACGTGTATTCGGAATTTCTCAAGAGGCGGACAGGAAAGACGCTTCAGGACTGCATTCCCGACGGGAACATCATTCCGGGCGCTCTCGGTGGGGAGCATCCTATTCACATTTTGTTGCCAATGCGTGCAACCCACTAAATACCTGGCAAAGTTTGAAACGCAAAAACGCCCCTCAACGGGGCGTTTTAAAAATAAATGCTCAACAAATTTTATAAAAAAATTTTATGCTACTTTCAACATGCTCAATTTACTAATGCTGAATTTACGTTGCGAGTACTCTTTGGTAAGGGTAAATGTCTTTACTTTTTGAGAAGGAAGTTCAAACATGGCATCCGTTAAGATACTCTCGCAAATGCTTCTCAGCCCACGTGCGCCCAGCTTATATTCCATTGCTTTTTCTACCATAAAATCATATACATCGTCTTCAATTACAAGATCAATCCCTTCCAGTTCAAATAATTTTTTGTATTGCTTGATCAAAGAATTGCGTGGTTCTGTAAGAATGTTCCTCAGTGTAGTAGAATCCAGCGGATCAAGATAAGTGACTACCGGGAGCCTTCCAAGTAACTCTGGAATGAGGCCAAATGTTTTAAGATCCTGTGCATTCACAAACTGAAGTAGATTTTTGCGCTGGTATTCCTGCACATCTTTATTCACATTGAATCCGATGGCATTGGTATTGATCCTTCGGCCAATGATCCTGTCAACACCATCAAAAGCACCCCCACAAATAAAGAGAATATTGCTGGTATTTACTTTTATTAATTTTTGCTCAGGATGCTTGCGGCCTCCTTGTGGTGGTACAAGCACTTCAGTACCTTCCAAAAGTTTTAATAATCCTTGTTGTACCCCTTCGCCGCTCACATCTCTTGTAATGCTGGGATTATCGCTTTTACGTGCAATCTTATCTATTTCATCAATATATACAATACCTTTTTGTGCTGCATTTACATCAAAATTGCATACTTGCAACAGGCGACTCAAAATGCTTTCCACATCCTCCCCCACATAGCCAGCCTCCGTAAAAACGGTTGCATCTACAATAGCAAATGGCACATTCAAAATACGGGCGATGGTCTTGGCCAACAGTGTTTTGCCGGTTCCTGTTTCTCCTACCATAATGATGTTGCTTTTTTCTATTTCAACATCACTGTCTATCTTTTGGTTTAGTCTTTTATAGTGATTATACACTGCCACAGCGAGTACTTTCTTGGCATCATCCTGACCAATCACAAACTCGTCCAGAAATTTTTTCAGTTCTATTGGTTTTTTTACGGAGAGCTTATAATTGGAATTAGAGGTACTTTCCTGCGAGGGCGTTATTTCCTGAAGAATAATTTCCTGAGCGTGCTCAATACAATTTTCACATATATGGGCTTCCTGCCCTGCTATGAGTATTTTTACCTCATCACGGCTTCTGCCACAAAATGAACAATGTAACGGTTGTTGTTTTGCCATACTTTTTTACAAATTAAGAGATTTCTTACGTTGTGAAAACGCAAGAATGATCCAAATGAATATATATAAGACAATATAATACACAAATATGTTGCATTACAATTTATTAAGAATTCCATCTACGATGCCATATTTCTTACTTTCTTTGGCATCCATCCAATAATCGCGGTCAAAGTCTTCCATCACTTTATCATAGGTCTGACCACAATTTTCTGCAAGAATCTTTGCGCCCAATTCTTTCGCTTTCATGATCTGGATAGCCACAATTTCGAGGTCGGCGCTGGTTCCCTGCCCACCACCACTCGGCTGGTGTATCATCACCTCGCCATGTGGGAAGATAAAACGCTTTCCTTTGGCGCCACCACTCAATAAAATGCTCCCCATACTTGCGGCCATACCCATACAAACGGTACTCACCGGAGATGAAATCATTTGCATGGTATCATATATTACCATACCGCTGGTAATGACACCTCCCGGGCTGCTTATATAAAAAGTAATCTCTTTCCCCGGATCGATGGCTTCAAGATACAAAAGCTTGCTGGTGATCTCCTTAGCACTTTTATCATTTACCTCGCCCCAAAGGAAAATTTTCCTTTGTTCAATAAATTTTTTATCAAACATCAGCCCTCCCATCATTTTCTCCATCGGGTTTTCAGGAACAGCAACTTCCGGCTCATCTTCCTGATCAAAACGTGTAACATTATTATTTTTATAAAAAGTCATATCGTATTTTTTGCGGGTAAATTCTATTTTTTTAATTTCCTTGTATTGGTGACCAATACCTCATCAATAAGGCCATACTCCTTTGCCTCAGTAGCAACCATCCAAAAATCGCGGTTACTATCTTTGGCTACTTTTTCTATCGTTTGGCCGGTATGAATGCTAAGTATCTCATAAAGCTCCATTTTCAGTTTCTTTATTTCATTTACGGTAATCTGTACATCCGATGCCTGCCCTGCAGCACCTGAACTCGGCTGATGCATCATAATCCTGGAATGTTGTAAAGCACTTCTTTTCCCATGAGCTCCTGCTGACATTAATACCGCTGACATACTTGCCGCAATGCCGGTGCAAATGGTAGCGATATCAGGGTTCACAAACTGCATGGTATCATATAACCCCAATCCTGCATATACGCCGCCACCTGGAGAATTGATATACATCTGAATATCTCTGGTGCGGTCGGTACTTTCCAGAAACAATAGCTGAGCAATAATAATATTGGCTACCTCATCATTCACCGGATACCCCAAAAAGATGATTCTGTCCATCATCAAACGGCTGTAAACATCCATCACCGCTACATTCATCGGTCTTTCTTCAATAATGTTGGGAGTAAGGTTGGTGACATTATGTTTGATGTATCCATCGAGTGTATTGCTGCTGATACCCCGGTGCTTCACCGCATATTTTTCAAATTCTTTTCCTACGTTCATACATTAAATTTAGTGTAAAAATTAATTACAGCGGTAAAGTTCCAAATATTATGCTAACAAAAAAAATAAGACAAAATGGCGAAGAGAAGGGGAATTCCAGAGTGGTTACTTTTTATTTCTCTATAATTAAAAGATTGCCCTTCAACTCTAATGTCAAAAATTAAGTTTTTGTCCTTTTCGAAACATAGGTTCCTTTCAATGTTCGTTAAGTTTCAAAAATACTATTTGAAAGTTTATATTTGCAAACTCAAAATGCCACGGTAAATGTTTGTAAAAACCCTATCTATCCGGCAATTGAAGCAAATTTGGAATCCCGATTCATGTCGGTACTATAATTTGCAAGCAAGTCTTTGATACAGGTGTTTGTATGTAAAAATATTTTAAGATTATGAAGTTTCTCAATTTTATTATTAAATACCGGCTCCTGTTAGGTGCCCTGTTTTTAGTATTCGGTATTATTGTAAATCTGGAAGCTGGTTTCTGGCCATCTTTCATTTTATATCTGATCGCTCTGATTCTCGTGGTGGGACATTTTCTTTTCGGCCCTATGCGGCTTATACAGGGCTATATGGAAAGTGGTGATATGGCAGGCGCTCAGAAGGTGATTGACTCTATATGGTTTCCCAGGTTATTGATCAAACCTGTCCGTTCCGTTTACTTCACTTTAAAAGGTAACATGGATATGGTAAATCAGAATTTTGACAGTGCCGAAATCAACATGAAAAAAAGCCTTAGTCTTGGCCTGCCAATGAAAGAAGCAGAAGGTTCCAATAAATTACAACTTGGTATGATAGCTATGCAAAAAGGAAAAGTAAAAGAAGCGGAAAACTACATCCGGCAAGCCATCCGTTCGGGTTTGCCCGACAAGGAAAATGCGGCTGCTGCTTACCTGCAACTATCTTCCATTATGATCAACAAAAGAGAATTCCGCGCTGCAAAAGAATATTTTAGAAAAGTAAAGTCACTAAAACCAACTACGCCCCAAATTGTAGATCAGATCAAACAAATGGAGAAATACATTACAAGAATGCCGGGGTAAATTACCGAATTAAGAAACCTCTAAAAATTATTCACAACCTTCTATTCCTATCATGTGAGCGTACTGATGTAAATGACTGTTCCATTACTATCATAAAAAAGCTATTAAAGTCCTCATAAACAAGGACTACTGTTTAAAGGGAATTTTTCATAGTCCTGTTCTCTATTGAGATTCACTTATCGGGGGCAGACAAAGACAATAATTGCCTTGAGAAATATAAACACCTGATTTCATAGATATATAGCACTCTAAACTTTCACAGAAGCCAATATTTCTTCCATCGCAGCCATCTGTCATCCACTTTCCATCAATAAAAAGGAACGAAAGTACTCTTTCATAACCCCACATTCGGTAATCCTCTAACAGACCTTCGACAAGTTCAAGCCTGACACGGCTAAACATTGGCCCTTAACAGTCCATAAAAAACAAAAAGTTATAGTATCTGTATTTATAATTACGGAAGTAAGTTTTAATCTTTTTTCTTCGTCTAATTGGGTGGAAAAATTAAAAAATAATATTATGAAAAAGATACTAATCATGATGATCTCCCTGACATTGTCACTGGGAGCATCCGCGCAACGCAAAGGATTCCATTCGTCGCGCACACACGTTTATATAGTTCCATCAATTAGCTATGGATTTGGTTTTGGGTACCCTTATTTTAACTACCCTTATCTGGGTTACCCATATTTTGGCTATGGCTATCCCTCTTATAATTCAAGGCCTATACCCTACAGGCTTGACCGGGAAATTCAAAGTATAAAAATGGATTACAAATACAAGATAAAAGCAGCAAGAAAGAACAAGAGCATTTCCAGGGCACAAAGAAAACAACAAATACTTGCTTTAAAATCAGACAGAGAAAAGGATATCAGTAACACGGAAATTAATTTTCACCCCCAAAGGATGAACAATATGCAGGGAATGAATAATCGTAATCAACAGAACAATCAGCAACAGGGAACAAATGGGCAAATTCAGGGAACAGGTAATCATGAATGATAATAATTTCTGAATTTTAAAAACACAAGCCTGGTAACTACATTATCAGGTTTGTGCTTTTTTATTATTACCTGCACCAAAACAGATGGGATGAATGAATTGTGTTTACTTAAAAAAGAAGGAGAGAGTGCCATTCTCCTTTGGAGCCACGATTTTTTTTGGAAAGAATAGTCCATCTTGACATTTTATTTCAAATTTAAACTACTAATCATTTTTTTTATAAATCCTGGTAAAGGTTTACCCAATGCCTGGTACACGCCAGTCTGTGTCCCAATAAATTGAATGGCTTCAAAGAATTTTTTTTGACTCCCAACCTTTGACATTGCAAGGTCTTTGGCTACTTTAGCGGAAAAGCCCAATGAAGACAGAGACTTTTCTTTCAAAATGTTTTTTCGTTCAGGAAGTACCTGTACCAGTGCTGGTTCAAAACTAAAAGCTGAACCAAAAGCCAGTTTCTTCAAATATTCTTTGTTTGCTTTTTCTTTAGATACTAAATGATTAAGCCGCAAGGATGGTGATATGCCTGCATGGTAACCACTCTTAATACAATACATCACCATCTGAATATCTTCCCCGCCTGAAATCACTTTTCCTTTACGTCCCTCAAACGTAAACTTACTCTTCCTGGCCAATGCTACATATCCTTTTAAAACAGTTGACAACATACAAAGCCCGGTACCAAAAGGATAAAAAGATTGCCAATCTAAAAGATGAGCTGTCTTTAAAGAAGTTTCATGTCGCTCCTGAAAAGCAACACGGGCATAGGTCTCCAAAGATTTGTCTATGTTATCTATAAATTGCACCGTAACATTTCCCGGCCCCCATGCACCCACCTGTGCAAATTGTGCATTCAGTTTTTTTAACTGTTGCAGGTAATCGCCTTCAGGTTCGTTATCAGCATCAATGTAAACAATATATTTCCCTTTGGCTTTTTCAATAGCTTCCATTCTGGCATATTTCACACCTTGTTGCGGTACTAATATGCACTTCATGTTGGGAATTTTAGAAATATACTGCCTTACAAACCCCATACTTTCTGCAGGTGTAAGGCTGTTATTATCTGCAAGAATGACTTCCGTTGCAAGACCTTTCCTGTCAAGTGCAGCCACTGCTTCAAGGCAGCGCTTCAATATGCGATCATCGGTGTTATAAGTACAAATGATGATTGAATAATCAATCGGTGATTCGTTTGGCATATAGGATTATAATTTATTTCGGTTTATCAATGTTAATGCTCCAGAGAAGAAAGCATTTCTAAAATTATTGATAATATCCCTATTTTAAAAGTAAACGGTATAAATAATATGAACTTTAAGAATCTTGAACCATTAATAGTAGATTTCGATAACACTTTTTTATTAATCATTTTTATAGGCACTCATATCCGCAATAAGTCGTTAACCAACCTCCCGATAGGCAGGCAACCATTGTGGATTTATAGTTAGCCGGTTAAAAAATTACTTTTTGAATTAACACCTATTTGCTTTTACATTTGCATCACAATTGGTTCACGGTTTAAAAACCGGGATTAAAATGGGAATCCGGTTCAATTCCGGAGCTATCCCCGTAGCTGTAAAATAGCCCACCTGGCCCCCCGAAGGGAGGAACACGGAGGCAACTTCTCTCACACCACTGTTTGCCAAAAGCGGACGGGAAGGTAGAAGATAATATTAAGCCAGAAGACCTGCCAGTTTAATAAACAATCATTCAAAGCTTTCGGGTGAAAGGCATGGAGTGTAAAAGCCCGGGAGGCATTTATATTTCTTTCTTTTAAATTTCGAAAGCAGTCACAAAAAAATTTTCTACAAATGAAAAAAGGAATTTTTATTGCGGCTGCTGTAATCTTCAGCAACCAGCTACAGGCACAGGAACGGCAAGACACTACTACCAAAACCCTTAATGAAGTAATCGTAACTGCTACCAAATCTCCTATCAAACAAAGTGAAACAGGAAAAGTAGTGGACGTGATCACACAGGAACAATTGCAAAAAAGCGCTGGTAAATCTTTGGGGGAAGTGTTGAACCAGCAACCGGGATTGATCATAAATGGCGCTGATAATAATCTGGGCACTAATCAAACTGTTTATACGCAGGGTGCTTCTTCGGGCAATACTTTGATATTGCTTGATGGTGTTCCCTTATACGATGCATCGGGCATTACCAGCGAATATGATTTGAATAATATAACGTTGGATAATATTGAGAAAATTGAAATTTTGAAAGGAGCCCAGTCCACACTATACGGTTCAGATGCAGTGGCCGGTGTTATTAATATCATTACCAAAAAGGGAAGCGGGAAGCCTTTCAATCTTAATATCAATCATTCAATGGGAAGTTACCATACTTATAATGATGCGGTTTCTATAAGTGGGTCTGATAGTAAAGGGCAAACTTATTTTGTTTCTTACAATAAAATATACAGCAAAGGTTTTTCATCAGCATATGATTCTACCGGAAAAGCCAACTTCGATAAAGATGGCTTTAACCAGGATGCATTTCAATTAAATTATGGGGTTCATCCTTTCAAAAAGACATCAGTAAATTTGTTTGTGAAATACAATAACAACCGATCAGATGTAGATGCAGGTGCATTTGTGGATGATAAAGATTATACCAATCATAATAATAATACGATTGCCGGAACCACTATTGATTATAAATTAAATAAAGGACTCATCAGGTTGCAATACAGTTACAATCGTTTCAATCGAAGTCTTCTCGATGATTCAACTTCTACCAATATTTTTGAGGATTATGCGAAGGGGAAGTATTATGGCACTTCCAATTATGCGGAACTTTATACCCACTTGAATTTTAATAAAAACATAGAATTCCTCGCAGGCATAGATTACATAGGAAACTCAACTACTCAGTATTTTATTTCACTTCCTGATTATGGGTTTCCTTCATTACCCATATCTGCCGATAGTGCCAAAACAAATCAGGTGAGTACCTATGCTTCTTTTATTTTAAAAACAAATAATGGGTTTCATACAGAACTCGGTGGACGGTGGAATCATCATAGCATTTACGGAAGCAATTTTACTTATTCATTCAATCCATTTTATTTACTCAAAAACCATTATAAAATATTTGCAAATATTTCTTCTGGCTATCATACTCCTTCCCTTTATCAATTGTATTCGCAGTATGGCAATAAAGATCTGAAACCGGAACAGTCTGTCAATTATGAGGCAGGATTACAATATTATTCCAACAAAATAAATGCAAGGGTCATGGGCTTTGTAAGAGACATAAAAGATGTTTTTTATTTTTATACCGATCCGGTAACATACGCAAGTAAATATATCAATGCAGATAAACAGAATGATTACGGAATTGAAACAGAAGCAAGCATTCATTTCTCTTCATCATTCTCTGCCTCTGCAAATTATACTTACGTAGATGGGAAGGTTTCTACCAAAGATTTTATGGGGAAAGACACTTCATATTTTAATTTGTACAAAAGGCCAAAGAATGTTTTAAATCTTTCTTTGAATTACCAGGTAACCAATGAACTTTTTATTTCTGCTCAATTAAAGACGGTCAGTAAATCTTTTGAACCACCATCTCATGAATTAAAAGGATATTACACTTTGGGGTTTTATGGACAATATCTATTTAATAAAAACCTCAACATTTTCGCAGATTTTCAAAATGTAACCGATCAGAAATATTTTGTAATAAGAGGCTACACCACCAAAGGATTTAATATGAATGCAGGAGTGAGATTGAAATTGCAATAATATTTTGGGGATTCTTCACGTGTATTCCATAAATTTAATCTTCAGTTCACATTTCATCCGCTGTCACTCATCTTCATTACATTAAAAAAAAATCTATGCCGAGTCTGGGAGATATTTCAAAAAACGAACTAATAACGGTATCATTTACTTTATTTGCAGTGATAGATATTTTAGGGTCCATTCCGGTATTAATCTCCCTGAAAGAAAAGATGGGTGGCCAGATCCGTTCCGCACAAGCCACTATTGCCTCCGGGGCATTGATGATATTGTTTTTATTCGTAGGCCAGCAATTTCTAAATTTATTGGGACTGGATGTGCAATCTTTTGCAGTAGCGGGAAGCCTGGTAATATTCATCATCGGCCTGGAAATGATACTGGGCGTTGAATTTTTCAAGGCCGAAAATAATCCTAAAAGCGGGAGTGTGGTTCCTATTGCCTTCCCGTTGATTGCGGGCTCGGGAACACTTACTACCATCATGTCATTAAAAGCCAACTACCACGATATTAATATCCTGTTTGGGATATTGATCAACTGTGCGATCATTTTTATCGTATTAAAATCTTTGAAATGGGTAGAAAGGGTTTTGGGGCCCAGTGGATTGATCGTAATAAGAAAATTTTTCGGCGTTATATTAATTGCCATTGCCGTTAAAATATTTGGAAGTAATATTGCGCAATTCAGCATGTAAAAAAACTGGCCTTGTAGTACAACGGATAGTATAAGAGTTTCCGAAGCTCCAGATCCAGGTTCCCTGCCTGACTGCGCCTTGCAGACAGGGATTCCCGGCGAGGCCACTTTTAAGTGTAATTATTGTAGGAGCAAAACAGAAAACATCTTAATCTATTGGTTTACTGAAAAGCAATAAATTTGCGACATTGAATATCAATTGATTTTGGCCTCGTAGTACAACGGATAGTATAAGAGTTTCCGAAGCTCCAGATCCAGGTTCGATTCCCGGCGAGGCCACTTTTAAGTGTAATTATTGTAGGAGCAAAACGAGAAACATCTTAATTTATTGGTTTATGATAAAATATCA
>JBDTGA010000068.1:0-130462 GCA_039937655.1 Ginsengibacter sp.
CTGTATTAATAGTGATACCCCTTTCTTTTTCTTCAGGAGCACCATCAATATCTGCATAGTTCTTTTTTTCCGCTAAACCTTTTTTAGACAAAATATCGGTTATAGCAGCTGTGAGGGTTGTTTTACCGTGATCCACGTGGCCGATAGTGCCAATGTTAACGTGGGGTTTGTCCCTTTTAAAGTTCTCTTTTGCCATTTTGTTTGTTTTTTAATTTTTATTTTTAAAAATTTCAGATTCCTATTCCCTTTTCCAGTAGAAAAGGATTTTATTTTATGAGCGGAAGACGAGTCTCGAACTCGCGACCTATAGCTTGGAAGGCTATCGCTCTACCAATTGAGCTACTTCCGCTTGATTATTTTTTCAGTTCTATTCTAAAGGAGAACTGTTGACCCCGAATACTTTCGGGACGACCTCCCAATTCTTTCAACTATCAAATGAGCTGTTGATCCCGAATACTTTCGGGACGACCTCCCAATTCTTTCAACTGTCAAATGAGCTGTTGATGAGAATTGAACTCACGACCTCTTCCTTACCAAGGAAGTGCTCTACCCCTGAGCTACAACAGCTTGATGAAGATTCAACTCGCGGACCTTACCGATTGCTGTCACGATACTCAACCGCTGAGCTACGAGTCCGAATTCTTTCGGAAAAAGAAGTCAACCCAAAACTATTTCAAATAACTTTTATCCTCAGTGGGCAGAGTAGGGTTCGAACCTACGTACTCGTGAGAGAACAGATTTACAGTCTGTCGCCTTTAACCACTCGGCCATCTGCCCTGAAATTGGTTTGAGAGTATCTGTTTGGTTGCATCGAGTTTTTGATAACTTTTTTGCACAAATACTACAAAACCAACATCATAAATCCCTCAAATTTTGAGAGCCAGTGGAGGGAGTCGAACCCCCGACCAGCTGATTACAAATCAGCTGCTCTGGCCAACTGAGCTACACTGGCAATTACTCAAATACAGCGATACAATGATCTCTCCCATCACTTTTAGCCCGAAAGGGTTATTTTTTGGGAAGGCAAAGGTAATGGAAAATGTTTAATGGAAAAATTTTGAAAAGAAAAATTTATTACTTCCTGAGACTTCATTTTCATGGTTAGAAGAGTTCATAAAATCAAATAGCTCCGCAAAACGGAGCTATTTGATTTTATACGGTAAAAAGGTTCCTTGCACCACAATTATGCAATCACTTTTTCTTTTTTTCTCTTTATTTGAGTAATTACAGAGTCCAGTGCCACATCGAAACTTTCTTCAAAGGATTTTGAAGAGTGTTTAACAAAAAAATAATGTTTGGGCACATGTACCTTTATCTCAGCAATCTTATCCTTTATGTTATGAGCTACATTATCCAGCTTCAAAAATACATCTACTTTCGTTATTCGCTCATGAAACTGGGGAAGTTTTAAAATTTTCTTTTCGATGAATGCTACCAACTTTGAATCTGCTGCAAAATGCAGGGTTTGAATGTTTACGTTCATAGTAGTCCTGAGTTTTAAGTTAAAAAATAAAAATAATCGGATAGAATTAAAGGTACATAAGCGAAGCAAAATTTATAAATACGTTAATGAAATTTAGTGGAATAAAGTTACAGGTAAGAACGCATTTTTCAAAAAAAAATTTCGTTAAACAAGCGATATTATTTACGACTTTGGGTGTGCCATTTTATAAGTCTCTTTTAACTTTTCGATTGTGTTGTGCGTATATATCTGTGTGGCTGCAAGGCTGGTATGCCCCAATAATTCCTTGATCGCATTGATGGGCGCCCCATTATTGGTAAGATGAGTGGCAAAACTGTGGCGTAATACATGAGGACCTTTCCTCTCGTTGGTTGATACCTTATTAAGATAAGCTTTTACTATATTATATACATATTTGGGGTCAAGAATGCCGCCTTTTTTATTTATCAAAAGTTCCTGATCTGATGTCTCGGGAAATTGGGTTCTTTTTTCTATAAGGTACTCATCAATTAGTTGAAGTAGCTGCTTGTTTACAGGAATCAGTCGTTCTTTATTCCCTTTCCCCAAAACCTTTATAACGCACTCTGCCTTGTCAATATTCTTTTCTTTTAAATGAATTAATTCACTACGCCTTATACCGGTCTGGTATAGGATTTCGAAAATAAGAAAATCCGTTTTCCCTTTGAAAGTATCCGGAAAAAAATCATTATTTAATAAAGTAGATATATCTTTCTTATTAATAAAAGAAGGCAATCGTCGGCTGACTTTTAGTGAAGAAACAGTGGCTACGGGGCTTGTACTAATTGTTTTCATCCTTAGCTGGTACTTAAAGAAAGATCTCAGGGAAGATATTTTCCTGTTGATGGTTTTGGAAGAGGATTTGTTTTCTTTTAAGGATGCAAGCCATGTGCGTATTAGAGAGGGAGTAATCTCTTCGACATTATTTATTTTGTATTGAAGGCAAATGAAGTCAAAGAAACCGGTAAGATCATTTTGATAAGAAATAATCGTATTCTCTGAGTACCTTTTTTGGAAGGTAAGATAGTTTAAAAATTCCTGTATGGGATATGGTTCAGTTGAGGGCATAAAAAAACCGGTAGGTATAAAGTTAATGAACTAAAACAAACCGGGAGTAAATATAATAATAAATGGAGTCGCCTTCCTAAACTTCAATCTTCCCACTGGCGATCTGTTGCTTGTAAACTGCTTTTAAGACCTGTCCGCGTTTTCTTACAGACGGCTTTGTGAAAGACTGACGATCGCGAAGCTCTAAAAGGGTACGGCTTTTTTCAAATTTTTTCTTGTACTTTTTAAGTGCTTTATCAATATTTTCGCAATCTTTTGAATCAATTATCAACATGAGTTTCTACGTTTTTTTTAAGGATGGCAAAGATAAAGTAATTTTTTAAATTCATAAACTTAAAAAACAGTAATTTTTTTTTAAGTTAAAATAACCTATTTATGTTTACAGGAATTATAGAGGCAGTCGGTGAGATAAAAGATGTTTCTGTCGGAATTTCGAACAGGATTTTTCATATTGAAAGTGAAATTACTTCTCAGTTGAGTGTTGATGAGAGTATAAGCCATAACGGCATTTGCCTTACTATAGAAGAGGTTGATGGTAATAGATATCGTGTAACTGCCATAGCGGAAACACTAAAAAAAACGAATGCAGGTTTATGGAAGCCGGGTGATTTAATAAATCTCGAGCGTTCGATGAGATTAAGCGACCGTCTTGACGGTCATATTGTGCAGGGGCATGTGGATGGAACCGGTGTGTGTATAAAAAAAAGAGACAGAGAAGGTAGTGTTGAATTTACTTTTCAGTTTGATGAGTCCTTTGCGCCACTTGTTATAGAAAAAGGTTCTGTATGTGTAAACGGAGTGAGCCTTACAGCATTCAATGTAACCAATACTACTTTTGCGGTAGCAATAATCCCCTTTACGTTTTCTCATACAAACTTTAAAAAAATAAAGGAAGACGATGTTGTGAACATTGAATATGATATTTTAGGAAAATATATTGCACGCCTTACCTCGATTCGATCTATCTACAGTACAGTAGATAGTTCTAAAAAATAGGATTTTGATTATCTTTTTATTTACTACAAAGTCTTTGAACAGCCCTTTGAAGTACCTTAGATAGGATTATGAATTTACTTTACTGGTCATTCTTATTACGGGAATGATCATTTCTTCCAGGCTTACACCTCCATGCTGAAAAGTGTTTCTGTAGTAATTGGCAAAATGATTGTAGTTATTGGGGTAACATAAATATCCGTCTTGTTTTGCAAAAATAAAAGAAGAGTTCACGTTGGGAACCGGCAATCCGGCCTGTCGAGGGTCCCTGAAAGCGAGTACTTCTTTGGGATCATAGTTGAGATTGCGGCCATGCTTGTACCGTAAATTGGCTGTAGTTTGTTTGTCACCTACCACTTTTTGAGGAGAGTTCACTCTTACACTTCCATGGTCGGTAGCCACAATGAGATTCAATTTTTTATCGGAGATTTTCTTCAGTGCCTGGTGTAGAGGGGAATGTTCAAACCATGAAACGGTAAGGCTTCTGTAGCTTGTTTCATCAGCGGCCAGTTCTTTTAATACCTCCATTTCAGTGCGGGCATGGCTGAGCATATCTACAAAATTATAGACAATAATATTGATATCATTACTTAGCAAATTGTGTATGTTATCTACCAGCTTTTGAGCATCCTGATGATTGGTAATTTTAGTGTAAGAATATTTAAGATCCTCTTTACGCAATCGTTTTAATTGGGCTTTGAAAAAAAATTCTTCGAATAGATTTTTCCCTCCCTCTTCATCATCATTCTTCCACTCTACCGGAAACGATTTTTCGATTTCAATAGGTAATAATCCTGCAAAAATGGCATTACGGCTATATTGGGTGGCTGTAGGTAATATCGAATAAAATGTTTCTTCTTCCTGTATGTGAAAATTTTCGGCAAATAGGGGCTGTACGGCTTTCCACTGGTCGAAGCGTAAGTTGTCTATCAGGATAAAAAAGGTAGGTATTCCTTTCTCTACGTGAGGGAATACTTTATACTTCAGCAGTGTGTTGCTCATAATAGGCGCATCAGCCGCTGCATTGGTTACCCATGTGGAATAATTTTTTGAGATATACTTAAAGAATTCGGTGTTGGCATCATTTTTTTGAGATTGGAAAACCTCTCTCATTTCGGGACTATCACTTTTCTTCATTTCGAGTTCCCAATACACTAATTTTTTATAAATTTCCATCCATCCGTTATAATCAGGATTGTCATTTAGAGCCATGAATAAATCCCTGAATTGTTGTTGATAAGCTGAAGTAGTCTTTTCTGCTACCAGCCTCTTATTGTCAATGATCTTTTTTAATGAAAGCCATACCTGGTTTGGGTTTACAGGTTTGATCAGATAATCGGTAATCTGAGAACCGATGGCCTCATTCATTAAATTCTCAGTTTCATTTTTAGTAATGAGTACAATCGGGATCTGGGGTTTGATCTCTTTAATTTTTTGCAAAGTTTCCAGACCTGTGATGCCAGGCATACTTTCATCCAGAAGCACTACATCTACTATATGATTCTCTTTTATAAAATCTATAGCATCATGCCCATTACTTAATGAGGTGACATCATATCCTTTATTTTCAAGAAATAGTATCTGTGATTTTAAGCTTTCCATTTCATCATCAACCCATAAAATTTTTGCAGTATTCATTTTCCTAATTTGATTGTTTATGTTATTCCTGGACGCGGAGGATTACAAATATAATTTATTCCCTTCCCAAAAATTACCTTTGCAGAATGCTCAATTCATTTTAACAATTTCAGCAGATGGCTTTTAGAAAAATAATTAATGACCCTGTTTATGGATTTATTACCATTGATGATGAACTCATCTATAAAATAATTTCTCATTCTTTTTATCAACGCCTACGGCGTATTCATCAAATGGCTATGGCATTGCTGGTCTATCCCGGAGCTGTACACACAAGGCTTCATCATTCATTGGGAGCTTATCATTTGATGTGCAATGCGATTCATGATTTAAAGAGTAAAGGGGTTAACATTACCCCCGAAGAAGAGCAAGCTGCCAAGATAGCAATTCTGTTACACGACATTGGACACGGCCCTTATTCTCACGCTTTGGAACAAATATTGATTAAAGGAATAAGTCATGAAGAGATTTCTTTATTACTGATGAAAAAAATGAATAAGGAATTAGGGGGACAAATGCAAATGGCTATTGACATTTTTACCAACAATCATCCTAAAAAATTTCTTCATCAATTGGTAAGTGGACAGTTGGATGTAGATAGGATGGACTATTTAATACGTGATAGTTTTTTCACGGGAGTTAGCGAAGGAGTAATTGGTTATGACCGTATTATTAAAATGCTTACAGTACATAATAATGAATTGATGGTAGAGGAAAAAGGGGTACATTCCATCGAAAAGTTCTTAGTGTCGCGAAGATTTATGTACTGGCAGGTGTATTTGCATAAGACAGTATTATGTGCGGAGAAAATGCTTGTAAAGATTATTGAAAGAGCTCGTGAGGTCAAGGCCCAATCGCCTTCGCCTGTTTTCAATATTTTTCTGAATGATGAGTATGAAAGCAATCGTATAGAAGATTGTCTTGAAGATTTTTGTGCGCTTGATGATTATGATGTATTACTTTCCATTAAATTATGGATACATCACCCTGATAAAATTTTGTCCGTTCTTTGCAGGAGCCTTATAAATCGTCATTTATTAAAAGTAAAATATTCTGCGGATAAGATACCGGATGAATTGGTAAAAGAGAAAAGGGAGATTGCCAGGGAATATTTTAGGATAACTAATGAAGAAGCCGGTTATCTGGTTTTTACCGGGAGGAGCGAGATCAAAACGTACAATAATGAAACGGAACATATTAATATATTATTTAAAGACGGTAGTGTGAAGGATATTTCGGAAGTGGACAATGCGCTGATTAATCAAAGTCTGTTTGGCACGGTAAAAAAATTTTACATTTGTTTTATCAATATAGATATCACTTAATAGTTTAATTTTATTTTTTTAAATTTTGACCAATTTCAAATGCAGTTTACAGCAAAACAAATCGCTGGATTTATAAATGGTAAAATAGAGGGGAATCCTGAGGTCGTTGTTTGCTCTTTTGGCAAACTTGAAGAGGCTACCGAAGGACAGCTTGCTTTCCTGGCTAATCCGAAGTATGAAGAGTTTTTATATACCTCTAGGGCTTCTATTATCATTATTAACGATACTTTACAAGTTGAAAAAAAACTAAGTGCCACACTTATCCGGGTCCCTGATGCTTATTCATCTTTCGCGGTTATTTTAACTGCTTATTCACAAATGGCGAGGGCCAACCTCACGGGGGTACAGGAACCTTCTTTTATTGCTCCTACGGTAGAAATGGGAGACAATGTTTTTGTAGGAGCTTTTGCCTATTTAGGTGAACATGTGATTCTCGGCAATAATGTGAAAATATTTCCGCAGGTTTATGTAGGAGAAAAAGTAGTTATTGGTGATGATTCCATTCTATATCCCGGCGTAAAGATCCATCACGATTGTGTGATCGGGAAAGAGGTAACCATCCACGCAGGCACAGTTATTGGTGGAGATGGTTTTGGGTTTGCACCCCAGCCTGATGGTAGTTTCAAAAAGATTCCTCAGATAGGAAATGTAGTTGTGCAGGATAATGTGGAAATTGGTGCCAATACTACTATTGACAGGGCCACTCTCGGCTCCACTATTATAAAGTCGGGTGCCAAATTGGATAATCTGATCCAGATAGCACACAATGTGGAAATAGGAAAAAATACAGTTATAGCGGCACAGTCGGGAGTGAGTGGAAGTACTAAAATAGGCAACAATGTTATGATTGGAGGACAGGCAGGAATAGTGGGGCACATACAGATTGCTGATGGGAGTAAGATCAATGCCCAAAGTGGCGTAAGTAAATCTATTAAAATTCCCAACACGGCTGTAACAGGATCTCCTGCTTATGATTATGGCCATGCACTTCGCAGTCAGATTCTAAGCAGAAATCTTCCCGAACTTGAAAAGAGAGTGAAAGAACTGGAGCAGATGATCGAGAGGCTTAAGAGTGAAAAAGTCATTGACTGATTGATCGTTTGTAATTTGCTTCTTATCGGAAATTTTAAAATATCAGACATTCTGTGCATAATTTAAAGAATTACTTTTCATACTTTCGTGCCCATGGAGCAGCTATTTAATTCTAAAGAGAAATATTTTCAACACACATTAAAAGAGGCAGTTACCATTTCAGGTGCGGGTATTCACACAGGACAGTCTGTTACCATCCAGATCAAACCTGCAGATGCTAATACAGGGATCAACTTCCAAAGGATTGACCTACCGGGGAAACCTACCGTAAAAGCAGATGTTGATAACGTAGTAGAAACCAACAGAAGTACAACCATAGAAGCGCACGGCGCGAGAATAGGCACTATAGAGCATTTGATGGCGGCTTTAATGGGTATGCAAATTGATAACGCTCTCATAGAGATTAATGGAGAAGAAGTTCCCATTCTTGATGGGAGTTCCCAGGTTTTTATTGATCATCTTTCTAAAGCAGGAACTCATAAGCAACAGGCAGAAAAGATATATTATACTATTCCTCACAACATCTCTTTCGTAGATGAAGACAAAAAAGTGGAGATGGTAGCATTGCCTTATGACGGCTATCGCATTAATACACTTATTGACTTTAATTCTCCCGTTTTAGGAACTCAGCATGCCGACCTTCGTAATATTGAAGCATTTAAAAGTGAGATTGCCCCAAGCCGTACTTTTTGTTTCTTCCACGAACTGGAACAACTCATTGCACACGATCTTATAAAGGGTGGAGACATTAATAATGCAATAGTAGTGGTAGATAAGCCCGTGGATGAAGAGCAGGTAAAAAGGATCTCAAAAATATTTCACAAAGATGATGTAAAAGTGAGTGAGGCTGGGATTTTAAACAATCTTACTCTTCGTTTCCCTAATGAACCTGCACGGCATAAATTATTGGATGTAGTGGGTGATCTTGCTTTAGTGGGATACCCTTTCAAAGCACATATTATCGCCAACAGGCCGGGACATTCTTCCAATATTAAATTTGCAAAAAAGATAAAGGAGCAAATAAAAAAAATTAAACATCGTCAGGAGATTCCCATATATGATCCCAATATTCCACCCTTACTCGACATTCAGGAAATAGAGAAAATTTTACCGCACAGGTATCCTTTCTTAATGGTTGATAAAATAATCGAACTTACAGATACCCATGTAGTAGCCATTAAAAACGTAACTTATAATGAACCTTTTTTCCAGGGGCACTTTCCGGAAAATTCTGTAATGCCCGGGGTTCTATTAGCAGAAGCACTTGCCCAGGCAGGAGGCTTCATAGCTATTCCACGTAATACTCCTGATAAATATGATACTTATTTTCTAAAAATAGATAATTGTAAATTCAAGCAAAAAGTAGTTCCTGGAGATACCTTGATTTTAAAAATGGAACTTCTGCACCCCATTCGCCGCGGTATTTGTGAAATGAGAGGTACGGTGTATGTAGGTGATAAAGTAGTAACTGAAGCCATCTTGGTTGCACAAATAGTAAAACGACCCAATCCGTAATATGATAAGCCCCCTTGCCCATATTCATCCTGCAGCAAAAATTGGTAATGATGTAGTGATTGAACCATTTGTATTTATTGAAGAAGGTGTGACCATTGGTGATGGCTCACGCATAATGACGCATGCGGTTATTATGAAAAATACTACTGTGGGGAAATCGTGTTCTATATTTCCCGGTGCGGTATTGGGTGCTATTCCGCAGGATTTGAAATTCGACGGCGAAGAAACATTTGTAGAGATTGGCGACAATACTACCATAAGAGAGTGTGTAACTGTGAACCGTGGCACTAAGGATAAATGGAAAACTGTAGTAGGAAGCAATTGTTTATTGATGGCCTATTGTCATATTGCTCACGATTGTTTCCTTGGCGATCACGTAATTATCGCTAATTCGGTGCAGCTCGCAGGTCATGTGGAAATCGGGGATTATGCAATCATCGGCGGCATGGCTGCCGCTATTCAGTTTTCAAAAATCGGAGCACACACATATATTGCTGGCGGTACCGAAGTAATAAAAGATGTACCTCCTTATATCAAAGCGGGGCGTACGCCATTGAGTTATGTAGGTGTGAATTCGATAGGTCTTCAACGAAGAGGATTTACTTCAGAAAAGATAAACAGTATTTCGGAGATATACCGTAATATTTATTTACGCGGCTTAAATATATCACAAGCCACTCAGTTTATAGAAAAAGAACTCCCCGACTCTGAGGAGAAAAATGAAATCCTCCATTTTATAAGAGAAAGTAAACGTGGTATCCTTAAGGTTTCTTCTAAAGAAAATGCGGATGAGAATTGATCTGGCCAAAGTTGGTAAACGCTTCAATACGGAATGGATTTTCCGTAATCTGAATTTCCAATTTATTGAGGGGAAAAAATATGCGATTATCGGGCCAAACGGATCGGGGAAATCCACTTTATTACAAATTGTATCCGGAGCATCAGTTTTTAATGAGGGAAGTATTTCTTATCAGGAAAATGGCCATCTACTTTCACCGGAGAAAATATTTCAAAAAATATCTTTTGCAGCTCCCTATTTAGAAGTAATAGAGGAAATGACGTTGACGGAATTTTTTTCTTTTCATCATAACATGAAGGGATGGCTGCCGGCGGTTGACACTCAGCAGATCATTTCTTTCTTATCTCTTGAAAAAGCAGCTCATAAACAAATCCGGTATTTCAGCAGTGGCATGAAACAAAGAGTAAAGCTTGCACAGGCAATCTTTAGTGATGTACCTGCCGTTTTATTGGATGAGCCTCTTACAAATCTGGATGAGGAAGGCATTACACTCTATCATGCGTTAATCGGGAAATATTGTGAAGGCCGTTTAGTGATTGTCAGTAGCAATGACAAAAAAGAATATTCCTTCTGTGATGCAATTATTGATATCAAAAAATTTAAATAACAAATGTGTTTTTTTTAAAATGGCTTCTAATCTGATAGAGATAGTTTTTCAATGAAAATTATATAGAAAGCAATATCATCACTCTTTATTGGATTATATATCGAAGGTATGAGATAATAGAAATGCATCACTCCAACCCAAACCAGCTACAAGTCCTCATGAATGATATCGTATATTTCTTTCAAGGGGAACTTAAAAAAAATTTGAAAGAACAAAATGTCGTTAAACTTTTTGTTTTTTAATGAGTCAACTTTCTCCGGTAAGAGTTTTACCCTATCCTTTCATAAGTTCAATTGGTTCAAATGTCATTGACTAATCAATTAAAAAATCAGCATTTACTCTGGCGTGCCGCCTTTGGCCCTATGGCCGAAAACGTAAATGAAATCGGGCATCTTTCTCAAAAAGATTTGTATGAGGTTTTACTAAAGTCTTCTTCTAGGAAACCCGATCCTCTTAATGTGAGCGGTGGTGCTCTGGATGGGCTTATAAAAGGTGTGCAGGATTTGGGAAGAGTCCAAAATCTCACGCAGGAACAAAAGAAGCAATTGCGTGTGCTGTCTGCAGAATCTATCAAAAACCTGAACCTCACCTGGCTTAGTGAGATGATCAACAGTGAATCGCAATTGCGGGAAAAGATGAGTCTTTTCTGGCATGGGCATTTTGCATGTAGGGTGGTGAATATTTATTTTCAGCAACAATTGCTAAATGTAATTCGTGACAATGCTTTGGGTAATTTTGGTGATCTGCTTCGCGAGGTAAGTAAAAGCCCGGCCATGCTTTCTTTCCTTAATAATCAGCAGAACAATAAGAAGCATCCTAATGAAAATTTTGCCCGGGAAGTGATGGAACTTTTTACCATGGGCAGGGGGAATTATACCGAAGTAGATGTAAAAGAGGGGGCGAGGGCTTATACCGGATGGGGGTTTAATTTGAATGGTGAATTTGTTGACCGTCCTTTTCTTCATGATACCAGTAGTAAAACTTTTTTGGGCAAAACAGGAAATTTTGATGGAGATGATGTAATTGATATTATTCTGGAACAAAAAGCTACCGCAAAGTTCATTACCCGAAAGATTTATAAATATTTTGTAAATGAAAATATAGATAACGAGAGAGTGGAATTGCTTGCAACGGGTTTTTACCAAAGCAATTACGACTTGCAGAAATTAATGAATGATATTTTTATGAGTGAATGGTTTTATAATGAAAAAAATATCGGTGCAAGAATAAAATCCCCGGTTGAATTAATTGTAGGAGTGAGACGGTTGGTTCCAATGGAATTGGAAAATCCGGAGGTTCAATTATTATTTCAGAGAGTGCTTGGGCAGGTTTTGTTTTACCCACCCAATGTAGCCGGATGGCCCGGTGGAAAAAGCTGGATAGACAGTAGTTCATTAGTGTTCAGAATGCGCCTTCCACAAATACTAACCAATGCTGAGGAGTTTTTGATAACACCCAAAGATGATGATGATGTAATGATGGGAAGAGAAGGTGTGGATAAAAAAGCAAAACCAAGGCAATTGCGTGCTACGATTGACTGGGATTCAGTGGTAAAGGTTTTTGATAAAACATCCCGCGAAGACCTTTCACAGAAGGTAAATGGTATCATTCTGCAAACGAAAGATTTGATTAATCCGAATGTTTTAAAAAGATATGTTGACAATACTTCGAGAGAAAGTTTTATTAAGTCAACAATAGCAGAATTAATGAGTACACCGGAGTACCAGATGTGTTAGTCTCCTGATCCCGATGGGAAAAGTATGCCCTCTTTCCTCCAAGATTATTGATTAAAAATAGGAAAGTTGGCAAAAAAATAAGAGAATTTTAAATTTTATATGTTCCGGATCGTTTCCTTCTATAGAAGGGAAGGGCAGGAATAAGGCGTCTTAAATCATATTTTATGCTTCTCAAACGTAAAGAGTTTATGCAAATCGGTTCATTGGCTTCTGCGTCTTTGATGGTGCCGAAGTTTTTGAAAGCCTTTGATAAGAAGGCTCCCGTACCTCCGGGCAATAAAGTGATGGTTGTACTCCAGTTCAGCGGTGGTAATGATGGATTGAATACAGTAATACCTGTGAGAAATGATATTTATTACAGATCGAGGCCTAATCTTGGAATTGAGAAGGAGAAGGCTTTGCTATTAACAGATGAGGTAGGCCTAAATCCTGCACTCATTTATTTCAAAGATCTTTTTGACGAAGGAAGCCTGGGAATTATGAATAATGTGGGCTATCCAAATCCAGACCGTTCGCACTTTCGCAGTATGGATATCTGGCAAAGTGCGAGTGATAGTAATCAATATCTTACTACCGGGTGGGTCGGCAGGTATCTGGATGCACAATGTAGCGGGTGCGACAGACCGACACAAGTGCTGGAGATTGATGATGTACTAAGCCTTGCATTGAAGGGAGATGATCTAAAAGGGCTTGCCTTAAAAGATCCGAAAAAATTATTTACTTCGAGTAATGAGAAATATTTCAAGGAAATAAATGCTACCCACGATCATGCAGAAGCAGCGGTAGATTATCTTTATAAAACCTTGAATGAAACCTTGGATAGCGCGAATTATATTTATGAACAAAGCCGCAGGCATCCGTCTTCTCAAACGTATCCTTCTACTGAACTGGGAAGAAATCTAAAAACGATATCCTCTCTCATATTGAGTGATATTAATACGAAAGTATATTATGTAAGCCTTGGTAGTTTTGATACACACGTAAATCAGGAAGCCCAGCAAAAGAGATTGTTTACAGAGTTGAATGATGCTATGAATGCTTTTGTAAAAGATTTAAAAAGCAACAACCGTTTTCAGGATGTGTTGTTAATGACGTTTAGTGAATTTGGAAGAAGGGTAGCGCAGAATGCGAGCGGAGGAACTGATCACGGCACAGCAAATAATATGTTTTTTATTGGTGGAGGGCTGAAAGAAAAGGGCTTATTGAATCCAATGTCGGATCTGAATAATCTCGATCATGGTGATCTTGAATATACGGTGGATTTTAAAAGCATCTATGCTACTATGTTACATACATGGCTGGGTGCGGATGATGAAAAAATTCTTGGAAAAAAATATCAGATCATGGATTTTGTTTAGAAATTGAGTGGGAGTGAGGATATTTAATCCTTTATTTTTAAATCTGAAGTGCCTGATGTTTGTTGTGATATAATATTTTATCGAATTATTTTAAAGATTTGTAAAGTATTGAACTGCGTTTTCTACATCTACATGCTTATTATTAAAACAATCAATCAGGATTTCATTAGTAGTTGTAATAATTTCAACAACTTTTAAGATTTCCGACACCCCTTTTACAGCCATTACTACATTGTCTTGGTTTTGAGCTATATAGTTTGTGTTAAGTATGATAGAAGGAGACGTGAACAACTCAATCTCCAGTTCATTCCTTAAATGGGAAACGGCTACACTGCTTTCAAAATGAGGCTCTCTGACTAAAAATACATCTGAAAAAATATCACTATCAATAAAGAGCGTATAAGCCATGTTTTTCTTCATCAATACTTAATGTGAGTTTTGTAGTCATAAAATCCTTTTTATTAAAGGTGCGAATAAATATAAAAGAACACGTATGCCTCTAAATTTTTCATTGAAATAAAAACCCTGAAAAGGGAATCTCTTCAGGGTTGTATTAAATGATGGAGGATAGTTTACGCTGATCCCGTTTTATCTTTTACGATTGAGTTTAAAGATTTCAGTCTGCTGAAGATTAGTATTCCTCCGATAAATGCAGCAACTACCAATATCAGAAAGAAAACTTTTTTATCGGTAAAATTGTCCCAAAAACTTGTCATCACACCCGCCAGTTTACCTCCTATGGCCGTAGATAAGAACCATCCTCCCATTAGCAATGCTGTGAGTCTTGCTGGCGCCAGTTTTGAAACAAGCGATAATCCGATCGGGCTTAGTAATAATTCACTTACTGTGAAAACGAAGTAGGTACCCCATAGCCAGTAAGGAGAGGTTTTATCAAGATAAACGGATGAAACAGACATGATCGCGAAAACCATCACCAGGGCGGAGCATCCTGAAATAAAGAGTGCCATCCCAAATTTTGCAGCCGTCGAAGGTTCCTTTTTCCTTTTTCGTAAATAGGTGAAAAGCAATACCAGTAGTGGGGTAAGTAGAATGATAAATAGTGGGTTAATGGATTGGAACAATTCTGTATTAGCCACCTTCTCGCTGCCGCTTGGCGGCCATTCACTTTGGGGTACATTGTTAAAATAAGGATCTGGCCCCATCGTCTGTACAACTTTTGTTTTCTTATCTATGATATTTCCGTCAACTAATTTTATATTGTGTTCATCATAGGGGCTGGCAAAAGCGGCATTATCTTTTACATCCACAAAATATTTGTTCACTTTGTCCACCAATCTTGGTGTATCGCTTACGGTTTGAAGAAATCCCAATGACCCCGCAATTTTCTCCGCAGTAGGAGACACTGTTCTGTCGGTATGTTTCTGTGCCCACAAAGTAAGACCTGTAGAGTTTTGATTGTAAATGGTCCAGAAGATAATAGAGATGCCGAAAATGAACAGCAATGCGCCGATTCCTCTTTTATCTTGTCCGGTTGCTTTTACGTAAAGTGAGATGTAGAAAGCAATGATAGGAAGGCAGGCAAAGATAAAAGCGTCATTAGATTGGCTACCCATTATGGTAGATCCGAAGATCATATTGGGAAGTGTCCATCCGATAATTGCGGCGATAATGGCCGGTAAGAAAACATAACCGAAAATTTTATTCAGTGGCATATCTTCCGCTCTTTTTTCTCTCTTTATTTCACCTATTCTTACTCCTTTAAGTGAACTTGCCAGGATGATCATTCCAATGATAAGCCCTACACCTGCGGCGGCAAATGCGTAGCCCCATCCATATTGATTTCGTAGATAGGCAGCAACAAAATTACACACCAGCGCGCCTATATTGATTCCCATATAGAAGATGTTGTAAGCATTGTCCTTTAAGGGTTTCAGGTCTTCCCGGTTGTATATGTTCCCGAGTATGGTAGAAATATTAGGTTTGAAAAATCCATTTCCTATAATTATTAAAAGCAAAGAAACATACAGGGCTGTGTTTCCCGGAAGGGACAGGCCAAAATAGCCGAGTGCCATCAATGAGCCACCCAGAAAAATGGATTTGATGTAGCCTAAATATCTGTCAGCAATTAAGCCCCCAATGAAAGGTGTCAGGTAAACGAGCGCAATAAAACTACCCACAACGTCGGCTCCCATTTTTTCGGTCATTCCTTTGCCGCCGGTTTTGTCGTCAATTAGGTAAAGCAGTAGTATTCCAACCATTAAATAATAAGCAAATCGTTCCCACATTTCGGTCATGAAAAGCACATACAGTGCCCTAGGATGCTTGCCTTTACTTTGTTCGGCAACATCTACCGGTGTAACCTGGTCTTGCATATTTGTGTGTTTTTTGTTTAAAAATATTTAAGGAATTATTTTTATTGAATTGTAAAGTACTGAGAAATTTAAAAAATAATTTATTTTTTTATAGGATTCCGGAATGAGAACTTTTTTACCTACGCGAATTGGCTGCTTTCCCTTTTGTCATAAAATAAAAAAAACGGCTGCGTGGGCCGTTTTTATTGGAGAGATATTCTGTTTTTTATTAGAAGCTTTTAATGTATTCCATGCATTCTCTTTATGAGCGTTTTGTTTAGAAGATACATCGCCACTCCCGCGACTATGGGAATAATCGTGAAGATCATGAAGAAAGTAGATATGGAATACCGGGCTGTGATTCCATCAATTAGACTTCCTGTAAGACCAGCCAGTGTGTTGGCTATAAAGGTGGCTACAAACCATATTCCGAACATTAGCCCAACAATTTTTACGGGCGATAGTTTACTGATATAGGATAGCCCCACGGGCGATACACAAAGCTCACCCAATGTATGAAAGAGGTAAGCGAGTATAAGCCAGGCCATACTTACAGATGCGGTATGTGCCCCGCGTTCAATTGACAAACCTCCATAGGCAAGGATGGCGAAACCAATACCCAGTAAGATTAATCCAGTACCGAATTTTATGGGGCCCGAAGGGTTGAATTTGCTCTCCCATATTTTAGAGAATAAGGGAGCAAAAGTGATAATGAAGAATGAGTTTAAGATTCCAAACCAGGAGGCAGGCACTTCTGCCACCGGTGTAGAAAAATCTCTACCGATCATCCAGATAACCAAACCCCAGATAATAACAAAACTGGTTCCGAGAAAGATATTGGCAAGAGCGTATCGTTTGAAGGTCTTTTTAAAAAGGTTCCCCAGAACAATGGTGAGGATGATCATAGGGACTACAACTAATAATGTGTTGGCCCATTTAAAGATGGAGGCACTGTTGCCTGACAAAAGCCTGTTGGTATAATCTTTTGCGAAGATGGTCATTGATCCACCAGCCTGTTCGAAAGCCATCCAGAAAAATATAGTGGAGATGGAAAACACGATGATGACTATGATTCTGTCCCTGATTATTTTTTGGGAGAGGTGGCTTTCCTCTTCCATTTCCTCTGTTACAGGATTTGTGTGTGGGTCATTTATGGCAAGGCTTTCTTCCTTCTTAGGGGAAAGTCCGATGGTACCGAATATTTTTTGGGCAAATGCAAATTGAAGCATTCCGAAAAACATAAAGATCCCGGCCAGCCCGAATCCATAGCTCCATCCTATTTTTTCGCCTATATAGCCACATAGCAAAATACCGAGGAACGCCCCTGCATTGATTCCCATGTAAAAGATTGTGTAAGCAGAATCTTTCTTGGCACTATCGTGATTGGAATATAATTGCCCTACCATGGAAGAAATGTTAGGCTTGAATAGTCCGTTGCCGATTATAAGACAAGCGAGGCCTGTGAAAAAGAAAGCGTGAGTTTCCGCCGCCATACATGCGTGGCCAATGGTCATAATGAGTGCTCCCAGAATAACAGCTTTTCTGTAACCAGTGAACCGGTCGGCAATCCAACCGCCAATTATGGGTGTCAAATAAACCAATCCTGTATAAACAGCGTAAAGTTGTAGTGCTTCTTTTCTATCCCATGCCCAGCCTCCACCAGTGAGGGAGGTTACCAGAAATAGTACCAGCAAAGCCCGCATTCCGTAGTAACTGAATCTTTCCCACATTTCTGTGAAGAATAGAATGAATAACGCGGGTGGATGTCCTTTTTGTTCGATGGTTTGTTGCATTTAGTCCGGAGTTTTTGATGATAAAGAATTTTGTTTAAAAGTTTGTAAAATACAGGATAAATCTTAGATAACCACCCTTTGGGTGGATGGAATTTTAATGATGGTTTTTAATACAATAAAACGGTAAGTTTCATAACTTGCCGCCTCTTTTCTTTCATTCTAAACAAAAAATAATTTTGAAAATACTTATCCTCGGTTCAGGTGGCAGGGAGCATGCTTTCTGCTGGAAAATAAGCCAAAGTAAATTGTGTACACAATTATTTATTGCACCGGGAAATGCAGGTACGGCCCAGCTCGGTGAAAACATACAGATTGATATGAATGATTTCAACGCTGTAAAAAAAATATGTGTTTCAAAAAATATTGACATGGTGGTAGTAGGCCCTGAAGAACCTTTGGTAAGAGGGATTTATGATTTTTTTAAAAAGGATGAAGATTTAAAAAGCATTGTGATTACGGGCCCTTCCGCATCCGGCGCCCGGTTGGAAGGAAGCAAAGCTTTTGCAAAAAGTTTTTTACAGAGGCATCAGATACCGACTGCAGCATACAGGGAATTTGAGGTAG
This sequence comes from Ginsengibacter sp., assembly GCA_039937655.1. Taxonomy (GTDB): domain Bacteria; phylum Bacteroidota; class Bacteroidia; order Chitinophagales; family Chitinophagaceae; genus Ginsengibacter. The sequence continues at coordinate 18,281 of JBDTGA010000068.1, forward strand.
CTAATTTTAATGAAGGATTGGAATATATTCAGCACCATCCATTACCCATAGTTTTAAAAGCAGATGGATTGGCGGCAGGAAAAGGTGTGATTATTTGCAATAGCCACATGGAAGCGCTGAGTGAATTTGAAATGATGATTCAGCAATCGAAATTTGGTGACGCAGGTAAAAAGGTAGTAGTAGAAGAATTCCTGGACGGAATAGAATTAAGTGTCTTTGCCCTTACTGATGGTAAAAATTATGTGTTGCTACCGGAAGCGAAAGATTATAAAAAAATCGGGGAAGGAGACAAGGGCTTGAATACAGGTGGAATGGGAGCTATAAGCCCGGTACCGTTTGCTACGGAACATTTTATCAAGAAAGTTATTGAGAGGATTATTGAGCCAACCATAAAAGGATTGCGGGAAGAAAAAATTGATTATAAAGGATTTATATTTTTTGGGTTAATAAAAGTAGATGAAGAACCGGTGGTTATTGAATACAACTGCCGGATGGGTGATCCTGAGACAGAAGTGGTTCTTCTTCGATTAAAGAATGATTTGGTTCCATTGTTTATTGCTATGGATCAACAGAAGCTGGATCAATATAAAACAGTTTTTGATGAAAAGAATGCAGCTACCATTGTGGCGGTAAGTGGCGGATATCCTGAAGAATATGAGAAAGGATTGCCTATAGATTTTGGCTATCTGGAGAATCCGGAAGCTATCAAACATATTGATGAAGATGGTGGTGTGATGGTTTTTCATGCAGGTACCATGAAGGTAAACGGCGCAGTAACTACCAATGGAGGAAGAGTGCTTGCTGTTTCTGCTCTTGCTGATGGATTGGGTGATGCCATTGAACTGGCGAAGACAATTTTAGAAGAGATTTATTTTGAGGGAATGTATTATAGAGGAGATATCGGATATGAATTTATAGATTAGAGCCAGTAACGGTTACAGCTATTTCACTACTCAAAAATATTTTACTCCTTTTTGAAGGATTTTCTTATAAACTTATCGCTAAATCTTTTTCATGAATACTTTAAAATTAGCCGTGGTTGTATGTACGCTTTTAGTTTTTGAAACCACGTTCGGTCAGACTTCCGCTAAATTGATTGATCGCTCTAATTTTGACACTTCTGTAAAACCGGGTGATAACTTCTATTTGTATGTAAATGGCATTTGGTTAAAAAATAATCCTGTGCCACCTTCTAAAACGAGATGGGGCACTTTTGATGTATTGGCGGAAGAAAGTTCCAATGCACTGAAAGGCTTACTGGAAGATGCATCAAAATATCGTGGTACAAATAGCCTCATGAGACGAGTAGGAGATTATTATGCGAGTGGTATGGATACGGTGCAGATTGAAAAGCTGGGCTATAAACCCATAAAACCTTTCCTTAATAAAATTGAGAGAGTAAAGACAAAGCAGGATGTCATGAACATCGTTGCCTATTTACGTTCTAGTGGGATTGCTTCTCCACTTATTAATGTGGGGGTGCGCCAGGATTCCAGGAATGTTGACAAATATGTGGTTGGTATTTCGCAAGGGGGTACCTCATTACCAGACAGAGATTATTATTTGAAGAATGATCTGCGTAGCAGGGAAGTAAGAGAGGCTTTTGTGAAATACATAAGCGATCTATTTATGCTTTCCGGAGTAAATCAGGCTACTGCTAAGGCAAATGCCGATAAAATACTGGAACTGGAAACGAGTATAGCCAGGGCGTAGCTTAGCCGTGTGGAAATGAGAGATCCTGTGAAGATGTATAATAAGATGACGGTAAAGAAGCTGATTGATATGTCTCCACATCTTAACTGGCCAGCTTTCTTCAAAAATCTAGGTTATTCATCACCGGTCGATACCGTAGTGGTATCTCGACCGCTATTCGTCGGCTTTACGGATTCATTATTAGCTGCCGTGCCGGTAAGTACCTGGAAAGTTTACCTGCAATGGAATGTCCTAAAAGATAATGCGTCTTTCCTAAGTAGCCATTTTGAAAATGCAGCCTTTGAGTTTAATAAAGCGCTTACCGGACAAAAGGTGCAAACACCGAGGTGGGAACGCATGAGCCGTTTAATTGACAGGCAGCTTGGTGAATTATTAGGACAATTATATGTGCAAAAATATTTTAAACCCGAAGCAAAAAAACGTATGGAAGCTTTGGTAGCCAACATGCAAAAAACGTATGAAAAAAGAATTAAACAACTGGACTGGATGGGAGAGGAAACTAAAGTAAAAGCTCTTGAAAAATTATATGCTTATACAGACAAGATAGGTTATCCCGATAAATGGAAAGATTATAAAGGAGTGATAATTAACCGAAACTACTTTATGGGCAATGTGAGGGGTGCTGCTAAGTGGCAATATGACTATTCATTAGGTAGGCTCCACAAGACGGTAGATAAAACAGAATGGGGCATGACGCCTCCCACTGTGAATGCCTACTACAGCCCTCAAAGAAATGAAATTGTTTTTCCCGCAGGTATTTTACGGGCGCCTTTTTTTGATGAGAAAGCTGATGATGCCTTGAATTACGGGGGAATTGCTGCTGTGATAGGCCATGAAATATCACATGGTTTTGATGATCAGGGAAGGCAGTTTGATAGTAAGGGTAATCTTAAAGACTGGTGGACAGAAAAAGATGCGGAAGAGTTTAAAAAGCGTACAGATCGCATTGTGAAGCAGTACAATGGTTTTACGGTTCTGGATACTCTTCATGTAAACGGACGTCTTACGCTTGGAGAAAATATCGCAGACCTTGGCGGGTTGAGCATTGCGTATGAAGCATTCAAGAATACACCCGAGGGTAAAGCGAATCCAGTTATTAACGGGTTTACAGCCGATCAACGATTTTTTATTAATTGGGCGCAGATATGGCGTAATAATATTTTGCCTGAAACTGCGGCTCAGCGCATTCTCACAGATTCCCATGCCCCGGGAGAGTACAGGACAAATGCTCCTCTGGAAAACATAGACGCTTTCTATAAAGCTTTTGATGTGAAGAAGGGAGATAAAATGTATGTATCTCCAGAGAACAGGATAAAGGTGTGGTAAAAATGAGTTAAAAATATTTCTGATTAAAAGGTTGATATAGAATTTTGATTTGTGAAATACACTCCGGGCGGCGATAGCTTGGATTGTGAATTGCATATTATTCGTACTTTAAAACAATTTCCAATTTCCAATTGCGTTTCATATAAAAACCCTCAATAGTATTAGGTTGTAATTCCAAATTATTTCCACAACTTTGCAGGCATTAGTAATTTTTCAATACCTCAAATAAAACATGGGCCTCTTTAATTTTTTTACACAGGAAATTGCCATTGATCTTGGTACTGCAAATACTCTTATAATCCATAATGATGTAGTGGTGGTAAATGAACCTTCCATTGTAGCTCTGGATCGAAATAATCCCAAAAATATTTTGGCTGTGGGTAAAAAGGCATTAATGATGCACGAAAAAACCCATGAAAGTATTCGTACGGTACGCCCATTGAAGGATGGGGTAATAGCGGATTTTAATGCTGCAGAATTGATGATTCGGGAAATGATCAAAAAAATATATCCCAAAAAGCCTCTATTTCCTCCAAGTTGGCGTATGATGATTTGCATACCAAGTAGCATAACCGAAGTAGAAAAAAGAGCTGTAAGGGATAGCGCTGAACAGGCAGGAGCTAAAGAAGTTTATCTTCTGCATGAGCCTATGGCTGCTGCACTTGGTATTGGTATTGACGTGGAAGAACCTGTGGGAAATATGATCATTGATATCGGCGGAGGTACCACCGGAATTACGGTAATAGCTTTAGCCGGAATTGTATGCGATCAATCTATCAGAGTTGCGGGCGATGAATTTACTGCAGATATTATGGAGGCATTGCGCCGTTATCACAGTTTACTGATTGGCGAACGTACTGCCGAACAAATAAAGATACAGATCGGTGCTGCCATGAAAGACATTGACAATCCTCCCGATGATATGCCGGTAAATGGACGCGACCTTGTAACCGGTATTCCAAAACAGATTATGGTAAGCTACCAGGAAATCGCGGAAGCGCTTGATAAATCCATTTTTAAAATAGAAGAGGGGATTCTGAAGGCGTTGGAAACCACTCCTCCTGAGTTGGCTTCGGATATTTATCGAAGAGGATTGTACCTTACCGGCGGTGGAGCCTTGCTTCGTGGCCTGGATAAAAGGCTGGCGGCAAAAATAAAGTTGCCCGTCCATATTGCAGATGATCCGTTAAAGAGTGTAGTGCGCGGTACCGGACTTGCCTTGAAGCATTATGACCGCTATCCTTTTGTAATGAGATAGGTCTTCACATCTTCACAAGGAGGAATTTAAGAATCTTCAGGAACTGATTTTCCCATAGATTTTAAAAGAGGGATAAAATCAAATTAAAATGATGTACATTTCCTGAAAATTTTATCAACTTTCCCGTTTCGGTGAGAAATAGTGGTTATGCGCAACATTTTACTCTTTATCCGTATTTATTTTACTTTCATTTTTTTCTTGTTTTTGATGGGGTTATGTTTTTACATGATCTTTAGTTACAACCATTACCATCATGCTGTTTATTCAGGCGTAGCTAACGAGGTTACGGGAAATATCAGTAAGAAATACAATGATGTGGAATATTATTTCCAGTTGAAAAGGACCAATGATTCACTGGTGAAGGCCAATGAAAGGTTGTATAATAAGTTGAAGGAAAATTTTGAAATGCCTGACACGGTAAGCAGAATTGCTATTGATACGATACAGGTGGATTCTCTTCAACAGCAAAGAAAATATTTGTATATGCAGGCCAAAGTGGTTCACAATTCAGTGAATCAGGCAAATAATTATGTTGAATTGCATCGTGGCACTCTTCAGGCAGTGAGTGCGGATATGGGAGTGATAGATGTCCGCAATGCAGTGGTAGGGACGGTGGTGGATGTTAGTAACAATTATGCAGTGGTAATGAGTTTGCTGCATGAACAGAGCAACCTCAGTGCGAGGCTGAAAAGGGGTGGGGAAACAGGAACGGTGGTATATGACAGTAAAACTTCCGGAATTTTATATTTGAAAGATATTTCCAGGTCGGCAAAGATCACTGCGGGCGATACCGTTGTTACCAGTGGATTTTCGGATAAATTCCCGCGCGGGTTACTTGTGGGATTTGTGAAGAATATTATCGACGATAAAAGAAGCACCACCTACACTGTAAGAATCATTCCGGCAGCGAATTTTGAAAATCTGCAATATTGCTATATTATTAATAATCTGCAAAAAGACGAACCACAGCAGCTTCTAAAAAAAGTGAAAAGTAAATGAGTACGCTCGTAAAAAATATAATCAGGTTTTGCCTTTTTGTTTTTGCACAAGTTTTTATACTTGATCAGATACCTCCTTTGCATCGCTTGGTAACACCGTATATATATTTTCTGTTTATTTTGTGGCTTCCTTTTAAAATGGGCCGCCGTACACAAATGGTACTTGCTTTCGCACTGGGATTTACCATTGATTGCTTTACAAAAACGTATGGGCTTCATGCGGCGCCATGTGTACTTATTGCTTATCTGAGACCTTTTCTGATTAACATGCTCATTTCGCAGGAAGGAGCAGAAAGTAATTATAATGAGCCTTCTATACAAAGTCTGGGCTTCACACCCTATTTTACGTATGTGGCAATTCTTACCTTTATACACCATGTATTTCTGTTTTTTTTGCTGGCATTGCAAACAGGAGGTTATCTCTATTTTGTTTTGAAAACAGTAACTGCTACGGCCATAAGCTTATTATTGATCCTGTTAGTAGAGTTAATATTTGTAAGAAAACAAAGATTTAGGACAAATACAATTTAGACAACTTATTTTTGCTCTTTTAAAACATTTGATTTTTTCAATACCCTAAAAATCATTAATCTTAGTCTGTGTTCAATCAATCCCGGAAAAATATTATCATCGGAATGATCCTCTTTATGGGGCTGGTCATTATTGTACGGCTTTTCAGCCTGCAGGTGATTGATAAAAAATATTCTGTAATGGCCAATGAGCAGGGCCGGTTCAGGAAGGTTGTGTATCCAAACAGAGGAATTTTATTTGACCGCAAAGGCAAAGCCATCTTAAGGAACACCGTTATTTATGACCTTATGGTAACTCCCTCTAAGATCAGGGGAATACATCTTGATACTGCAGATTTATGCAGGATTTTACAGATAGATATAGCTGAATTCAGGAAGAGAATCATCACCTCTATTATAAGAAATAAGAGTTATCGCCCATCAGTCTTTGAAACTTCTCTTTCGGAAGAAAAGATTGCACGTTTAAATGAAAGTTTGTACAAGTTTGTTCCTGCTTTTTATTTACAAGAAAGACCGGTGCGTGATTATCCTTATGATGCTGCCGGAAATGTACTTGGGTATTTGTCTGAAGTGGATTCTTCTTTCCTGAGAGCACATGAAGGGCAAGGATATCAGATGGGAGATTATGCAGGGAAAACAGGACTGGAGCGCAGTTATGAAAAAGTTTTGATGGGGCAGCGCGGAATTGAATATTGGAAAAGAGATAATAAGAACCGGCTTACCGACCGGCTCGAAAACGGAAAATATGATACTGCCGCAATACCAGGCGAGAATCTACACATGGCATTAGATATTGACCTGCAGATGCTTGGAGAACATTTGATGGAAAATAAAGTAGGAGCCATTGTAGCCATAGATCCTAAGACGGGTGGTGTTCTTGCAATGGTTAGCAGCCCTACTTTTAAACCCAATTTGTTAACTGGTTCTGAAAGACAAAGACATTTTTCACAGTTGTTCCTGGATCCCGCTCTTCCATTGATTAACCGGGCGGTGAATGCTACTTATCCTCCCGGTTCCACATTTAAAACTTTACAGGCATTAATTGGATTGCAGGAAGGTGTTATTACGCCACAGACAAGATTTCTCTGTACCGGTGCATTTTATGGGTGTGGAAGGCCGATGGGGTGCCTTGACCCGGGAAATTTTAATTTAAAAGAGGGGATTACTGTGTCATGTAATACTTATTTCGCCAATGTGATGCAGCGGTGTATCAATAACCCAAAGTTTGGTTCTGCAGATAGCGCATTAAAAGTCTGGGATAAATATATGTACGCTTTTGGATTAGGAAACAAATTGGGAATAGATATGCCTTCGGAAAGAGGCGGAATAATACCAACTCCACGAACATATAATCGAATTTATGGAGAAGGACACTGGAATTTTTGCACCTTTCGTTCAGTAAGTATTGGCCAGGGAGAGGTGACTGTAACACCATTGCAGATCGCCAATGAAATGGCTTATCTTGCTAATAAAGGTTGGTATATAAAACCACACATGATAGACTCAATTGATGGTGGCGATAAATACGGGATGCTTGATTCATTCAAATTGCGTCATCACCCTTTAAATATTCCTGATTCTATATTTGAGGCTGTGGACGATGGGATGCAGGGAGTAATGGAAAGAGGAACAGGAGCAGCGGCGAAAGTTCCGGGTATTGTAGTTTGTGGTAAAACCGGTACCGCGGAAAATTATTATAAAGGAATAAAGCAAAAAGATCATGCTTTATTTGCTGCTTTTGCTCCTCGTGACAATCCTCGTATAGCCATAGCTGTTGTATGCGAAAATGCCGGATTCGGATCTAATTCTTCGGCGCCTATTGCCAGCCTGATGATAGAACAGTACCTGAAGGATTCTATCACAGAGCCTGATAGGAAAGCCAGGGTGGAAGCTATTTCAAAACTGAATCTGATGCCGCCTCAGATTTTGGACAAAATCAGAGTGCAGGATTCCATTGCGCATGCAAGGAATTCAAAAAATCTTTTAAAGGAATCCGATATTAAATCCTTGAATGATACTATGGGTATAGAAGAAGATGATATTCCAAATGCCCTGGACGAATTGAATAGATCAAAACAAACCGATCAGTCAAAAAGTGATACAGTGCCTTCATCAGGCAAAGGAGATGTAAAGAAACATTCTATAAATGCGGTATTGCCTGATAAACAAAAAAGACAAGAAAAAAATGATTCTTTACACTAAAAACCTTTTTAACTCTTAATGCGCGACGGAGCAATTATATCTAAAGGAATAGACTGGGTAACTGTGTGGATGTATATTATTCTGGTTTCTATTGGAGTGCTTTGTATTTTTTCTGTTGAATATCATGGTAATGAGGATATCTGGAAGAATATTATCGGACTTAAAAAAAATTATGCCAGGCAGTTATTATTTATTGGAATTTCTGCCTTTGTAGCGATTCTTATTTTACTTACCGATAGCAAGTTTTTTACAGCTACCGCTAATCTTGGGTATGTATTCGGAATACTGCTGATGATGGCAACCTTTGTTTTAGGGAAAGATATCAATGGTTCAAGATCGTGGATACCATTGGGTTTCTTCAACCTTCAGCCGGTAGAAACTTGTAAGATATTTACTGCACTTGCTCTTTCAAAATACCTCTCAAGGCCTGAAACTAATTTTAAACATCCGCGTTCACAACTCATTGCTGCAGCCATTGCATTGACTCCTGCTGTATTTTCTCTTCTGCAAAATGAAACGGGGCTGGCCCTTGTTTATTTTGCTTTTCTTATTCCAATGTATCGTGAAGGGCTTCCTCCGGTATATCTTGTTGTCGGGTTTTCTTTTGCAGTACTGGTGGTGGCTACTATATTGATTGATAAGAATATCCTCGCCATTATTCTTACCGCACTTGCTGCTATTATTATTTACATTTTGAGAAGGAATATCAGAAGGGATAAAGGAATTTTGCTGACCGTGCTTGGAATATGGGTATTGTGTGTGGGTATTCAGAGGTTTGCAGTGCCTTATATTTTTAAACATGTATTACATGAATACCAGGTAGAAAGGATTATGAATACGTTTGGGGTTGATTATGTACCGGATGCTGAAACGGCTACACTCAGCAAAGAAAATAAAACAGATCAGAATAAAACAAAGAAGGCCACCAAAGCAAAAGAAAATTATAATGTGAAGCAATCAAAGATTGCCATTGGTTCCGGTGGAATATGGGGAAAAGGCTTTTTAAAAGGCACGCAAACGCAAGGTGATTTTGTGCCTGAGCAGCATACAGATTTTATTTTTACATCAGTGGGAGAGAACTTTGGATTCTGGGGAAGTTCACTGGTCATTATTTTGTATGTGCTCTTTATGTTGAGAATTGTTTTTCTTGCAGAACGACAGCGAAGTACCTTTAGCAGGGTATATTGCTATAGCGTGGCGGCAGTCATATTCTTCCACATGACGATTAATATCAGTATGACCATCGGGCTGGCCCCCGTGATAGGAATTACACTGCCACTGATCAGCTATGGAGGATCTTCATTATTAACTTTTACAATCTTAATTTTTGTTTTGGTACGTTTGGATGCTGATCGCCACATGGTGCTAAGGTAAACCCTAACCTGCGAAAGAGTCTTTAAAACTGGTTTTTAGCAGGCAAAATGGGTTAAATTAATTTTGTTTTACAATCTTTTTTCAAAAAACTCTGATCAAGCCAGAGTTGCAAATTCCCCTGTCGGGGTTAGGGGTATGAAAATAATTCCGTTAAACGAGGGTGCTTTTACCATAGACCAGACAAAAAATTTTATTCCTTTTAATATTGATAAAGATGATCTTCAACAGAGGAATAAAGGGAGTATCCTGGTGGAGATTCAACCATTTTTAATTATTACATCGAAAGATATCTTACTACTGGATACCGGGCTCGGGTTTGCAGATGAGAATGGACAGTTGCAAATTCATAGAAATCTGGCTGCCCATGGCATAAATGCTTCTGACGTTACTAAAGTGCTTCTTTCGCATCTTCATAAAGACCATACAGGTGGTATTGCTCAACCTAATAAAAGAGTAGTAAGTTTTGAAAATGCGACCTACTTCGTCAATAAGGATGAATATGATTATGCGTTGAAGAAAGAGTCCTTGTCCTATCACACTAATGATTTCCTTTTACTTGAAAAGTATAAAAATACAGCGTTTATTAAAGGAAAAGGATTTATAGAAGATTATATTCATTATGAAGTAACCGGTGCACATTGCCCGTTTCATCAGGTATTTAAAATAATAGAAGATGAGGAAATCGTTTTTTTTGGCGGCGATGTCGCACCACAATTATTTCAAATGAAAAGCCGTTTTAAAGCGAAATATGATTATGATGGAAACGCCGCAATGGAGTTAAGGCAGCGATGGTGGCAGCAGGGAGAAAAGGAGAAATGGACATTCCTTTTTTATCATGATATGAAATATCCCCTTTATAAATTGGAGTAATGTAAAAAAAAAGGCCTGCCCTAAAAAGGGCCGGCCGTTGCTAACCTATGAAAAACACCTAGTTACAAAAATAGGAGAAATTTTACTTTCTCCAATTTTTAATTATAAATTTAATTATATTTTGTTATAGGATCACTCTTCACGCTGCTGGCGTTGATCCTTAAGCTTTTTAATGAGTACCCTTCTAAAGTCCCTTTCTGCATTAAACAAATCTATGAGCTTCTGAGGACCTAATATTTTCTCAAAGGAGGGTTTATATTTCTTCTTAATATCGAGTAGCTTTTGTTCGTTATCAAGGGCATCTCTACTTTTGTTACCGGCGTGTAACTCTTTTATTTCATTTTCGTACTGGTTGTAAACGGGCCAGAACTTTTCTGCTTCAGCAGGGGATAATTGAAGCTTTTGAGTGATGAAGGCGATCTTCAGAGCTTGTATTTTTTCAGAATGCTGTTCATTTCTATCCTGAGCTTTGACAATTGAGAGGCTTATAAAACATCCTAATGTTATCAGTAAATATTTTTTCATTTTACGGTGTGTTTTTATCTAAATTTTGAGCATTAATCATGTTGAGGTAGTTGTTAAGTGTGTTTTCATCCATTAAGTAGTCATCCGGGGAAGGCATTCCTTGAGTGTCTATACCGGCACTCAATTGTTCATCGTCTGTAATATTTCCGCTTTTTTCCAGATATCTGGCAATCTCATCGTCACTTAATGAGGCGATACCTTCATTCAATTGTTCAGGAGTATTGTATTGGAAAGATAATTTTATATAATCAGGAATATTTACGGAAGCTGTAATGACAGAATCTGGATCTTTTAAAGTATTATGATTGAAAATTTGTAAAGAGCTAATCACTATGACGCCCGTAATGACGGCTGCCGCTGCATATTTCCACCATTTTTTCCCGGGATGTATAGAAATAATTTTTGCTTTCTCCTTGTGATTTAGTTTTCCTGTGATTTGAGTACTCAACTCTTCAAAATAGTTTTCGGGAACTGTAAATACATTGTTACTTTTTAGAGAATATAACAGAGGCGAAATGAATTTTATTTCTTCTGCGGTATTGTCGGCTGTACTCTTTACCTTCTCAAGTATTCTGCTGGTTAGGGTATCAAAATATCCTTCGGGCGCCTGCATGTATTCTTTTTTGTTTTGAGATAGAAAGGCTGAAGTAAGTATCTGTTGTTCCATGATATTAAAATACCCATCAGGCACACGAAAAACATTTACTTTTTCTATGGATGCTATAAGAGGACTTATAGATTTTAATTCATTCAATATTTCTGTCGCTTTTTCCATCGCACCTGTCAGACTGTCTAACGTTCGTTAAGTTTAATTATTTAATATAAATTCTTCAATTTTTTTGGCCGCGTGGTGGTAACTTGCTTTGAGTGCACCTTCACTTGTTTCGAGTACACGGCTCATTCTCTCATAGGGCATTTCGTCGTAGTATCGGAGTATAAAAACCAGTCTTTGTTTTTCGGGGAGAGATTGTATTCCAAGCTGAAGTTTCCATTCCAGTTTATTGGCGTCAAAGCCCGAATCACTTTTTAGTTTATTACTAAGGCCGTTTTCATCGTCACTTAATGAAACAGAATTTCTTTTTTTTTGCTGGCTTAAAAAAGTGAGTGATTCATTGGTGGCGATACGGTAAAGCCATGTATAAAGCTGGCTGTCTTCCCTGAAATTCTCTAATCCCTTCCATACTTTAATAAACATATTTTGCAATACATCATCTGCATCATCATGGCTCACAACCATTCTTCTTATGTGCCAGTATAGCTTTTCCTGGTACTTTTTTACAATACCTGTGAATGCCTGTTCTTTTGTTGAAGGATCTTTAAATAGTTCTAATAGTTCCTGGTCATTCTGGATTTGGGTCATAATGTTTATCTCTGTCGCAAAAATAGGAGACCAACGTGTTAGACTACCTGATTTGCAAAAGTTTAATTTTTATTTATATAAAATTAACTAAATAATTCCCTATTCCTCAAATACCGGAATTTTGATATAATACCTCATTGATTGCTTCTGAATAAGCGTTCAGTACTATTTGCTTGTCGAATTCCTTTATTATCTTTTGGCGTGCTTTTTCCCCCATGATATTCCTCTGCTCCTGAGGCAGCAGAAACATTTTCTCCATCTTTTTGGCCAGATCAACACTATCCTTCACCTTGCATAGGAAGCCGGTAACTCCATCTTCTACTATTTCTTTGCAGCCGGTTGTATTAGTGGTTACAATAGGTTTTTCCATGGAGGCGGCTTCCAGCAGGATGTTTGAGGTGCCTTCACGGTAGGATGGAAGAACAATACAATCTGCTCCTGCAATAAATTTTCGTACATCTTTTTTTTCGCCCTGATAATCTATCAGTCCTTCAGTGATCCAGTTTTGTAAATCGGATTTGGTGATTGTGTTGGATCGCAGGTTTTGATACCAGAACGGCCCAATTACGTTGAATAAGATGTTGGGATGTTTTTTTTTGAGGCATCTGGCTGCTTCTACAAATTCGAATATTCCCTTGTCCTTTATAAGGCGTCCGATGAATAAAAATATAAAATTGTTTACAGGCTTATCTTCTGACGGCTCGGGGCTGAATTTGTGGTAATCAACGCCAGAGCCTGGAATCCTTTCTGATATAGCCTTAGATACAAATTCTTTGTCAATAAATAAATTCATATCATCATAATTCTGAAAAAAAACCTTTTTTGTTTTTTTTAATGCATATCGGTAAATAGTCCGGGCTATGCGGTATGCAAAATTTTTGCTGCTAAACAAAGGGCCTACACCGGTAATATTGGTGATAGTGGGAATATCTAGATACCGTGTAATAAAATTACCCCATATAGCAGGCCTGATGCTGAATGTAAGGCATATATCCGGCTGTAATTTATTGAGCGCCTTGTATAAGTTTATAATATATTTTGAAACTTTCAGGGGGTTCAAATTGCCTGAACCAATATTAATCACATTTAATCCCGTTTTCTGTACCTGTGATACGAAACTATTGGTATGAGTGAGAATAGTGACATCATAACCTTCTTTTAGAAGAAATTGCATCAGTCCGTCCCTCATAGTGTAGGTAGAAAAAAGCCCATTTTCAATAACGGCAATTTTTTTCTTAGATGTATGAGCAGTACTCATTGGTAAACTTTTTTATTCCATATTTCTAGAGATAAGAGTGTCCATAAAATTTTCGCTCTTTTTTCATCGGGTATTTTAATCCTTTTATTTAAGAGGTTCTGAACGAAATTTTCCTGAACAAAATCTTTATAAAGACTATTCCCGGATGAAAGATAATCAAAGACCGGCTCTTTCAAATCATTCTCAATCCATTTTTTTAATGGAATTTCAAATCCTCTCTTAGGCTGATGGATAAGCGTATCTGGCAGATATTTTACTGCCAGTTGGCGGAGCATATATTTAGTAGTTTTCCCTTTTATTTTATAGCGATCGGGAAGTGATGGAATGTATTCCAATAATTCTTTTGAAAGAAAGGCACTTCTGCCTTCCTGTGAATTGGCCATAGTAGCGATATCCATCTTTACAAGGAGGTCGCTTGAAAGGTGAGCATCGAAATCGAGGTTCATTATCTTCTTTAATCCTGATAAGTTGCTTTGAATGATTTTGTCAAAATCATTTTTTACCGGCATCATATAATCGAATCCCGGATCAATCATATACTGCTGGTAGTTTTCGAAAATATCCACGCCGGCAGAGAGGTAGATCTCCAGGCCCGAATTGGAGGCTAAGGATGCCAGGCGGTACAAATAGTTATACAAGGATTTTTTATTACTCGGAGAAGGAAGTGTGCCCTTAAGAAAAGAAGCCCCTTTTTTTATTAAAGAATTTTTTTTAAAAAAATCATAAAGGGAAAAGGGAACATATCTTCTATAGCCTCCAAAAAGCTCATCAGCTCCATCACCATTTAATATAACGGTTACATATTTTTTTGCTTCTTGGCTTACATAGTAGCTTGGTATGGCTGAACTATCAAAAAAGGGTTCACCATAATTACATAGAATTTTCTCGAGGTCATTCTTTAAATGCTGAAAAGAAATTTTTATTTCTGTATGTTGGGTTTTGTATTTTTCTGAAACCAGTCTGGCAAGTGGGGCTTCATTATATTCTCCTTCAAAAGAGACGGTGAATGTTTTGAGTCTGCTGTTATATTCACTTGCTATTGCAGTAACGAGGCCACTATCAATACCCCCGCTTAGGAAACACCCTACTTCCAGGTCACTTGACTCCAGTCTTCTTTGTACGGCTTTGTGTAGGAGATTATCTGTCTTTTCAAGACTTTCTCCCAATGAATCTTTATTTTGTATCTGATAATAATCATTGATATTCCACCAGTTCTTTTCCTGTATAGAAAGCGAGTTGCAGTCAATTATTAAATAGCTTCCCGGCTTTAGTTCAGATACTTTTTTATAAGGGGTAAATTGCCTGTAAAATGAACCCAGGCGTAAGTATTGATAAAAATTTGCTTGTTCAATTTCTAAGGATACCATTCCTTTCAGGCAGTTTAGTTCACTTGCAAAAACAAATCTTTTATGGTCAAAAAAATAGTAGAAGGGTTTCTTACCTGCACGGTCACGTGCAATAAATAATTGATTTTTTATTTTATCGTGAATTACGAACGCAAACATCCCATCTATGAAATTCAGAAATTCTGTACCGAAACGTTCGTACAAAAGAAGTAATGTTTCTGTGTCTGATGAAGTGGTGCCTGTAAGGTTGAACTGTTTTCGTATTTCGGCGTGATTATAGATTTCCCCGTTGAAAATAATAGTGTATTTTTCACCCAGATGCATAGGCTGTTTACCACAGGCAATGTCAAGAATAGAAAGCCGTAAATGGAAAAAGTTTACGTTTTTATATTGATAGCCGGCGTGCTCATCAGGGCCGCGATGGCCTAAAGTTTTAATTACATTGTCATAAGAGAATTCAGAGTTGATCGATCCTGCAAGGCCACACATTATTTTCCCGGGTTATTTTAATTGCAAAATAACTTTATTATTTGTGAATATGAAACGCTATTCTTTGGGGGGCTTTTGGTAGTGGATTAAAGTGGCAATAATCCGGCTTTTTAATCTGTATAACGATTCTCTGTCGATTCAAAATCATGATATGTAGTCTTATGATATAGCAGGTTCGGGTGATGTGGCTTTTGTTTTAATTGAGATCTTCTTTTTTTCGGCTTTTAATAATTTTTTTTCTTTTGTCTTTTCGAAGATTAAAAATAAGGAAATAGCATAAAATGGGAGGCATGGGATTTTGTATCGTACAAGCGTTCCGAAGTTTAAGGTACTGGCTCCAATGAACAGTGCAAACACTACTGCGAAAAAGAAGCAATACATAATCAGTGGATCAGTGAGTATCAACTTTATGAAGCCGGAGAATCTGCTTTTAAATAAAACGTATAGTGTGAAAAACATCAATATCAGGCTTTCGATTGCAGCCATAAGTTGTGATATTTTGTGTGCTTCCCATATAAACGGTCTGTAAAAGGTGGTAGCGATCGCGATGGGTGATATTTTTATTAATCCGCTGAAAGTACCGTCAAACTGTGCCCCCAGACTAAAGTTGGAGGATGCGTCTTCTCTTCCGGTTCGTTGCTCTATAACTTCATTAAGGTGTGATATGCTTGAAGTGACATCTTCCACTGCGTAGGCACCCAATTCATCATTATAGGAAGAAAGTGTTTGCGTAAAAGCAAATATGCTTAAGACGATGAGGGCGGGAGCAAATAGATATCTGAAAAATTTATATTTGATACCTTGTACATTTTTGAAAATAATAAATAATAGGAAAAATGGCACGTAAGCGAGTAGGATATATACTTTTAACACTGCTAAAAAATAAGCAGATATGAATAAAATAAGCGTATTCTTTAGGATGGATTTTCTTTTGTAGAGGAGCCCATACATAGAGGAAGTAAGCCACCCGAGTGCGGCGATACACAAAGAATCTTTTAAAAGGCCGGCACTCCAGAAAGCTACTGTGGGGAAATATAAAATTGCAATGGCGAATTGTTTATGCAATTTGGGATATTGTTCATAAAAGAACAAGTACAACTTCCATAAGCCTGAGAAAGCCAGACAACCAAAAAACAGATTAATTACTGCATAGCTGCCGAAACAAAAAAAAGAGAAGATAGCATCCAGCCTTATGACCATAAAATTGCTTTCGTCTCTGAAGTAGCCTTGATTGTAGGAATTTTTGACAAGGGAGAGATCAAAGTTGCTGCCTTTTTGAAAAAGATATTTTAGATTATCGCTGTTATTTAAAATGAGATGGTAAAGATTGTTTCCTTCGTATTGGTATAGTACTGTAGAGTCTCCCACGGTAAGGAAGCTATAATAACAAATAAATAAGATACTTGCGAATATTTTGATCCAGAACCCCTGTTTATGATACTTTTGTAATAGAGGGTTTTGGTGTTTTTTCCTTCTTTTTCTAAAAAAAAGATAAAGGAGGAAGATATATATGGGGGTTAACAGGAAATCAACATAATTCATTTGAATGGTGTTTAAAAGAAATCTATACCCATTAACCTGAAATAGTATTATGCCTTTTTCAGCTCATGCAAGCCAGTGTTTGCAGATTGTTGAAGAATAGAACCTTTTATTATTTTAAATTGATGTTGAAAATAATGAATTAAATGGAAATTTGAAGAGGAAGATAATCTTTGTAGGATAATTGGGGGAGTCGCATCACAATTATTAGTAAGAGCATCTTTCATAGGCCATAGAATGAAGCTTAATTTTTTGAGTTTATTGGTTTTTTGAAATATCATTATCAAGCCTGAAAATGATATCAGGAAACAGAGATATGCAAGAATGGCAGCGAGTGAATTACGGCTGAATTTAGTCTTTAAAATATGGAACCTATTTCGTACATAGTAGTACATTTTCCAGTTATTATTATAATCCCAGTCGTTTTTGTACGAATAGGCACTTGCCGGATGATAGTGGATACTGTTGGCTTTGGTGTAAAAAGGAATTTTATTTTTCGTGATAATCCTGTGATAGTATTCCGTTTCATCACCCCATATAAAAAGTTCTTTTTTGGGTAGTCCCACTTTCTCTATAATATCTTTATGGAGTAGCGTGCCATTAAATGGATGAGCAAAATTTTTGATGATAGGATCGGTTACTTCCTCAATAGTTGAATAGTTTCCTGTTTTCCATACAAAACTTTTTTTATCGTCTTTATTAATGACAGCACAATTTCGTAAACATAATTTTTCTTCAGAATCTTCCAAAAGTATTTCCAGCGCATCTTCTTTGGGGAAACCATCGTCGTCCATCAGCCATACCCAGTCATATCTTTTTTCGTACGCTAATTTTATTCCGGTATTAAATCCTCCTCCGGAACCAATATTCTTTTGAGTAAAAAATTCAACATCCTCTTGCTGGCTCAGCCATTCTTCGGTGCTGTCGTTACTTCCATTATTAATTACCAGGATCTTGTCTATTCTGCGAGTTTGATTTCTTAATGCGTTGATACAATTTGATAGTAATATTTGACGGTTGTATGTAACAACCACGGCAATAACCTTTTCCATAAGAACAGAGATTTGGATATTTAGTTAATATAGGATACCTCTATTCTATAACGATAACAAAGAAGGATTATTGTCGGAAACGAAGGATTACTTTTCCTTATTCGGAAAAATGGGTGGTAGGTTTTGGGAGGCAAATGATTCTAAGAATAATTTTGAGAAATCAAGTGCTTCGCCTATTACGTGATGCATGTCCATGTACCGGTAAGTAGCCAATCTTCCCAGAAATGAAACATTGTGAAGGGTTTCTGCTTTGTGGCGATATAGATCTAACAAATCCTTATCTCTTTTTAATCTTTTGGGGTAATATGGAATATCGTTTTCTCCGGTTTCTTTGCTGAACTCTTTGAAGACAATGGTTTTCTCATGCTGTTCCCACGGGGTAAAATACTTATGCTCTGTAATACGTGTGTATGGCACCTTTTCATCGCAATAATTCATTTGGGATACGCCCTGAAAATCTCCCTCGTAAATGGATGATTCAAAGGTTACTGTTCTGTATCCGAGCCTGCCGAATTCATAATTAAAATAGGCATCAATAGGACCTGTATAAAAAATATGGTCATATCCTCCGGTACTTTCTGAGGAATAAAATTTTTTGTTTAGATAAATACGAATAGTAGGATGATCTAATAATTTTTCGATGATGCTCGTATAGCCTTCCACGGGAATACCGGTAAATAAATTATTGTGATAATTGTCATCATAGTTGAACCGTACCGGGATTCTCTTTAAAATGGAAGCGGGTAGTTCTGAAGGCTCGCACCCCCATTGTTTTTTTGTATATCCGTAAAAGAAAGCATGGTATAGTTCTTCGCCGATAAAACGAAGTGCCTGTTCTTCAAAATTTTTGGGTTCAGTTATGCTTTTACTTCCCAGTGTTGATAAAAATTGCCTAGCGGTTTGCGGATTGAAAGTTTTATTAAAAAGCTGATTCAGTGTCAGGAGGTTTACGGGTAATGAATATACTTTACCTTCGTACGTTGCTTTTACCCGGTGAACGTACGGACGAAACCCTGACAGGGAATTTACAAAATCCCATATTTCTTTTTTATCGGTATTAAAAATATGAGGCCCATAACGATGAACCATAATTCCTGTTTCTTCATCGCGTGAAGTATAGCAATTGCCCGCGATGTGATTGCGTTCTTCCCAAATATCAATGTGGGAATCAGTGTTTTCAGCAAGTTGGTGTGCTAATACAGCACCTGAAAATCCTGAACCAATGATGAGGAAGCGATAAGGCATGAATTATTTTTTTTATTTTTTGTGATACACGATCCTATTATAAAGATATTGCCAAAGGGTGGGATGGTGCCATATTTTACTTTCTAAATTATTTTTTTTAAAAGTAAGATTATTTTCAAAAATATCAATTAAAGCCTTTTTTAAATAAATGATTCCTTCTGCCAGTTGAAGAAACGGATAAGTGGCAAAATTATCTTTTCCTGTAACTTTAATCTTTCCCTGATAGATTATGTTTCCCGTATCAATTCCCTGATCTACCTGGTGTACAGTTACTCCGCAATTGTCCATATCATTATTTACGATGGCCCAGTAGGCGCCATGTACATTCCTATATTTGGGAGTTATGCCGGCATGGATATTAATGAATTTTACAGGGATAGAATTTAATATTTCTTTAGAAATGATTCTCGTTCCATTTACAATTACTATTTCGGGGGCTATTTTCTTTAATAAAACAATACACTCTGTATCGTTGATAGATTTTAATCGAATAACTTTCTCCGGCGGGAGCTGAGTTTTATCCAACCCATAATGTCTCAATATCTCATGTTTCCTTTTAGTGGAAGTGAAATTCAAATATTGGGCAATTGTAAATTGAAATAGTACCTGGCCTGCAACTGTTACTACCCCTAATTTTTTAATTCTTTTTTTTATGAATTCTTTTCGCGGTACCGGTTCTTCAAGTATGACAGCTTCAATTTCATAATCATCTTTCAATGAATTATAAAGAATATTTGTTGAAACTCCTTTGCCTGCCAGTAGTATCAATCTTCTTTTATCCATTATTTTTTTTTAATTCATCTGCTAATTGCTTCATGTTTACACTTTCAAATTTATACTCATTGTTTAATTTTTGATAGTGAATTAAGATCTTTTCGAGGAAGCTAAAATTTTCAAAAATATTAATTCCAAAATTGTGTGGATGCCACCATAGATGATACGTCAATCCATGTTTTGCAGCATATGACATGCTGTTGGTGATTCTCTTTAATCTTAATTTTTCAAAAGTTTTTAATTTTTTGGTATAAGGCCTTAGAAATCTACTTGAAGGGATATTTACAGGATTACTTTTTTTCATTTCCTTAAAGGTATAGCAGTTATATCCACTCAGTTTCAAATACGCATCCAATAGGCGGAAAGGCCTGCGGAAAAAAGTTCCATATCCTTGCGTTTTTGATGAAAAGAGCCATGATCTTTCATTTCCTCTGAAGGAGGTAAATCCCAATTCCCTGCAAATATTCAGGTACTCACTATTGTATTGATTACGGGGGAATACAAGGCTTTTTAATTCGATTCCTTTTTTACTGGCAATTTCAATTGCACAAATTAGATCGTCTTTGAAACTTTCCTTTGTTTGGCCTTTTTCAAGACAATAATAATGTGATAAAGTGTGGCTTCCTATTTCCTGGCCGGCATTAAGAATTTGCTTGATGAGCTTATTACCAAAATGAAATGGGTCCAGTTCCTCATCCTTACCAATTTTGTTTAGATAATCATTATATGGAGAAAACTTTTGATCTGAATATTGAGGCTTTTTTTGTGGCAAACTATTTAGTAATTCTTGTTTATCATTACAAAAGAGAAATCCTACGGTAGCAAATGTTGCATTGATATCATATTGATCAAAAATTTCTAATAATAGAGGAATTGCCTGATGTACGCCGAGAAGATGCTTTTTGTAGTCTTCTAATTTGACGGCATCTCGCACTCCCCAGTAGATTTCAAAGTCAAGTGAAATTACAAATTTCCCATTTTTCATTCCGACAATATTAATTCAAAAATTGTATTTGGAGTGTGGTGCCTTCATTTTTTTGAGCGAAAATTGGTATCGAAAAAAAATGTTATGTGAGTTCCTGGCGTAGATGGTTTAAAAATATAGTGATCTATGAATTAAAATCTGCTTATTTTGCTGCATCTTAAATGAAAAGTAGCTAGAATATGGAAGGTGAGTATGTAAGGGCTCCGGATAAGATTGTGCAAACGAGTTACCGTAAAATCGGTATTTTCAATATTGATGGAGAAAATATTGATAAAAAAGTCGTGGATGAGTTTGGCGATGAATGGCTGAAGTTTTATGAGCATGATGATGATTTAGTAAAGAAAGGAGGCCTTGAGTATTTTGATATTCTGGATGAGAACATAGTTAATAGTAATACTTATGCGTTAGATGTAGGTTGTGGAACCGGAAGATGGACTAAATATCTTTCTGGTAAAGCTGGTTTTATTGAAGCGGTTGATCCAAGCCCGGCGATTTTTGCAGCAGATAAATTGTTGGGGGAAATAAAAAATGTCAGATTATCTCAGGCTTCTATTGAAACGCTTCCTTTCGCTGATGAGACTTTTGATTTTGTTATGAGTATCGGAGTTTTGCATCACATTCCCGATACACGAAAAGCTTTAAATGATTGTGTAAAGAAAGTTAAAAAGGGAGGGTATTTTTTTGTTTACTTGTATTATAACTTAGACAGAAGAGGCCCTTTTTATAAAGCGCTTTTTAGGATAAGCGATCTGATAAGAAGGATAGTGAGCCTGCTCCCAGGGAAAATCAAACAATTTGTATGTGATGTACTTGCTATCGTGTTTTATATGCCTTTTGTTTTGGCGGGACGATTCCTTAATTATGTAGGGCGTAAGGATTTGGCAAAACGAATGCCTCTGCATGGCTATCAGAACCGCTCTTTGTTTATGATCAGAAACGATGCATTAGACAGGTTTGGAACGAGGCTTGAACAGCGATTTTCTAAAAAAGAGGTCATTGAAATGATGGAAAGTGCCGGATTGACCGATATCATCGTGAGCCCCGGGATTCCATATTATCATGCTGTGGGGAGAAAGGTGTAGTTTTTTTACTCATAGAGCAGGTCGTATTTTTTTAAGTAGATATTCTCTGACGATTGCCACCCTACTGTCTTTTATTTCGCAATCACGCCTACATATTTTCCTGAATATTCAATGATTACTGGTGTGCGGTTCACTGATTCGCAAAAGTGTTTGAAAGCTAAATTGTCATTAATGTCGTCAACTACCAGGAAACAATTTTTAAGTAAGGCATTCCATATTAATGGGGTAGCCCACATTCTGCCGGTGTAACTTTTATCACTATCATAATGGCAAAAATCAATTGAGTTTTTTAGCTTTTTGAGTGCAACAGGGATTCCTTTAATATCCGGGAGACGCTGCAGATCCCACTTATCCCTGAGGTTTTCAGGAACAAGACACCCCACATAATCTTCATTGTTCATATTTATGTATGGCATGTCATTACTAATAAGCCTTGCATTGTTGGTATCTTTTATCGCAAGCAGAATAGAGAGTGAAGACCATCCGTAAGCCACTCCGGTTTCTATAATTTTTTGAGCATTTGATGCTTTTACAAGATAATAAATGAAAGTTATGGCACCGCTTCCTCCCATTCTTATAGGAGCAGAAGCCACCATGCGTGTGGCCTCTTTAATTTCCTCAGGGAATAAATCAAGCAATTGTGGAGCAGGGGCTTTATTAATCAATTTCTTTAAAGCTTCTTGCTGATTGATACTATTTGCTTTGCACCATACAGTGGCTTCTTTGGTGGAATTTTCAAGATCTTTATTCTTCTTTCTTTTTAGTACCTGAAAGATTTGGGAAATATATTTTGGATTCTTTAAAAACCAAAAGGCAGTGGAAAGTTTTGACATGTGGAAATTAATGAGGGGTTTATGAATATGAGTGAATTTTGATTGGGTATATATTATGCAAATTATATTTTATTTCATGATTATACTGTAAAGTGTATGGTATTTGTTGATGGCCTTTTCCAGATCATAAAATTCATTTGCTCCCTTCCTGATCAAATCCTTGTCGAACGTAATGCCGGTAGCGATTGACCTGGCAACAGAGCTAAATTGCTCTTCATTCATGGGGTTTATCACAATGCCTGATGAATATTTTTCAATGATTTCTTTTATATCCCCCACGCCTGCATTGGATATAGCAGGAATCCCCATTGCCATTATCTCCCCATGTTTTGTAGGAGAAGAGGATAATTTTGAATAGCATGGCTTTATGAAGAACACGGAATATTTACTAAACGATAATAGGACAGGTACTTCATTTCTCCCGGCTTTTTTTATAATAATTTTATTTTGAGGTAAGCCAGCCTTGCCGGCGGCCTCAAGGATCGTCTTGTATTGATGGGGAGAAATGAATAGAAATTTTGCCTCAGGGATTTGATCACTGATTATTTTGAAAAATTCCATCAGTTCATCAGTAAGGTACCAGCTTCCAATGGAGCCAAGATAGCTGATGATACAATCATTATCAGCAATACCCAGCTCCTTACTGAACTGTGATTTTTGAGAAGCGTCTATTTGTGCAGGGTCAAACAAGTTCATATCCACACTGCAGGGAATTACCTGCAGAGGAATCTGTTTTTTATATTGGGGCCACTCTTTTATGATTTTCTCTGATGTATAGGTAAGACACACAATACCGTCGCTCAGCTTCACGGCTTCTTCTTCTTTCTTTTTAAAATAATTGTAAATAGTTTTATAGAAGAAATTCTTCGTATCCCATATTCCTCCATCCACGCGGCTATCTGCATAAAACTCTCTAATGTCATTTAAAAATTTTACCCTCAATTTTTTTTTCATCCATAAGCCAATCAATGCAGGTACTCCCGGACGTGTATGCACCATATCAAATTTTTCTTTCCGATTTAATTGTTTTGCTTTCTTTTTTAATTGATAAACATCGTAAATAGTGGAAAATACAGGTGGTTTTTTATGGTATCGTATAGGTGCCCATTTGATTGGAAATGGATTTAATAAATCCTCTATTTCATTTTTATGCGAAGTATATCTTTCTTTCTTTTCACAACTTATTATAGTGAATTGATAGCCGTACCTTGTAAGCCCCGTCAGATAAGGAATTATCTGGCTCTGTCCGAGTGGATCAGTGAGGCCATCGTACGATATGAAGAGGATATTTTTCATGAATGAGGAGGTGAAATTAGCACTAGTGAAGCATTTCGTTGTATATTGTAAAAAGGGTTTCTAAATATTGTTTCTTGGAATATTGTTTTGAGATTTCCCTTCCGTTTTTTGAAAATTGACTAAGATTATATTTATCCTCTAGGATTTGTGATATCAAGCCAGAGAGCGCCATTGGATCTTTTATATCGAAAAATAAAGCATTATTAAAGGTAACTTCTCTTAGTACCGGTAAGTCGGATAGTAGAAGGGGAATACCACAGGCCATTGCCTCAACGGCAGCTATTCCAAAACCTTCGTGCAATGAACTCATAACATATAGGTCGTAATTTAAGAGGGTTTCCCTGACGTTTGATACGGATCCCAGAAACCTAACCGGTAAATTATTTTTCTCAACTAAGGATTGTAATACGACAAATAATGGGTGATCGCTATTTCCATAAATATCTAATGAAATCCGGGACTTGTCTAAACCAATTAGTGACCGGAGTAAGTACTCATAGTTTTTTGAACTTTTGATATTTCCTACGGCAACCATTCTTATCTTTTGAAAATGATTCCTTTCTTTAGTCTGAATAACAGATGAATAGAAATCATCGGCAATGTAATTTTTAAGTATGAATGTCTTGTCTGTAGAAGCAATTGTTTGTTGATAGTCTTTTAATATTGTGTCAGAGACAGCGACGATCGTATGCCTTTTTCTAAAAGTTAGTTTTTCCAGAGTGGTGAGTAGCTTACTATCGTTAAAAACATTTTTACTAAGTTCGTTGTGCACTGTAAACAGCAGAGGGGTTTTGGATGTACCAGCCATTCGTGCAATGAGTGTACTATATACTAAGTGTGAATGAATAAGAGAAGGATTATGCAGTTTTATGATTCTTTTTAGTTTGAAAATGCAAAGAATAAAAGATAGCTTACCGGTAAAGCCGAGTGTGTACCTTTTTTTACAGATGATCTGTTCTTTACTGAAATCGCATTCTCCCGAAAGTGTTACCAGGATAACATCGAACTTTTTGTTTAATTCCGATAAAATGCCTACCAGCAATACTTCTGCACCCCCCTTTTTCAAGTTATCAATAATTATTAAAATTGTTTTCTTTTTCATTTCTGGAATGAATGATCTGATTTTGAAAAGACATTTTTCCATTGCTTGTATTTCTCCAATCCGCTCAGAAGTCCGATTAATTTGTTTACAAACGGTTCAAGCAATTTATTATTGGGTAGTGACTTATATAGACTGATCCAAATTTTTTCTGAAAATAGAAAAGCATTGTACATGTAAATATTGGGCTTTTTATAATTGTTATCGGATAATGGAATATGTCCTTCTTTTTCTGCAATGTACTGTGAATAATATCCCTTTTTGGCCCTATCAAGGAAACCGTTCAAGTCTAGGCGGTCTTCGTGATTATGGTAAAGGGTAGTTTCAAATACACAATAAACAGGGATTGAGAGTTGATTGATTCGGTTGGCAAGATCAATATCTTCTCCCTGGAAGGAAATGGATTCATTGTATCTACCTATTTTATTGAATAATTCTTTTGAAAGGACTAAGCTACAACTCGCAATAGCATTGAATTTATATAAACCGCTTTCAGGTTTTTCACCTTTTTCGTTCATTCGCCCCCACATCGTATTATATCCTGAAGACAAAATATATTTACCGATTTTATTGTTCCTTAGTTCTCTTTCCAAAGAAGGCGGGTATTCCCAGTTGATATTATAAACAGCGTCACTTTGTTTATTTTGCAAAAGTTGTTCATTAATCCAATCTATTATTTCGCCGTTGATCCACATATCATCATCTATAAAGAAAAGAATTGCCCCCCGTGAATGAGAAGCTCCCATATTTCTTGCATAACAAACACCTCTGTTGAAATTCTTTATACAAATGATTTTTTCGGAAAATATGTCCGGAACAGAAAGTTCCTTGTCTCCATCGTTCACTACAATAATTTCAACATTTTTCCCTTCTATGGCCTCAACGGCCTTACCCAGTGTTTTTCGTAAAATAGATTCACGATTACGTGTGGCAATAATCACAGAAATAGTAACTGCACTCATAATCGGCTTTAATTATTTTATTTTTTTGGGGAGAGAAAATTCTTAATGAGATATGATAAAGTCCGGAAATTTTTTAATCCTAATGGGTTTAATCTTATTGCTTCTCTTAAGAAACTTCCTGCTTCCCTGTTATTTTTTTGGTCAATACAACTAGTCGCCATGGAGCGGTACCGCTCAGCAAGCCATTGCTTCATATTGATCCATTCTGTATTTTTGTACTTCTCATAATACTGATGAAATCCTTTCAGCATAAAAGTTTTATTTTTTGAGGCAGAGCTTTCAGTTCTTCTGTAATATACAAGGGGATCGCTAATAAAATCAATTTTTGAGATTAAGGCAATTCTTATGTACATATCAACGTCTTCAATCAAAAGGGTTTCATCCCATTTTCCTACCTGGTCAATGATCTCCCTTTTATACATCACTCCCACATAAAACATACAATCAGGTTGGGTAAGTGTTTCTTTATAAATATTTCCTCTTTTAAAAGAAGAAGCATCATTCAATATCATTTCTTTTTTTGATTCATTATAAATCCATCCGTTACTGAATAAGGCCCCCACTTCATTATGTGAGAGGAAAAAGGTTATTTTCTTTTCAATGTTTCCTTTTTCGAACCAATCATCAGCAGATAGTGGAGAAATATAAGTTCCGGAGGACTGTTCCAGCAGGAAGTTGATGTTTTGAGAGATGCTTTTTGATTCTGTATTTTGAAATGTTTTAAAAGGGATACCTGATTTCTCTAATAATAATTTGCCTGTTTGAAAAGTATGATCAGAAGAGGCATTATCCAAATAAATGATTTCGATATTCTGGTAAGTTTGATTTTGTAAGCTTTGAATGCATTCCTTGATGTAGGCTTCGTGATTCATACTCAGTAAAAGAATGCTTACGAGAGGAGGATTTTCCATAATTAAAATATTTTCTTTCTCATAATGATCCACATTGTAATCCAATGCAATCCGTAATTAAGACAAAAAGAATAAGTAGCCCCTATTATTCCATAGTGATTCATGAAATAATAGGATAAAATTACGTAAGACGCAGCAAAGATAATTTCGCTGATAATAAATTTTTTTACCATGACTTTAGCAATCATTAAATATCCTAATAACCAGCTACCTATTTTAAAAAAATCACCCAGCAATTGATAAGTAAATAAAGGCTTCATTGGTAAGAATTCAGGAGTAAATAAAATATGAATAATGAATCCTTTTAACGACCAGATCATAAAAGCAATAACACCCACAATCGGTAATATAATTTTATAGCCTTTTACAATTTCATTCCTTAATTCTGTTTTGCTTTGAATTTCCGAAAGCCTCGGCATATAATAAACTCCTAATACAGAAGTAATAAATCCTAAATAGTAATCAGAAATTTTGGTGATCGCTTGCCAATACCCTGCATCGGTTACGGAGAACTGGAGTATGATCCTGTCTCTTACTAAGATCTGCATGGTGGGGGCAACAAAACCAGTTACGATGACCATCAATGAAAAAGCTGAGAGCATCTTCACTACACGCTTATCCCATGATTTGAAATCAGGTATCCATTTTATTCCTAGATTTTTGAAAAAATAAACATTGATACAAAATAGTATGATTGAAGTGGCAGTGCTGGCAATCAGTACCCCTGTTAACCCGAACGTATATGCAAAGACTACTGTGATTGTTACTCCTATTAATGAAGAACAAATGTTTACAATAGTGTATTTTCTTATTTCCTGAAGTCCGTTTAAAATAGCTGAAAATATGATATTAAACGAGATGGTCATTGTGAATAATCCGAAAAGAAAATAGACAATCCAGAAATTCTTCGTTTTGAAGGCAGCTTCAGATAAATATCCGCTGGTTCCCATTACAAATATGGAGATGATGAGAGAGCTAAAAAAGACTATGAGAAAGGCAGTATTAATTATTTGCCGGCTTTTGACCGGGTCACCTTTAAATTCTGCAAGGTATTTTACTACGCCGGCTGTGATGGCAGCCGTAGCCAGCATGGTTAAGATGGCAGTAGTATTTTGAAACTGACCTACGAAAGCAATTCCTTCGGGACCGATTTTTACAGCCACTACTTTTACAACTATGAAACCGCTTATAAAAGTAATAGCGGTGGATATAGATGTGTAGAAACTTGTTTTTATCAGGTTCATAGATCTTTTATCACTTTAGCAGGCACACCACCTATTATTACATTAGAAGGAAAATTTCCAGAAACTACGGCACCTGCTGCTACAATAGTGTTATCACCAATAATTGTGTTTTTAAGGACTATGACATGATTACCTATCCACACATTTTTACCGATTTTAATGTGTCCGATTTCTCCTAACTCCCTTCGAAATCTTGGATCTATCCTGTGAGCTTCATGATCCATAATAGTAACTCCCTCACCTATTAATGTACTTTGCCCTATTTCAATATTATTAGCTGCGCAGATAAAAATATTATTATTGGTAGAAACTTTATCAGCAATTACAATTTTTGAATTTTCGTATCTGGGTTGTATCTCTATGGAACCATGCCTGTGGCGGCCTCCCATCCTGAAGCCGAATTCGCAGTCTTTACCCAGGATAACTTTCCCTTTTCCTGAAATGATAGTATATTGATTACATAAAGGAATGCGATACTCAACAACGATCCTTTTGTTTAATATTGCTATGAAATTAGGGAAATACCAGTTTCTCTTTTGTTTCAGCTTCTCAATATAATTTTTCAATATCAGAGTATTTTTTTTGTCTTAAAAAAGCAGTTACTAATTATTTTTTCTATTCTCTGTAAGTATTGGCAGCTTCCACCACTTTTTTAACTTCATCATTATTCATAACAGGGCTTATTGGCAATGAAATAATTTGTTCATGAATTTTTTCTGAAATTGGATAGCTGTCATTATTCCATTCTGGGTATGCCTTTTGCTTGTGAGGAGGGATTGGATAATGAATTACAGTTTGTATCCCCTGATCTGATAAATATCTTTGAAACTTTTCCCTATTGGCTACTCTCACTGCAAATACGTGCCATACGTGATCTTCGGAGCTTACAACGTTTGTTTTCCTTTTGTAGGGTAACTGTATCATTTCATTGCTGATATGATCAATATAATATTGAGCGATCTCTCTTCTTTTCTGATTATCATTATTTAATCTTTTTAATTTAACAGATAAGAAGGCGGCCTGTATTTCATCAAGCCTGCTATTCATTCCCTGGTAAAGATTTTCATACTTTTTGTGAGAGCCATAATTCCTTAGTGCGATAATTGTTTGCGCGAGCTCATCATCGTTGGTAGTGACCGCTCCACCATCGCCAAGTGCTCCGAGGTTTTTGCCGGGATAGAAACTAAATCCTGCGGCATCACCCAGATTACCGCATTTTATTCCATTAATAGAAGCACCATGGGATTGAGCACAATCTTCCATTACTTTGAGATCATGCTTTTTCGCTATGTCCATTATCGTACTCATATTGCAAAGTCTCCCATAGAGATGAACGGGTAGGATGGCTCTTGTTTTCGGAGTAATCTTTTGTTCAATTAAATTTTCATCTATTAGATAAGTGTTGATGTCAGGCTCTACCAGTACTGGTGTGAGTCCTGCCCTTGAAATGGCGAGAATACTTGCGATATAAGTGTTGGAAGGAACGAGTACCTCATCACCTGTTTTCATTAAACCCAGATGTTTATAACCTTCCAGTATCAGGATCAAGGCATCTAATCCATTTGCAACACCAATACAGTTTTTAACTCCACAGAACTCTGCGAATTCTTTTTGAAATTGATTTACATAATTACCTAAAATGAACCATCCTGAATCCAAAACGTTTTCAAAAGCTTTCAAAAGTTCTTTTTTGTATTCAAGATTGATAGTCTTCAGGTCTAAGAAACTTATCATCGAAATAGTTTAGTTTATCTATTATTCTCAATCCATTTTTCGTATCCAATTTCTTTCCATGGCATACCTCTGTCAAAATTATAAGGCCATGGATAATGAGATTTTCCGGTTTCTTTTGAAATTAAATCCCTTACGTCTTTAAGAGGTTTTGCAGGGTTGCCAACAACAAGTTGATAATCTTCTACGTCTTTTCCTACCACAGAATGAGCACCAACTAAAACATGTTTACCAAGCTTGACTCCAGGAAGCAAAATGACTCCAACAGCTATCTGCGTGTAATCATCCACAGTGGGTCCAATACATATATTCGAAGGTGGATGAGGGTCGTTTGTAAATACCGTGTATGGATAAATAAAAACAAAATTTCCAATTTTAGAATGTTGGCCAATGTGAACATTACTGTGCAGCCAGCAATAATTTCCCATTTCTGATAATCCTTGTAGGTCACTTAAAGTGCCAATTCTACAATGATTTCCTATTTTCATATTTTCCCTGATCGTAACTCTATGGCCTGTACTGAAATCATCTCCAATCGTGGAGCCACTGTAAATAATAGTATGACTTCTTATAAGGGAGTTGCTTCCGATTATTGTATTTTGATTTTCGTATTCACTATTATAATAATAATCATTTGTTGGTTCACCGACTATACAGTTATTGCAAATAATGGTATTATCTCCAATTATAACATTTTCAAGTATAGAAGTGTTATCTCCAATTTTTACGTTTTTCCCTAAAGTAGCTTTGGAAGATATCTCAATATTGCGGTTATTAAATTTCATGCTATCTTAATTTTTTAAATTCTTCATAATCTCTTATATAATCGCTTTCTGCATACGCCATGTTGGCAATGCACATCTGCACCGCGTTGTGGGTGTATTGCATTCTATGCCAGCAGTATTTAGGTATAATAATCCCCTGATTGGCAGTTTCCAGAATAAACCGTTGTTCTTCCTCACCGGGCATTTGTGTGGTAACAATTATTTTTCCTGCTACGGCTATTAATATCTGCTCCAGGTAGTGATGGGCATGGCCGCCACGGGAAATGCTTTCGGGAGTAAAATAGGTCCAATAAACCCGTTTTACCTCAAAAGGGAGAGTCTCATTTTCTGCCACCGAAATATATCCTTCAATAGTTTTGCCTATTTTGGGAAAGTCAATTAATTTAGGGTGTTGATAAATCATGCCTGGTTGGATCTGATTTTTAGGGGGTTAAGAAGTTAATCTTTTGTATAGTAATAAGAACGGGTTTTCCTTATAATGATTGTAAAACAAAAAGAAATGTCTAAGGAAGCCGTTTTCTCACATACACTTTTGGCAAATATAATTACTGTGACCATATAATTTGACAATGTTTATTTTGAAGGTTTTGATATTTGGGATTAAAAAGGTGGTGAATACAGAAAAGAGTTAATAGTTAATAATTACGGTAGTTCATCTTAAATTATCTCATAATTGATGTGGAAAATGTAAATTGATTTTTATCATTTTAAATTTCCCACCTATATTTGGGAATTACAATCCATAAATATTGAAGTCTCTATTTACTTCAAACTGCATTGATGAAAATGAATTTCAAGGAATTAAAGATAGGATATGTTCCTTATCTCCCGGATCTTTCCCAGCCGGCAGACAGGCGTAGGTTTCCTCTTTTCGCAAAAAATAATAATGTGCCATTTGAAGTAGCCGATAAAAATAAAGAGTACGATATTATTTTATTGACTGCTACTGCTAATCTTAGTAAATGGCTCTTTTATAAAAAGAAACATCCGGATACGAAGTTTATTTTCGAAATGGTAGATAGTTTGATTTTACCCTCCGATACTTTCACTAACTTATTTAAAGGAGTGGGCAGGTTTATGATGCAAAAAGAGGCTTTGCCCTATTTTGATTTTAGGAAAATTTTGATTGAATGGCTTAAAATTGCAGATGTAGTCATTTGTTCCAGTACGAAGATGAAGCGGGTAATAGAACAATGGAATAGAAATGTGTTTGTTAGCCTTGATTATATGCAGAACGAAATAAAAATAGTTAAAAAGGATTTTACCATCTCCGGAAAAATGAAATTGGTATGGGAAGGGCAAAGCGTTGTTTTGAGGAATATGCTTGATTTTAAGGAAGTATTTGAGGAAGTAAATTCGTTTTGTGAATTACATATTATAACTGATAAAAAGTATCCTTCTTATGGGAATTTGATAAAAAGGGATGTAGATGCTATCTTAAATGAATTACCGATAAAGGCGATTTTTCATGAATGGGAGATTTATAAAAATTATGAAATATTGAGTAGTTGTGATTGCGGTATTATTCCTCTGAGTAAAAATAATAAGATGGCATGGCATAAACCAGCCAATAAATTGATTTCATTTTGGTTTGCCGGGGTTCCCACCATTGTGTCGGGAACTCCCGCTTATGTAGAAATGATGGATAGGGCCAATACAAAGTTATATTGTTCAAATGCTGCTGAATGGGTAGCCCATATAAAAGAAATGTATGAGATGACAACGGAGCAAAGAAAGACTCTTTCTGAAAAAAATCTGGATTTTGTCAAAGAGAATTTTTCCAATAAGGCCCTTGATTTCACGTGGTACCAGGTTTTCGAAAAAGTAACAACTATGTGAGAGAAACCTGTAAATTTAGTAGTTTAAAACAGTTACCCTTGATTTTTGTTTTTATTACTCAATTTTCGATTTGTGGATGGGTTTTTTGAAATCAGCATCCGGTAACCTTCAATGGCTGACTTAACCTCCTTGAATTTCCCTTTAATTAAAAGAAAAGAAATTCTTGTAAATGGCTCTATAAAATAAGTGCCAAACCACACTAATAAATAGCCACTGTTTTTGAAATGTTTCCTGGCATATAACAACCTGCTTTGAAGATTTAAAAAAAGCCTGAATGCTTTTACTGAGATCGTAGTTCCTTGTCCACTATGGATAGCAGTAATATCTGTGTTGTAGTATGATTTGCCACCCATATCAGAAAGTCTTTTGGAAAAATCAAGTTCTTCTGAATATACAAAAAACCGCTCATCAAAATAGCCGACTTTTTCAAAAATGCTGTGTCGCATAAACATGAATGCTCCCATTACCTGGTCAACATAGCGGCTGGTCTTATGATCCCAATCGCTCATTAAAATAGCAGGTTTAAACAGGAAAGGAAAAATTTTTGATAGCCCTGCACAATCAATAAATATACTTACAGGAGTGGGGAAACGTGCGCAACTTGGAGAAGTTACACCGGCATCATCTAAAAGGTGGCATCCTAAAATGTCAATTTCAGGATTAGCTTCCATAAAATTACTACAGTCTTCAAGAGTTGTTTCTAATAATTGTGTGTCAGGATTTAATAATAAGACGAACGGAGCGGTAGATAATTTAAAACCCTGGTTACAGGCTTTTGCAAAACCGAGGTTTTCTTTATTCTGAATAAGATGAATTTTATTTTTCGTATTGATCTTTTCAAAGGAAGCATCCTTAGAGTTATTATCTATGATGAAAACTGTTTTTATAAAGTTGACGTTGTTATTCTCAAATATTGAATGAATGCAGTTTTTGAGGTAATCTCCACTATTCCAGTTTACTATTACTATATCTAACATTTATTGTTTTTGAGGAGAATCCAAGACTGAATTAGCCCGTTTGGTTAAATTTGAAATTAATGTAAAAATAAGAATTGGTATAAATGTTCCAAATCTTCTTTTGGATACTAATAGAAATGTAGTATTAAATTAATTGATAATGTTTATGTAAAAGGGTAGAATTCCTTTGGGCATTTTAGATATATAATTTTAGCTGGAATTCACCTGCGATTTAAAAATTTCGCTTTCTTCTTAATTGTAAGCCAAAACTTTAGAATCATTATCTGCATTATCTTTGTTCCTTTCATATTAATTAATGTTCATTTTAGATATGCCCGAAAAGATACCCTGTATTATTTGTAATAATCCCGCAAAACTTACCCTTGAGAACTTTAATGGTTATATAAAAGAAGAGAACTTTAATGTATATTATTGTCCATTCTGTAATACCTCATTCGTATGGCCTCACAAAGTGGATAATAAAATTTATGATTATATCTATTCACAGGCGGATGTTACCCCGGGGTATAATAGGTATGCACTGTATGCTGAGGAAATAAAAACCAAGAAGAATGCTTTGAGCTATCTTTCCCGAAAAGAGGCTATGTACTTTGCTGTGAAGAAAATCCTGAAACTGAACAGTGATAAAACTCAAAAAATATTAGAAGTTGGATCGGGGCTGGGATATCTTACTTATGCTATTTCTCAGGAGGGGTATGATATTAAAGGGCTTGACATTTCAAGAGATGCTGTAAAGAAGGCTGAGTTGAAATTTGGAAGTAACTATATTTGTCAGGATGTGTACCAATATGCTTTGGATAATCAGGAAAAATTTGATCTGGTCATTCTCACTGAGGTTGTTGAACATGTTCCCTCCCCCAATGAGTTTTTTAATATTCTTATAAAGTTAATAAAGCCAGGGGGGAGATTAGTAATTTCTACTCCGAATAAGTCCGCTTATCCACAGAATGAATTTTGGAATACAGAGTTACCTCCTGTTCATTTAACATGGTTTTCAGAAGATTCATTCAAGGTAATATCGCAACAAACAGGGCTCGCAGTTACTTTTTTTGATTTTACTGATTTTAATAAAAGACATTTTGATTTTACAAAATATAAGTTTTATGAAAATTATAATAGAAGGCATAAAAGAGTTCCAACACTAAATTCAGAAGGTAAGGTATTAGAACCTTTCAGTTTGATTGTTCATAATTCATTCTTAAGATTAGCCACTAATATGAGAAGTGTTTATAAGAAGATTATTGAGCGTTTGGTAGTAATGTCACCGCTCATAAGTAAAAAAGATTTACATAGAAACAGTATTCTTTGTACGATTTTACAAAAACCTAAATAGAAGGGACAGGTAATGGAAGAATGAATTGTCATATAGAAATACGGATCCAGTTTACAGAGCTTTTTCATGCTGTGAAGTGTAGGTTGGTTTAGATTTGTTTGATTTTATTAATAGATGGTTAATAAATATAAATACTTCAATATAAAATATAAACTGAAGCCATGTAGAGAGAAGGCTAAGGTATTGGTCTTGAAAGAAACTCATAAATAAAGGGTACAATAGAAATGAGTAGTATAAAGTATATCTAAGTTTTTTTGTTTCCAGGGCTTTGTAGAATAACCATGTATGTAAAGCCCCAAAAAGAAAGATCATGAACCATGCATATATTTTTCCAAAATCTCTGATATAAGGGCTATAAAAAGTGTAAACGTTAGTAGGATAGGGGACAAAAACAAATTCCGAAACTAAGGATCCTGTCTTTGTGTTAGGCAGAAATTCAAAACGTTGTAACACTTTTACAAAAAACAATAGTGTATTCTCTCCGGGATATTGCGCTTTTACATTTTTACTTAACTCTAAATCAAAAGCATTAAGTGAAGATACTAAATACACCGCAGTAGTTTCAGAGGAAGAATGTAGGTTTTCAATTAATGTATCCTCCGTATTCCCACCTTTATTGTATATAATACCAATAGACATAAATAATAAAATAAATATCAGTAGAGGCCATAAATATTTTTTTAATAAAAGCTTTTTATTGAGCAAATAGTTTATGCCCAGGTAAATTGAGAGTATCATGAAAAAATAAGTTCTTCCTGTGGCAAATATTGAATATACTAATGCAGCAATAAAACTAATAACGACCAACCACGTATTTAATTTATTTTTTTGACGGAGGAGAACATAATAATTAATGGCGAATACGACGAAGGAAAGGGATGTTAAATATTTAGTAATACCTATATCTTCATCGCCATAACTCAATTCTATGCGTAAGCCTACAAAGAAGTTATCAATATTAGATGCTAAGAAGACTCTGTATGCTGCCTGTATATAAAATGGTAAGCCGATAATAATAATTGCAAGAAAAATAACTCTTAAAAGCAAGCTGGTCTCGAAGACGTCGTTTTTAAATGGCAGTTGAATATTATGTTGAGAATTACCTTTTTCAAAATAAGAGGCTACCAGAAGAGAACCTATGCTGAAAGAAACTGTTCCTAAAAATAAAACTAAATATGTTTCAAGATGTAGAGGGAATAATTGATTGAGGATTGTAAATCTAAATATGAAATGTAAAACTAGAATTACTACCCATACCAAGGAGAATAAGGCAGCAGGAGAGAATAGCTTTTTTTTTGAAATAGTATAATTGAAAATAAATAAAAAAAAATGCAATAGAATAAAAACTAATTCTAACAGTATATTATTTAGATCATTCATTCTGAGTTTTAATTTTTATTTAATTTGATCAGATAAATCTGGTAAAAAAATGAAATTAAATTATAAATTTAACACGTCTGATTATAGATTTTAAAACCATAGGAAATTGTGATATGGAAACAAGTAAAAGATATATAGAAGAAGCAATTAAGTAACCAAATGGATATGCTAATGGATTTTGTAAATCTGCAATAAATAAATAAAAAATAACTTGCCCCAAAAAAGCAGTAGCTATCATATATAGTAACATTTGGCTTTTAAGCTTTAAAATAAATCGTTGATGTATTACTATTGCTATTTGCCATACAAAAGTTCCTAATAAAATAATAAATCCCATTAGACGGTAGGTTTCTGTATCAGGAACTTTTAAAATTTCAAAAAGAAGGCTGGCCCCAAATAGCCAATATAATATGGAAGATACAAGTAAACCCCCGAGCTCAAAAAAAATAATCTTTTTCATTAATTGTCTGATTTCATTTCTCTCAAACTTTTCATAAGCTTGCGTTAGCAATGGTAAAAGTGATATTGTTACCGGGGAGATGAGGATGGTTAATCCTCTGTATAAGAGATCGAAAACTGACTGGTAGTTTCCCTGGGTTTTTGCCCCCAGATTTTGAAGTATCAATAATTTGTCGATATATGAAAGAGAGTAAGAAAAAACTATCCACATGGAAAGAGGGAAACCATATTTAATGAATTTCTTGATAAGCTTTTTATAGTTGAAAACTTCACCTTTTTCAATAGGATTCCTCAAAAGGTAATGACGAGTTTGAATTCGTAAGTAAAAAACAGACAAAGAGTATGAAATGAAGATAGCGATGAATAATATATATAAATAGAGTTTAGGATAAATAAGGAGAAACGTAATTGCTATAATAATATATGAAACGGAACGGATGGTTTCGGAGTAGATTGTTTTCTTTGATAAGAAACTGGACTGGGCGATTGAGATGTGAGCAAATTGCATTGAATTCATAAATACCACAAAACAGATTAATATTCCAAGGAATAAATCATTTTTTAGATACCAAACAATAATTATTATAGGTATATAAAAAAAGAGTTGAGTTTTTATGGATATTTTGATTGATAAACGTGCAAAGAGATTCTTGTCATTTGATGAAGGATAAAAGCGGTATATACTTTGGGTAATCCATCCTGTGGTAATTGCGGTACAAATAAGTGCACCATTAAAATAAAGAGAAAATTCACCATACTTTTCTGCACCCAATAAATTTTTAAGTATTGGAACCGCTGCCCCTGCAATTATAGCAGGTAGTATGATACTAATAAGGTAATTAAAATAATCCTTTTTAAACCTTGCAAACAAATTCATCTTTGAGTATCATATTGAAGTTAGGTATGTAAAATTTACGAGTGGAGGATTATTTTATAAAGATTTCCTTAAACCATAATGCTAATAAAAGAAGCAGATCGAAGAAAATTGCAAAAATTATGGCAGTTGACAACTTTCCGGTTTTAATTTTCTCCATAGGGTAATCTGCCCGATCAATTATTTGCATTAATGGTATTTCGTTCAGGTATTGAAATCGTGCTAATTCCAGATTTTTAAACATCTCACCGTATGCTGCTCCATAAACCTGAATATTTGCCTGTTGTTTTTGTATTGGCACCTGGGCTTCCGAAAAGGCAGGGTTTATATTTACATCCTGAACTGTAGCCTTATTTGTAATACTGGAATTTAAGTTTCCCTTCATATCTGCTGCCCTTTTTTCAAGGATGTCAAGAGTTTCCTTCGCCTTTTTTGTTCTTATTTCAATATAGAAACTATTCGTTTCTGCTACTATTTTATCTGTAAAGTCTTTCGTGAATTTTTCATTTGGACTGGTAACGTTTACTTCATATATACTTAGCTTCCGATCTGGTCTTTGTGCTACAATATATTTGTTAGAAAATATTTGTTGGATTTTGTAAAGTAGGCTGTCTTGCTGATATGTAAATGTGTTTCTTGATTGTCCTACGGGAAAGTTGATATTCTTAATTTTAGAGTTTGGCTGTCTGTCCACAATTTCTTTTAAATAATATTCAATAAAAGTGTATGGCTTATTATTAAAGGTATCCACCGATAGTAAAACCCTTTCTACCATCCTACGGCTTTTCATTATTTCCAGGATATTATCTCCGGCAAATATATCTTTTCCACTTCCAATACTTATACCGAATTGCGAAGCGAGATTCAAAAAATTACCTATGCCACCCCCACTCTTGTCGTCATCCAGTGCGAACGTTAGGCTGCTTTTGTATTGAGGTTTTTGAGAAGCTGCATAGAATATTCCGGCAATGCCGGCAAGTAATCCGATAATTAGGAATAACCACCAATTCTTTAGAAGAAACTTGATCTGTGAATTGAATATGTTTATCATGAGGCTCCTTTTATTTTCTAAATCATTATTTGTTCTATCATTAGCTTCCCAAACCATAGAGAAATGTGGTTTATTTAGTGGCACTTATTATTACATTAGCCACAATACCCAATGCTGAAACTATCAAAGCCAATTCACCGGCTCCAAGACGGGCACGATTGCTCTTAACTTTTTGCGGTATAAAAATTTCCGAACGAGCCGTTACTGATGGGTATGATTTAAAGAACAGGAAGTGTTTTACAGATGCAGCTTTCCCATCCGGATATATTACCAAAGCTCCTGTCTTCCGTGCGTAAGGGGTGAAGTTTCCTGCTTGTTGAATATAGTATTTGAGATTTTTATTCTTCTTATAGGGTATAATAGTAGGATTATATACTTCGCCAGAGATTTTCACCAGGTTTGAACTTCTGTCAACAGTCAGCACATCTCCATCTTCGAGTATCAGATTCTCTGAGTTTTTGGGATTTGAAAGAGCAGTAGAAAGATCCACACTTATCAGGTCATACTGTTTGTACAATTCGTCGCGTAGCCTTGGATGGAGTGAAAGGCTATCGGCATCAATATTTAAGATACGTTGGAACAGTTTCTCACGTTCTGCTGTAGTAAGTGTTGATTTAATATATCGTCGAATAGTGATAGAAGAACTGTCAGCGGATGCCTTAAAACCACCAGTTCTTTCGAGTACGTCACTTATCCTGTCGCCACTTTTTTGTAGGCCATATCTCCCAGGGCTTTTTACTTCTCCTAGAATGAGTATTGTTCTTTGTGGATTGTAACCCGGTAGGGTCTTGACAACGATTAAATCGTAAGGTTGTAGGAATACATCTTCAGAGTGATCTTCATTATTTTTCAGGTTAATATTGAAAATCCTGCTCTCGTTATGATTGGCTTTTTCAACATTGGCATCTCTGATTCTTCGTGAAATTTCTATAGTAGAGGAATCCCCAAACTCTGAGATACCACCTGATGAAAGTAAAACATCCCGGAGCGAAATGTCTTTTCTCCATCTTACAATGCCAGGTTTTCTTACGTTTCCTTCAATAGATACGTAAGATGAGTCATCAAATTCAAAGATAGAATGTACAGAAACGGAATCATCTTTTACCAGCTCAATATCTTTGTTGAAATTTATTAGTGAGTCAAGGTCTGCAGAGACTATTGCCGGCATCTTATTATTCAGATACCTGAAAATGGATATTCTTTTGGTGTAAGCATCTCTGGTAGTGCCACCGGCTTTTTCTATCAATGATTTTAGGGTAAATCCCGGCTGTAGCTCATATTGCCCCGGTCTTTGTACAGATCCTGAAATTACAATACGGTTTCCAAATTCATCCTGGAGCTTTCTTACGATATATTGATCACTTCCGTTGGCTTTGAATGTATTGAATTGATCGGAATTGAGGTCAATGATCTTTTTCTCTGTGTCTGTAATGCGTACTACGGTTACAGAACCTCTATAAGCATCGTCGGTAAAGCCACCGCAATACCGCAGGAGATCGCTGAATGTTTCGTTGTCCAGCATTTCAAATTTGCCTTTCCTTTTTACGTCTCCTGAAAGAGTGACCCGATTTTTATAATAGGGAATTCTTATTACGTCTCCTTCCTGCAGAATGATATTGTCTTTTTGGTTTCCATTCACTAAGAAATCGTAGAGATCAGCAGTCCTTTTTATCTGGTTTCCTCGTATGATTTCTATATCGCGATAGCTGCCCAAGGAGGTGGGCCCCCCACATAAATAAAGAATATTATACAAAGTAGTGAGAGAAGAAACGGTAAAAGTTCCCGGTTTTTTTGCCTGCCCTATTACGGTAACGCGAATACTTTTGATTTTTCCAAGGGTGATCTGGACGTTGGTTTTGCCTGTATTGATGGCTCTGTAAATGGTAGAAGCAAGTTTCGATTTGATTTTTGCTCCCGCTTGCTCCAGGCTTAATCCGCTTACGTATATCGGGCCTACATTGGAGATGTATATTTCTCCTTCTTCGTTTACGGTAAGATTGTATTTCTTTTCACTGTATCCATACACGGAAACTACGATCCCATCATCGGGGCCTAAGATATACCCTGCGGGTGCAGGAATGCGTAAATTGGGTTCAAAAACGAGACTAGTGGTGGTG
The DNA here is from genome assembly GCA_039937655.1 of Ginsengibacter sp. Lineage (GTDB taxonomy): Bacteria > Bacteroidota > Bacteroidia > Chitinophagales > Chitinophagaceae > Ginsengibacter. The sequence goes on from JBDTGA010000068.1 coordinate 59,098, forward strand.
AAAAGCTCGGATCCAAAAATAGTGAGGTCATTTTTAAATTTCTGCAAAGGAATATTCCGTCCCGAGGTGTCATAAATATGTGAATTGTCATCATTCCTAAATCCAGCCGTATCGGTTCCAGAAGTGCTTTTCATTGCCGGTATAATAAGTGCCAGCCTGTTTTTTAGCTTGGTAATTTCAGATTCCGGAAGTCCTCTTTCCGATATTATTTGATACAACTGGGATTCTGACATTCCCGATTCGGCAGCTTTATTATATAGGGAAGTAAGTTCGTCATCACTGTAATTGTCTATTTGAATATTACTTAAATCTTTAGTATCGAATAAGCTTGTTTGTGCATGAAGTTGTTGTGGACAAAAAAGCGTTGTAAACAAAATGAATAAGACAGTTTTGATAGTTTTCATTAATGTATTCATTTAGAGTATTCGGGCTTATACAGGATTAGGAACGTTAAAAATTGTTTGCGAAGGTAATAATATTTTTGCTTTCAATATTTTTGCTTATTGCCTGAAAAGTACAATATTAGCACTATTCTATTCATTCATATATATAGATTCCTCACGAATAGGAGTATTCTTCTAATAAAGAAAAAATGAAAATAGTTGTCGTTGTCATATTTATTGTTTTCAGGACACTGAGCATCTTTGCTAATGGGATTATAAACGTAAAAGATTTTGGCGCCTTGGGTAACGGTGTTAATGATGATACCAAATCTATCCAGGCTGCGATAAATGCTGCCCCCTCCTTTTCAGAAACAATCATTTATTTTCCTGCTGGTGTCTATAATATTGCCTCATACACAAAAACAAATATTTTCCTTATTAATTATTGTATTAAGTTTCACTCGAATCTTTATATTAAAGGAGAGGGAAGCAAAAGTGTAATACGATTAGCAGATCACTTATTTGATAAAAAAGACACTTCCGCAAATGCACATTTATTTTATGGTGCAGATATAAAAAATATAAGTATTTCTGATTTAATGATTGATATGAATGGTGGAAGAAACCTTGTACCACTTAATGTAATAAAAAATAATGCAGCAATATTTGCTTATGGTGGTGAAAATTATTATATACATGATATCACAATAAAAAACTGTTCGGGAACCAATATGTTGAACATTATGAAAGATGGAAAAAGCCTTATTGTTGAAAATTGCAGGTTTATAAATGGTGGTAATTACGTAGGGATTCCGGTGGCTAATAAAGGGCAGATTGATTTCTCATTTGTGTATAGTGAATGGGATAGTACGATTGTGAAAAACAATATCTTTCAACAGCAAAATATTGATATTGCTCTCGCAAACTACTGCGGAGGAATTGAATTGCATGGCAGCAATTCTACTGCTTCCAATAATTCTATTGAAGGATGCTGGCCTGCAATTTATATTACAAGCAGCAAGAGAGAATTAGAAAACATTATTGTCGAAAGTAACAAGTTTTTAAACTGCACAATTGGGCTTTCTTTTTGGGTAAATTATCCTATGCGAAATATTTTAATCCACAATAATACTATCCATCTTGCTTATCCCAGGTCTGGTAAAATTGCTATCTGTGCAGGGATTATTGTACCTAACGGGAATGCTAAAAAATATAATATAAATCTGGCAAATGCCGCTCCCATCTATGATCTTCAAATTACCGGAAACACGATTGAAGCAGATTCAATGCAAGAACTTTCTGCCGGTATGGTACTACATTCATTGCATCAAAGTAAGATCAGTGGCAACGCCATTAAAGGAATGAATTATGGTGGAATCGTTTTGCAAGGGAGCAAATGGGGAACTGATTCATTGTCAGTAGATGATAATAGCTTTATTGATTTCAGGCCAAATAACGATAAAAATGCAGTGGCCGGCTATTTTGTAGTTACAGATACTTATTCAAATGGAATGAAAAATTCCCCTGGCTATAAGGGAATCGTTTTTAGCAGAAATAAATTTATCAGAAATAAAATAAAAAATGCCAAAAATAATTCAGCTAGGGGGAAATTTTTAGGCGCCTTTATTGCCATTCCTTCAAGAATGAAGGGAGAAATTAAGTTTGAAAATAATGATTTTATGGATCCTTCCGAAAAGATACATTTTGTAAAGACTGATTAACCAATAATCTTTTTCAACTTCGTATCATCACCCCAAAAATGCATTGGCTCATGATCAGGATAAGGGAAGAATCCTTTATTTAGTTTTATACTCTGTTTCTTTTCAGCAAGGAAATTTTCAACCAACTGATTAATGGTAATGGGTTGGTTACTGCAACAGTTTATAATACCATTTACCTTTTTTTGTAAGGCTATTTTTACAATATATGTGGCTACTTTTTCTACAGGCAGGTAATCTCTTTGTTGTTCGCCACTGCTCATATTGAATTCTTTCTCTCGGTTAGATATCGCAGTTTCTAATTGGGAGAGGATCGCTTTGGGATTCTGGCCTTTCCCGTACAGATAAAATAACCTGGTCCATTTCAGATCAAAGGGATAAAGTTTTTGAAGTTGTTCCAGAAATTTCCGAAGGGTATCTTTTGCAATAGCATAAGGATTTGAAGGCAAAGCAGGTACCTCTTCACTGAGCATCCCCTCCTGTAATCCATATTCCATGCAGGTTCCTGCAACTGTAATATCTGTTGCGCCGTTAGTTACCAGGTTTTTTAAAAAGGTATAATGCCTCCATAAATTTTCTTCAATATGAAAAAGTGATTGATAATTGGGTAATCCTTTCCATGCTAAATGGATGGCTATTTCCGGAGAATTAAAAAAATGAAAATAATTAAGGCCATTTTGTAATTGAGAAAAATCCAGTGAATTGTATTTTACATCATTATACCAGGAAAACCCTTTTGCCTTCTCTTGGTTTACAGAAGTAGCAATAACCTGGTGATTATTATTTAACAACTCCATTACAACGTAGTTGCCAATAAAGCCGGTAGCTCCTGTTACAAGTACCTTCATTGTTTGTATTAAAAGATTTTTAATCCGGGAATAGCTGTTACAAATTTTGCATCCCAGTTTTTAATATAACTCAATTGTTCACTGATCTCTTCTTTTAAATTCCATGGAAAAATTATTACATAATCAGGCTTATCATTTTTAAGGAAATCTTCATTTACTACAGGTATATGACTGGCAGGTAAAAATTTATTTTGTTTATGCGGGTTAGCATCAACCACATATTTTATTAAATCATTTTTTACTCCGCAATAATTGAGCATGGTATTTCCCTTTGCTGCTGCACCATAAGCAGCTACGGTATTGTTTAATTCTTTTTGCCTGATAAGAAAATTTAATAAATCTAATTTTACTTTTAATGCCTTTTCATTGAAGTTACTGTAATACGCCGAATCGGTCATTCCTCTTTGTTTCTCTTTTGCCAATAAGGCATTTACATTTGGGCAGATACTCCTGGAGTCATTCTTATGCTTTGCGTAAATTCTTATGGAACCTCCATGAGTAGGGATCTCATCTACATCAAATAATTCCAAACCCTGTGATTCGAAAATCTGTTTTACAGTATAGAATGAAAAATAAGAGAAATGCTCGTGATAAATAGTGTCAAACTGATTATTATCTACCAGTTGCATCAGATGCGGGAATTCCATCGTAATTACTCCATTTTCCTTCAAAATAATTTTCATTCCTGCAACAAAATCTACGATATCCGGCACATGTGCTAAAACATTATTGCCGAGTAACAGATCTGGCTGGATTTTCTTGGCGAGCATTTCTTTAGCAAGTTTGGTTCCGAAGAATTCATTAATAGACTCAATTCCTTTTTGTCTCGCAACTTCAGCTGTGTTTTTAGCAGGTTCTACTCCCAATACCGGGATATTTCTCTCTTTAAAATATTGTAATAAATAGCCATCATTTGAAGCAATTTCTATTACCATGGAATTTTCATTATATCCAAATCGGTTCACCATCATATCAGTATATTCCCTTGAGTGATCGAGCCAGCTTTTACTGAAAGAAGAAAAATACACGTAATCATTATTAAAGATGTCACCTGATTTTTTATATTCCTCTATTTGTACCAAAAAACATTTATGGCAGGTGAATACTTTTAAGGGATAGAATGTTTCAGGTTCATTCAGATTTTCGAATGTTAAGAATGAATTGGAAGCAGGTGCATTCACCAGGTCAATAAATACGTCTTTTAATTCTGTTTTACAAAATCTGCACTTCATAATTATATTTTATATTCCTTTGAAATCTTCTTTTAAGAAAACATATTTACTATCTTTTTCTGAAATGTCGCTAACCTCCAGTGGCCATTTTATCCCTATAATCGGGTCATTATATCTAATTCCTCCTTCGGCATCAGGAGCGTAAAAATTAGTATGATGATATAGGAGTTCGCAATTGCTGGTAAGCGTCTGGAATCCGTGAGCAAATCCATCAGGGATTAAAATCATCTTTTTATTTTCCGCAGAAATTTCTATGCCAAACCATTGTAAAAAAGTAGGGGAATCTTTTCTTAAATCCAAAGCGACATCATAAACTGAACCGACAATACACCTCACTAATTTTGTTTCGGTATAAGGTGGCAGTTGAAAATGCATTCCCCTGATTACACCCTTTTCTTTAGTGAATGACTGGTTTAGTTGTACCCATTCTTTATTATAATTAATCTCGCGGAATTCATTCTTACAATATGTTCTTGAAAACCATCCCCGGTTATCTTTGTGAGGAATTACTTCTATCTCGTAACATCCCTTTAATTTGGTTTCATTAAATTTCAAGATCAAAAAATTTTTGTATTTGCTGAAATGTGAACTCTTTGCTTTTCTCTAAAGGTTGTTTATACCAATTAATAGTCCATTCAATACCTTTTTCACCAGTCAATAGAGGTTTCCACCCTAAAACATTTAAGGATTTGTCAATATTTAATTTAAGCAAGCATGCTTCATGAGGGCCTTCCTTGTCTGCTATTTTATAATTTCCTTCTCCCCACAAGGTTATAATTCTTTCTACCAGATCCTTTACTGAAAAAATATCAAGCGGATAAGGGCCAAAATTCCATGCTCCTGAAAATTTTTCGGGGTTCTCGTAAAGATTTGAGGCAAGCATGAGGTAACCTTTCAATGGATCGAGTACATGTTGCCATGGTCTTAGTGAATTTGGATTTCTTATTATGATATCCTTTTTGTTTTCGAGTGCATTAATTATATCCGGAATAATGCGGTCTGTTGCCCAATCTCCACCACCAATAACATTTCCTGCTCTTACGGATGATATGGCAATATTAGGTTTCGCTCCGTTCTTAATATTAAAATACGAGTTTCTATACGAATCAATTACTATTTCTGCCGATGCCTTACTTGCGCTATAAGGATCATATCCCCCCAGCCTGTCGTCTTCTCTGTAAGCGTAATCCTGTTCTATATTTTCATAAACTTTATCAGTTGTTATAATAATTACCGCACATTTCTTAGAAAGATGCCGGCAGGCGTTTAAGACATTTGCGGTGCCAACTGTATTTACCTGAAAGGTTTCTAAAGGATGTTGATAGGAATATCGGACGAGTGGTTGAGCTGCTAAATGAAAAATAAAATCTGGTGCAAAATTGACTATTTCTTCCTGTAACTTATTTTCATCTCTGATGTCATGTATTATTGAATCGCATAGTGATTCGTCGTTGTTCAGAATTGAGAATAAATTTTTTGAATAAACAGGGTTTAAAGAGTAGCCTTTTATCTCAGCCCCCAACTTTTTAAGAATAGAAATTAACCAGCTTCCTTTAAATCCGGTATGCCCCGTAACAAAAACTTTTTTATTACGGAAAGATTCAAAAAGCAAATTTTGTGTTACCAGGTTTTCCATTTTGCCTGATTTGTTTCCCAAAGTTGTTCCAGTTCTATTTTATCACGCATGGCATCCATACATTTCCAGAAACCCGGATGTTTATAAGCTACAAGTTGTTGGTCGTTTGCTATCTGTTCTAATGGCTCTTTTTCCCATTGAATGTTTTCCATATCTCCTTTAAAATATTTGAATATGCCGGGTTCGAGGACGAAGTAGCCACCGTTTATCCATATATTTTTATCGTTGGGTTTTTCTTCAAAATTTTTTACAATAAATGATTTATCTGTTTCAATGGTCCCGAATCTTAACGGAAGTTCAATAGACGTAAGAGTGGCTAATTTGCCGTGAGCTTTATGAAAAGAAACCAATTTTTTTATATTCACATCAGAAACACCATCACCATAAGTAAGCATGAATGTCTCTTCTGAAACATATTTTTCAATTTTTTTAATTCTTCCGGCAGTATTAGTATGTATGCCTGTATCCACAAGAGTTACTGTAAATGATTCTGTGTTGGCAAAATGTACATCTACCTTATTGTTTTTAAGCTTAACAGTTATATCTGAATTGTATAAAAAATAATTTAAAAAGTACTCTTTAATATAATGGCCTTTGTATCCACAACAAATTATAAAATCGTTATATCCGTAATGGGAGTAATTTTTCATTATATGCCAAAGGATGGGTTTACCTCCAATTTCAATCATAGGTTTTGGCCTAAGGTGCGATTCTTCTGAAATTCTTGTTCCCAAACCACCTGCGAGTATTACTACTTTCATTGTAAAATGCTATGTTTTTAACTAATTCAGAACTTTTACTAAAGAAATTCTAAATAAAATGTTGCAAATATAACCTAAAGAATATGGAGATAAAAGCAAATGTAATATCGGCCGCTTCCATGTTTTTATATTTCTGTTTTTCTATGGTATTAATATAGCTGTATAATTTTATAGCAGTAACGATTGTGTGTGGTAAGAAAAAATCACAGAATTACCTTGTAAATTGCATACCCCAATGCCTTTTCATCTTATTGCGCCATATCAACCAGCGGGAGATCAGCCCGAAGCTATTGAACAGCTAACCAGAGGTGTACTTACCGGTGAAAAATACCAGACTCTATTGGGAGTTACCGGAAGCGGTAAAACATTCACGATGGCCAATGTGATTCAAAATGTACAGAGGCCTACATTGGTACTTACTCACAACAAGACTTTAGTTGCCCAGTTATATGGCGAGTTCCGGCAGTTTTTTCCTGATAATTCAGTCGGATATTTTGTTTCCTATTACGACTATTATCAGCCCGAAGCATATATGCCGGTAAGTGATACGTACATCGAAAAAGATTTAAGCATCAATGAGGAATTGGATAAATTAAGGTTGGCGGCAACTTCGCAATTACTAACCGGAAGAAGGGATATTATTGTGGTGGCCAGTGTGAGTTGTATTTATGGAATCGGTAATCCAAAAGATTTTGCTGAAGGGGTAGTTCGTATTGAAGAAGGCCAGGTAATCAGCCGCCAGGGGTTTTTACATTCGCTGGTAAATGGTTTGTATTCAAGAACACAGGGCGATTTTGCGAGAGGCACTTTTCGTGTGAAAGGCGACACGGTGGATATTAACCTTCCTTATATGGACAATGGCTACCGCATCACTTTCTTTGGTGATGAAATTGAAAGTATTGAAACTCTGGAGTTGAGTTCAGGAAAACGAATTGCCAAAGTACCCGAAGCAGCTATCTTTCCGGCAAATCTATATATAGCCCCCAAAGATAAATTGCAACAGATATTGTATGAGATCCAGGATGAGGCGGCAAGCCAATCTGATTATTTTAAAGAAATTGGTAAATATATTGAAGCACAAAGGATTTCGGAGAGAGTGAATTATGATGTGGAAATGATTCGTGAATTGGGATATTGTAATGGAGTGGAAAATTATTCAAGATTTTTTGATAGAAGAGATCCCGGGACAAGGCCGTTCTGCTTGCTCGATTATTTTCCGAATGATTTTTTGTGTTTTATAGATGAAAGCCATCAAACCATTCCACAGGTGAGCGGGATGTATGGTGGCGACCGTTCAAGAAAAATGGTTTTGGTGGATTATGGTTTTCGTTTGCCTTCGGCTTTGGACAATCGCCCACTTAATTTTAATGAGTTTGAAAGTATGCTCAATCAAACGGTTTTTGTGAGCGCCACACCTGGCGATTTTGAATTGGAAAAAACGGGAGGTATCGTGGTAGAGCAGGTGGTAAGGCCAACCGGATTACTGGACCCTCCGATAGAGATTCGCCCTTCTATCAATCAGATTGATGATTTACTGGATGAAATTGATAAGAGAGTAATCAAGGGAGATCGTGTGTTGGTAACTACTTTAACCAAACGCATGGCGGAAGAAATGGATAAATATCTGCATCGCATCAACATCAAATCAAAATACATTCATAGCGAAGTTCACACATTGGATCGTATAGAAATTTTGCGACAATTACGTCTGGGTGAAATTGATGTTTTAGTGGGTGTCAATCTTTTACGGGAAGGATTGGATATTCCCGAAGTCTCTCTGGTGGCTATTTTAGATGCCGATAAAGAAGGCTTTTTGCGCAACGAAAGATCACTTACGCAAACCGCGGGCAGGGCTGCACGGAATGTTGACGGGCTGGTAATTTTTTATGCGGATAAGATTACGGAGAGCATGCAAAAAACTATTGACGAAACCATACGAAGAAGAGAAAAACAAATTCAATATAATATTGAACATAACATAACACCCACTACGATTAAGAAATCTATTGAACAGATCATGGGACAAACTTCTGTGCTGGATATTAAAGGAACCACCGGGTCTCCTTATGCTATTGACGACAGTGTGGGCACCATCGCAGCCGAAGATCAGGTAGAATACAAGACCATTCCTCAAATACAAAAGGCGATCGCACAAATAAAACGTATGATGGAAAAAGCGGCTAAGGATATGGACTTTATGGAGGCGGCAAGGTTAAGGGATGAGATGTTCAGGATGGAGAAAGAGTTGAAAGAGATGAAGGGAGGTTAAAAATATCTGTCAATGGCAAACAACCTGAAACGATTTATTGACGCACAGCAGAAAGATTATCCAATAGCATTATCAGAAATAATGAGGGAAAAAAAATGCAGCCATTGGATGTGGTATATTTTCCCGCAGATACAGGGTTTGGGGTTTAGTGAAACTTCAAAATTTTATGCGATAAAGAGTATTGAAGAAGCAGATGAATTTTTAAAACACCCGATTTTGGGAAACAGGCTCATTCGTATTTGTAATGAATTACTTAGCCTCACATCGAATAATGCGCATACAATTTTTGGCACTCCCGATGATTTAAAATTACATTCTTCTATGACCTTATTTTCTTCTTTGCTCAGTACGAATCCTGTTTTTCAAAAAGTCCTGGATAAGTTCTTTGAAGGAGAAAGGGATGAGGAAACTTTAAGGATAATAGATTTCAAGTGAGCAGGAATAATAATATTTTTTTTACTAAGCAATAGCAGCAAGCCTTCATCTCATTTTGCCATAAACGCGGGTTTCGCCTTCAGTACCTTTTTATACACCCCGCAACTCTCAATATGTGCCCCTGGCAAATAACCCGTACTCATTAAAAATTCATTCACGATTTCACCACCTGTAAATTTGAAGTTTTTTTTGAAAGTCTTTACCCATTCTTCTTTTGTTTTGGGATGGTGATGATCTATCCATTTTTTAAATGAACCAAACTCTTTTTGAATCTTTAGAATGGTTTTCGCGTTTTCAATGGCAGCAGTTATTTTCAGACGGTTTCGGATGATTCCGGCATCGTTCATCAATCTTTCGAAATCCTTTTCATTGAAAGCAGCTACCTTTTTAATATTGAAGTCCTTGTAAGCTTTCTTGAAGTTTTGTTGCTTCTTTAAAATGGTATCCCAGCTTAATCCTGCTTGATTTATTTCGAGGATCAATCTTTCAAAAAGCTCATTATCATCTTCAATGGGAAATCCATAATAATTATCGTGATAAATGCGGTGGACATTGGTTTTATCCATGGTGAGTATGGCTTCACAGTAAGAGGACGGTTTTTGCATAGAAATTTATTTTATAAAAAAGGTTCTAAAGTAAATTAATTTAAAGATGAATCATCTTCTTTCATATTATTTTTTTATTTTGTGCAGACAATGTAAACTCATTTTATGAAAAGAGAACTTACTTCATGGTACAGCCCTTCGCTAAATAAAGATATGCCGATTGTAACCTACGGTGATTACGGATTCGCCCTTTTGCTGGTTCCTACTGCTGCTGCAGATTATTTAGAGTATGAACGTTTTCAGATGATGGATGTGCTTGCACCGTACATTAATGCCGGCAAAGTGAAAGTTTTTTCTATTAATAGCATCAATAATGAAAGCTGGCTGAATGATGACATGTTGGGTGAACATAAGGCCATCCGGCACAACCAGTTCAATCAGTATGTTTTCAATGAGGTAATTCCTTTTATAAAGAACAGCACTTCACAGGAAACGCCCATCATTTTGAGCGGTGCCAGTTTTGGTGCGCTGCACAGTATGAATTTATTTTTGAAACGTCCTGATATTATTAATGGAGTGATTGCCATGAGTGGGGTGTATGATCTGCATGAGTATTCTAAAGGGTTTAGTGATGATCAGGTTTATTTTAATTCACCAATGAATTATGTACCCAATCTTACAGATGATTGGTACCTGAGCAATATTAGGCGCAGCCATCATATTCACATTCTTTCGGGGAGTGGCGATTATGAAGATCCTGAGGCATCAAGAGCTTTCGCCGGAGTTTTATACAACAAAGGAATAACGTATGAACTAGATATATGGGGTGCTGATATGAAGCATGACTGGCCTACATGGCGGGCAATGCTGCCGTACTATATTGAATCAAGATTTTGATAGTATCTCAAAATATGCTATGAATTTCAGGTGAAATTTACTTTGTCTGAATGAGTACATTCATCGTTTATTTTGGCTGAGGGGTACAAATAGCCCTTTTCAAAGTATATCCGATAAGACTCCCAGCGTTTTCATACTCCCGAATTCAGGGATGTGCCACGCGTAAAAACTTTCCATGGTCTTTAAAATGTTACCGCGTATTTTTTTGTTCATTTTTATTTCGCACAAATCGTGTGGATGGATGGCTTTTAATAATTCGGAAATGTAGTAACTCGTTTCAGTGCTTGCGTGTTCTGAGATAATCTGATTCTCTTCGGAAAAATTCCCATCCTGTAAATTAAAAACATTTCTTTTTTGAGAATAGTTGTTTTGCAATCGGAATCCAAGGAAGGGTGCAAGTTGTAATGAAAAGTAGAGAGGAAAATTGGCAGTGATCTCGGTACTTGAGGTATCTAATTGAAGAAAAGCATCTTCACAAAACAGGAAAAGATTTTCATTGGTTTCCGGCTGCTTCAGGCATTTTTGTAGAAGTTCCACCATGTAAAGCGCTACCGTGTTTTTGATCACATCGCTTAAAATATTTTTATAAAGAACATCCCATTTCAGGTCTTTGATCCTTTGCAGATTTTTTAATTCATTGTGATAGACCTGCATTTCCAGAATAGAGGAAGGCTGAAAGAAATGAATTTTGGATGTTTTTCCTGAAGTGCGCGCACCATTTACCATATAGGATTGTATGCCGAACAATTCGGTAAAAATAGAAACGATTACGCTCGTTTCCCCATATTTTATTGTCCTTAAAACAATTCCTTTGGTTGAATGAATCAATTTGATGATTTGGTAATCCGATAATGTGCTAATCTGAAAATTACAGTAAATGAATGAATAATAGTTTGCTAATTTATTAATTTGCACTCTATGCATGCACTCAAAAAATCCCTCGGCCAGCATTTTTTAAAAGACGAAAAGATTATTGAAAGGATCATCAAGGCTTTATCAGAGCATCCTTTTAATAATTTACTGGAAGTAGGCCCCGGTGGGGGAGCGCTTACCAAACATTTGGTGAACCTGCCGAATGTTCATTTTAAAGCGGTTGAGCTTGATGACGAAAAAGTTAGTTTTCTCCTTAAAAAATTTCCGTCTTTACAGAACGATCTTATCAACAAAAGTTTTCTGGAAATAGGACGCCCGTTTGATGCGCCGTTTACGGTGATCGGAAATTTCCCCTATAATATTTCTACTCAAATATTATTTAAGGTACTGGAGTGGAAAGAATATGTTCCGGTTGTAATAGGAATGTTTCAAAAAGAAGTAGCAGAAAGGGCCGCGTCGAAGGAAGGAAGTAAAGTATATGGTGTGCTGAGCGTGCTTTTGCAATATTATTATAGGGTGGAATATTTATTTTCTGTAGGGAACGAATGTTTTACACCACAGCCGAAAGTACAAAGCGGGGTCATAAGATTAACTGCGCGCGAAAATTATTTGCCGGTAAAAAGTGAAAGAGCATTTTGGGTGCTGGTAAAGACCGCCTTCAACCAACGCCGTAAAACACTGCGCAATGGAGTAAAAAGCCTGATTCCAAAAGAAGTTCTGGAGGATAAATTTTTTGACCGGAGAGCAGAAACTTTGAGTGTGGAGGAGTTTGCGGAGTTGACTTTTAAGATGATTTAGAGAAGGGGCTTTTATTTAAAAAATTAAAATTGCGATTATTTGTCTGTTTACAGTAAATTTTATAAGGTGATTATGGAAATAGTGAAATCCTTTTTAAAAATAATTTAAAATTATCTTCTAATGGAGTTGTATTTTAAAAATCAGTTAATTTATTTTCATTTCCTTTAGTTGTAATTTTACAAAGTCCGGCTTTGTCCTGAAATCTTACTTCGTGAAATCTTATGGCAATCGGATCATGAATCAAATTCGTATTGTAAAAATATTGTTATAAATAAAAGATATGCCGGAGAAAAAAAATCATAAAGTAAGAATCGTAACCGCTGCTTCATTATTCGACGGCCATGATGCCGCTATCAATATCATGCGCAGGATTATGCAGAGTAAAGGGGCTGAAATCATTCATCTTGGCCATAACAGAAGCGTGCACGAAATTGTGGAATGTGCTATTGAAGAGGATGCTCAGTGTATTGCTATTACCAGCTACCAGGGTGGCCACCTGGAGTTTTTCAAATACATGAAAGACCTTCTGGGTCAAAATGGGTATGGGCATATAAAAATTGTCGGCGGTGGCGGTGGCACTATTCTGCCTTCTGAAATTGCAGAATTAGAAGCTTACGGGATTACGAAGATCTATTCTCCGGATGATGGCAGGAAGATGGGACTGGAAGGGATGATACAAGATGTATTGGATAAATGTAGCCTCCCCCTAACTCCCTCCAAAGCAGGGGGAACCAGAACTGCACCTTCTCTAAGCAATGGCAACGGAGGGAATGGGAAATATATTTTGGGAGAATGGAAGGATATTAAATTAGTTGCTACATCAATTACCAAAGCAGAGAATGGAGAAGCAGTAGAATTTTTGCAACCCGTTAAAGATAATTTAAAGCCGAAAACAGATACTAAAGTTGCTACCCCCGTTCTCGGTATCACCGGTACCGGTGGCTCGGGCAAATCTTCTGTGACCGATGAAATCGTTCGTCGCTTTTTAACTACTTATTCCGATAAAACTATTGCGGTTATTTCTGTTGATCCTTCCAGAAAAAAAACCGGTGGGGCTTTATTAGGCGATCGTATTCGCATGAATTCTATTCATCATCCCCGTGCGTATATGCGCTCACTTGCTACCCGTGAGAATGATAAAGCACTGAGTAATTATGTGCAGGAAGCACTGGATATTTGCAAAGTAGCTGGGTATGATTTTATTATTTTAGAAAGTGCCGGCGTAGGACAAAGTGATGCTTCTATTCTTGATCATTGCGATGTAAGCATGTATGTAATGACGCCTGAATATGGTGCTGCATCACAGTTAGAGAAAATTAATATGCTTGATTACGCGAATATTGTTTGTATTAATAAGTTTGATAAAGCCGGAGCACTCGATGCCTTGCACGATGTAAAAAAACAATACAAACGAAATCATTTATTGTGGACAGCAAAAGATGATGAACTGCCGGTGATTGGAACGGTGGCTTCCACGTTTAACGATCCGGGGTGCAATGAATTATTCAATAAAATTATTGATGAGGTCAATAAAAAAACAGGCAGTAAATGGGGGAAATATAAAGCGCCATTACGCAGTGAAAGTTATAGCCATTCAATAATCCCCGCTAAGAGGGTAAGATATCTCGCAGAGATCGCAGAAGAGATTGCAAATTATAATAAACTCGCAGTAGAGCAGTCTGCTATTGCAACACAGCTTTATCAATTAAGAGGAACGCTTCAAACTTTCGAAAACGAAGAAAAAAATACGGTAATAATCAAAGAACTACAGGAAAAGGAAAAATCAGTAGAAAAACGATTGTTACCTGTTTGCAAAAAGTTATTAGATGAATGGGAAGAAACAAAATCCCTTTATCAAAAAGAGTTTTTTGAATACAATGTGAGGGGGAAGATCATTAAACAGCCATTATTTACTGAATCTCTTTCGCATACTAAAATCCCCAAAATCGCTGTTCCAAAATTTAAAGATTGGGGTGATATTCTGATGTGGCGTTTGCAGGAGAATTTTCCTGGAAAATTTCCATACACTGCGGGAGTGTTTCCGTTGAAACGTGTGGAAGAAGACCCGACACGGATGTTTGCAGGCGAAGGTGGCCCCGAAAGAACCAATAAGAGATTTCATTATGTAAGTGTGGGACAACCTGCAAAGCGTCTTAGTACTGCGTTTGACAGCGTAACGCTTTATGGAGAAGATCCTGAATCGCGTCCTGATATTTATGGAAAGGTAGGAAACAGTGGTGTGAGTATCGCCAGTGTGGATGATGCGAAAAAACTTTATAGTGGTTTTGATCTTTGTGATCCTAAAACTTCGGTGAGCATGACGATTAACGGCCCTGCACCTATGTTGCTCGCTTTCTTTTTAAATGCCGCCATTGATCAGCAATGTGAAAAATATATTATAGAGCACGACTTACGGGAAAGCATAAACGAAATGATAGAGTCGAAATACGATGTAGCTCAGCTTCCCAAATATGTTGGTATTAATGGTGAGCCTGTGTTGCCCGAAAAAGGAAAGCTCACCGGCCATCTTCCCAAAGGGAATGATGGGCTTGGTTTACGATTACTGGGCTTATCAGGCCAGGATGTATTACCAGAAAAAGTGTATGAAGAAATAAAAGCAAAAACTTTGTCTTCAGTTCGTGGTACGGTGCAGGCAGATATTTTAAAAGAAGACCAGGCACAAAATACCTGTATTTTTTCAACAGAATTTGCATTGAAATTAATGGGTGATGTGCAGGAATATTTTATAGAACACAATGTCCGCAATTTTTATTCTGTTTCTATAAGTGGTTATCATATAGCTGAAGCGGGTGCCAATCCTATCACACAGCTGGCGTTCACGCTTTCCAACGGATTCACTTATGTAGAATATTATATGAGCCGTGGAATGAACATTGATGATTTTGCGCATAATCTTTCTTTCTTTTTCAGTAATGGTATGGATCCTGAATACAGCGTGATAGGGCGTGTGGCAAGAAGAATATGGGCAAAAGCAATGAAGTATAAATACAAAGCCAATCCGCGTTCGCAAATGTTGAAATATCATATTCAAACGAGCGGAAGAAGCCTTCATGCTCAGGAAATTGATTTCAATGATATTCGTACCACACTCCAGGCTTTATATGCTATTTATGATAATTGCAACAGTCTTCATACCAATGCTTATGATGAAGCCATCACTACACCCACAGAAGAAAGTGTGCGTCGTGCGATGGCGATTCAATTAATTATTAACCGTGAATTGGGAACTGCGAAGAATGAAAATCCTAATCAGGGAAGTTTTTTAATTGAAGAACTTACTGATCTGGTAGAAGAAGCGGTAATGGAAGAATTCAATCGTATTTCTGAAAGAGGCGGCGTACTTGGTGCAATGGAAAGAATGTATCAGCGAAATAAAATACAGGAAGAGAGTTTGTATTATGAATCATTAAAGAATAATGGCGGACTTCCTCTTGTCGGAGTCAATACTTTTTTGAATAAAGAAGGTTCGCCAACTATTCTTCCTTTGGAAGTGATCCGAAGTACCAAAGAGGAAAAAGATATTCAGATAAAAAATGTAAAAGCGTTCCAGGAATTGCATAAAGATAAAAGTGCCGAAATGCTGAGACGGCTGCAAGAGATAGCTATTCATAATGGTAATTTATTTGCCGAATTAATGGAAACAGTTAAGTATTGTTCGCTCGGACAAATTACTCATGCGCTTTACGAAGTGGGCGGACAGTATAGGAGGAATATGTAGGAAATTGAAAAGTGAAAAGTGATGGGTCGCTTATAAGTTTGGATTTTTTATTTCTATAGGATAACCAGAGATTATTTTAATTATTCATTTAAACACTTTGCTTACATTCAAACTTGCTTATTTAACTTAGCTTCAAAAAATATGAATTATAAAATTTATTCCTATTTCATTTTTATTTTTATCATCACTGCATGCTCATCTAATAAATATGCAGCAACCAACAAAGTGTATAAACGGCAGGTAAAAGCCTTTGCCAAAGAAATAAAGAAATACCCTTTGGATGGAACCCGCGCCACTTGGGTAGGCACTACCAATTTTGGAATGCGCAAACCTGATTTTGTAATTATCCATCACACAGCACAAAATAGCTGTGAACAAACATTGCGAACTTTCACGCTTCCACGTACGCAGGTAAGCGCCCATTATGTAATTTGTAAAGATGGAACCGTTCATCACATGCTAAATGATTATTTGCGTGCATGGCATGCCGGTAATGGATCGTGGGGGAATGATAAGGATATAAATTCTTCTTCAATTGGAATTGAGCTGGATAATAACGGCTACGATTCTTTTCCTCCGGCACAAATCAATAGCCTGCTTGTATTACTGAATACATTAAAATCTGAATATAAAATTCCCGTAGCCAATTTTATTGGCCACGCTGATATTGCCCCTACAAGAAAAAGAGATCCTAATGTAACTTTCCCGTGGCAACTGCTTTCTCAAAACGGATATGGTCTTTGGTATGGAGATACCAGTATGATTGCAGTTCCTCAAAATTTTAATGACTTGCAGGCATTGCGTATTATTGGTTATTCTGTAAAAGATTCTTCGGCGGCAATTGTTGCTTTTAAAAGACATTTTGAAATGCAGGATAGCAGCACCCTTTTTAATGAAGGTGATAGAAAAATTCTTTTTGATCTGATGAGGAAATGTCAATGAGAAAAGTTTTTAACTATCAGCCATGAGCAGTGAGGCGTGAGAAAAATTTTGGTCCAAAGCTGATAGGTTTTAATTCGCAACTTTCTTCACGATAAACGAACGAATAAAGTAGATTTACCCCTTTCGAGAAAATGGATAACAATATTTACCAAAAGCCTTTCTCAATAAAAGGGCTTTTATTAAGGGTTTCTTTTTTTGTTTAAGTTGTAGAGAAATTTTTAATAGAGTGCGTCCTTCTCCTTTGGAGAAGGGTTGGGATGAGGCCTTCGCAGAATACGAACAAATATGGCAACTTTCAATTATTACAATAACGTTTTTTATTTTTGCATTTTTCGATTGTTACTTTACCATTTTAATTTATTTATATAATGCAACTTTTTCCTGTTACAGATAATGCTTCTGCAAAAGAGTTTTTAAAAGTTCCTGTAATTATTTATAAGGACGACCCCCATTTTATTCAGCCCTTAAATAAAGATATTAATGATGTTTTTGATCCTGAGAAAAATAAAGCATTTCGTTTTGGAGAATGTAGGAGATGGTTATTGAAAGACAATAATGATCAGCTTATTGGGCGGATTGCTGCATTTGTAAATAAAAAATATAAAAATAAAGGTGATGAGCAAAAGACCGGTGGTATTGGGTTTTTTGAATGCATCAATAACCAGGAAGCGGCGGATATGTTGTTTGATGTGGCGAAACATTGGCTTATGGAACGGGACATGGGAGCTATGGACGGTCCGATTAATTTTGGTGAGCGCGATCGCTGGTGGGGCCTTGTGATAGAAGGGTTTAAACCGCCTATTTATTTAATGAATTATAATTTTCCGTATTACAAAGACTTGTTTGAAAATTATGGATTTAAAGTTTTTTTTAACCAGATATGCTGGCATTTAGCAGTACATACACAGCTTAATGAAAAATTTGTAGCACAGGCTGAAAAATATAATTCGCTTCCGGAATTCACCATTTCACATGTTAAAAAAAATGACTTACGGAAATTTGCTGATGATTTTTGTACCGTTTATAATAGGGCATGGTCTTCACATGAAGGAAATAAACAATTAAACAAGGAGGTTGCTTTTAAGATGTTTAAATCAATGAAGCCGGTTATGGATGAATACCTGGTCTGGTTTGTATATCAAAATGGTGAACCTATTGCATTTTGGATAAACCTGCCGGAGCTTAACCAGATATTTAAGTACTTCAAAGGCAAATTCGGCTTAATTGAAAAATTAAGATTTTTGTGGTTGAAGAAAAAAGGGATGAATGATAAATTTACCGGGATCGTATTTGGTGTAGTGCCTGAATTACAGGGGATGGGAATTGATTATTATATGATTATGGAAGGGGCCAAAGTGATTCAGACAAAAACCAATTATAAAGAACTTGAGCTGCAATGGCAGGGTGATTTTAACCCTAAAATACTGAATATTTCCAGACATATTGGTGCAAAAAGAAGCCGGATATTAGCTACTTATCGTTATCTTTTTGACAGAACCAAAGAGTTTAAGAGGCATCCGATTTTAAATTGAATGCAGTTCGTAAGGCATATAAAAGTAATCAGAATAAAAAGAAACACTTTCTCTGAATGCTCCTTTAAGCGTCAGGGGTATTTTTCTTAACTTGCAGTATTCTCAAGTAAAATAAAATAGCTCTTTTATGGGGCAGGGGTCTATGGATAAATTTATTGTTTCAGCGCGTAAATACCGCCCTCAGAACTTCAGCACAGTTGTGGGGCAATCTCATATCACTACTACGTTAAAAAATGCGATTAAAAATAATCAGTTAGCACATGCTTTTCTTTTTTGCGGGCCGCGAGGTGTAGGAAAAACTACCTGTGCCAGAATATTGGCAAAGACGATCAATTGTGAAAACCGTAGCCCTGAAGGAGAGGCTTGTAATATCTGCAATTCATGCGTTTCTTTTGATAACGGCACTTCTTTGAATATCCACGAGCTCGATGCTGCCAGCAATAATTCGGTGGATGATATTCGTGCGCTGGTTGATCAGGTGCGTTTTGCGCCACAGGCGGGTAAATACAAAGTGTATATTGTAGATGAAGTACACATGTTAAGCACCGCCGCATTCAATGCGTTTTTAAAAACGCTTGAAGAGCCACCACCGTTTGCGATTTTTATTTTGGCAACTACTGAAAAACATAAGATCCTTCCGACCATATTATCACGTTGTCAGATATTTGATTTCAAGAGGATTACGAATAAAGATACCGTTGAGCATCTGGAGGAAATTTGTGGAAAAGAAAATATAAAAGCAGACAAAACCGCGCTGCACATCATAGCGCAGAAAAGTGAAGGCTGTCTCAGAGATGCCTTGAGTATTCTTGATAAGATTGTGAGTTTTACTAATGGAGAACTCACCTACGCCAATACACTCGAGCATTTGAATATTCTTGATGAAGATTATTATTTTAGGATGATAGAGGCCATGCAACAACAAAGTGCCGGTGATGCCATTTTGCTTTATGATGAAATTAACCGTAAAGGATTTGAAGGTGACCTGGTACTCAACGGATTTGCGGAGTTTCTTCGAAACCTGTTGGTAAGTAAAGATAAAAAAGTGGCGGTTTTGCTTGAAGTGTCAGAAGGGTTTAAACAGCGTTATGTAGAAGCTGCTTCCAAAACAGAGGATGCATGGCTACTCAGTGCTTTGAATATCCTGAATGAATCAGAGATTAATTACCGCCTGGCAAAAAACAAACGCCTTCATGTGGAGCTTACTCTTATCAAACTTTGCTACCTCCGCCAGGCTCTTGAGCTGGTGAATGAAGACGGAGAAGTACGTAAAAAAAAACAGCTTGACGGTGTAAAGCCCGTATCGTTTAGGGCCCTTTCTCCCATTGCCGGTAAAGCAAAGGATGTGCCTGCCCCTGCAATCAATCCTTCAAAACAAAAAATTACCGGAACTTCTCCTGCCAAAACAAATGGGATAAAGAGTGGTGATGCCAAGTTGATGATTGAAAAGGGGGCAACAGTTCCTGTGAACAATAAAGCCGCTGTGGATAATACTTTTGTAACACATGCCATCCCCATTACCCGCCTGAATTCCCTGGAACAGATCAGACAAAAACTGGCACTTGAAAACAAGAATAATGATACTAAAGAATTAAATGAAGAGGAATTATATATTGCCTGGGGATTATATATTGAGGAACTGGTGAAGAATAAGAATAACTCTGCCATCATTCATTTTAAGAACGCGAAACTTAAAATTTTAAGTGATAACTGCATTGAGATAACAACGAACAGCGTTTTACAAGAAAGATTTATTGATCATGAAAGGGCGGCGCTGATTTCACATTTGCAATCACATTTTAAGAACCGTTACCTTACTTATAAGTTGGAAGTAGATATTACTGAAAATGAAAATGAACCGAAAGAGGAACATTTGTCAACAAAGCAACAATATCTTAAGGTCATAGAAGAGTATCCATTGGTAAAGCAGTTGAAAGACCATCTTGGTATGCAGCTCGATTATTAGAAGATATATGCAGCGTAAAGTAGGTACCTAAAGAGTATTGGGGTTTTTGTTTCATCCATTTGTGAAAAGTTCTCCTTTATGGTGATTTTTCCAACTGTAATATTTAGATTTTAGTTTATTAAACAAAATAATCCGAATGCGTTTTCAGATGAAAAATATTTTTTTACTTCCTTTGCGAAAAAACCTCTTATAAATTATGTGGCAGCGCCTTGCAAAGTTTGTGTTGAAAAAGCGGATTCTTCTTTTAGTACTATTATTTACGATAACGGCTGTAATGGCTTTTTTTGCAAGCGGGATAAAACTCAGTTATGAGTTTTCCAAAGCAATTCCTGTTGATAATCCTAAGTATCAGGATTATCTTTCTTTCAAAGAGAAATTTGGCGATGATGGAAATGTTTTAGTGATTGGTGTTCAATCAGAGAATTTCTTTGAGCGCAAGAATTTTGAAGCATTTCAAAAATTAAATAACCGCTTAAGAAGCGTTCCCTATGTAGAAGATGTATTAAGTGTTTCCAATGCGGTGGATCTAATGAAAGATACAACTGCTCAAAAACTGAATGCCATACCGATTTTTTTGAAGAGCACTCTTACTCAGGAAGAAATAGACAGCAGTAAAAAAATATTTTATTCACTGCCCTTTTATAAATCCCTTTTATACAATCCTGATACGCACGCTTACATTATAGTGGTTCGTATTGATAAAAATATATTGAATTCTAAAGGACGTACCATAGTGATCAATAACATCGTATCGCGTGTGGATGAATACACTGCTGCTACCGGAATTCAGACTCATATTAGCGGGTTACCGCTTATACGTACACAAGTAGCCGATAGGGTTGCAAGAGAAATGAAGTGGTTCATCTTTGGCTCGCTGGTACTTTCAGCTCTGATACTATTATTGATGTTTCGTTCGGTGAGCACTACGTTGTTGTCGTTGCTGGTGGTGATTGTAGGCGTTGTCTGGAGTGTGGGCATTATGGAACTCATGGGATACAAGATCACATTATTAAGCGCATTGATTCCTCCGCTGGTAATAGTGATAGGCGTTCCCAATTGTATTTATTTTTTGAATAAATATCATTTTACCTATAAAATGACGGGTAATAAGGAGCAGTCGCTCATTGACATGGTGAGCAAAATGGGAGTGGTAACACTGTTCTGTAATTTAACGGCAGCTATCGGACTGGCGGTTTTCGCTTTGACTCAAAGCGCTATTCTGAAAGAGTTTGGAGAGGTGGCAGGTTTAAGCATCATGCTCATCTTTGTAATCTCTTTTATTTTATTGCCAGGCATTTTGAGCTATATGCCAGCACCCGGGAATCGGCAATTGAAGTATCTTGATATAAAAGTATTCACAAGTTTATTGTTGAGGATTGAAAGATGGGTTTTTATTCATAAAAAAGTCGTCTATGCTATCACGTTAGTAACAGTGGTTTTATCGGTTGTGGGGGTCCTTAAATTAAAGACAGAAGGGTTTATTGTTGATGACCTTCCTAAAACGGATAAGATATATAGGGATCTTAAGTTTTTTGAGAAGAATTTTAAAGGCGTGATGCCGCTCGAAATCGTAATTGATACTAAGAAAAGGTTTGGGCTTGCAGGAGCACATGCTTTGCCGGTACTTGTAAAAATGGACTCATTATCATCTTACATCACCGCTCAGAAAGAAATGAGCCGGCCCCTTTCTATTGCCGAGGGAATTAAGTTTGTAAAGCAGGGATTTTATGATGACGATCCGGCCAATTATGCGCTGCCCAATACATTCGACATGGCTTTTATAGGTGATTATCTTCGCCCTCACGATGAGGGTGCCGGGAAAAATAACCTTTCAAAACTGATGACGAGTTTTATTGACACTGCACGGGAAAGCACAAGGATGAGCATAAATATGGCAGATGTAGGAACTGAAAAACTTCCGATAATTCTTGATAATCTTAGAAAGGAGACAGATCGTTTTTTTGATTCTTCCAAATATAAAGTCACTTTCACCGGTTCCACAATTACCTTTCTGGAAGGAAGCCGCTATATTATCAACGGCCTTAAAGAAAGCCTTCTTTGGGCGTTTTTATTTATTGCGCTTTGCATGTTGTACCTTTTTAAATCTTTTAGAATTTTAGTATGCTCCCTGATTCCTAATGTGATACCATTGCTGGTTACTGCCGGAATTATGGGATGGGTAGGAGTACGGCTAAAACCTTCAACTGTGTTGGTCTTTAGCCTGGCGTTGGGAATCGCAATAGATGTTACCATTCGTTTTCTGGTCAATTACAAGCAAGAGCTTCCTTCCAATAATTATGACGTGAAGAAAACCGTTTCAGAAACGATCAAGCATACCGGATTGAGTATTCTTTATACTTCACTTGTATTGATTGCTGGCTTTGTTATTTTTTGTTTCAGTGGTTTTGGAGGTACTCAATCTCTGGGATGGCTTACTTCCATCACCTTATTTACTGCTACGCTTACCAATCTTATTTTACTTCCGGTGTTACTGTTGGATTTCGCAAAAAGGATGAAGCATAATGGCCATTGATTTAAGAATGATAGAGTACATTTTGTGCCGTTGGTGTATATCTTTAGTTCCTAAATTATTATGAAAAACTTTTCAAAAAAGACAATATGGTTTCAGATTTTTTGCGGTATTCTATTTACCTGCGTAGCGAATCCTTATCTTTTGTATAAAACCCTTATTCCTTCAAAAACTCTGGTGGTTCTTGTGATTTTTGCTAGTAGCTTTCTTCTTTTATAGTTCGCAAGGGGCAAATTAGTGAATTGGATTTGGTAGATGAAAAGGTTTCTTTTCCATACAGGCAATTAGAGTCAAGATTCTGGTGGTCATTTCTTTCTTCTATTGCTCCGCAAAAGTTTTTTTACCCCGTATGATTAAAACGTCCATTGCTAATAACTAAATTCTAATCCATTTAATCCAACGGGGTAAACACAAAGGCACAAAGAGCACGAAGGAAAAATGCTTCGCGTTTTTATAATAAAACCGTGAGTTTTTCAAATTGAAGACTCACGGTTTCACCCCTTTTGCAGTATAAAAGCAATCATACGGCACTGTAAAGACGATATTATTAAAGCAATTGATTTGGGCTATCTTCAATAGAATAAGAATTTTTTTACCATCGTTTTGGGTGTTTCGTTCGAGGGATTCCTTCTTAGTTATTTGTATGGTAAATATCTGATTAAGACAAATGTTGACCCTTTTGTATGTATTTTGTTACCCACCTCTATTCTTTATGTGGTCGTTCTTCTGGTATCTTATAAGATAAAGAAGAGATGTTTTGTACAACTATAATTGTGATAATTGAGAAGATTAGTTGGTGACAAAATTGTCTGTAAGTATCTTTGCGGTCCCTGCTATTAAATGGCGCGTTGGTCAAGAGGCTAAGACGCCTCCCTCTCACGGAGGAATCATGGGTTCGACTCCCGTACGTGCTACCAAGTAATGTTGAGAAAGTAAATGAGAGAACATTTTCGTTTACAATAAGGAAGGGTATTGTGTTGGTAAGGAACTAAGACACTTCCTTTCACGGAGGAATCACAGGTTCCTCCGCCTGCGAGGCGCAGTCTGGCAGGGACTCCCGTACGTGCTACCAAGTAATATTGAGAAAGTAAATGAGAGAGTGTTTTTATTTACAGTAACGAAAAGTATTTTGTTGGTCAAGTGACTAATACATATCCCTCTTACGGAGGAATCACAGGTTCTCCGCCTGCGAGACGTAGTCGGACAGACCTTTCTACGAGACGCAGTCTGGCAGGGACTCTCGTACGTGCTACCAAGTAATATTGAGAAAGTAAATGAGAGAGTGTTTTTATTTACAGTAACAAAAAGTATTTTGTTGGTCAAGTGACTAATACATATCCCTCTTACGGAGGAGTCACAGGTTCTCCGCCTGCGAGACGTAGTGGGGCAGAGACTCCCGTACGTGCTACCAATTAATATTGAGAAAGTAAGTGAGAGAATATTTTCATTTACAATAATAAAAAAGACGATTAATTACCGATAGAAATAATTACCAGGAAACTGTACTCCCATGTCTCGAAATGAGAGATACTAAAGATTATAACAGAGAATTAGCGAAGAGCATTATTTGCATTTTTTTTATCTTTTAATAGAAAAATTTAAAAATGGTGCAAACGTTTGCATCATGATTTCAATCGTTTGCGTAAAAAAAAATTTGATTATGCTCAATTTTGTATGCAGCGTTTTGTGTAAATTTATTGTTTCATTAACGTAATGAACTGTTAAGGATTAAAGAATTCTTATCAGATAGAGGCCAAAAAAGAGAAAATAATTGCCGAATAATGATGAAAAAAATATTCTAATTGGGTATTTTTTTAAAAAAAGGGTGGAGCTGCTTCTTAAAAATTATCGTACTGATTTTTATTGAATATTGAAAATATAAAACAGGTATCTGTGTTGATTTTTATTAATCGTACCAAAAGAGGTTTATAAAAAAAAATTATAACTAAGACTAAAAGTCAAACTAAATGATTAATCTCTTCACATTAAAGAATGTACTTAAAAGGCTCCTTCTGATTTTGGTAATATTTTATTCTCCCCATCTTTGGGCTCAATCTGATTCACTTAATAAAGAAGAGCAAAAAGATACTATTATAGCGGTAGGTACCGATGGAGTAAATGTAGAGGTGTTATCACCAAAATTTAATCATGTCCTTAATTCTGTACAGGAGAATTATATAAATTCACAACCCTACATTTCACTTCAGCAAATGTTGAAGGGAAACGTTGCAGGAGTTTATGTTCAGGAACCGAGTGGGGAGCCTGGTTCTGCTCAAAATATTTTTGTGCATGGTATTTCAGCACCTCTGTTAAATAAGCAGGCACTTTTTGATGACCAGGCTGCTGTTTATTTGAATGGCATCCCTCTTTCTATGGATAACCCTTTTGCTTATGACATTCAGAAATACGATTTTAATAGAATTGGGCCTGCAACTAATTTATTAGCTGCAATAGATCCCAATAATGTTCAATCAATCGAAGTTATTAAAGATCCCCTGGCACTGGCTTCATTGGGCCCTGTCGCTGCAAATGGGGCAATATGGGTAACTACTAAAAACGCTCATGCCGGCTATAGGGAAATAAGTTTTAATTCTTATTATGGATTTGTACAAACACCCAGGGTTACGTCTGTAAATGCTGCTTACGAAAATAATTTCCGGAAGCCGTTTTATGATAAATATGCCACTGATAATGATCGCATAAACTATCCGGCTTTTCTAAGAGATTCTACCAATGTTGATTATTATGGTCCGGCTAACTGGACGGATCTTTATTTCAAAAATTCATCTACTTATACTACAAGTCTGAGTCTTACCGGTGGTACTGACAGAGCAAATTTCCGATTCTTTGCTGCTAACACTCAAAACAACGGCAATGCTGACAATACCGGGATTGACCGTTATACAGGATCCTTCTTTATTAATGTTGCTCCTGTAAAATGGTTGATGGTGTCGAGCATGATGACCTACAACCGGTTGGACAGAACCCGAAACCGCAATATTCGTGATAGGTTGGCAGAGGAGCGTTACATACCGGATCTTACGAATCCTCTTACCCCCAATAAATCGTTGTACAGTTCCTATTTAGATGAATTCGGTAAAGCGATTGATCAAAATACTTCCAATATTATTCAGGGATATGTCGCTGTTTCTGCTAATTTGAAAAAGTTCACCTACCAGGGCCGTATTGGGTTTGATTATAATGAAGGAATCCGAAATACTTTTTGGCCGGTTACCCTATTGGAGGGCAATAATTTTGTTTCCAATTATTTTGGTTATAATCAACGGTTGGTTATTAGTAATTCAGTTGGATATGAATTTGATTTAGGAAATAAACAAAAGATATCACTAAAGGCCGGCCAGAATTTTATGGCAGACGTTAACGAGTATGATTATATTTATGCCTATAATAGTCCCAATGATTTTATAAAAACAGTTGTAGTAAGCGGGGACCCGAATTCCTCTGCTTATTTGCAGCCAATAGGATTCACACCCTATTATTTCCCCGATAAAATGCAGTCGAGGCTGGCTTCTTTTTCTGGTACGGCTACATATTCGTATAATGATGTATTACATATAAGTGCATTAGTCAGAAGAGATGGTTCTTCAAATATGCAGCCTGATAACAGATGGTTTACCAGCTATTCAGGTGGTGCTAACTGGGACTTAAGGCAAACATTTTTGAAATTTTCTCCCAAAATAAGCACCTTATCTCTTAATGCTTCCTGGGCGCGCATTGGTAAGCTGCTTAGTAATGATCGTTTTTCTGCGGGGCCACAATATCAGGTGGATATGGGATGGAGCAATGAACCCACCATTGGGTCTTACGCTGGTATTCCGGGTATATCAAGACCTTATACCAATGGATGGGTTGGGTATGGCATACCGTGGTCTTATAGCGATCAATTGAATGTCGGGCTAAAAATTGGTGTCTTGAATGACCGATTAAAATTAGGCCTGGATGTTTACAACAAAGATGATAAGCAAATGCTACTCTCAGTGCCTGTTGCTGAAGAGTGGGGTTATACCGGTGCTTATAAATCCGGGATGGCTGTTAACAATAAAGGAGTGGATGTTTCTGTTTTGGCCGACGTTATTCCTGAAAGTTCTAATGGATTGAGCTGGGCACTTAGTGCAAATCTTAATTACAATAAGAATACTTTGAAAGCCCTGCCTGGTGGATTGAAGGAATTGATACTTGGAACTACCAAATTGGTAGTGGGTGAACCTATTGATGCTTTCTGGGTACTTAAAAATAATGGTATTTATAATACGGATGCAGAAGTTCCTGTTAACCCTACCACCAACCAAAAGCTCAGTTTCCAGGGAGTTCCTTTACATGCAGGAGATCCACGTTGGTCGGATATTAACGGCGATTATGTGATCAATGATAAAGACAAAGTATTAAAAGGAAATTATATTCCTAAAGTAACCGGTGGTTTTGGAAGTACCCTTGGTTACAAATCATTTTCTGTTGACTTTCAGTTTTATTTCGCACTCAGCCGCCAGGTGTTAGATCAATATGCTTCTTCCCGCCTTGATTTTATTAATACAGAAGCCAACAATAATATTAATTCTGTCAAAGAAATTACTTTCTGGCAGAAGAAAGAAGATCTTTCTACTTATCCGGTTTACAATCCATGGAGTGCGGTGGTACCTTATAGGGTAGAACAGGATATATTTTTACAAAATGCTTCTTTTTTGAAATTACGAACACTGTCAGTTAATTATGATTTAATTGGGGGGCTTAAAAAAGGGAAAAGTAAAACCTTCCGGTCATTTGTATTGTATTTGACAGCTACTAATATTTTCACTATTACTTCTTTTAAAGGAGATGATCCTGAATTGACGAATTATAATGGAATATATGATGGGTACGGTTTACCTATTCCCCGTTCGCTGATAATTGGTGTAAGAGTGAAGTTATAAATCGAATTGAAAAAAATTAAATTGTTTTCAAACAAAAATAGTATGACAATAGTTTTTTTAAAGTTGAGTACTAATATGAAGGTTTGGCTGGCAGCAGCCCTTCTAATATTTAGCGTAAGCTCCTGTAATAAGCAATTGGATCTTAAGTCATCCCACCAGGCGGATGAAGCTGGTCATTGGACTACTTATGAAGATGCACGAAGTGGATTGATAGGCTTTTATGGGTTATTTCGTGCTGCGGTAGCAGATAATAATGCCCATTGGCTTTGGGGTGAATTAAGAGATGGAGATTTCGTGTCAGTTTCGCGACCTGATCTCAAAGCGGTAGTGGAAGGAAATCTGAATGCTTCTTTTCCATTAATTCAAAGTATAACAGATTGGCGCCGTTTTTATGCAGTTATCAATGCCTGCAATTTATTTATTGAGCGCGATAGTGGTTGCCTCGCAGATAAACGATATACTGATTCTTACTATAAGCTAGATATTGCTCAAGCCAGGGCTGTACGGGCCTTTGCCTATTTCTATATGGTGAGGATTTGGGGTGATGTACCACTGATTACGAAATCAAATGATGGTGGAAACTTTGATGCATTAACGCGTACTAACCGGGATGTTGTACTTTCTTTTGCAGAGCAGGAGTTGATAGCGGCTGCTCCTAATTTGCCTTATTTGTATTCCGGCGATGATCCCGACCAATTGTTTCCGGCAAACTATTATGGTGCTACTCAGGATACATGGCTGAATACTCCATTGACTAAGTTGGCTGCTTATGCGCTGTTAGCTCATATTGCTGCATGGCAGGGCAGGTATATTGATGTTGCTGTATATGCCGGATATATCGTAAATAATGCGCAAAAGAGTAATTTGGCATTAGTAGATGTCAACACACTGGTTGACCCAAATGGACTATTTCTGGCTGGTAATGGTAATTACGATCAACTCATTGGGTTCAATTTTATAAAGAGTAATGGAGAAACCTCTACCTCAGGACATATTGAGCAATTAACACTTGCGAGCACTACCCTGTTTCCCATGTCAAAACAGCTACCAGATATTTATGTACCCAAAGATTCAATTGCCCATATCTTTCCGACCAGTAATGGTATTGACCAGAGATTTGGAGTAGATACTAATACGAACGCAAATCTTAATTACACTACTTACTTTGAAAATTATAGTGCAGCCATACCTGTCTTCAAAAAAATACGTATAGTTGATGGCGGTAGTAATAGTGGCCAATTTGCTGTGTATAATTCCTCTATTATTTTTACCAGATTGGAAGAAATAAAACTACTGTATGCTGAGTCTCTGGCAGCACTCGGACAAGTGGATCAGGCGGCACAACAACTCAATAATGTCAGAAATAACAGAGGAATTAATTCTGTTATTCCGGGGCCAAATGTTAATCTGATTGATGAAATATTCGCTGAGAGAAGAAGGGAACTTATGGGCGAAGGATGGAGATGGTATGACCTCGTGAGATACAATAAACTAAAAAGGAACAACGCTGCATTCGATGATTTGATTGATAAGGGTGGTATCTATTGGCCAATTGCGCAGAGCGTAATGAATAGTAACCCAAATATTGTTCAAAATGCATACTGGCAGTAGTTTACATTTTGCCTCGATGTAAGTGGAAATTGTTGAAGATGTAAAATGGATTTTAGTATAATAATTATAAAATCAACAGACAAAAATATAAATACAGACTGATGAAATATAAATGGTTTATAAAATTTAGTAAGTTGGTAATAATCGTTGTAACTATTGCTATGGTTTTACCAAATACAGGCTGTAAAAAGACTGACAAGACGTATTATAATTATACAAATACCCTTGGTAAATTTAATGGGAACGCACTGGAATATCTTCGTGCACAGCCGGGAGTTTATGATTCTATGTTATTGGTAATTAACCGGATATCTGGTATTGCAGATACAATCAGTAATGCGAACATCACCATATTTGCCATCAATAACAGGAGCTTTTCTATTGCTCTCGAGAATATTAACCAGGCAAGGCAGGATTCAATTCCGGTTATGCCTCCTATTTCGTTGAGTACCATTGATTCAGCTTCATTAGATACCTTCTTCTGCCGCTACCTTATTGTAGGGCGCCAACTCAGTGAAAGCCTTGTTGATTTTACAGATGGTCTGATTTTTCCTTCGATTAGATATGGATATAAGATGCAATTGCAATTCACACGTACAAATGCTTCCGGATTCCTGAAGGGAGGGCCAAAAGGTATCATTTTTAGTGACCCCAAGAACTCCATTTTTACTAAAAACTGGGTAAGGGCAGGTACCGTTACTGTAGATATTCAAACGAACAATGCAATTGTAAACGCATTGGATCCCAGCCACGATTTTGGATTTGGAGATGATTTTATAAGGCATGCTAACAAGCGATAAAAAAATTATTTATTAATATTTATAAACAGAAGAGACTCAGGATGAATAATAAAAAAATAAATATACAATACTATACTATTACAATGAGCTTGTTTGTAATAGTCCTATTTTTTTCCTGTAAGAAATTTCTGCCGCAGGAAAGGGAAACAGTAGGCCCTGACTCACAATTTACTCAGGATGTATTTCAGCCTGTGCTGGGGCGCACGACAGAATTTACGAATGATTTCTTTAAAGGATCTACTACATATCCTTCCACTTTTCAAATTATAAACCCTCGTAGGAGGAATGGTGATCCTGCACCGGAGTTGACCGATATATTTCCGGTAATGGTTTGGAAGGCAGCTTATGATGGAAAGGAAACATCCATTGCTGAAATTGAAGCAAAACGCAAATTAGAATATCGGCCTGTATTTGAAATAAACGCACATTCCGGCGAGTTTACCATGTGGGCCGAAGGGAGTTCTTCTTTTATAAGACCACAACCCGATTCCGGTTACCTGTTTGATGTAAAATTAAGTAATTCCGGTGGCAGCCGCATTTATAAGAATATGAAGCTTATGCCATTTCGCGAAAGGCCTTTTGAACCCTCTAATTATGATGTTATAAGTGGACAACCACTCTCTAATGGTATATTTCCCAGCGTTGTCTCGAGTATTAAAGGCGTACATACAGGAAGGTATCTTTCGCCGAATGATGTAGATGTTTATATTAGAAAAATCACGTCTGCTACCCCTGGTAATACACTCACTTTTAGATTTTTAGATACATTATTCAATCCCATCAACCCTGCACGTTTTGCCACTACTAAATGGAAAGATCTTGTACATGGATTTAATATGAAAATGGACAATTCGAGTGTAACGTATGATGTAGCTTTTCCCATCCCGCTGATGCAATTACCAACGAAATATACTTCTCCCGATGGAAGTATGGCCCAGGTTTCTTTTAGTTATTCAAGACTTGGGTTTGCCGGTGTTCGCGAAGACGCAGTACTGGGGTTGAATTTCGCAATATATGATCCGGGGGATTGGGAAATTGTATTCGCTTTTAAAAATGACAATCCAAAATTTGATAATGATTAAATAATGAATATGAGAACCCTTTTAATATTTAAAACAATCAAATGGGAATTTATTTTTTCCATTATCACGCTTATCTTCCTTACTACCTTTTGTAGTGAAGCTTTTGGGCAAAATAATAAGATAACGGTAAGGGGCGTGGTCATAGACAGAACCACCCACGAAGTACTAAGAGGGGTCTCTATCGCTACAGGTAAACCTTTGAAAGGTATTGGCATTACAAATGAGAAAGGAGCTTTCGAGGTGACCGTTAAGCCGGGGGCCGAACTTGTTTTTACTTTTGTAGATCATGAGACTGTCCATAAGGTGGTTAGTTCTAACGAGTTGAATTTGGAAATTACTCTCTCTCCTAAAAGTGGTGCCATGAAAGAAGTAGTGGTGCAAGGGTTTAAAAGTGTGACTCGTGAAACTGCAACCGGATCGAGCACCATTATTAAAGGTAAAGCATTACAGGATGTTCCGGTCTCCAATGTTATTCAATTATTACAGGGGAAAGTGGCCGGTTTGAATATTCAGAATAATACAGGATCTCCGGGAGCAATGGGGACAATTAATTTGCGCGGTATTTCAAGTATCCAGATTAGTAGTGATGGGTTTCTCACTCCTACTTCGCCTTTGTTCGTGATTGATGGAGTACCTGTTGATCTTAATACAAACTATCAGTATGGTTTTCAAAGTGGAGGACCAGGTATTAACCCAATGTCCCTGATACCACCTGAAGATATAGAGCAGGTGGATGTGCTCAAAGATGCTGCAGCCACTTCGCAATATGGATCTAGAGGAGCGTATGGGGTTATTCTGATAACTACGAAACGTGGCCAATCCAAGGTTCCAATAGTTCGGTATTCAGGTAATTTTTTCATGTCAACTGTTCCCAAGCTGAGAGATGTAATTGGCGGTAAGGATGAGCGCACCAGCCGAATTAATTCCATGCTCGCTTTCGATACTTCTATTGTAGCGGCTCAGGCACTCATCAACCAAACTTCTTTTTTATCTGATAGTTTAAATCCTTTTTATAATAACTCAACAGACTGGCAGCGTTATTTTTTCCGTAATACCTATAATCAACAGCATAATATCAGTATATCTGGTGGTGATAGTAAGTTCAATTACAATACCAACATGAACTATTATCAGGAAAGTGGAATAGTTCAGAACACAGGGTTTAAAAGATATTCTTTAAGTATGAATGCCTTATACCAGCCTACGAGTACTTTCAGAATGTTAGTAACCCTTTCGAGTGGATTGGGGCAGAAACAAAACGGAAGTGGGGTGGGGCTTGTACAAACAGGATTGGCTAGTGGCCCTTCTACCTCATCATTATTACCTCCGCCTTCACTTTTTTCGGCTAATAACGAGGCTCTCGCCAGTTCCCGTGTGAGCAATAGCAATAAGACTGATAATATTTCTTCAAGTATTGATCTGCAATATGAGCCCATTAAAGGCATAAGGTTTGGAAACCTTTTGAGCTATAGTTATAACTCAAGTACTTCTGAAATCTTCACTCCATCCTTCCTTAATAACAGCACTTCAAAAGCATACAGCTATAATGATCGTACTTATACAATCTATGATCGTTCAACTATTACTTTCATTAAAAGCTTGAATGATATCCATAATTTTAGTGCCTTTTTGTTTAATGAAATCAATTCTTATGGTTTCAGAGCTAATGCAATTCAATTGCAACAGACAGCCAGTGACCAGATTACAGGGCCGATTGGGTATTCATCATCTCTTTCAAACGGGGGAACTTTAGACAATTTGAGCGATACACGTCAGGAAGCTTATGGCGCTTCTTTCTCTTATAATTATGATAGAAAGTATGTAATAGATCTTGATTATCGTCTTGATGGCCTTTCTACCAACGGACCATCACAAGGGTATTCTCAGAATCCTGCCATAAGTGTACGCTGGAATTTTAATAAAGAGAAAATGTTTGATAATTCTTCCTGGTTGAGCTATGGAGCATTAAGAGGTAGCTGGGGTCGTAATATAACACCTACCGGTAGTATATTTGATGTCTATGGAAAATATGTTGTTGGCTTAAACTATAATAATAATCCTACTGTAACGATTGATTACGCAACTGCTCCCAATACCAATTTTAAACCTAAAACGCAGACCGAATCAAACCTTGGGTTGGAACTCGGGCTTTGGGATAATGCGGTACAAACTACTTTTGAAACTTATTATCGTTCCATAGATAATCAGGTAATGGGTGTCAGCCTTGCAAATATTAATGGCTTTCAACAATTACAAACTAATGCGGTAAGTTTAGTTGACTATGGTTTTGAATGGACAGGAACATTCCGGGTTTTTAAGCACACAAATCCCTTGCAATGGACCCTTTCTGTTAATGGTGCTCTCAGCCGGGATATCCTTACCAGGCTACCTGAGAATTTGAGGCAGATGGCTGTTCAAATACAAGATGGTGGTGGAAATGTTCCCATCATATATAAGATAGGCCGAAACTCATTATCCAACTTACTATTAAATACACAGGGTGTATATGCCGGTACTGCTGATGTACCGGTGAATATTGCTACCGGTAAGAGGCAACAACTGGGTGCAGGGAGCGGTTTTTATTTTCAGGGTGGCGATCCAAGATGGACAGATGTAAATGGCGATTATGTAATTGATGATAATGATCTTTTGCCTATTGGAAATCCTGTTCCACGGATAACCGGAGGAATCAACTCTCTTACTTCTTACAAAAATTTCCAGCTAAGCGTGAATGTTTCCTATACCCTAAAGCGCGACTTGTTGAATACTTCTCTGGCACAAATGTTTCAGAATTACACCAAGCCTACTACATTGTCCGGCATGTTGCCCATTGATAAATACAATTACTGGAAACCGGCGGTAGCTATTGGCAAACCCGGAGGGACTCCTGATGCTCAATATCCAAATCCTTTTGATTTCAGGCGTGCCCCCATTCTTCAGCCTTTCCGTACCAATCAAACTTTGTTTCTGGAAGATGGTTCTTATTGGAAAGTCAATAATGTGGTATTGTCATATAATGTTGATCCTAAATACTTACACCGTTGGGGGATGACATCGCTCAGACTTACATTGACCGCAAATAATGTTTATACTTTTTCAAATTATAGCGGTCCCGATCCGGAATTGGTAACAGCATTGGGTAGAGATAATTCCAACGGGTATCCTAATGCAAGGAGCTATGCGGTAGGTGTGGGAATACAATTTTAAATTAATTACAGTATGAAACTGATTATACTTCATCTATTCAATAGGAACAATACCGGAATTTGTATGAATTTGAACAAGTAAAATTTAACTAATGAAACGAATAGTATCTATAGTATTTTTAATAATAGTGATGACGGGTGGAAACAGTTGCAAGAAGTTTCTTAGCATAAACCCACCCAGTAATCTTTCGGGTAATAATTTCTGGCAAACGAGGGCCGATGTGGAGAATTTTACTAATGGAACGTATGAATTGCTGCGTAAATCTATTTCCCGTATCAATATGACAATCGGAGCCGGTGCTGCCGGAAATGAGTTTTCCTTTCTTCCTTTTTCAGGGGATTTGCGTGGTGCACCGGTATTTGAAAACCAGGTTGGGTTCGGAAGGTATTACATTGCCGATTTGGCCAATAATGATATACGGGATCTTTTATCAGGTAGTAAGGGCGGGAATGACTGGTACGATCTTTTTAATTTTACGAGATTTACACAATGGGCTCGTTTTTACCAGGTGATACAGGCGGCTAATATTGCTTATTCAGAAATAGATCGTGTGCCTGATCAGAAACTTAGTGCTGCAGCGAAAAAAAGTTATAAGGCTGAAGCGGTATTTCAACGTTGCCTGATTTATTTTTTCATGGTTCGTATTTATGGTGATGTTCCCTATTACACAAAACCTTTTAATTCGGATCCGCTTACGAGAATGCCTATGGTGCAGGTATTGAAAAATTGCGAAGCTGATTTGGATGCTGTTAAAGAAGATTTGCCCTGGACTTATTCTGATCCGGTATTTGTAGCCGTGAGGGCTATGAGAGGTTCTGCTCTTGCTTTGATGATGAATATAAATATGTGGCTGGCTTCTTTTGATGCTGGTAATGCTACTGCTTATTATACTGAAGTAGATAAATTAGGCGATGAATTGCAGAATCAAAATGGAGGTGCTTATGCCTTATTGCCTTTGGAAAGATCAGGGGAGATTTTTAAGGGCCGCTCGAAAGAAGGCCTGTTTGAAGTACCCCAAAATGCTAACTATGGAGAATCATTCGCATGGTCCACTTTCTTTGACCTGGTAGCTTATAGTTTTCCTGGTATGGGTACACGTGTTTCTCAAATGTATTATGATCCCAAATTTATGCAAGTGCTATATCCTCTGGGACAACCGGATAAGAGGGCTAATATATGGTTTGACCCTTCGACCTTATATACTTACTCTAATAATACCCAGACGTTTAGAATGCGGAAATTCCTGGTGAGCAGTGATCCTAAATCTATTGATGGTTTTGGATTTGATGCCAGCCAGATTATTTTTCGCCTGGCAGGCGCTATTCTGATTCAAAGTGAAGCCCTTGCCGATTTAGGAAATGATGCCAAAGCCCAAACCATGCTTAATATCATAAGAACCAGGGCCGGAGCCTCTCAAATTAATATGAGTGGGAATGACTTAAAAAATGAAATTTTTCTGGAAAGATGCCGGGAGTTAATGGGAGAAGGACATTATTGGTATGATGTGGTACGAACTAAGAGAATCATAGATAACACCTATAAATTTGGTTATCACTGTACGGTAGAACAATACAAAGCCGGTGCCTGGACATGGCCTATAAATAGTTCTGCCCTGGTTAATAATCCCGGAATGACACTCAATAATTATTGGCAATAGAACAGAGGAGGAATCCGAAATAAAATTTTAAAGAAAATGAAAATGACAGCATTGAAAAAGTTTTTAGCAGTAGGAATACTTGTAAGTACTCTGTTGGCTGTTGGCTGTAAGAAAAATAATTATTTCAAAGATACCGGTGTCAATAAAGCTGATTTTTCAGGAACCGTATTAGACTACCTGAAATCAAAACCGGATTATTTTGATTCTATTGTTAAAATAGTTCATATCGCAGGCCTTGATGATGTATTTTCAAAGGAAAAAATCACCTTTTTTGCCCCTTCTGATTCCAGCGTAAGAATGACGCTCTCTCTGTTGAATATTGTGTTGCGTAACCAGGGAGAAGAAGAAGTAACCCGGCTGGAGCAAATAAAGCCTGAAGTATGGAGGGCACAGTTGACACGGTATTTATTTAAAGGAGAAAAATCAATGAATGACTATCCTCAATTGGATTTTACTAATCTTTCAGCATTTCCGGGCCAGATATATTCAGCTTATGATGGACAAATTATGAATGTAGGTGTTATTTATAATGATGCAGGAGGCGTGAAGTATGCAGGGTACAGGCAATTGTCTATATCCTATATCCCTTCGACTACCTCTCCACGTGACTTCCAATCGTGGTATCCTGCCATCGTAGCTTCGGTTAACATACATCCTACAAATGGTTATGTGCATGTGCTGGTGTATCCAAGCCATTATTTTGGATTTGAGCCTTTTCAATTTATAGAAAATGCAATAGCGGCAGGGATAGATTAAAATGAAACATTACATAAACTATTATTCAATTTCAGCAAAAATGCTATGATAAATATTAAAAGAAATATCAGATTATTATTTTTAATGGTGCTGGCTCTCTCAGTTCTGCCAGTATTGTTTTTCTCCTGTTCAAAATTAAAGTTAGAACCCGTGGAGACCTATCCGCCAGGACCTAAACCGCTTGTTAAGTTTTTGGATGGAGCACCTGTTCCGGCTCAAGGGGTGGAAGGGTCAATAGTTACCTTTAAAGTCAGTGGATTGGGAGGAAAAGATACAAGTCAATTTAAGTTCTTTATTAATCAAACGCTGGCCCAGGTTGTGGAAGTAGATAGTGCAAGCGTTAAGGTGAAGATTCCGGCAAATGCAAGTACAGGAGGTTCCTCAGTATTGATAAATGGGGAAGTTTATTTTGGCCCCAATTTTATGGTTAAAGGGAAGATATCAATTGATCCAAACTTTAATCCGGATGTAAACCGTACAAATGGTACGATTT
The DNA here is from genome assembly GCA_039937655.1 of Ginsengibacter sp. Lineage (GTDB taxonomy): Bacteria > Bacteroidota > Bacteroidia > Chitinophagales > Chitinophagaceae > Ginsengibacter. Next base: position 96,736 of record JBDTGA010000068.1, read on the forward strand.
ATGGCGTTTTTCAAAATAGTTCCAACAACTATCTTATCTATGGGAGTTTTACAAATTATGGCAATAGTGCAAGTGTTTCCAATACCATTACGGGTTTGGCGGAATTAGATGGTAATGGTAATTATCTTACAAATGGTGGAAATGGTACTATTCAACTGGGCAAACAAGGATTGAATGGATCTGTACTAAGCGTAGTACAATTACCATCGTCTGATTATATAATTGCAGGCTCATTCTCGCAATATGACACCATTCGAAACGTCAATAATATTACCCAGATTCAAAGCTCGGGAGCATTAGAAACAATGATAGTAGATATTGAGAACCCTGATCCTATCAATCAACCTGATGCTAATAAAGATACTGTACCCTATTTTAATGGAGGTGTTTCCGGCGGTATTGTGAAAGCATTTTACGACGACTCGAGAGGTTCCATTACTGCGGTGGGTAATTTCTCAAATTATAGCAGCACCTTTTATGAACGTTCGGTTAAAGGAGGACCTTTTCTTGACTTTGCTAAAATGCGCCAGCTCGTTCGAATGAATGAAGATGGAAGCCTTGATTCTACTTTCAATTATAATCCGGCAACTCAGTCGGGGTATGATGTGGGTAATGGATTTATTTTTGATGCCATGCAATTACCGGATGGCCGCATAATAGTGGTTGGCAACTTTACTACATTTGATGGGCAAGTAGTTAATTACATTACACGAATCAATACAGCCGATGGGTCGGTGGATCCCACTTTCAATATGGGTGGATCCGGTGCTGATAAAAGTATATCACACATCTCTTATAATGCTAATACAGGCAAAATTCTGTTGACAGGTAATTTTAAAAATTACAATGGACAGCCTGCTAATGGGGTGGTGATGATTGACCAGAATGGAGCGATTGACCCATCTTTTACATTCCGTAAAGTAGATGCAGGGATTGCAAATTTTGCGGGTCAGCTCGACAATGGGATGATAATCGTATCAGGAAGCTTTAATAAGTACGATAATATTGTAAGGCCGGGATTATTGATTTTAAATCCTGATGGCTCACTGGCTAGCGGATATAATAATACGGGTTTATTCCGCGGGGCAATCAATGGATTTACAGAACTTACTTCTTCAACTACCGGCGAGCATCAGGTGATTCTGGTAGGAAATTTTGATCGCTTCGATGGTATTCAGGTTGGTAATATTGTAAAATTCACATTAGGTAATTGATATTTTAAAAATAGTTTGAATTATGAATAGATATTCACAACATAAAAAAATAATACTTTCAGTTGGCATTACGTTCCTGGCTGCATTTGTGTTAATCTTTTCCTGTAATAAGCCTTTTAATAATACGCTGAAAGGTGGTAACGGAACCGGAGCTGACCAGGCAAATACAGTAACCCGACGTACTCTTTTGATTGTAGTAGATGGCGCTGTGGGAAGCGAAGTAAGGGATGCGGTTCCTCCTGTTCTAAATAGCCTCGCTGATTTTTCCATTTATTCCTGGGATGCCCTTAATGATTTTAAGAATAATACGATTACAAACCCGTATGGATGGTCTTCTTTACTTACCGGAGTAAATAGTAACAAGAATGGGGTAACCGGAGATGATTTCTCGGGAAATAATTTTGCGGCTTTTCCAACCATTTTTACCAGGCTGAAACAGTCTGATTCTCAATTACGTACAAGCGCCTTTTGCTCTTCACCTGAAGTAGCGGATAACCTGGCTGCGGATGCTACTGAAAAGAAATCGTATGCCGGCGACGATGCGGCGGTAACAGCCGGAGCACAGGCAGAGTTAGCCTCAAACAATCCTTCATTTATGCTTGTACAATTTCATAGTGTAGATGAGGCAGGATCCGAGAGTTCTTATTCTGCAGCCTCTTCTGAATACAAAACCGCTATTCTACAGGTAGATAGTTATATAGGAAAAATATTGACCGCTATGCAATCAAGGCCCTCGTTTAAAAATGAAAACTGGATGGTGATCGTTACTTCCAACAAAGGAAGCAATACTGTTTATACGCCTCCATCTGGTAGCTTGTGGTCTGCTTTTAATGATACACGCCATAATACTTTCTTTTTCTGTTATAGCCCACGTTTCAATAGCCAGCAATTGGTAAAGCCATCTGCTGTTATTCCTTATATTGGAACCAGTCCATATTATAATGGATCTCGAGGTAAAAACCAGCGGGCAAAAGTATTAAGCGGTGGTTCTACTTACGATATTGGTTCATCCGGCGAATTTACCATTCAATGCAAGGTGAAATTCCCTGTTGGAAATACTTATTATCCGGCGTTTTTGTCAAAAAGAGCCAGTTTTAGCGGTGGAGTTGTAGGCTGGGTATTTTTTAGAGAAGGCGATTTCTGGCAGATTAATTTTGGACAGGCGGGGTTTGGGAACAGACAAATTAGAGGAGCTTCGGTTGGTGATAATCAATGGCATACTTTAACCGCTGTCATCAGGCAGGAAGGTGGTAAAAGAAATGTATATACTTATACTGATGGTGTATTATATCCATTTACCGGCAACAGAGATATTTCAGGTTATGGTAATTTAAACAGTCCACAACCACTTACCGTGGGTGATCTCCCTCCTGATGACGTTGGGGGACTTGGTAATTATTTTGTTACGGATATCAGGTTTTATAATGCAGCTTTATCTGATGACTATATTGCAAATAATTTTTGCAAAACGGATGTAGATGATGCAGACCCATACAAAAGTAACTTACTTGGTTTCTGGCCCAGTACCTCCGTAAGAGCAGATAAAACAGTTCCTGATCTTAGCGGGAATAACCACGATTTGGTGGTAGAAAATTATAATTCCGGAAACTTTAATGATGCTACTACCAGGGTTTGTCCTCCGATAAGTGAAACAATCTATAAAACGGTTCCTAATTCTGTAGATGTGGCAGTTCAGATTTATCAGTGGCTTGGTATTGCAGTTCCTTCTTCATGGAACCTGGATGGGAAGAACTGGATACCTACTTATTCCGATATTGGTGGATGAGAATGGTAGAGAACCCTGTTAAATCCTCACAGGATTATAAAAGATTTTAAAAATGAATTAATATGAAAAGTGTTGTTTTGATAAAACGAGTATGTGCCTTCTTTTTATTTATGCTTGTTGCCTTTGGCTGTACAAAGAAATATGCTTATGATTTCCGGGATGGCACACCTGGTAATGGAGCAGATTCGGCAAAGGTTACGGTGGATACCAGCGTGAAAAAGATTGATGTGAGTAAGTATGCCCAGGCAAGGGTATTTCCGGGGCTTGTATGCTCTACCGAGCCAAGGCTTAATAATTATCACCTGCTGATGAACCTCAACTATAATTTTGTAGGCCAGAACCTTCGTATCAGTATTCCACCGCAGCCTCAGTTTAGCACAGGACTTTATGCAGCTCCCGGCGAGCTTACCATTATAGATGTTCCCGCAGGGAATTATGCAATATCCATACAAATAGGCGCCTGGACAGATAACCTTTCTTTTGTCCTGAATGCTCCCCGTGATCCGGTTATTTTTTCTAAGATGCAGTTGGCACCGGGCCGGAATTTTATACGTAACCTTTATGGTGGCTCTATTTATATCTCTGCCGGCAGGCCAATTTCTGCACCGGTTGACCTTGTTTTTTCTAATGTGGTTAAATCTCCGGATTTTGTATTGGGGGTAACCTCTAATGCTGATTGGCAGGCGGCCATACAGAATTCTTGCGTTCCGTGGGTGGAGCTTCGCAGTAAAAATATGATTTTTACAGTACCACGGGCCTATTGTATCTCAAATCCTATTGCAGATCCTACCGCATTAATGAAGGAATGGGATGATGCTATTAATTTTGATTATTATCAATGGGAAGGGCTTTCTGCTACGCCGGCTGATTCGGTTGATTTAGCACCCCTTCTACCCTGGAGAGTGGTACAGGATATAAGGCCTGTTGTAGGGTATGGCCATAATGGGTACCCCGTAGTTACACAAAACGACTTAGGATGGTATAATGAGTTTACCGATATTAACCAGATAAGAGGGGGTGGATGTTGGGGTACTTTCCATGAACTTGGGCACAACAATCAGCAATCAGCGTATTGGAGCTGGTCTTCCTTGGGCGAAACTACTAATAACCTGTTTGTTTTTAAAGTAGCACACAGGCATGAGGCTACCAATCCGGATGCCTGGCCTCCCAAGCATCCTGCTTTGCCGCAAATGTTCCCGAAGGCTTTAGATTTTGCTGCTGACCCGAGTCCTGTCAAAAATTTTGACGGTACTGATCCGAGGATCAATGATCCTTTTGCCCGGATAACTCCTTTTGTACAAATTTTCGATAAGATACCTGCTAATTGGGGATATCCCGGTCAGCCGGATGGCTGGTCATTTATGACAGAACTATATAAGAGAGCAAGAAGGGCTACCCGTCTTTCATTAACTGATCTCGATAAACATGATTTTGTATATGAGACTTTATGCGATTTTACTCACAAAGACTGGATCTATTTTTTTAGAGCATGGGGTATCCAGATTAGTAATATCTCAAGTGGTAAGATGAGTGCTAAATATCCGGTGATGAACCAGAAAATATGGGAATATAATCCTTTGACCCGTACGGGTGGTGATGATACTTTTAGCACTAACCCTTACGACAGAGGCAATTGGAAAATTACCGCCAGTTCAGAGGAGGCATTAGGTAGCGAGCCAGACCCAAGTGGCCCGGCAACAGCAGCTATAGATGGGGATATAAACAGCTATTGGCATTCAGATTATGATGAGTTTCTCCCATTTCCGTATGTATTAACGGTAGATATGGGAAGTGCTTTACCTATCAACGGCTTTAAGTTTACACAACGCCAGAACGGCGGCAGGAACATAAAAAACGTGAAGGTTGAAACCAGCACTGATGGTAATACCTGGACAGTAGTATCCGGTAGCCCATTTGCTCTGGCCCGGCAAACAGCAACACAGACTGAAAATATTCCCACTACTACCTGTCGTTATTTCCGGCTGTCAATGGTTAGCGCCTCAGATTTATACGATACAGATTGCCCTTGTGCCTGCTTAGCCGAGTTGGATGTTACCCATCCATAGATTAAAGTCTTTACCTGGATAAGCCAGGTATTGAAAAGGGAAGGAGGTTAAAAATATTAAAAAGTAAAAATGAATAAGATGACAAGGAAATTATTAAATATAGAACTTCCGGTATTGTTGGTAGTTCTATTATTATTGGCCTTACCTGCTTGTAAGAAATATTATGATCCACCACCTTATTTTGAGACCGACACAGATACTGTGAAACCATCCAACCGGAAACTGTTGATAATAGCCATAGATGGCGCTGTGGGAAGTGAGTATAAAACGATAGCTCCTCCGGTATTGACAGGGTTGGAAACTCACAGTAAGTTTAGCTGGGATGCTGTTTCGGATGCAGTAACTACTGATGGCGCTTCCTGGGAAACATTGATGACCGGGGTATCTTACAGTAAGCATGAAATATCTGACAGCAGTTTTATTTTTACACAGCCTGTCACAGGAGATGGTCCTCCGGTAATTAATAATTACCCTTCTTTCTTCTCTTATATTCTTTCTTCATCAAGGTCGGATATGAATACTTCTTTTGTTACTCAATGGGGTAATTTGCTTACAAGATTAGTTCCACAGGTAGAAAATCCCGTATTGGTAACGAGTGACGAAGCGGTGAAAGATTCTACAGTTAAAAGAATACAGAATACCCAATCCGACTTGATTGTAGCTGACTTCAACAGTGTAGCCATTGCAGGCAGATCTAACAGCTTTTCTGCAAGTGATCCCGGATATAAAAGTGCCGTACTGAAAGTAGATGGATACATAGGAGAACTGATGACGGCTTTAAAAGCAAGACCGGGATATAACAAATCCGAAGAATGGCTGGTGATTATAACCGGCACCCATGGTGGGGTAGGTAATTCCTATGGGGGGAGTTCTACCAAAGAAACAAATGTGGTTTCATTTTATTATAATGAGAATTTTTTACAGAAGGAATTTATTAAGGGAGGATCCTTTACCGGCGTACAGATGCAAGGCACAAAAGACCAGGCGGTGAGGGCGGAGGTGTTGAACGATGGAGGCCTTTATGACGCAGGTACCGGTCAGCAAACTATTCAGATAAAAGTTAAGGGGTCAGCCGGTTATTATCCTCACTTTTTCTCGAAGATGGCACAATGGCCATCCACTCCGGGTTGGTCAATGTTTTCCGCTGGCGGCAACTGGGCTATCTCAGTAAGATCTACAACAAGTGGAGAACATAGGATTCAGGGTACTTCGGGTACCGTATTTGATAATCAATGGCATACAATAACTGTTGTATTTGCAGATAGTGCATCAAAAAAGTGGTTAAGAAGATATACAGATGGCAATAGGATTGATCAAACAGACATTACATCCGCTTATAATTCGGGAGGAACTTTCACTTCAGATTCTCCATTATTAATAGGCTGGGGAGCAGATCCCGGAATGCCTGCAGTTTCTTTTTATCCGGCAGATGTGATGATATTCAATACAGCCTTGTCTGATGATGAAATAAAAAACAACGTTTGCCTTACAGATATAACCAAACATCCGGAGTATGCTAACCTGATTGGCTACTGGCCGGCAAGTGATGCTTTTGGTGGAAGTTTCAATAATAATGCACCGGGGCATAATTTACCCGCAACGCTGATGGGCAATTTTAGATGGGATCCTTTGACAGACCTGCCATGTAGTATAGCTGCTGTCCCTAATGACTCTAAAATAGGTTCCTTATTGGTGAAATCAGTTGATTTGGTAACTAACGCACTTTATTGGCTAAAAGTTCCAGTACAGAATTCATGGGGATTAGAAGGTACTACCTGGTTAACGCAATATGAAATAGAATTTTTGAAATAAAAGGTAATTGATTTATATACCGGATGATACCGATTGAAGATTAAAATTCTTTTTGGTTTACAGTAAGTCTTTGCTATGATCTCATCATTTTAAAAATGATGAGATCATAGCTTTTTTATTATAATGAAAGGAATCCTCAATGATTCTTCTTCTACTATTTCTCTTTTCCGGATTTTCAAAAACGTGATTTAATAAAACTGAAATCAGTAGTTTTGACGATATACTGCTTTGTGACGGCTGTGTTTGCCTCGCAATCGAAAACTGACGATCAATTGATATTTCAACACTGAAAACAGAAAAAACAACCCTTTCATCGTGATTGAAACCAAAAGAAAACCTGTAAACATGAGCAGAATAGTAATAATTCTTTCTTTTATTTTGTGCTCAGTCCTATCAATAGCACAACCTACCACTATCCGTATTGATCCTGCGAATGCACGCGGAGGTACGACTTCTCAAATTTTTGATGAAGTAAATTACATTCCGTTAGAAACTACTAAAGAAAGCTTGTTCGGACAGATTGATCAGTTGGCCGTGACGGAAAAGTACTTTGTCTGATAATATAAACGGTTATGGCAATCTGAATATTTATTATACATTCATTAAAAAATTTTTTCTCCGTTAATGTGGGACAAAATATCTCTTTCTATCACTCCCGGCAAAAGGGGGAAATCAGGAACGAATTTAAGAATTCAACAAAAGCTACCAATCTGAGTGCGAGTATGAATATTACCAAGAAGTTCTCTTTGAGCAGCAATGTGAAATATACCAACAGTAGTTCAGCCGGTTCTAAATCCATAGATTTTACAATATGGAATGCCGATGCTACTTATCGTTTCTTAAAAGGCAACAATGCAGAAATAAAATTTTCAGCCCTGGACTTATTGCATCAGAATGTAAGTATCATCAGCTATGGTAGCAACAATCAGGTGACTTATGGCACACAAAATATTCTTCAACAATACTTTATGATTAAGCTTTCTTATTTCCCAAGGAAGTTTGGAAAAAAGGAAAAAAGCAGATGAGTGATGTTTGTTGATAAAGGAATTTATTTCTGAAGGTTCAATGTTGATGCCGGACTGTAACCATAGAACTCCTGGTCATGGCCTTTAAAATGAAAGGTTTGTTTGCAAAGTAAAAGTGTGTTTAATTTGGTAAATTCATATTTTTGAAGAACTGAAAGTTTTAAAACCTTAGCAGAGAAATTAGTTCCTATTGCATCCGCCTTATTTCCTGTTTTGATCTTGCTTTCTCAAGAATTTATTAAAGCTTTTGCATTCATCTTACGCAGCATGGTGTTTTGGATGGATTTAAAAACCTTTAAAATCTATAATTCTACTTCAATAAGTTCCTGCCCTAGTTTATGTAGTGCGGTTTGAATTTTCTTTATTTGTGTTGTACGTGGTTTCTTTATTCCGTTCAGGTAATGTGACAACTGACGCTGGTTAATTCCTGTTAACCGCTCCATTGCAGCATTGGTAAATGTACCCTTATAGTATTTCAAAAGGCTTTGTGCATCAAATTTATAAGTAAGCTGGTAGTTATCTTTAAAGATTTTGGGTAGCGGATCACGATCTTTAAGACTTCCCTCAACGTGAAAAGCAACAGCTTCTGAAATATTTTGCTTTATTTTTTCAGGTGTTTTTCCTGTGGCTACACATCCTGGTAATTGAGGGATGTAGGCGCAAAAATTATTGCCGATAAATGAAATCTCTACAACAACTTTTTTATTTTCCATAATATTGTTTTATAAAAGCAGGCTTATTTCAATCCTGCTTGTTTCATAATGCTGTTTACTAAAAAATGATTTAAATCATCGTTTGGCTTTCCATTAATGGTAACTTTTCCTTTTTTTATGGGATGCGCATATTACCGATGGCTTGTACCGTTATGTGCTTTTAAATACCATCCATCCTTCTCAATAATCTTAATCATCTCTTTTACTTTTCTTATCATGGAGGTATTAGTTTTAATACTGTTAAACAAATTTAATGATGTTGTTTATTCAGAATTAGAAGCTTGCACCATTTTATTAAACCCCTTGGCATTTATCACCGGGAGTATTGGATTTTGTATGGATTTAAAATCTTTGGTATTGGAAGTAATAAAATAATCTAATTCATGATGCAGGGCTATTTCGTACAGTAAAGCGTCTTCAAAATCTGGGGGATCAGCTAACAGTGATTTATTTACTAAAGAAGGAAGACATGTTAGCAAATTTATCTTTTTATTCAGGTCGGATATAGCTGTATTTATTTGACTCATTGTCATTCTTTTCCTCAATACGTAAGCCATCGTTGTAAGGACACTTTCTGAATAAAAAGCGGTAAATTTATTTTCATCAAGATAATAGAATAATTGTACCGCTTCGTTGTAGAAAGGCCTGTCGTGATGAAAAATATCTAAAACTATATTGGTGTCTAAAAATATCTTATAAGCCATGTTTCTTTTTTAAGTAGTCATCTTTCGCCGCTTCATAATCTGTGTTTCCTTTAATAGACCCCGCATATTTATCTAAAAATTTCCGAAAGGAATCATCTTTTTTTTCGCTTTTGAGTATTTCCTCTAATTGTTCTTCAACAATTCTGGATACAGAAGTTTTTTTCCGGCTGGCATACAATTTTATACGCCGGGCTACTGATTCATTTATGGTAAGATTGAGCTTAACAGTCATATAATAAAATTCATTTTATCAAATATACGTATAATTTGAAAATATACGCCTTGTGTGACTGCGAAAAATTATCTGGTAACAATAATTAATGGTGAGGTATAAAATTGGCAATGAGAAAGCCTTTAGGCAATTCATTCTCTCTTTTTCCTTTACATAGCTTTAAAGAAAGCGCAATCGTTTGCATTCGCATGTCAAACGATTGCGTACCAAGATTGCGAAAGCGTATATGGGTTAGCTCCATTTTTTTAAATAATTATCGCCACCTTTAAGGCAGGAAAACTAATTATAAAAATTCAACTTTTAAATACATGAAAAAAGTATCCTTTACCATTTCTTTACTTATTCTCTTCTCCGGATTTTCTAAAGCGCAATCTAATACTACTGATACCAATAGTTTTGACGTTACACTGTTTAGTAACGGCTATGTTTATCCACAATCAAGGAACTGGCGATCGAATAATATTTCGAAAGACGGACTTCGCAACTGGGATAATTCTGAAGTATTTACCCGCACATTTTTCTTCCCGCAGCAGGCAGGAAATATTCAGGTTGCCTTAAAATTAAAGTCTTCTGGTGGTGATAGTAAACTGGAAGTGCAATTAGACAGCACCGGGAAATCCTATGAAATAAATGTAATGAAGGGTACTGATTTTGTTACCATTCCTGTGGGCAGTTTTTCAATTCTTGATGTCCGCTATCATTGCATCCAGATAAAGGGAGTCAGTAAAACAGGAACTTATTTTCCTGATATTGAGTCAATAGTTATTTCAGGACCGGCAGCAAAAGATTTAAAATACAATCTGAGCCAGTTCAAAGGTGCGCCATCCACTCACTTATGGTACCAATATCCCAGAGACAGTACCGTTGCCTGGTTTTATAATGAGGTAACTATTCCTGTGGGAGTAAATTCACCCAATGCATATTACATGACCAATGGATTTAGTGACGGCTATTCGGGCATCCAGTTAAATTCCCCTGTTGAAAGAAGATTTATATTTTCTGTGTGGAGCAATTACAGTACGAATGATCCCAAAGAAATTCCTGCAGATTATGCAATCACATTGATCAAAAAAGGGAAGGATGTTTTCACCGGTGAATTTGGAAATGAAGGATCCGGTGGGCACAGCCACCTGGTGTATCCATGGAAACAAGGCGTAACGAATAAAATATTAATTGGGGCAAAACCACAAGGCGATCATACAATTTATTCATGTTATTATTTTGCTCCTGAAAATGGTAAATGGAACCTTATGGCTATTTGGGATAAAACAAAAACAGGCGGGAAGTATTTTTCCGGATTATATTCTTTTGTAGAAAATTTTGGTTCCAATGGAAATGATTTTTTCAAAGCGGAATATGGTAATCAATGGGTATGCACTCCCTCAGGCACATGGATCGAATTGACCAAATGCTCATTGACTACTACGGCAAGCCCTACCAAACATCAGCGGTACGACTATGGTGCAGGGGTAGAAGATAATAAGTTTTATATGTTTACAGGTGGGTTTAAAGAAATGAATAACCTTGCACCGCATTCTGTTATAGAGCGTAAACCAAATGGAGTTCATCCTGATATTGATTTTAGTGCTTTGCCAAAATAATAATTTCAAAATTTGGCCATCGTCATTTTACCCCTAAATTTTTAAATTATGAATTTGAAGAGATTTAGTACCTCATTAGTAATTGTGTTTTTTTTACTTATATTTAGTCCGGCTGCCTTTTCCCAGTTCCAATACCCGGGAAATGCTCCCGGAAAAGCAAAAGCATTTCTTTCTTCTAAAGAAATCTCTTTAGAAAATAATGCTGTTAAAATAGTTTTTCAAATCAACGGGAATCAGATTCATCCCCTGAGTATTACTGATAAAGCAAACCACCGTATATTAAACTTGCTTCCTTTAAATTGGTTTGAATTGAGTATGCGTGATGGTAAAATTATTTCTGATAAGGATTTTCAATTTTTGAATAAACCATTAATAAAATCAATTGTCCCGAAAGAGAAAAGTGCAAGGTATTCTGATCATCTATCAGGCAAAATGATGGAAGCTACTTTCGTCAATCCATCTTCAGGACTCACCATAAACTGGGAAGCAAGTTTGAGTGATGGAGCTAATTATATCAAACAAAAATGGTCCATTCATACAAAAGATTCTTTGCCAATCATTAAATATGATATGCTTGAAGTGCCCGCTGCCTCTATCATTCAGGAAGGAACAGTAGATGGTTCTCCATTGATTTCCAAAGAAATGTTTTTTGCATTGGAACATCCCATGAGCCACAATGAAATCAATGAAGAAAAAGCAGTTTCTTATTTACCGTGGCAAAACGCCTTACAACCTTCCGATAGTCTCGTTATCACTACGGTTTCCGGTGTTACTCCTGCAAATCAATTGAGGCGTGGTTTTTTATATTATCTCGAAAGAGAAAGAGCACATCCTTACCGGCCTTTTCTTCATTATAATTCCTGGTATGATTTATCCTGGGTAGATCGAAAAATGGAAGAGGCTTCCTGCATGGATCGTATCAAGATGTATGGTGATAGCCTGATAAAAAAACGGCATGTTCCTATGAAAGCATTTTTATTTGATGATGGATGGGATAATGATTCTACTCTTTGGCAGGTAAGCGGCAATTTCCCTGATGGATTTACCAAGATGCATGCTTTGGCAGATAGTTATGGCACTCATCTTGGCTTGTGGCTTTCTCCGTGGGGAGGCTATGGCGAATCGCAGGCACAACGATTAAAATATGGACGAATGCAACATCCTCCTTTTGAAACCAATGAGAATGGGTTTTCATTAGCTGGCCCTGTTTATTTTAATAGATTTAAAGAAGTTACTACCAATTTTATGTTGAAAGATGGTGTTTCTATCTTTAAGTTTGATGGAGTAGGAGCAGGCAACGGAGCCAGTGGTGCGGGGCTTACCTATCAGAAAGATATTGAAGCATTGTTGACACTTACAAAAGATTTGAGAACTGTAAATCCTGACTTGTATTTAAGCTTAACAGTCGGTACCTGGCCATCACCCTATTGGTTGTATTATGGAGATGCTGTTTGGCGTGCAGGAAGTGATTTTGGATTAACCGGTAAAGGAGATAAACGCCAGCAATGGATTACCTATCGTGATGCGGAGTCTTATAAGCATGTAGTGAAGAGAGCGCCTTTATTTCCACTTAATTCAGTGATGCTTCATGGTATTAATATTTCAAAAGTGGGTTATCCCAGCCAATTAGAAATGGACTTTAAAGGAATTTCTGATGGGATATGGTCTTTCTTCGGAAGTGGCACCAGCCTCCAGGAACTGTATATCAATCCTCATTTATTAACCCCTGCAATGTGGGACTGCCTTGCTGCCGCAGCAAAATGGGCTGATGAAAATGCACAGGTATTGCAGGATGTTCATTGGATTGGCGGCGATCCTGCCAAAGAAGAAATATATGGCTATGCGGCATGGTCACCGGCAAAGGGTGTTTTTACTTTGCGAAACCCATCACCCGATTCACAAACAATTAATATGGATGTTCAGAAAATATTTGAACTTCCTGAACATTCATCTTCAACTTTTGAGTTGAGCAGCGCTATAAATAAAAAAGATGCTTCGTCTAAAATGAAAGTGCAGAAAGGAAAATCTTTTACAATTGTATTAGCGCCATTTGAAGTAAAAGTTTTTGATGCACTACCGGTAAAGAATAAAAGCAGACACTGAAAAATACCAAAGAAATCATCTTTTTGAATTATTTAAAATACTCAGTATGAAAAAGAATTTACTGTTGGCTGTTTCGGTCTTCCTGTTGATAGCCAGAGTTGATGCACAGGGTAAAAAGGATACTGTAACGCCGGCGAATATCATCATTACCCCCGAAAATCCTTTATCAGTAAAAGACACTACACTTAGAAAAGAAGTGGCACAATGGTGTGTTCAACAATTAAGGGAAACAGATTACAAAAAAATTAAAGCACATCCATCCTCTGATATTTTCCCGGGAAAAGTAAAAGATGGTTATGTGTTTAGTAATAAGACAATCAAAATAGACCATAAAAAAATAAGTGATGCATTGATTCCAATTGTATCAAAGTTGAATTACTCAAGTCCCTGGGCCAATACGATGTACAGTACCGGTATGTATGCGGTACCGGGACAATATGTAGAAATTATTATTCCAAAAGAATTACAGGATAAAGATTTGAGCGTACAGATTGGTTGCCACAGCGACAGGCTTAATCAATGGGTAGCTGGTAAAGAATCATGGAGGCGAATGCCCATCATTGTGAAAAAGCAAAAATTAAAAAATGAAAAAACGAGAGTAGCTTCTCCTTTTGGAGGATTAATTTATATAACCGCTTCTCCCAAATCAGATGACTGGTCTGCGAATATTACCGTAAATCATGCTGTAACTGCGCCTCTTTATAAGTTGGGAACTACTACGCAAGAGGAATGGGAAAATCAGTTAAAAAATAATAAAGCTCCGTGGGGAGAATTGGCTTCAGACGATATCATTATAACTATTCCCGATTCTGTTTTACAAAAAGTGACTGATCCGGAAAAGGTGATGAAGTTATGGAATCTTATTATTGGCGGAGAAATGGACCTTGCACAGATTCCACAACCCTTTTACAGGGCACAACGCCTTGTGGTTGACGAACATATTGGAGGTGGTTTCATGCACAGCGGTTATCCTATTATGGTACATCATTCACCGGTAAAGCATATGTTTTCAGAGGATATTATTGCCGACCCAACATTGTTAATGAAGCCCAGTAAGGGAGGTGCTAACTGGGGCTTTTTTCATGAGATTGGACATAACATGCAAAACCTTGATTGGGTATTCGGTGGTACCACAGAAGTAAGCTGCAATTTTTTCTCTATTTATATGTTCGACCGGTTGATGGGTGGCAGAGATGACGCCCATAGCGGAATTTCGAATATAAATACGCAGAAAATGATGAAGAAATATTTTGCAGAAGGAGCGGATTATGAAAAATGGAAGAAAGATCCTTTTCTTGGATTGATAATGTTTCGTCAGTTGCAGGAAGGATTTGGATGGGAAACATTCAAAAAGTTCTTTCGTGAATACCAGGCGATGGCGGCTAAAGACCCATCAGGAAGTTATGTAAATACAGATCAGAAGAAAAGAGACCTTTGGGTAAGTACTTTTTCAGATATCACAGGAAGAAATATTGCACCGTTTTTTGAAAAATGGGGAATACCGATCAGTGATGAAGTGAAAAGTGAGTTGAATAAACTTACAACATGGATGCCTTATAATTTTCCTCCTGTAAATTAAAAATGGCAGGATCACAGATGTATTGGTAATTATTTAGAGGTGACAAGCAAAATGAAATATTCTTTATTTTTTCTTATACCAAGTGTATTTTTAATTTAGTCCAAAAAGATTTATGGTGTAATGCCAGCCTGTGCCGATGTGTCGGTAATATTACAGATTCATAGTACAATGTAGTGTAAGCGGAATGGGACTATAGAATATGAATAATCGGTATTACAATTGTTACGACTAACTTTTTTTGCATTCAATAGTTTTGGTAAGTAAGTTCATAACGTGTACAGGATCAAAGTTTCTATCGGGGGAAATACATGGGCTTTCCGATTCATTAAGGGGAAGATTAACTAATAAGGGCATCCAAATGGAAAGATTATCAGGATTGAAAACATCCAATACTTTGTTAATATCCAAAAAACTTCGGAACTGTCCCCCTTTTACGTATCCTGTTTTTCGGATATTTTTTGAAATACCAAAGGGTTTGTAAAAATAAATCGTCTCATCAGTTACTTTTAAAAATGAAATTTTTCTTTATTTAATGAAAAAACGGCTACCCTTATTAATAATTACTCTTTTCCTCTTTCAAAACTTTTGTAAGGCTCAAAAAAAAATAGATGGTGCAGTAAAGGGTATCGTCACTGATACTACTCATCGTGAGTCTATGGCGAATGCTACTATTTCTGTGATCAATAGGGGCGATTCTTCTTTAGTGTCACATACCATTGCCCATAAGAGTGGTGATTTTCTTTTGGATCATCTTGATGCCGGTGATTATGTGCTGGAGGTTTCTTTTCAGGGATACCAAACGGTTCAAAAGGATTTCTCTCTTTCTGCAAAGGTCCTTCAGGTTGACTTTGGGAAAATAATCATGAGTAAAGAAAGTGAGATGTTAGGTGAAGTAATTATTCAACAGGCACCCATTACGGTGAAAGGTGATACGGTAGAATTTTCGGCAAATGCATTTAAAACGATCCCTAATGCCACGACAGAAGATCTTTTAAAAAAACTACCAGGTGTGGAGGTTGACAAAGATGGAAATGTAACGGCTCAGGGAGAAGCAATTCAGAAAATTTATGTGGATGGTAAGGAGTTTTTTGGTACCGATCCTAAAATGGCTACTAAAAATATTCCTGCCGATATGGTGGCTTCTGTACAGGTGTATGATGATATGAGCGATGAGGCAAAATTTACAAAGATTGACGATGGCAGTCGGATAAAAACGATCAATATTAAATTAAAGAAAAACACGCGCCAGGGCTATTTTGGAAAAGCCAGTGTTGGACATGGAGATGATGACCTTTATCTTGGTAAAATAATGATGAACCGGTTTTATAATGATCGCAGAATTTCAGTAATAGGGTCCTCGAATAATATAAATAAACAAGGGTTTACCTCCCGCGACCTGGTCAGTGGAATGGGAGGGTTTGCCGGTGGAAATGCAGGAAGTGGTATCAATACTTCTTCATCAGCCGGCATTAATTATACTGATATAATTGGGAAAGTTCAGATTCAGGGTAGTTATCTGTACGGGGCAACCAACAAGCAATCCATGCAAACCAGTACCCGGAAAACTTTATTCCCTGCCGATTCTGCCAGGCATTCCAGGGATTCCTCTACCATTACCGATGATGAGAGAATATCCCAGAACCAAAACAAGAATCACAATTTTAACCTTCGAATTGAATATGATATTGATTCTATGAATTCCCTGCTTTATACTCCCACCCTGGGTTTACAAAATTCAGAAGATTATCTTAATGATTCTAATTACACCAAAATTTCCCTTGCAGATATGGAATATCCCGGGCTTAGCGGCATTAGTAAAAATGTAAATCAACGCAAGGGGATTTCGTTAAATAATCAATTGTTGTACCGCAGAAGATTTTTTACTCCGGGAAGAACATTTACCATTGGCTTTAGAAATTCTGTCAACAACAGCGATGGCACCGGAAAAACATTTTCTCCGCTAACTTTTTACAATCCTGGCGGGGGAATAGATAGTGTTCGCCAAAAAGATTTTCTTTCTTCCCAAACTACAAGATCCAGTAATTATGTCATTAGCACTTCTTATACAGAGCCGATAGGAAAAAATAAGATTGTTGAGTTAAATTATGCCTATATCAATAATCTAAGCACATCCAACAGAGATGCTTTTAGCTATAATGCTGCCACCAAACTTTATGACAGCATCAATCCTCAACAAACCAACTATTTCAAAAATAAATTTGTAGCACATCGCATCGGTCTGAATTTTAAATATAATAAAAGCCAGCAATTATATTTTCAGGCTGGTGGTTCCATGCAAGCTTCCGATGTTGATAATAGAAGTATTCGCGGTATTTATTCTGTATTGGGGAAAGACTCCGTAATTCACACAAAACAATCTTATATCAATTTCTTTCCTACTGCTAATTTCCGTTATAATTTTAATCAACACAATAACGTTCGGTTCAGCTATCATGGCAGCACCAACCAGCCGAATGTGCGCCAGCTACAGGATGTACGCGACGAAACCAATACGCTAAGGACGATAGTTGGCAACTCCAGCCTGAAACAAGAGTTTAATAACAAGGTAAATATTTCTTATAAATCGTATAGTCCGGTTACTTTTCGCTATATCAATATGAATATCAATTATAATCAGACATCTAATAAGATTGTGAACAGCATTGATTTTGACACAGCAAGAGGAAATGGAGTACAATTGATAAAACCGGTAAACCTAAATGGGACCTACAATGCATCTTACAACCTTAGCGTTGGAATTCCATTACAAAAAGGACAAAAAGGAAGCAGCATTAATATGGGGAACCGGATGAGTTTTGGACGGAGTGTAAGCCAGCTTTATGGTAAGACTAATTTTACACATAATTTTTCTGTATCACAATCATTGGGATTAAACCTTGATGTAAAAGATGAATTAAATATGAGGTTCCAGGGAAGGTTTTCTTACAATTCAGTAAAATACAGCGTTCAGCAGAATTCAAACAATAATTTGAATTCAAAGTATTTCTCCCAGGATTATTCTACTGATATCAACTATTACATTCTGAAGTCATTGATTGTTTCCACCGATTTTAATTATTCAATCAATAGTGGGTTGGCTGATGGGTATAATGTAAAAATTCCTTTATGGAATGCGGCGCTTGCCTGGGAATTATTTGCAAAAAAGAATGGTGAATTAAGATTTTCAGTGAATGATATTCTTAATCAGAATAGTGATATCAACCGGAGCATAGGTGAAAATTATATTTCCGATTCCCGTACGGTGATATTACAACGTTATTTCCTTTTAACCTTCACTTTCAATTTCAATCGTTTTGGGCCTAAGGGAAGCCATCGTAAAAGTGGCAATGAAATGCGAAGATATGGCGGAGGAAGAATGTATAGGAGTGAAAGATAAATTGCTGGTAATTAGAATTTGCTAAATAGCTCCCAACTCTTTTCTACATTTTAGTTGCACTCAGAAATAACGAGTACAAATGCAGGATAATTTGAATAGATTGGTCGAGAGTGTGTGCATCGCATTTGGGGTATCAATCAACTGATTTTATTTTAAATCAATAGTAAAAAGTAAGTGTTTTTCACGGATGAAAAACTCTCGGTTTATTACCATTTTTTGATCCATCCCTGAAACGCTTTTTCATAATGGCTTAAAAGGAAGGCCAAGTGTGTTTTTATTTTCCTCTACTTCAGTCCATTATAATAAGCGCATACTGTATTCATCAAACAAATCTCACATTTGGGTTGTGGACGGCATATCTCTCTTCCGAGGAAAGACATTGCCATACCTGCATCCCACTCTTTTTGAGGAAGTGTTTCCATGATTTGTTTTTCAATTTTTTTAGGATCAGTTCCCGATGCAATCCCCAGTCGCGGTGCCACTCGCACCACGTGTAAATCAACAATAACGCCTTCTGCAGGTACGCCCGATTCACGCATAATCACATTGGCCGATTTTCTTCCGATGCCCGAAAGTTCAGTAAGCCCATCGAGTGTGAGTGGAATGTTGCTGTCCTTTTTTATTTTTTGCCCAATCGTGATAAGCCATTTTATTTTGTTGCCGGAATTACGAACAGAGCCTATGAAAGGAAATAATGTTTCGGGAGTAGCGTTTGAAAGCGCTTCCATATTAGGAAAAGATTCAAACAACTTTGGTGCGATCTCATTGATGTGCCGGTCAGAATCCTGTGCCGAAAGGATTACAGCTACCAGTAATTGATAAGTATTCTCATAATCCAACGGATGTTTTTTACTTTTATATTTTTTCAATAGAGGCTTGATAGCTTCAGGCCAATTGGTTTTTGCAGACATCTGAAATGATTTTTAAGGGATAAATTTACAGAAAATAATAACGGCATCTTGCATACATTTTCTATAGAGTGCATTTCAATTGTCGCACCTCTTACTCTCTAATCAAAGAGATAAGGGATAAGGGGAGGCAATAAAAAAATTGGGGATGATTTGAAATGCATCCTTTTCTATATGGATCTGTAAAACAGAATAATTAATTTTGCAACGTCATTGATTCACTTTTTAAACTACCATATTGGACAACGAAATATTTGACATCGCCATCATCGGCGGAGGAATTGTAGGAGCGGCTACTTTTTATCAATTGCAGAAACACCATCCATTGTTGAAAATAGTATTGCTTGAAAAAGAATCCCGGCTTGCATTTCATCAAACAGGAAATAATTCCGGTGTGATGCATTCGGGACTGTATTACAAACCGGGCTCTTTAAAAGCAAAGAATTGTGTGGAAGGCAGAAAGGCTTTGGTAAAATTTGCCGAAGAAAATAATATTCCTCATGATGTGTGTGGTAAAGTGGTCGTAGCTGTAAGTGAATCTGAGCTTCCTTATCTCGATAAAATTTTTGCTATCGGATTGGAGAATAATATTGAAGGAATTGAAAAAATAAACGCCGATCAAATAAAAGAACATGAGCCTTACTGCGTAGGAATTGCAGGAATATGGGTTCCCTGCACAGGGATTATTGATTATGTGAAAGCCACGGATAAGATGGTAGAGATTGCTTTGAATACAAATTCTGAAAGCCGCCTGGAATTGAATACAGAAGCACTTTCTTTTGAAAAAGAAAAAGAAATAAATGTTATTGGCACTAATAAGAAAACGTACCGCAGCAGGTTTATTATTTTCTGCGGCGGTTTACAGGCCGACAGGCTTGCACGAAGAGACCATGTGAAGCTGAAAGAAAAAGTGGTGGGTTTCAGGGGTGATTATTATGAACTGACTGAAGCAGCAAAACATAAAATCAAGAACCTGATTTATCCGGTGCCCAATCCTGATTTCCCTTTTCTCGGCGTCCATTTCACACGGATGACCAATGGTGAAATAGAGTGTGGCCCCAATGCCGTTTTTACTTTTAAAAGAGAAGGTTATGGTAAAACGGATTTCAACTGGAAAGACACGATTGATGCATTGAGTTACCGTGGAACCTGGAAATTATTTTTTCAGAATATGAGTTTTGGTATCAATGAATACCGTCGTGCTTTTTCAAAAAAACTCTTTTTGAAAACATTGCAAAGATTGGTTCCGTCATTGACAATGGAAGATATTAAACCCGGCCGCTCTGGCGTTCGCGCTATGTTGCTCAGTGAAGATGGCGATACCCGCGATGATTTCAGAATAGAATATAAAGATTCAAGCATTCATGTCTTGAATGCACCATCGCCGGCAGCTACTGCATCACTCGCTATTGGCGATAACATAAGAGAAATGGCTGAGAAGCATTTTGACCTCGCAACTATTCATGCCTGATATCATAACGGTGTATTGTGGTCAACAAAGAAAGAAAGGGTTGTCATCCTAAAGTATTTTGCAATCAGCATCTACACAGATTGTGTTCAGTTTCTATGACGCTTTATTAATAAACGCAAACCAATTCCATTATCTTTACCGCAGAACTTTAAAGTCAATTAATTCATACAATTTTTCGCATGAACGATCGTAATAACTTTACCATTCAAACCACCTCAGGGCTTTATACCGACATGTATGAACTCACGATGGCACAGGCTTATTTTAAGAACGGAACTCAAAATGTGCCCGCTTGCTTTGATTACTTTTTCAGGAAATTACCTTACTCAGGAGGTTATGTGATTTTCTGTGGATTGGGTGAATTGTTGCCTGTTATTGAGAACTTACATTTTAGTAAAGAAGAAATTGACTGGTTATTCAAACAGGGTTTTGAAAAAGATTTTTTGTCATGGCTCGAAACATTTCATTTCAAGGGAACCATTCGTTCCATGCAGGAAGGGGAAATTGCTTTCCCGCTGGAACCCTTGTTGCAGGTAGAGGGTAACCTTGCCGAGGTACAATTGATTGAAACTCTATTATTGAACTATCTCAATTTTCAATCGTTGATCGCGACCAAAGCAGCGAGAATGAAATATGCGGCAGGCGACCGCCATCTCAGTGAATTTGGATTACGCAGAGCCCAGGCATTGGGTGGAATTTCTGCAAGCCGTGCCGCTATTGCCGGAGGGTTTGACAGCACTTCCAATGTATATGCAGCCAAAAAATATGATATAAAAGCAGTGGGTACGATTGCCCATTCATTCATACAAAGTGAGAAAGATGAGATTACTGCTTTCCGAAAATTTGCAAAAGCTGATCCTGAAAATTGTACCTTACTCGTGGACACGTACGATACTTTGAAGAGTGGTATTCCCAATGCCATCCAAGTGGCCAAAGAAATGAAAGAGAAAGGGCAGCGTCTTCAGGCGATACGCCTGGACAGTGGAGACCTTGCCTATCTTTCCAAGCGTGGACGCAGAATGCTTGATGATGCCGGTTTCCATGAAGTGCAGATCGTGGTATCTAATCAACTGGATGAGTATCTTATTAAAAGTTTGCTGGAGCAAAAAGCGCCGATTGATATTTTTGGAGTAGGTACAAGCCTTGCTACCGGGCAACCCGATGCTGCATTGGATGGCGTGTATAAATTGAGTGAAGTAAATGGTGAGCCGAAAATAAAATTATCAGAGAATATCCAGAAGGTAACACTTCCGGGAGCCAAGCAGGTGTATCGCTATACCGATGATGCTGGTTTTTTTATAGCCGATGCCATTGCACTTGTGAAGGATGAAGCACCTGCTAAAATGATTCATCCGTATGATGCGGAAAAGAGCATGATGCTGGATGCCACAAGAGCTACTCCTTTGCTCAATACAATCATGGAAAACGGGAAATCATTATTAGAGAATTATGAACCTAAGGATGTAGCCATCCTTTCGCAAAAGAGATTGCAGCAATTACCCGAAGAACATAAGCGTTTCAATAATCCACATATCTATAAAGTGGGCATCAGTGAGCCTTTACATCAATTAAGAACTGATTTGAGAAAGAAATACAGGATATAGGAACCTCTTCCATCTGTATAAAATAAAACAAAATTTCGTTGTATAGTTCCTTACTTTGTATGAAAAAATGAAGGAAGTATTTGTAAAATATGCTGCTTACAATTTTTGGGCTAATAAAATATTATTAGGAAGGCTTGTACAGATTCCTACCGATGTTTTGCACAAAGACATGGGAAGCAGCTTCGGCAGTATTTATAAAACCCTTGTTCATACCATGGAAGTGGAAAGTATATGGTGGCAACGGATAAAATTGGCCGAACATGTACTGCTCCCGGAAAAGGATCCGGAAGAGGATTTTGAAGTACTATCTAAAAAAATAATTGAGTCGTCAAAGCAATGGAGTGACTGGGTAAGTAATGCCACCGAAAATAATATCACCCATGTATTTGGTTATTACAATACTAAAAAGGCGTATTTTAAACAACCAGTATATGAAGTACTGTTACATTTATTCAATCATCAAACGTATCATCGGGGGCAAATAATTACTATGTTGCGGCAATCCGGTATTGATAAAATTCCTGCTACGGATTTTATTGTTTTCAGCAGAAAGAAATAAACTTATTTCGGCTCAGGAAGCACTTCGTCCAGCTTATTATCCTTAATATATTTATCTTTTGCTTCTATAAATACTGACTGAAGAACCACCACTTCATTCAGCGCATCATCCACTTTGGAATGAATTTCGGGTAAGTGCTTATCGAGCAGACTGTTCCCGAGATTAATATTTTCGGCTTCCAGTTGAGCGATCTTTTTGAGTAGGGAAGTCTGGCTGTTTACAATATCGTTCACTTCGCGAAGCATCTTTTCCATCGCGTTTAATTTTTCTCTCTTATCCATGATTACATATTTTTTTGAATAAAATGTATCATTCAAAAACTATTCCCGATTTCAATATTCCCGTTTTAACGGTTGTATGACAAAAGGAAATTGAGGTAATCCGGGAATTCCCGTTGTTTGTTTTAAAAAGCAGTACCGGGTTTAAAATTATTTTAATAGTGTGAAGGTCAATGCGACCAGCGCGGGGAGCGCTTGTACAAAGAATATTTTTCCGGATGCAGAAAATGCTCCGTAGCAGCCTGCGATAATTACACAGCTTAAAAAGAAGATAGCGATATTTATTTCCCATATCGGGTCACTGATGAAGAAAGTCCATATTAAACCTGCAGCAAGAAAACCGTTATAAAGTCCCTGATTAGCGGCAAGTCCTTTTGTGGGCGTAAATAAATCAGGAGCCAGTGCACCTTTGAAAATCTTTTTGCCTTTCGTTTCCCATGCAAACATTTCCAGCCAAAGAAAATAGAGGTGTTCAAGAGCTACGATGGCGATTAGAATTTGGGAAATGATTTTCATTATGGAAGAATTTACTGGTTGTTTAGCCATGCCATTTACTAAGGAGTTCATAACTTTAAGAAAGTTACTCCTTTTTTACAAATCTACCGCCAATAGCTGCTTACCAGGTGCATGTAACGCATTTTCGATTTCCTTTTTTCTTGCTGATGAAGGTTTTTTAATGCCATAAATATATTGGGCGAGCAGGCTTTTATTGATTCCTATTTGGTTTGCCAGGGCATAAATATTTATCTGTGGAAATTGTTGTAAGGAGATGGTTACGGTATTATTATAATAGGGTTCGGTATGATCGAAAAAACTATTGATGTGGATATCTTCATCTAATTCTTCCCACCGGATATCCATTTTGTCTTTGCCTATGCTAAAGTCATTGCGCTGTTGCAAGGTTGCCTCTTTCAATATTGGAAATGCTTCTAAAGCGCGGCTGTAGGTTTCATCATTGTTTGTTTCCATGTAAATCCGGTTTCCTTTAAACCATATTTTTTTTATTGTATCCATTTTATTTCATTTAATTTAATTACTGTGATACTCATTCCAACGGATTATTATAACTTCTTTATTTTCATGAATAATTTTTTCGGCAATCTTCAAATCCTTTGGTTTTAAACCTTTATTATATACCACTCAATTTCGGGATCTACATTAAATGTTGCTTTCCCCTCCGCATTTTGAATATGGATGTGTATAGGCGGGTGTTCTTCAGAATAAAAGTAAAACCGCAAGCCGAAAAAAATAAATAGCGTAGGCATTCTGATTCTATAAATTAAGGATAAATGTAGGGATAAGATTTTATCCCCGAATAGTACCAATAAATTCACTTTAGGTGCCACTTTACACTCTGGTGCGGTCCTGTGATCAAAGAGTATAGTAGCTAATATTAATATGGGCACCAACCTGCTCCTCACTACTACTTCAATATCACGCGATATAGGTATAGACCCTATCACTCGTGATGTAACGACAAGATATTTTTATACCGACACGCACGCTTCCCTGGCCTTACGAATCGGTGGCGGACTATCGGTTGAAGTACCTATTGGCCGCAGTAAAAAGATAGTCGCCCTGGTGAAGGCCGCTTATTTATATGGAAGCCATGCCACCTATTATGCCCGCCCCCGTATCACAGATACACAAATAATGTTAGCCCCCCGATCTACAGGAACCTCTATGGTGCTTGCCCCGGCTGGAATTAAATTTTATATGTTTAACGGAGTTAATAAACAAAAAGACGGATCGTTTGCTTTTATCCTTCTGTAATCGTCATAGCAATGCATATTATAAAAGTGGTAAGGTGAATGAAATTATCCTCCATTAGTCGTCAATGCGAGGCACAGTCTAAAATCTTAAATGTGAAAGAGAAAGATACTTGTGCCAGCCTGTCCCGATTTTTTTTTGGGATGGCAATCTTATCCTTATGTGATAACCTCATCTTTAAATAGATTGTTGTTGATACAATTTTATTTTAGAACAAGAGAGAAATAAATAAGGACGATTTTCATTTTACTTTTTCTATAAAAATTTACTCTAATACTGTACATTTGATGGAATACTTTTCTAATAAAGAAAGTTAGCTGCCATTCCTAAAAAGAAAAATTGTAATTAATATTGATTAATAAGAAGACTTTATCTGAAAGAGATATTTGTACAAAGTTTATTACTCCTGCATTAGTGGCAGCGGGATGGGATAAAGATTTGCAATTTTTAGAAGAAGTTTTTTTTACCGATGGTAAGATATATGTGCGTGGAAAATTTACTGCAAGAGGTAACAGGAAAAGAGCCGACTACATTCTTTATTATAAGCCGAACATTCCGGTTGCCATCATTGAAGCTAAAGATAACAATCACTCAGTAAGGGCGGGAATACAGCAAGGCCTTGATTATGCAAGGATACTTGATATTCCCTGTGTATTTAGTAGCAATGGTGATGGGTTTTTATTTCACGACCGCACCGCAACAGGTGGTAACATTGAAACTGAAATTAGCTTAGATGATTTCCCTTCTCCTGAACAACTCTGGGAAAAATATAAAAAGTACAAAGGTATTATAACACCTGATGCTGATAAAATTGCATCCCAGGAATATTACTTCGATGCAACTAATCGCAAGCCACGCTATTATCAACAAATTGCAGTAAACAGAACCGTAGAAGCTATTGCCAACGGGCAAAACAGAATACTGTTGGTAATGGCAACAGGTACCGGCAAAACTTATACAGCTTTTCAAATTATTCACAGACTTTGGAAAAGTGGTGCAAAAAAACGAATTCTTTTTCTGGCTGACCGTAATGCATTAATTGATCAAACAAGACGTGGAGATTTCAAACATTTTAAAGATGTAATGACTGTCGTAAAACATCGGCAAATTGATAAAAGCTTTGAAATTTATCTTGCGCTTTACCAGGGATTAAGCGGTACAGATGAAAACGCTAATGTTTACAAAGAGTTTTCGAGAGATTTTTTTGATCTTATTATTATTGACGAGTGTCATCGGGGAAGTGCAAAAGAAGATAGCAATTGGAGAGAGATTTTAAAATATTTTGAAGGCGCTACACAAATTGGTTTAACGGCTACACCAAAGGAAACCAATGAAACAAGCAATTCAGAATATTTCGGTGATCCGCTTTATACGTATTCTTTAAAACAAGGTATTGACGACGGTTTCCTTGCGCCTTACCGGGTTATCCGGGTTGGTTTAAATGTGGATGCAGAAGGATGGCGTCCGGAACAAGGCAAAACTGATAAAGATGGTAATGAGGTGGAAGATAGAATGTATAACCGTTCAGACTTTGACCGCAAATTGGTTATTGAAGAGCGTACAGATAGTGTTGCAAAAAAGCTCACTGAGTTTTTAAAAGGCTATGATCGGTTTGCAAAAACGATTGTGTTTTGTGTTGATATAGATCATGCAGAAAGAATGAGAACTGCATTGGCAAAACACAATCCTGATTTGGTGGCAGAGAACTATAAATATATTATGCAGATAACCGGCGACAATGATGAAGGAAAAAGAGAGCTCGATAATTTTATTAATCCTGAAGAAAGATATCCTGTTATTGCAACTACTTCTGAACTGATGACCACTGGTATTGATGCACAAACCTGCAAAGTAATTGTGTTGGACGCTGTCATTAATTCAATGACAAAGTTTAAGCAAATCATTGGAAGAGGCACTCGCATTAATGAAGAATATGGCAAACTATATTTTACCATTTTAGATTTCAGGAATGCGACAGACAATTTTGCAGATCCTTCTTTTGATGGTGAACCAATCAGGATTAAACAATTAACGGAAGAAGCAGATTTAAGCAATATTATTGATGAAGAGCAAACTTCCACAAACATCATTGATACTGAAACCGGTGAAGAAATAGAACTTGTAAAACCGGTAATTCGTTACCCGGAAAATACGGGCAGCGATTGGATGATGAATGATGCGCCTCCGCGAAAAGTATATGTAAACGGCGTTGACGTAAGTATTTTAATAAGTCGCGAACTGTACTTTGACCAGCATGGAAAACCCATTACGGTTAGTTTAAAGGATTATACCAAAAGAATAATAAAAGGGAAGTATGCATCGCTTGATGATTTTTTAAAAAAATGGAATACCAGCGAACGCAAAGAAGCTATTATTGCAGAGTTGCAGGAACAAGGCGTGTTGGTAGATAAACTTTATGAGGCAGTGAACAAAGAGGTTGATTTGTTTGACCTGATTTGCCATGTTGCTTATGACCAGCCACCACTAACCAGAAAAGAAAGGGCAAACAATGTAAAGAAGCGAAATTATTTTACAAAGTATGGTGAACAAGCCAGGAAAGTTTTAGAAGCGTTGCTTGATAAATATGCTGATGAAGGAATTGAGAATATAGAAAGTATGGAAGTATTACAGGTAAAACCATTAAGCGATATGGGATCTACAGTAGAGATTGTAAATGGAATATTTGGTAGCCGCGAAAAATACCTGGACGCCGTTAAAGAATTGGAAAAAGAGTTGTATGAAGTAGCGTAAGGTTGTCTCATTGAAGTCAAAAGAAAGACGATGGAAGAACTAAACAAAAATACGGAAGGGTTTATTCCAAAGCATGGCGGCTACCGTAATCTGATAACTTATCAGAAAGGGGAAATCATCTATGATGGGACTGTTTATTTTACCAAAAGATTTTTTCATAAATATGACCGCACCATTGACCAAATGGTACAGGCGGCTAGAAGCGGCAAACAAAATATTGCAGAGGCCAGCATGGCATCTGGCACTTCTAAAGAAACAGAAATTAAATTAACCAATGTAGCGCGGGCGTCTTTAGAAGAACTGAAAATAGACTTCGAAGATTTTTTAAGAACAAATAAATTACCCTTGTGGGACAAAGAACATAAGCTGACGAAGCGCATGAGAGAATTAAATAAAATACCCAATGCCACTTATGCAACTTTTGAAAAAGCAATAGAAAATGAAAGCCCTGAAATATGCGCGAATGCAATGATAGGGCTAATACTGGTGGTGAATTATTTGCTTAGCCGCCAGATAAAAGTATTAGAAATGGCATTCATAAAAGAAGGTGGCCTTCGCGAGCGAATGACCAAAGCAAGAATAGAAGAAAGGAAGAAAGGGAGGTAAAAAGAAAATACCAAGGACACTAACGACCACCGCGACATAAATTCGTGTCCTGCGAGTCCTTAAAGTCCTTGGAAAAAAACAAAAAGAAAAACAAAATACTAAATGAGCAACATAGGCGGTACCATAAAATCAATAAGAGACATCTTTAGAAAAGACCCTGGCCTCAATGGCGATGCCCAGCGCATTGAGCAACTGGGCTGGATGATTTTCCTGAAACTCTTTGATGATAAAGACCAGGAAAAAGAATTAATGGATACTAAATACAAATCGCCTATACCCACTACATTTCAGTGGAGAAACTGGGCTGCTGATGATGAAGGAATGACGGGCGATGAACTGATAAACTTTATCAACAACCATTTATTTCCTGAACTGAAGAACCTGAAAGTGGCGGCAGATAATAAACTGGGCATTATCATCCGGGAGATATTTGATGGCACCAATAACTATATGAAAAGCGGAACCACCTTTCGCCAGGCTATTAATAAACTCAATGAAATCAATTTTAACAGCAGTAAAGAGCACCATATTTTTAATGCCATTTATGAAGACATCCTGGGAGGCTTAGCCGCAAAGAAAGATACCGGAGAATTTTATACACCGCGGGCCGTAACGCAGTTTATTGTGGATATGGTAAACCCACAACTGGGTGAAAAAATTACCGACCCGGCATGTGGTACCGGCGGCTTTTTGGTATGTGCTATTGAGCATTTAAAAAAGCAGGTAACCAATATAGATGCCCGCAAAACGCTACAGGAAACCATTACCGGCACGGAGTTTAAGCCATTGCCGTTTATGCTATGCGTTATCAACCTGATTATCCATGATATAGAAGTGCCGCAAATACAAAATGGGGATTCGCTGGGAAGGGAATATACTTCTATCAAACAGAAAGACAGGGTGGATATTATTGTAGCCAACCCGCCGTTTGGTGGCGTGGTAGGCGATGGCATGGAAACCAATTTTCCTTTGAACTACCGCACCAAAGAAAGCGCCGATTTGTTTTTGATATTGTTTATACAAATGCTGAAAGAGGGTGGGCGCGCAGGCATTGTATTACCCGACGGCAGCCTTACCGGTGAAGGCGTAAAAACAAGAGTAAGGCAGAAATTATTAGAAGATTGTAAGGTGCATACCATTGTGCGATTGCCCCAATCCGTATTTGCGCCTTATGCCACGGTAAATACCAATTTAATATTTTTTGAAAAAGCATCCTCTCCTTCGGGGAGGACGGGAGGAGCGGCTACAAAAGAGATTTGGTATTACGAACACACCTTGCCCGAAGGCGCCAAGGCATATAACAAAACAAAACCGATAAGGATTGAAGAATTCGAGCCAATAAAAAAGTGGTGGAAGAAGAGAACCGAAAGCGAAGTAAGCTGGAAGGTTCCAATGAAAACTATCATTGAAAGGAATTATGATTTGGATATAAAGAACCCGAATAAGGTGGTGGAAGAGGTAGTACATGATAGCAGGAAAATTATTGAAGAATTGAAATCTTCATTTTCTAAGTGCAATGATTTACTTGAAGAATTAACTGTTTCAAAAAGGTAATTAATGGCAAAAGAAACATCTTCAACAATCTTCAAAGGTTTTGTAAATAGCCCAGTCGGTATAATCGCAGAGTTTATTATAAATATTCTTGCGAAAAAAATGTCCTATGAACCATTGAGAAATTATTTTTTGGAAATTCAAACCGGTAAAACGCCACCAATGAATAATCCTGAATATTATTCTTCAAATGACATGGAATGGATAAAACCGTCTGATATAGGCGTAGATATAATGCTTTCTGGAAAAGGCTTTATTTCAAAAAATGCCATTAAAGATAGAAAAGCCACAGTTTATAAACCTAATACAGTTCTTTTTAACTGCATTGGAAATCTTGGTAGATTAGGTATAATAAAAAAGGAAGCCTCTTCAAATCAACAAATCACTGGAGTGCTATTTAATGATAGTGTTTTGCCTGAATTCGTATATTATTTTTATCTAACAAGAGAATCTGAGTTTTATAGCCAATCATCTAAAACAACATTGCCAATAATAAACCAAAAGGGTTTGGGTAATTTAGATTTCATTTGCCCCGATATCATTTTACAAAAAGAGATTGTCCGCTTTTTAGAATATTGCAAAGTATGCTTTGTAAAAGAAACATATCCCGGAAATGCAAAATGGAACTTAAAAAATGAGATTATAGATTTTGCGAAGAGAACCTTTAGTGCATATTATTCTCAAAGAGAATTATTGAAGGAATATCAATTCCAACTCACCCAAATAGAAAACCTTAACCATGCCATTTTACAAGAAGCAGTACAAGGCAAATTGGTAGCGCAAAATAAACATGATGAACCTGCAAGCGAATTACTCAAACGAATAAAAGCAGAGAAATCTAAATCCGGTAAAAAAGAAAAACCATTACCACCTATTAAACTTGAAGAAATTCCTTTTAAAATTCCGGAGAGTTGGGTGTGGTGTAGATTGGGGGAGATAGTTAAAATTACCGGAGGTGGAACACCATCTATGATGAGAAATGATTATTGGAATGGTCATATACCTTGGGTTAGTCCTAAGGATATGAAAAATGAAAATATTTGGGATACAGAAATGAAGATTACAGAAAAGGGCATAAATGAATCGGCTGCAAATCTTATTCCCATAGGCTCAATCTTAATTGTTGCTCGGTCGGGGATTTTAAAGAGAAAGTTACCGGTTGCAATTAATAGAGTGGAATGCGCAGTAAATCAAGATATGAAAGTGTTCATACCAACATTAGTAGAAATGAATCGGTATATGCAATTTATGTTCCTTGGATTGGAAGAAATAGTTCTTTCAAAATTCGTCAAATTTGGGATGACTGTTCATAGTTTAAAATATACTGAATTTGCTGAAATGCCAATCCCCCTTCCTTCACTATCCGAACAAAAACGCATTGTAGCCGAAATAGAAAAACAATTATCCAAAACCAAACAATTAAAAGAACACACCATCGCCAACCAACAAGCTACTGAGCAATTGCTTAAAGCATTGTTGCATGGGGCGTTTGAGGTGGAGAGCGCTTAGCAATGAAGAAAATTCATACAACACCAGAATATAAAACCTACCATAAGCGAAGGCTTCTAAAAATTGAAAAGAAACGTCGCATGGAACGGATTGCGAAAGAAAGATCAAAAAGAAAGGGTCAGCCAAAGGTTTATAAGAAAAATAAACACCAGGTTTACGATATGAAATTGCCCGTTATTGCCCCGAGCGATTTAAGATTAATTGAAAATACGAAAGAATGCTTGAACTTTTTTCGTGAGCTAAGAAGTGAAGAATATCAAAGTAAAAGAGGTAAAATAAAATTTGTACTCCTATCGTTAACTGGGGTTAAACAAATCGATTACGGAACAATTAGTATATTAACAGCTATTGGGGATGATTTAAAATTTAAAGATATAATTCTTAAAAGTTTTTTGCCTGATGATGCAGTATGCAAAGATTTTATGATTGAATCGGGTTACCTCAATAATTTATTTGATGACAATGGTAAACCGTTTCCTAAAGCACCGAGGTCTGAATTGATGTTTTTTGAAAAAGGATGCGGAAAATTATCTTACGAAGAAAACAGGAAAATTAGCCTTTTAATCAAAAAGATTGTTGGTCACTTGACTGGAGTTGAGGAATATTGCCAGCCAGTAAAAACTATAATTTTAGAAATATGTGGAAATTCAATTGAATGGAGTGGTACGGCTAACAAACAATGGCTTTTAGGTGTAAAGTATAAAGAAAATAAAGTGATTTTTACGGTTACTGATGTTGGCAATGGTATACTTGAATCTTTATACAGAAGATTCACAAGAAGATTCTTTGACATGTTTAAATCGAGTGACGGAATCCTAAAAGGAGCTTTTAATAAAAAATATGGTTCTACAACTCAAGAAGATAACAGAAATAAAGGTTTGCCTGCTGTAAAGGCCAATTTTAGTCAAGGTACAATTAACAACTTAAAAGTATTAACCAATAATGTAATTTTACACTTTGATAATGATTCGCTTTCAAAAGAATTTGACCGAGGAGATCCAAGGTTTAAAGGAACATTTTACCAATGGGAAATGACAAATGATTGTTTAACTAAATTAATGTTAGCGTAATGAAAACAATAAGCGTATTGGACAGTTTCTCAGAATTTCCAGCATTAAGGCACTGCATTATTAGTGATAAATCTGGCGAAGAATTTTATCATAGAGTCCTGAATAAAAAATTTAAAGAGGCTTATGAAAAGAATGAGAAGCTTACCGTTAATCTTGACGCGACTGCAGGTTATGCATCTTCTTTTCTGGACGAAGCTTTTGGTAATTTAGTTTATGACTTCACCTTGGATGTCGTGAAATCGAAGATTGAAATAATTTCTGAACAAGAACCTCATTGGAAAGAAATGATAATTAATCAAACTTATCCTCAATGGGAAAAAAGAAGAAGAGATGGGAAAGTGCCAAAAGTTACTGCCGATCACGAGCCCTGGTACAGATTAATTAATAACGAACTAAAATTAAATAAATGGGAGGAGCCGGTTACTATTTAAATCTATTTTGTTCATTTACGCCTGCTGACTGGATTACCTTATTTGGAATATTAGTTAATGCAGGGCTAGCTTACTGGATTGTTCGCACAATCCAAAATAGGTTAACAAACAAGCGAGTTTTAAAAGACCATTTCATTAATGAAGTCAAAGAAATTAGAAACGAATACAAAACCTGTTTAAATAATCTCTATTCAAATTCAACTCACCCGCGTCGAATTATTCCTTGGTTCAAACTAATGAATATTAAGATTGAAGATTTAATGGAAATAATTCACTCAAAATACTGCATAGACAAAAACAAATTAAGACCCTATCAGATCGAATTCCAAGAGCTTATAACTAACAATACAGATTTTATTACTCATTATAACAATGAGAAAGTTATTTTCACTGAGGTATCAAGAAGCCAATTCATAAAATTTCAGCAATCACATAATCACATATTCAATGACGTTATCATAAAAATTAATGATGCGAAGTAAGCAGCGAAATCAAAATTGAGTCTCTTGAATTTATTTTTTAACTGCTACTAAAGATGTGATCATGCTCTCAATAAGTGGAAATAATTGATCATAAAGTTCTCCCCCGCCCTGGTTCGTGTCTCACGAACCACAGCTTTTAGATTATAACCACTATATTTAAAAAGTGAAAGCAACAGAAATTCGTAAATCTCATATGGACATTGGCAAGCTGTATTTTTGGACAGCTACCATAAATAATTGGAATAAATTATTGGAACAGGATGAGTTAAAGGAAGTAATTATTTCATCACTTAAATATTTAGTTGCGAATAAGAAGATAGAAATATATGCATTTGTCATTATGCCCAACCATGTACATTTTATTTGGCAACTAATGAAAATGAATGGGAAAGAAAAGCCACATACTTCATTTTTAAAATATACAGCACATGCTTTTGAAAAATACCTGCAAATAAATAAACCGGATTTATTAAAATTATATAGTGTGGATGCTGCCAATAAGAAA